>NZ_JANBVH010000003.1 GCF_024273235.1 Sphingomonas faeni | reverse complement strand
TCCCTGGAAGGGAGGGGCTGGGGGTGGGTTGGCCGGTTCAAGCCAATGACGGTCGACCAGGCGGAACCCGACCCACCCCCAACCCCTCCCTTTCAGGGAAGGGGGCAGACGTGGCGTTCGCGGGTGATCGCGTTCGAGCCGTTTCCGCGCCGTCGGCTCTTTCCTAGCCGCGGCCCCTGTTGCATGGAGCGCCGCGATGACTGCCGTTCCCGCTTTCGATGATGTGCCCGCCGCGCAGGTTTCCACGGTCTCGCGCGTCGTCGCGCCGGTGTTCCACCGCTTGCTCGACCGGATCGACGCAGGACTGGAGAGCGGCGGGATCGATGCACGCCTACCGGACGGCACACGGCGGCTGATCGGCGGACGTGCGCCGGGGCCTTTGCCCATCGTCACCGTGCATCGCTGGCGCGCGCTGGTGCGGCTCGCGACGGCGGGGTCGGTCGGCTGGTACGAGGGCTGGGCGGCAGGCGACTGGTCGAGCTCCGATCCGGTGCCGCTGTTCGACCTGTTCATGCGTAACCGCCGCTCGCTCGGGAGTTCCGCGCGATCGGGCGGCGTGGTGCGTCTGGCGGCGCGGGCGTGGCATCGGATGCGACGTAACGACCCGACCGGCTCGCGGAAGAACATCGCGGCGCATTACGACCTTGGCAACGATTTCTACGAGACGTGGCTCGATCCGAGCCTGACCTATTCGAGCGCGATCTTCGCCGAGCCGTTCGACGATGCCGAACCGCATGAGACGGCGCAGGCGACCAAGCTGCGCGCGATCCTCGACCGGACGCACGCGCGGGCGGGGGATACGATCCTGGAGATCGGTTGTGGCTGGGGATCTTTTGCCGAGATGGCGGCGCGTGCGGGGGTCGGCGTGCACGCACTGACCCTGTCGATCGAGCAGAAGCGGCAGGTCGACGACCGGATCGCGGCGGCGGGGCTGGACGGGGTTCGCGTGGCGCTGACCGATTACCGCGACGTCACCGGCACCTATGATGCGGTGGCGAGCATCGAGATGGTCGAGGCGGTCGGCGAGGAATATTGGCCGGTGTATCTCGATGCGATCGCGCGCGCGTTGAAGCCGGGCGGGCGTGCGGCGTTGCAGTATATCTCGATCGACGACGCGATCTTCGACTCCTATTCGCGGAGCGTCGATTTCATCCAGCGCTATGTTTTTCCGGGCGGGGTGCTGTTGTCCGAGCCGCGGTTTCGCGCGCTGGCGGAGGCGCGCGGGCTTGCGTGGGAAGACCGACACGGGTTCGGGCTGCATTATGCCGAGACGCTGCGGCGGTGGCGGGTGGCGTTCGATGCTGCGGTCGCGGAGGGGCGGTTGCCGGCGCGGTTCGATGCGCGGTTCGTGGCGTTGTGGCGGTATTATCTGATGTATTGCGAGGGCGGGTTTCTCGGCGGCGGGATCGATGTCGCGCAGGTGACGCTGGTGAAGCGCTAGCGTTTTCCTGCGTACGCAGGAATCCAGGGTAACGGGCGGTGGCGCTTGGTATCCTGGGCTCCTGCGTCCGCAGGAGAACGGTTAGGCTACCCGCTCGAAATGGCCGGGTTCGAAGCCTTCGATCGCCAGCGCGACGATGCGGTCGGCCACCACCGTCGGCTCTTTCACCGAGTTCGGATCCTCGCCCGGATAGGCCCGCGCGCGCATCTTGGTCCGCGTCGCGCCCGGATCGACAATCGCCGTACGGATGGCGCTGATCTCGGCCATCTCGTCGCCATATGCGCCGAGCAGCGTCTCGAACGCCGCCTTCGACGCGCCATAGAGGCCCCAGTACGCGCGAGGCTTGCGGCCGACACTTGAGGTCACGCCGATCACGCGCGCCGACTTCGCCTTCTTCAACATCGGATCGAACGCCGCGATCAGTGCCGCCTGCGCGCTGACGTTGAGCGTCAGGACCTGCGCCATTTCCTTCGGATCGATCGCCGGGACCGACGACAGCGAACCGAGCATGCCGGCGTTGAGCACAAGAATATCGAGCGCATCCCAGCGGTCGCCGATTGCCGTCGCGAGCCGCGCGATCGCTTCGCTCTCGGCCAGATCGAGCGGGGCGATCGTCGCCGAGCCGCCGCCCGCGTGGATCGTCGCCTCGACGTCTTCGAGACCACCGGGCGTGCGCGCCGTCAGGACGACGTGTGCGCCCTTTGCCGCCAGCGCGATCGCAGTCGCAGCGCCGATGCCGCGGCTGGCACCGGTGACCAAGGCCAGCCGGCCGTCGAGAGGCTTGTCCGTCATAATCGCTCCGGGAGTATCAGATGACGCGTTCGGCGAGCATTGCGAACTGATCGACTTCGGCGCCCTCGTCATGGTCGGTCAGCGTGGTCGGATAGTCGCCCGTGAAGCACGCATCGCAATATTTCGGGCGGATATCCGCGCGCTTCGCCTCGCCGAGCGCCTTGTAGAGGCCGTCGATCGAGATGAAGTTCAGGCTGTCGGCGTGGATGAAGCCGGTCATGCCGCCCAGATCGAGCTTGGCTGCGAGCAGTTTCGCGCGCTCGGGCGTATCGACGCCGTAGAAGCACGAATGCCGCGTCGGCGGACTGGCGATCCGCATATGGACTTCGGCGGCACCCGCCTCGCGCATCATCTGGACGATCTTCAGCGAGGTCGTGCCGCGGACGATCGAGTCGTCGACGAGGATGACGCGCTTGCCCTTGATCAGCGCGCGGTTGGCGTTGTGCTTCAGCTTCACGCCGAGGTGGCGGACCTTGTCGCCCGGCGAAATGAACGTGCGGCCGACATAATGCGAGCGGATGATGCCGAGTTCGAACGGGATACCCGATTGCTGCGCATAGCCGATCGCCGCCGGCGTGCCCGAATCGGGGACGGGAATGACGAGATCCGCATCGACCGGAGATTCGATCGCAAGCTGCGCACCGATCGCTTTGCGCACCGAATAGACCGAGTGATCGTCGACGATCGAATCCGGCCGCGAGAAATAGACCCATTCGAAGATGCACGGCCGCGCCGCCATCGGTGCGAACGGCCGGATCGAGCGGATCTCGGACCCCTGGACGATGACCAGTTCGCCGGGCTCGACCGCGCGGACGAAGGTGGCGCCGACGACGTCGAGCGCGACCGTCTCGGACGCGAAGATCACCGCCTCGCCGAGCTTGCCCATCACGAGCGGCCGGATGCCGAGCGGATCGCGGCAGGCGATCATGCCTTCCGGGGTCATCACGATCAGCGAATAGGCGCCTTCGATCTGCTTCAGCGCATCGATGAACCGGTCGAGCAGCGTGCGGTAGTTAGACGTCGCGACGAGATGGATGATCGTCTCGGTATCGCTGGTCGACTGGAAGATCGAACCGCGCCGGACGAGCTCGCGCCGCAGCCGCATCGCATTGGAAATATTGCCGTTATGCGCGATCGCGAAGCCGCCGGTCGACAGCTCGGCGTAGAGCGGCTGGACGTTGCGCAGCGCGGTCTCGCCGGTCGTCGAATAGCGGACATGGCCGCAGGCGACGGTGCCCGGCAGCGCGCGGATCACGTCGTCGCGGTCGAAATTGCCCGCGACATGGCCCATCGCGCGGTGGGTGTGGAAATTGGCGCCGTCGAAGGTCGTAATGCCGGCGGCTTCCTGCCCGCGGTGCTGCAGCGCGTGCAGCCCCAGGGCTACGAGCGCGGCTGCGCCATCGGTGGCGGAGACGCCGAACACCCCGCATTCTTCGCGGAGTTTGTCGTCATCGAAAGGATTGGTCGTCTGCATGCCGGATCTCACGTCGTGCGGAAGCTGCCCTATACGAGCGGTTGGCGGGCTTGTCGCCTGTTTGTAATAACATTGCGTGCTGCTGGTCGCATCGGGACGGGTTTCGGGTATATCCGGGGCATGACACACAGCCGCGACACGGGCCTGACGCTCAATCCGAAATTCGATTCCGCCGGGCTTTTGACAGCGGTCGTCACCGACCGCGTGTCGGGCGACGTGCTGATGGTCGCGCATATGAATGCGGAAGCGCTGGCGCAAACGCAGGCAACCGGCGAGGCGCATTTCTGGTCGCGCAGTCGGGAAAAGCTCTGGAAGAAGGGCGAGACGTCGGGGAACGTGCTGCGCGTCGCCGAGTTGCGGATCGATTGCGACCAGGATGCGGTTTGGGTGATCGCCGATGCGGCGGGGCCGGCGTGCCATACCGGCGAGCGGACGTGCTTCTTCCGGCGGATCGAGGGGGGCAGACTGGTGCCGGCCGAATGAAGCGGGTGTTGCTGCTCGCACTGGTGTTGTGCGCGTGCGGGCGGGAGCCGTCCAATGTCGTGGCGGACAGCGCGGGGGCTCGGCTGGAGGCGGCGGCGGAGACGGCGGGGATTGTGCCCGATCCGAACGCGCCGCTGCAGGGATCGTGGGCGCGCGACACCGACCGGGTCTGCGTCGTCGGCACCGAGAAGACCGCCCGGATCGGGGTCAGCGTCGATTACGGCGAAGACCAGGGTTGTGCGGCATCCGGAACGGTCGAGCGTTCGGGGGATGCGCTGAAGCTCGCATTCGGCGCGTGCAAGTTCGACGCGCGGTTCGACGGCGACCGGATCGTCTTCCCGTCCGAAATACCCGAGGCCTGTGATACGCTCTGCACCGGCCGCGCATCGCTGGCGGCTGTGACGGTGGATCGGATCAGCGAATCGCCCTCGGAGGCTTCGACGTTACGATCAACGGGTGGTCGATCATCTGCCGGGAAGTTGCTCTGCGCTAATTGACGTTGACGTAAACGAGAGTTATTTGTCTCTGGATGGCGACACGAGCATCTCTCTCTCCGGTCTCTCCCGAATCCTACGCGGTGATCGAACCGCGGCATGACCGGGAAAGCTTCACGATCTCCGATCTCTCCGCCGAGTTCGACGTGACGGCGCGGGCGCTCCGTTTCTACGAGGACGAGGGCCTGATCGCGCCCGAGCGTCGCGGCACGCAGCGCATCTATTCGCACCGCGACCGCGCGCGTCTCGCCTGGATCCTGCGCGGCAAGCGCGTCGGGTTCAGCCTCGGCGAGATCCGCGAGATGATCGATCTCTACGATCTCGGCGATGGCCGGCGCGCACAGCGCCAGGTCGTGATCGAGCGCAGCCAGGCCCGGATCGCGCTGCTCACCGCGCAGAAGCGCGACATCGATCTCGCCATCGACGAACTCACCAGTTTCGTGGCCCTTCTCGAAGCCAGCCGCGCCCAAGACACCCCGCAAGGATAAACCATGCCCCAGTATACGCCCCCCGTCCGCGACACGCGTTTCGTCCTCGAGCATGTCGTCGGCCTGCCACGCTATTCCAATCTCCCCGGCTTCGATGCGGCGTCGCCAGACGTCGTCGATGCAGTCCTTGAAGAGGGTGGCAAGTTCGTCGCCGAAAAGCTGTTCCCGCTCAACCTGTCGGGTGACCAGCAGGGCTGCACGCGGCACGAGGACGGCTCGGTGACGACGCCGGACGGCTTCAAGGAGGCGTATAAGCAGTATGTCGAGAGCGGCTGGGCGACGCTCGGCAACCAGCCGGAATATGGCGGGCAGGGGATGCCGCACGTCGTGTCGACCGCGTTCCAGGAATACATGATCTCGTCGAACATGGCGTTCGCGATGTATCCCGGCCTCACGCACGGCGCGATCGCCGCGCTGATCGCCAAGGGCTCGGACGCGCAGAAGGCGATGTACGTGCCGAAGATGGTGTCGGGCGAATGGGGCGGGACGATGAACCTGACCGAGCCGCAGTGCGGCACCGATCTCGGCCTGATCCGCACCAAGGCCGAGCCGCAGGCGGACGGCTCGTACGCGATCACCGGGACGAAGATTTTTATCTCGAGCGGTGAGCATGACCTGACCGACAACATCATCCACCTCGTGCTCGCCAAGACGCCGGGCGCGCCGGATAACGTGAAGGGCATTTCGCTGTTCGTCGTGCCGAAGGTGCTGGTGAACGAGGACGGTTCGCTCGGCGCGCGCAACGGCGTCACCTGCGGGTCGATCGAGCACAAGATGGGCATCCACGCGAACTCGACCTGCGTGATGAACTATGATTCGGCGACCGGCTGGCTGGTCGGCGAGGAGATGAAGGGCCTCGCCGCGATGTTCATCATGATGAACGCCGCGCGTCTCGGCGTGGGCTTGCAGGGTCTCGGCGTGGCCGAGGTCGCCTACCAGAATGCGGTCCAGTATGCGCAGGATCGCCGCCAGGGTCGCGCGCTGACCGGGCCGAAGGAGCCTCAGGAGAAGGCGGACACGCTGTTCGTCCATCCCGACATCCGCCGCATGCTGATGGAAGGCAAGTCGCTGACCGAGGGCCTGCGCGCGCTGATCCTGTGGACCGCGCTCCAGGCCGATCTCGAGCATCATGCCGAAACCGAGGAAGAGCGCCAGCTGGCGGGCGATCTGATCTCGCTGCTGACCCCGGTCATCAAGGGCTATGGCACCGACATGGGCTATGCGATCGCGACCAACGCGCAGCAGGTTTACGGCGGCCACGGCTACATCGCCGAATGGGGCATGGAGCAGTATGTCCGCGATGCGCGGATCGCGATGATCTACGAAGGCACCAACGGCGTCCAGGCGATGGATCTGGTCGGGCGCAAGCTGGCGCAGAACGGCGGGCGCGGGATCCAGGCGTTCTTCAAGCTGGTGGCGGACGACGTCGCCGCGGCGAAGACCGATCCGGCCACCGCAGTGTTCGCCGAAGCGCTGGAGAAGGCCAACGGCCAGCTTCAGGCGGCGACGATGTGGTTCATGGCAAACGGCATGAAGAACCCCGAGAACGTGGGTGCCGGCGCGGTCAGCTACATGCACCTGATGGGGATCGTCGCGGTCGGCACGATGTGGCTGCGGATGGCGGTCGCTGCGACCAAGCTGAAGGCAGCAGGCGAGGGCGAGGCTGCGTTCCTCGACGCCAAGCTGGTGACCGCGCGCTTCTATGCCGAGCGGATTCTTCCGGATGCGGGTGCGCTGCGTCGCAAGATCGAGGGTGGCGCGGAGTCGCTGATGGCGCTGCCGCCCGAGATGTTCATGGCCGCCTGATCGGGGCCCTTCTGCTCCCCTACCTGAAAGGGAGGGGCAGGGGGTGGGTCGGTTTCCGCAAGCTCCAGACGCTGGCGGTTCAAGCCGGCCGACCCACCCCCAACCCCTCCCTTCCAGGGAGGGGAGCAAGTTGGCTTCCTACTTTGGCGTAGCCGCAGGCGCTGGCATGGTTCCCGGCGGGGGCGGGGCAGTAACTGTCGTCTTTCGCCGGACCCCGTTCAGCTCGGCCGCCACCGGCCCAGCGGGCGCAACCGCGGCGGGCACCGGCACCGCGGTCAGCGTCGCCTGAACCCTCATGCATTGCGCAGGATCGGCGCGCTTGAACTGGCGGCAGTTCCAAAGCGACTTTTCGTAATTGCTCGACCGATCGCGCAGGTAGCTGAAGCTCAACGCTGCGGTCTGGGCCGGTGCCAGCGGCAGCGAGGTTGCCGCCTTGCTGCCGTCGGTCCACGCCATGTAGCGGCAGAACGGCTTGTCCCCACATGCTTGCGCCGCGAGCGTCGTCAGCCCGTCCGCGGTCTGGCTGCGGGGCAAGGCTACGAGGATCGTATCGCCATCGACTGGCACCGCGGGCGCAGGCGTCGTCTCCGTCACAGGCCCAAACCCCATGGCGATCGACGCCTCCGCCAACGCCGCATCGGCCTCGGCCAGCGCAGCGCCCGTCTTGTGCGCGTCGGACAGGTCGGCAAGCTGCGCGATCACCGGCTCGACCGTCTCGGGATGACGCCCGAACGCCGCGGGTGTCCCCCACCAGCCGGACCAGCGGAAAAACAGGTGCGTGTTGACCGCGGTAATCTTGTCGAGGCTCGACTGCCAATAGGGCACGACCCAATCGGTATGGTAGTGCGTCGCATAGCCGACCTGCTTGAACACCGCCCCGGACAGCGACGAAGCCGCGACCTCGCGCGCGCGGCGCCAGGCGTCGTCGGTGGGGTGCCAACGCGTGATCGCACCGTCGCAACTGAAGCTGAACTGGCAACCGGTGGCACGGTCCTGCCCTTCGAACACGACGCTGCACACCGTCTTGGGGAAGGCCGGATGGCGCAAGCGATTGAGCACGACCTGCGCGACTGCACGTTCGCCTAGCGTGTCGTCGCCGGCCTCGTAGAGGATGCCCGCCGCCATGCAATCGGTGGCGCGCGCCAAATCCTCCGGCCCGCCGGCAAAGCGGAACGGCCGTGCGGCCGGGTTGGGCGCGGTCGAGAACGGTACCGTCGCGTTGAACGCGCGCGCGTCGTCCGGGCTGAGGTCGACGAACTTGACGGGTTCGACTTCGGGCACTTCGGCTTGCGGCACGACCCGGCCGGGCGGGAGTTTGACCCGCTTAGATACGTGGACGATCGTCGGCGCATTGGCAACGACCAGCGCAGGCCCGACGATCGCCAGCGCGGAAATGCCGACGAGAGTGGCGCGCAGCACCGTGGTGCCGCGCGCGGAGAGATCGGTCTTCACTGTTCGGGCAGGAAGTCCGGGACCGACAGATAACGCTCGCCGGTGTCATAGTTGAAGCCGAGAACGCGAACATTGTCAGGCAGATCGGGCAGCTTCTGGAGGATCGCTGCGAGCGTCGCGCCAGAGCTGATGCCGACGAGCATGCCCTCTTCGGTCGCCGAACGGCGCGCCATGTCCTTGGCCACCGCCGCGTCGACCTCGATCACGCCGTCGAGTGCCTGTGTGTGGAGGTTCACCGGAATGAAGCCCGCGCCGATGCCCTGGATCGGGTGCGGACCCGGCTGGCCGCCCGCGATCACCGGCGATGCTGCCGGCTCGACCGCATAGACCTTCAGCGACGGCCATTCCTTCTTCAGCGCCTCCGCGACGCCGGTGATGTGGCCGCCGGTGCCGACGCCGGTGATGATCACGTCGATCGGCGTATCGCGGAAGTCGGCGAGTATTTCCTGTGCCGTCGTAGCAACATGCACGGCGATGTTCGCAGGGTTTTCGAACTGCTGCGGCATCCAGGAACCGGGCGTCTGCTCGACGAGTTCCTTCGCGCGCTCGATCGCGCCCTTCATGCCCTTCTCACGCGGGGTCAGGTCGAAGGTCGCGCCATAGGCGAGCATAAGGCGACGGCGTTCGATCGACATGCTCTCGGGCATGACGAGGACGATCTTGTAGCCCTTCACCGCGGCGACGAGCGCAAGGCCGATGCCGGTGTTGCCGCTGGTCGGCTCGATGATCGTGCCGCCGGGCTTGAGGTGGCCGTCCTTCTCCGCGGCCTCGATCATGGCGAGCGCGATGCGGTCCTTGATCGAACCGCCTGGGTTCGACCGCTCGGACTTCACCCAGACTTCGGAATCGGGGAACAGCTTCGACAGGCGGACGTGCGGCGTGTTGCCGATCGTGTCGAGGATCGAGTTGGCCTTCATGGCTTGGCTTCTCCGTGCTGGGGTTCGGTCTCTAACATCTCGGGGGGATCAAAGGTCTTGGCCGCCCTGAGTTCCGGGAACAGTCGCGCCCAGCCGATCGTGATCGCAATAGCACCGACGCCGCCAAATACCACTGCGCCGACCGGGCCGAGCAGCGAGGCCATCACCCCGCTCTCGAACTCACCGAGCTCGTTCGAGGCGGAAATCGTGAGCTGCGACACCGCGCTGACCCGGCCGCGCATCGCGTCGGGGGTGTGGAGCTGGATGAGCGACTGGCGGACATAGACCGAGATCATGTCCGCGCCGCCCGCGACGATCAGCGCGATCAGGCTGAGGACGAAGGCGGGGTGGATGGGGACACCGGCGATCGTGCCGGGCGCGATGCCGAGCAGGTCGACGATCGGCGTGGCGATGCCGAAGGTGAGGATCGCCAGGCCGAACACGACCACCGCGATCAGCATCTTCACGCCGACATTGGTGCTCATCGGCCGGACCGAGAACCACACGGCAGTGACCGCCGCACCGATCCCCATGCCGGCGGCGAGCACGCCGAGACCTTGGGAACCGACATGCAGGATGTCGCGCGAATATACCGGCAGCAGCGACGTCGCGCCGGCGAGCAGCACCGCGAACAGGTCCAGCGTGATGGTCGCGAGAACGAGGCGGTTGCGGCGGACATAGGTGAAACCCTCGATGATCCGGGCGAGGGGGCGGTGGTCGGTCTGCGTCGCGGGCTGGGGCACCGGGCCGATCATGAACATGAAGACGAGCGCCACGAGGAAGAGCAGCGTGGCGACGCCGTACGCGACTTCCGGGTGGATCGCGTACAGCAGCCCGCCGACGCTCGGCCCGGCGATCGTGCCGACCTGCCACGCGATCGAACTCACCGCGATCGCGGTCGGAAGGACGGCGCGGGGGACGAGGTTGGGGGCGAGGGCGGAATAAGCCGGGCCGGAAAAAGCGCGCGCCACGCCGAACGCGACGGCCGCGACGAACAGCACGCCGAGCGTCAGGTGGCCGGTCCAGGTCAGCAGCCACAGCGTCGCGGCCGTCAGGACGAGCAGCGTCGTGGTCCCGCGGACGATCCACCGGCGGTCGAAGCTGTCCGCGACGAGCCCGGTGATCGGGGTGAGGAGGAACAGCGGCACGAACTGCGCGAAGCCTATCATGCCGAGCATGAAGGCGGCCTGGCGGATGTCCATCGTCTCGCGGGCGATGTTGTAGACCTGCCACCCGATCACGATCGACATCGCGCTGACCGCGATCGTGCCGGTGAAGCGGGAGAGCCAATAGGCGCGGAAATTGGCGATCCTGAGGGGATGCTGGTGCGGGTCTGTCGTCGGGGCCATTGCGGTGGGCTTTAGGCGCGGGCGCGAGGGGAGGGCAACCGGAGCTTTGCTTGGGGTGGGGATAGCGGCTCAAGCCAGGACTGTTCGTTCCCTTGTTCTCCCGCGAAGGCGTGAGCGCCGCGGTTTGGCATGCGCGTTATGGCCACCACTCCCAATATTGCAGTCCACCCCGGCGGAGGCCGGGCCCAATTGGGGGACGGCGCCAACTGAGCGATGCGCATCGTTACTGAAACCTTCCCAATTGGGCCCCGGCCTTCGCCGGGGTGGTGGCCTGCTGGGAATTGGTAACCGCGAAGCATAGGACAAACCCCATCCCACGCCCCCAAAACCGACATACCCCAGACGGGAATTGATGTTCCGCCCCGTCCGCGCCTATAGGCTCCCTCAACTCCCCTACGGAAAACGAGGTTTCCCACATCGTGGCCAAGACCCCCCCACCAGCACGCGCAATCGCCGAACCGCCGATTACGAACCGCGAACGACCGGCAGAACCAAAGCCCTACGAGGCGTCGAAGGACGAACTGCTCGAAATGTATCGGCAGATGCTGCTGATCCGCCGTTTCGAGGAAAAAGCGGGCCAGCTCTATGGCTTGGGCCTGATCGGTGGCTTCTGCCATCTGTACATCGGTCAGGAAGCCGTCGCGGTCGGCCTTCAGTCCGCGCTCAACGGCGAGACCGATTCGGTGATCACAGGCTACCGCGATCACGGCCACATGCTCGCCTACGGGATCGACCCGAAGGTGATCATGGCCGAGCTGACCGGACGCAATTCGGGGATCTCGAAGGGCAAGGGCGGGTCGATGCACATGTTCTCGACCGAGCATAAGTTCTACGGCGGCCACGGCATCGTCGGTGCGCAGGTGTCGCTCGGCACCGGCCTCGCGTTCAAGCACAAATACTCGAACGACGGCGGCATCTGCATGGCCTATTTCGGCGATGGCGCCGCGAACCAGGGCCAGGTGTACGAGAGCTTCAACATGGCCGAGCTGTGGAAGCTCCCGATCATCTTCGTGATCGAGAACAACCAGTACGCCATGGGCACCAGCGTCAATCGCGCCTCGGCCGAGGACCAGCTGTATCGCCGCGGCGAGAGCTTCCGCATTCCCGGCATCCAGGTCGACGGCATGGACGTGCTGGCCTGCCGCGGTGCAGCCGAGGAAGCGCTGGCGTGGGTCCGCGCGGGCAAGGGTCCCGTCATCCTCGAGATGAAGACCTATCGCTACCGTGGCCACTCGATGTCCGATCCGGCCAAGTACCGCACGCGCGACGAGGTCCAGGCGGTCCGCGACAAGTCCGATCCGATCGATCACATGAAGAAGCTGCTCGACGCGCAGGGCGTGACCGAGGCGGATCTCAAGTCCCTTGAACAGGAAATCAGGAAAATCGTGAACGAAGCCGCCGATTTCGCCGAACAGACACCCGAGCCGGATCCCGCCGAGCTCTACACCGACGTTCTGGTGGAGAAGTACTGATGGCGATCGAGATCAAGATGCCCGCGCTTTCCCCGACGATGGAAGAGGGCACGCTGGCGAAGTGGCTCGTCAAGGAAGGCGATAGCGTCAAGTCGGGCGACATCCTCGCCGAGATCGAGACCGACAAGGCGACGATGGAGTTCGAGGCGATCGACGAAGGCACGATCGGTTCGATCGCCGTGCCTGAGGGCACTGACAATGTGAAGGTCGGCACCGTCATCGCGACGATCCTCGAAGAGGGTGAGAGCGCCAGCGACGCCAAGGCTGCGAAGCCGGCCGAGGCACGCTCCGGCGATGCGGCCAACGCCGCACCGAAGGAGACGCCGTCGGACTACAAGGCACCGCCGGTTCCGGAGGGCTCCTCGCCTGCCAAGGCCGAGAGCGGCACGCAGCAGCTCGTCGCGTCGGCCGAAAAGGTCGGCATCTCCGACCCCGCGATCCCCGAGGGCACCGAGATGGTCAAGACGACCGTCCGCGAAGCCCTTCGCGACGCGATGGCCGAGGAAATGCGCGAGGACGACCGCGTCTTCGTGATGGGCGAGGAAGTCGCGCAGTATCAGGGCGCGTACAAGGTCACGCAGGGCCTGCTCGACGAGTTCGGCGACCGTCGCGTCATCGACACGCCGATCACCGAATACGGCTTTGCCGGCATCGGTGCGGGCGCGGCGATGGGCGGCCTTCGCCCGATCGTCGAGTTCATGACCTTCAACTTCGCGTTGCAGGCGATCGATCACATCATCAACTCGGCTGCCAAGACCAACTACATGTCGGGCGGCCAGATGCGCTGCCCGATCGTGTTCCGTGGTCCCAACGGCGCTGCGTCGCGCGTGGGTGCCCAGCATTCGCACAACTTTGCGGCGTGGTATGCGAGCGTCCCCGGCCTGATCGTGATCGCGCCGTATGACGCGGCGGACGCGAAGGGCCTGCTCAAGGCCGCGATCCGCACCGAGGATCCGGTCGTGTTCCTCGAGAACGAGCTGATGTACGGTCGCAGCTTCGACGTCCCCAAGCTCGACAACCACGTCCTGCCGATCGGCAAGGCGCGGATCGTTCGCGAGGGCAAGGACGTGACGATCGTCAGCTACTCGATCGGCGTCGGCATCTCGCTCGAAGCCGCCGAGAAGCTCGCCGAAGAGGGCATCGACGCGGAGGTCATCGACCTGCGCACGCTGCGCCCGCTCGACACCGAGACGGTCCTGAAGAGCCTCGCCAAGACCAACCGCATGATCATCGTCGAAGAGAATTGGGCGACCTGCTCGATCGCTTCGGAGATCGTGTCGGTGGTGATGGAGCACGGCTTCGACGACCTCGACGCGCCGGTGCTGCGTGTGACCAACGAAGACGTGCCCATGCCCTACGCGGCGAACCTCGAAAAGCTGATGCTGGTCGACGTCGCGAAGGTCGTGAAGGCGGCGAAGAAGGTTACCTACAAGTAAGTTGGAACCCTATGGCCGGGTGATCCCGGCCGTAGGGTTTACGCGGCGTAGGTCGTGCAGACGCTCGCCGTGGCCCCCGACGCCGATCCGAGAGTCTGGTCGTTGCGCTCGCGCACATTGTAGACCGCCTCCGATCGCAGCACCGGCGTGCCGAAGAAGCGTGCCGACACCAGCGGTTGGTATTTGTACGTCACCTCGACGAAGATCAGCGCCGAGCCGGCCGCAGGCGCGATCTTGCGCGGGGCGGTGCCCATGAACTGAAGCGAGTTATTCGTCTTCCCCTTGTCCTGAAGCCCGTATTTGGGCTGCGACTCAGCGACGTTCAGTGCTCCGGTGCAGCGTTGCCAGCGGATATATTGCCCTGCATCGGCGCCGGTCTTGCCGTTGGATTCGACGCTGGACACGACGACGCGGCCATTGGCGGGAAAATCGCTGCCGCCGAGGATCGACGCGCTCAACAGCACCTCGTTCACGTCCGCCTCGTTGATCGAGTTACGCACGCGGGCCACGTTGTCCGACACCGAGGTGGAAATCTGGTTCACGCGCATCTGCGCGATCGCCATGTTGGTCACTTCGGCGCCGGCAAGCCCCAGCGTGATCAAGACCGGCGTCACCATGGCGAATTCGATCATGGCCAGTCCGCGGGTATCGCGGAATATGCTGGTCCAGGGCCGGGCCTTCACGGCGGCATCCGGGCGCGTGGCGGTCATGGCTTGGTGCATATGATGGTCGGCTCGCCGCGCGAGGTGAACGGTTGGTTGCGCACCGCGGTGGTCGCCTGCACTGTGCGCTCGGTGGCCCAGGACAGGAGTGGCCCGACCGGGGTCAGGTTCGGGTAGACGACCTTTGCCGTGTAGTAGATGACGTCGTCTGCGCTGCCGACGCCGTCGTCGCCGGGCGTGGCGTCGTAACGGCCGTTGTTGTTCGCGTCTTCATAGCAGTCGCCCGGATTGAAGACGTTCCGGGGATCGGTATCCGACGTGATCTTCTCCGGCTTGCCGACGTTGGAATAATTGTAATAGCGTCGCGTGGAGACGCTGACATATTGCGCAGGGACGACGGCCTGGACTTCGCTTTTGATCGTGTTGACCACGTCGGTCGAGGTCTTGCCGCCAACCGTCGTCATGCGCGCGGCCTTCGACAGCGCGCCGCGGACCATTGCCGTGACATAGCCCTGGTAGCCGACCTCCAGGATCATCATCAGCAACCCGACCAGTATCGGCACGACCAGTGCGAATTCGACGATCGTCGCACCGCCGGTGTCTCGACGAAGACTGCGCGGCGGGGCGGGGGCGGCCGTCACTGGCTGATCCTCAGCGATCCGACCTTCGTGCCGATCTCCTTGAACTTGGCGATGAGGTCCGCGGAGGTGGTGATGCCCGACGCCATCGACGGCTGCGATGCACAATTGCGCATGTCGTCGGTCAACGTCGTCGAGAAGGCGATGACGTAGAGCTGGACGCCTTGCGCACGCGCCGCGTTGCAGGCCATGCGGAAGCGCTGAAGATGCCGGCTCAACTGTTCGGCCTTCAACGTCGCTGCGTTGCCCGTCGAGCTTCCCAACACGCGCTTGTCCAACTCTTCGGCGCCATAGGTGGTGTACACGTCCATGTACGGCGACAGATCGCCATCGGTCATGAAGATCATGAACTTGCGCACCGCGAACCCTCGCAACACGCGGGGGTTGTCGGGATCGTTCTGGTCGTTCGAAACCGGCGTTGCGGACGCGAACAGGCCCTCGGACGAGATCAGCCGCGCACCCCAGATCATGCCGATGTCGTGATAGGTGCCACCGAGCGGCTTGAGATCGTTGACATATTTCATGAACGATTTCTTGTCGTCGTAATATTCCCTCAGCCGGCTGGCCGCGCTCGCACAGTATTTCGCATCCGTGTACTGGCGCAGGTACGTGGGCGAAAACTCGGCTTCCGGCCACCAGGGTGCCCAGCGGCTCGCGTCCGCGGTCGGCTTCATGTTGATATCGAGGTCCCACGCGTCGGATGGCGCGGTGGTCAGCGTTCCGCCGTCGATCGTCGTGTTGTTGGTCTGGCGCTCCTCGATGCAGCCGGCCCAGGTCGATCTGTTCGTCGACTTGGCGCCCCCCGGCGTCGGGACGTTCGCGCCGGTCTTGAACGCACTGGTGTCCAGCGTGACCCGTTTGTATGTCCAGTAATTCGTACAGGCGCCATTTGGATCTCTGCCCCCTCCGCCATAGGATGTCCAATTGCCGTCCAATGCGTCGCAGGTGTCCTCCGTAC
Organism: Sphingomonas faeni; assembly: GCF_024273235.1. GTDB lineage: Bacteria > Pseudomonadota > Alphaproteobacteria > Sphingomonadales > Sphingomonadaceae > Sphingomonas > Sphingomonas faeni_A. The sequence goes on along the minus strand of NZ_JANBVH010000003.1, from coordinate 194,469 downwards.
TCGTGCCGGGGCCGGGCGTGCGGACCCGGCTTTGGTAAGGCGCCGAATTGCGAATGAAGCTGGGGTCCTTTGCATAGACCAGCTTTCCGACATTGACCGTCGCATTATAAGGCACGAACCCGTAGCGAAGCCGCAAGTTGTTGTCGTGCAACTGATCCTGCGCCGATTCCAACGTGTCGTAGAGCGATTCGGACGCATCGCGCAGCGCCTGCATCTTGGAACCCTTCTCCTCCTTCTCGTTGCAGGCATCGTCCGGCTTGCTCGTCGGACAGTTCATCGAGCCCGACATGTCGAGCACCAGCACGATGTCGGTCCCGACGAAATCCTGCGTCGCCGTGCAACTCGTCGAGATCGGCAGCGTGTCGAAGCCGAACATCTTCATGATCGTCGTCGGGACCGCGGTCGCGGCGGTGATCCTGACCGTGCCGACCGCCGGCACCGTCACGACCGGTGCAAAGGCAGCCGTATCGAACGACCCGGAGGGAAAGTTGAAATTGAAATAGTTCTTCGCCTCGGTTTCCACAGCGGAGGTGAGGGTCGCGCCCGACAGCATCCGCCGCGCGGCCAGCGATCCCGCATCGCAGGCCTGCTGAAGTCGATCGCGCGCGACGTACGCCCGTGCCATGTCCAGGCCAGAACCAACCATGGCGAGCAGCGGCATCATCGCAAACGCGACGATCACCAGCGTGTTGCCGCGGACATCGGTACGCAGCCGCCCGAGAAAGGTCGTCGGCCTTTGGATTGGGTTGCCGTGCTTGGCGTTCATCGCAGTCCTGACTTGGGGCGGTATCTCGCCGCGTCCTGCACCGCGATCTCGTAAATCCCGCTCAAGGGACGTGGTTAGCGCAATATGAATCACGGGACCGGTGTCGTGCCGGGGGTATGCACGAGCATGATCGGGGCGGTATCGCAGGACGATGAACCGTCCTGACCCCGATCGCGAACTGGCGTTGACCTACGCCGACCCCGCCGCACGTCCCGCCCTCAAAGCATTGTTCGCGCTCGACGATACGCTCGGCGCGATCCTGCGGACGACGCGCGAGCCGTTGGTCGGCCAGATGCGACTGACCTGGTGGTATGAGGCGCTGGGGCGGCTGGATGTCGCGCCAGCGCCGGCCGAGCCCGTGCTGACCGCGCTCCAGACGTCGGTGCTGCCGGCCGGCGTATCGGGGACGATGCTGGCGGCGATGACCGATGGGTGGGAGGCTCTGCTCGAGCCGGTGCTCGATGCCGCGGCCGTCGAACGGTTCGCGCGCGATCGGGGACGGCGGGTGTTCGAACTGGCCGGCCTGATCCTCTCGGTGAGCGACGCGCGGATCGGTTTGGCAGGCGAGGGCTGGGCGATGGCCGATCTGTCACAGCGGCTGACCGACGCGCCCAGCCGTGCGTTGACGCGCGCGCGCGCGGTCGAGGCGCTCGACGCGGCATTGCGGGGTCGCTGGCCGGGCAGGGGACGTGCGCTCGGGGCGATGGCGCTGTCGGCGCGGTTCGACGTGTCGGATTCACCGCCGCCACCGGGCAGCCCGAAGCGGGTCGGGCGGTTGGCGTGGCACAGACTGACCGGATACTGACCAATCGGATGGGGATCGTCGCATCCGGGGCCTAGCGTGCAGGCTTGGGCAATGGGGGTGGCGGCGATGTGGCGGTATCTGGCGGGCGGTATGGCGGTGATCGCGTTGATCGTCGCGGGGTTCATGCTGTTCAGCGGGAACGCGCGGCCGAGGCCGCTGCTGCCCGCACAACCGGTATCGCAAGCGGGCGGCGCGGCGGTAGCCAGCGATCCGCTACCCGATGCCGCGCCCGAGGCGACCGCCAAGACGCGCGAGCAGAAGCGGTTCGATCGCTACGACAAGGATCGTGATGCGAAGATCACGCGCGAGGAATATCTCGTCCAGCGGCGCAAGGCTTACGCGCGGCTCGACGTGGACGGCGACGGCACGCTGTCGTTCGACGAATGGGCGGTCAAGGCGACGACCAAGTTTGCGGATGCGGACCGTGACAAATCGGGCGCGATGACCGCCCCCGAATTCGCCACGACCGCGGTCAAGCGGAAGGGGCCAGCTCGGCTGAATTGTCCACCGGTTCAGGCTGTTGCCGAGGAGAGTTGAGCCACTCTGCGAGCGCCGCACGGCCCCTGTCGGTGTACATCCGCTTGCGATCGGTTTTCTTCGTCCTGCCGGGGATCGGCGGGAACAGGCCGAAGTTCACGTTCATCGGCTGATACGTCTCGGCCTCCGCCCCGCCGGTGATGTGCCCGAGCAACGCGCCCAGCGCGGTCGCATAGGGTGGCGGCGTCAGCGTCTTGCCGGTCAGTTCGGCCGCCGCAAACAGCCCCGCGAGCATGCCGATCCCACAGCTTTCGATATACCCCTCGCACCCGGTGATCTGGCCTGCGAAACGGATGTTCGGGCGCGACTTCAGCCGCAGCGTCTCGTCGAGCAGTTCGGGCGAGCGGATGAACGTGTTGCGGTGCAGCCCGCCCAGCCGCGCGAACTCGGCATTCTCCAGACCGGGAATGCTCCGGAACAGCCGCACCTGGTCGGCGTGCTTCAGCTTGGTCTGGAAGCCGACGATGTTCCATAGCGTGCCCTGCGCATTGTCCTGCCGAAGCTGGACGACGGCATGTGGCCACCGGCCCGTCTTGGGATTGTCGAGGCCCACGGGCTTCATCGGGCCGTAGCGCAGCGTGTCGACGCCACGCTCGGCCATCACCTCGATCGGCATGCAGCCATCGAAATAGGGCGTGTCCTTCTCCCAGTCCTTGAACGGGGTCTTCTCGCCATCGACCAGGCCCCGGTGGAAGGCGAGATACTGATCCTTGTCCATCGGGCAGTTGATGTAATCCTTGCCCTCACCCTTGTCCCAGCGCGACGCGAACCAGGCGGTGTCCATGTCGATCGAATCGCGGTGGACGATCGGTGCGAGCGCATCGAAGAACGCGAGCGCCTCTCGGCCTGTCTCAGCGCCGATCCCGGCGGCCAGCGAGGCGGCGGTGAGCGGGCCGGTGGCGATGATCGTCGGGCCGTCGGGGAGCGCGTCGATACGTTCGCGGACCAGCGTGATATTCGGATGCTGGTCGATCGCCTCCGTCACGCTGTTCGAGAAATTGTCGCGGTCGACCGCGAGCGCCGAGCCCGCGGGGACGCGGTGGATGTCGGCCTGCCGCATGATCAGCGAGCCGAGCGTGCGCAGTTCCTGGTGGAGCAGTCCGACGGCGTTGCTCTCCGCATCGTCCGAGCGGAAACTGTTCGAGCAGACGAGTTCGGCGAGGCCGTCGGTCTGGTGCGCAGGCGTGCCTTCGCCGCTGCCGCGCATTTCGGACAGGCGGACCTTGAGGCCGGCTTCGGCGAGTTGCCAGGCGGCTTCGGAACCGGCGAGGCCGCCGCCGATGACATGGATATCGTGGGTCATTCCGGACAGATAGCGCGGGACGCCTGTCCTGTCAGCGGTTGTCGTGTCGGCGGGGCAGTCCCACTTCGTTCTCATGACGCACCCCACGAAGATATTCACGATCGGCTACGAGGCCACGACGATGACCGATTTCCTCAGCGCGCTGAAGGCGGCGGGGGTGGAGCGGGTGATCGACGTCCGCGCGCTCCCGCTGTCGCGGCGGCCGGGGTTTTCTAAGACGTCGCTTGCCGCATCGTTGCGTGAGGTCGAGATCGATTACGTCCACCTGAAGGCGCTCGGGACGCCTAAGCGCGGCCGCGATGCGGCGAAGAAGGGCGACGTGGCGACCTTGACCGCGGTGTATGACGAGCAACTCGAACTGCCCGAGGCTCAGGCACAGGCGGCGATCATGCTCGGGCTCGCCGCGGAGAAACCCAGCGCGCTGCTGTGTTTCGAGCGCGACCCGTGTCATTGCCACCGGACCTTGCTGTTGCAGGCGGTGGGCGAGGGGGCCGAGGTGGTGGATTTGTTTACGTAACGGGCTGATCAGCGTCCCGAGACAAGGTCGCCCAATCCACTCCGTCACCCCGGACTTGTTCCGGGGACCACGGTTCCGCGCGATCAAACGCTGCAGAGAATGCCGCGCCGTGGATGCCGGAACAAGCCCGGCATGACGGAGGTACGTGAGTCGCGAGACTTCCGCCCAGCATGTTGCATTGCAGCACCCCCTCCGCTAACGAACACCCACTCGCTTGGACCCGGTGCAATTCCGGGTGGCTATTCCGGCCGCCGATCCGCCGGACAACGCAACGACGCCTTTATACCGAACCGCCCGCGCAATCGCCGCGGTTCTCGCGTCCTATGCGGATTTACATATGACATCACTTTCTCGTTACCGGGCCGAATGGTTCAGCGGCCCGACGGCTGCGCGCCGCGACGTTCTCGCCGGCATGGTCGGCACCTTCGCGCTGATCCCCGAGGTCATCGCCTTCTCGTTCGTCGCCGGCATCGATCCCGAAGTCGGCCTGTTCGCCTCGTTCGTGATCGGCATCGTCATCGCGTTCGCCGGCGGCCGCCCGGCGATGATCTCCGGCGCGGCAGGCTCCGTCGCGCTCGTTGCCGCCGCGCTCGTCCACGCATACGGCCTGCAATATCTGCTCGTCGCGACGATCCTCGCCGGCGCGCTCCAGATCGCCTTCGGGCTCGCCAAGCTCGACATCTTGATGCGGTTCGTCTCGAAATCGGTCCATGCCGGGTTCGTCAACGCGCTCGCGATCCTGATCTTCTCGGCGCAGGTGCCGCAGATGGTCGGCGTCAGCTGGCAGGCCTATGCGATGATCGCCGGCGGTCTCGCGATCATCTACCTAGTGCCCCGGATCTCCAGCGCGATCCCGTCGCCACTGATCTGCATCGTCGTCCTCACCGCGATTGCGATGTGGGCCCCGATGCCGCTGAAGACCGTCGGCGATCTCGGTCGCCTGCCGGATTCGCTCCCCTCGTTCGGGCTGCCCGACGTGCCCCTGACCTGGGACACGCTACGGATCGTCGCCCCCTATGCGTTCGCGATGGCCGCGGTCGGCCTGCTCGAATCGATGATGACCGCCAGCGTCGTCGACGAACTCACCGAGACCACCAGCTCGAAGGCGCGCGAATGCACCGGGCTCGGCCTCGCCAACATCGCCGCGGGCGCGTTCGGCGGGATCGCCGGGTGCGGGATGATCGGCCAGACCGTCGGCAACGTCCGCTATGGCGGCACCGGGCGGCTCTCGACGATGGTCGCAGGCGTGTTCCTGCTGATCGTCATGGTCCCACTCCGGCCGTGGGTCGCGCAGGTGCCGGTCGCGGCGCTGGTCGCGATCATGATCATGGTGTCGATCAGTACCTTCTCCTGGGGCTCGCTCCGCGATCTCGCGCGGCACCCCAAGATGTCGAGCGTGGTGATGGTCGCGACCGTCGTCGTCACCGTCGCGACTCACGATCTGTCGCTTGGCGTCGGCGTCGGCGTGCTGCTCAGCGGCGTATTCTTCGCGTGGAAGGTCACGCGGTTGATGGATGTCGCGATCGATCACGACGTGGCAAGCGACACGCGTATCTACCGGGTAAGCGGTCAGATATTCTTTGCCAGCGCCGATATCTTCGCCGATCGCTTCGACCTGCGCGAGACGGCCCGCGCCGTCCGCATCGACCTGACCAACGCCCATCTGTGGGACGTCACGGCGGTCGCCGCGCTCGAAGATGTCGTCGGCAAATTGCGCCGCCACGGCCGCGAGGTCGAGGTCATCGGCCTCAACGCGGCGAGTGCCACGCTGGTCGATCGCCATGCCCCGCTGATGATGGATCCGATCGGGGGCTAGTGCTCGATCTTTGGGGCGGGCGAGAAATACGATGCTGTACGCGCCGCCCCGACGCCCTACTTCGAGGGGGATGACGAAACTTCCAGATACCGGCCCCGTGTCGCTCACGCATCTCCAGCGGCTCGAGGCCGAGAGCATCCATATCCTGCGCGAGGTCGTGGCCGAGTGCGAGCGCCCGGTGATGCTCTACAGCGTCGGCAAGGATTCCGCGGTGATGCTGCATCTCGCGCGGAAAGCCTTCTATCCGTCGCCGCCGCCATTCCCGCTGCTGCATGTCGATACGACGTGGAAGTTCAAGGCGATGTACGACCTGCGCGACCGGATGGCGGCGGAGAGCGGCATGGAGTTGCTCGTCTACAAGAACCCCGAAGCCGAGGCGCGCGGGATCAACCCGTTCGACCACGGCGCCCTCCACACCGACATGTGGAAGACCGAGGGGCTCAAGCAGGCGCTCGATCTCCACGGCTTCGACGCGGCGTTCGGCGGCGCGCGGCGTGACGAGGAGAAGAGTCGCGCGAAGGAGCGCGTCTTCTCGTTCCGCGCGGCGCATCATCGCTGGGATCCTAAGAAGCAGCGCCCCGAGCTGTGGAACCTCTACAATGCGCGGAAAGCGAAGGGCGAGAGCATCCGCGTCTTCCCGATCTCCAACTGGACCGAACTCGATGTCTGGCAATATATCCAGCTCGAGGACATTCCGATCGTTCCGCTCTATTTCGCCGCGCCGCGCCCGACCGTCGAGCGCGACGGCATGCTGCTGATGGTCGACGACGATCGCTTTCGCCTGGAACCCGGCGAAGTCCCCGTTGAACGCTCCATCCGCTTCCGCACGCTAGGCTGCTACCCGCTGACGGGTGCGGTCGAGAGCGAGGCGGCGAGCCTGTCGGCGGTGATCCAGGAGATGCTGCTGACCACCACCAGCGAACGCCAGGGCCGCGCGATCGACCGCGATGCGGGCTCGGCGAGCATGGAGAAGAAGAAGCAGGAGGGCTATTTCTGATGGCTACGCGCACGCAGGAATCTGCCTACCAAGTGCAGGACATCATCGCCGAGGACATCGACGCCTATCTGCTCCAGCACCAGCACAAGAGCCTGTTGCGGTTCATCACCTGCGGGTCGGTGGACGACGGAAAGTCGACGCTTATCGGGCGCTTGCTGTACGATTCTAAGATGATCTTCGAGGATCAGCTCGCCGCGTTGGAGAGCGATTCGAAGAAGGTCGGCACGCAAGGCCAGGAGATCGACTTCGCCTTGCTGGTCGATGGCCTCGCCGCCGAGCGCGAGCAGGGGATCACGATCGACGTCGCCTATCGCTATTTCTCGACCGAGAAGCGCAAGTTCATCGTCGCGGATACGCCGGGGCATGAGCAATATACGCGCAACATGATCACCGGCGCGTCGACCGCCGATCTCGCGGTGATTTTGGTCGATGCGCGCAAGGGTATCCTCACCCAGACCAAGCGGCACAGCTATCTCGCGCATCTGATCGGCATCCGGCACCTCGTGCTCGCGGTGAACAAGATGGATCTCGTCGGCTACGACCAGGCGACCTACGACCGGATCGTCGCGGACTATGCGGCGTTTGCGGAGTCGATCGGGATCGCCGGCTTCACGCCGATGCCGATCTCGGGCTTCAAGGGCGACAACATCACCGCCGCCAGCGCGAACACGCCCTGGTATGACGGTCCGACGCTGATCGATCATCTCGACACGGTGACGCTCGACGTGAGCGAGGATCAGGCCGGCGCGTTCCGGATGCCCGTGCAGTGGGTGAACCGTCCGAACCTCGATTTCCGGGGCTTCTCCGGGCTGATCGCGAGCGGATCGATCGCGCCGGGTGATGCGGTGCGCATCCTGCCGGGCGGGCGTACCTCGACGATCGCTCGCGTGGTTGCGTTCGGCGGGGATCTGCCGCGCGCGGTCGCCGGGCAGTCGGTGACGCTGACGCTCGCGGACGAGATCGACTGCTCGCGCGGCGACGTCATCGTTGCCGCGGAGTCGCCGCCCGAGGCTGCTGATCAGTTCGAGGCGACCGTCGTGTGGATGGCAGACGAGGAGATGCTGCCGGGACGTCCCTATTGGCTGAAACTCGCCACGCAGACCGTGACGGCAACCATCCAGCAGCCGAAATACCAGATCAATGTCAACACGATGGAGCGGCTTGCTGCCAAGACGCTGGAACTGAATGCGATCGGGATCGCCAACCTCTCGACCGACCGACCGCTGGTATTCGAGCCCTATGCCGACAATCGCCAGCTCGGCGGGTTCATCCTGGTCGACAAGATCACCAACGCGACCGTCGCGGCGGGGATGCTGCACTTCTCCCTTCGGCGCGCGCAGAACGTGCATTGGCAGGCGACGGATGTCGGGCGTGAAGCGCACGCCGCGCTGAAAAACCAGAAGGCGGCGGTGCTGTGGTTCACGGGGCTGTCGGGTGCGGGCAAGTCCACGATCGCGAACCTCGTCGAGATGAAGCTCGCGCGGATGAACCGCCACACCTTCCTGCTCGACGGCGACAATGTCCGCCACGGGCTGAACCGCGATCTCGGCTTCACCGATGCCGATCGGGTCGAGAATATCCGACGCGTCGGCGAGGTCGCCAAGCTGATGACGGATGCCGGGCTGATCGTGATCACCGCGTTCATCTCGCCGTTCCGTGCGGAGCGCGAGATGGTGCGGCAGATGATGGCGCCGGGCGAGTTCATCGAGGTGCATATCGACACGCCGCTGGCGGAGGCCGAGCGGCGCGACGTGAAGGGGCTGTATGCCAAGGCGCGGGCGGGCAAGCTCGCCAACTTCACCGGGATCGACTCCCCCTATGAAGCGCCCGCGAACCCGGAGATCCGGATCGATACGACGGGCATGACTCCCGATGAGGCGGCGGATGCGATCGTCGCGATGTTGATCCCATGAGCGGGGCGATGACCGACGGCGAACTCGCCGCGCATCTGGCGGAGACGGCGGGGCGGTTGCTGCTCGAAGTGCGGCGGTCGGGCGTGTTCTCGCCGGGTGCGCTCGGCAAGGCGGGCGACGAGACCGCGAACGCGTTCCTCGTCCATGCGCTGCAGGATGCGCGGCCCGACGACGGGCTGTTGTCCGAGGAGCGCAAATGCGACGGGACGCGGACGGCGATGTCGCGCGTATGGATCGTCGATCCGGTCGACGGCACGCGCGAATATGGCGAGGCGCGCGACGATTGGGCCGTGCACGTCGCGCTCGCGATCGACGGCGTCGCGACGATCGGTGCGGTCGCGCTGCCGGGACTCGGCCTGGTCCTGCGCTCGGACCAGCCGGCCCCGGTACCGCCACCGGGCGATCCCTTGCGGATGGTCGTCAGCCGCACGCGGCCCGCGCCCGAGGCGGTCAAGGTCGCGGAAGTGCTAGGCGCGACGCTGATCCGGATGGGGTCGGCGGGCGCCAAGGCGATGGCGGTGGTCCGCGGCGAGGCCGACATCTACCTCCACTCAGGGGGCCAGTATGAATGGGATTCCGCCGCGCCGGTCGCGGTCGCGGCGGCGTTCGGGCTGCATTGCAGCCGGATCGACGGTTCGCCGTTGGTGTATAATTGTCGGGATGTCTACATGCCCGACCTGCTGATCTGCCCCATCGCGCTGCGCGACCGGGTGATGGCCGCGATGGTGGCGTAGACTTCCGATCCTCCCCCGCCAGGGGGAGGTGGCACCGAAGGTGACGGAGGGGGAGGACACGGAACAGAGGTTTCCCTTACCGCCCCCTCCGTCGCTGCGCGCCACCTCCCCCTGGCGGGGGAGGATCGCAACGGCACTCCTTACTGCTGTGGTTCGGCGTCGTTCTCCACCGGCACCTCGTCGCGCGTCACGCGCGCGGTCATCCCGGTCGCGTCCGCATCGTCGAGCATCTGCTCGTCCGGCGCGATCGGCTTCTCGCGCGGCGGTTCGACCACCGCCGGCGCAGGCGGTGCGGCTTCGACCGGTGCAGCCTCGACCGGGGCAGGGGCTGCCTCGGACTCGGTCACGCCGGTATCCTCGACCATGTTGGTATCCGTCGGCGGCTGCTCGGGCTCGGAGCTCGAACAGCCGGCTAGCGCCATCGCGGCAAGCAGACCGCCGGCGATGGCGGTACGGGTACGGGTGGACATCGTCATGGCGTTTCTCTCAGCGAGCGGCGATCGTCTGGCGTGCGGTGCGCGCCTCGATCTTGGAAGCGAGGATGCCGTCCCAGTCATAGGGATCGGCGCGGAAGTTCATCTGGCCGTTGCCGCTGGCAAACGCGGTCCAGTAGAGCAGGTAGACCGACACCGGCTTCACGAGACGCGCACGCACCGTGTCGCCCTTTGCCACCGCGGCGTCTACCGTCTCGGGCGTCCAAGCGGGATCGCCCTTGAGTAACAGGTCGGCAAGTTCGGCAGGCTTTTCAAGGCGTACGCAGCCATGGCTCGAAAGTCGACTGAAGCTGGCGAACTTCGCGCGGCTCGGCGTGTCGTGCAGGTACACCGAATAATCATTGGCAAAATCGAACTTGAACCGGCCGAGCGCACTCTGGTCGCCGGCCTGCTGCTGCAACCGCGTCCCGCCGATCACCTTGAAGCCGTTGCGCTTGAAGTAACCGGGGTTCGCGCGCTCCTTCGGCCACAATTCCTTCGTCGCGATCGAGGTCGGCACGTTCCAGGGCGGGTTGATGACGATGCTGTGGATCGTCGAGGAGAGCATCGGCGTCTCGTCGCCAGGCCGGCCGGTCACCGCGCGCATCGACTGCACCGGCGTATCACCGTCGAACACGGTGAGCACGGCCGCAGCGATGTTCACCTGGATACGGTCGCGCGGCAGGTCCTGTGGCAGCCAGCGCCAGCGCTCCATGTTCGCCATGATCTGGCGCACGCGATCGGTCGCCGACACGTTCAGCGCCGCCAGCGTCTGCGTCGAGACGATGCCGCTGGGGTTGAGCCCGTAGCGGCGCTGGGCGCGACGCACGGCGTCGAGCAGGCCGGCGTCGAATTTGTCGCCGCTGGTCGAGACGTCCTTGTCCTCGGCCGCGAGCCGCTTGCGGAGCGCGATCACCCGCGGGCCGGTCGCGCCGAGCGTGAAGTCCGGCCCCGAAGCGAGCGGCGCCCAGCCCCCCGCAGCGGCGATCGAACGGTAGTTCTGGAGCCCCTTGCGAAGGCCGTCATAGCCCGCATAGGGTGGTGGCAGCGATGCGAACCACGCCGCGATCCGGTCTTGCCGCACGGCATCGGCGAACGCGGGCGTCGGATCATATGCGGGCGGGCGCAGGCCCCAGTCCCGCTGGAAATCGGCCTCGCTGAGACGACCCGCATGGACCGCGCGCGCATGGTCGAGCGCGGCGCGGACGAGTTCGTCCTTGGTCGGCGCGGTGGTCGACGCGGTCGCGGCGGACTTGAGGCCCTGCGCGACGATGTCGCTGTTGAGCAGCTTGTCTAGCAACGTCGCCTGCGCATCGCTCAGCGGCGGCACGGTGATAACCGGCGGGGCCAGCATCGGCGCAGCCATCGGGCTGGCCGGGGCGACCGTCGGCGTCACCGGCGGGGGCGTAACCTGTTGTGCGGCCAGCGGCGTTGCCATGAGCAGCGGCATAGCGGTCGCCGTCGCGGCAACCGCGATCGCCGACCGGATCATACCGGCCTTCACTCGTCCATCATCCAAACCGCGCGCCATACTCATCCTGTCTAACCGTATCTCGTCGACGCTTTCGCACGACGTGGCTCTCCCTTAGCTGAACCGGAGTCGCTAAGCATCGCCAATCGGGCCGATTTCGTCGGTTCGGGCCTAAGCCGCGGATTTTTCCTGCCGGGCGAGCACCTCATACGCCATCACCGCGGTCGCGACCGCCGCATTGAGGCTGTCCGCCTTGCCGAGCATCGGAATCTTGACCAGCACGTCGCAGGCTTCGGCCATCTCGGGCGGCATGCCCTGCGCTTCGTTGCCGGTGAGCAGGAAGGTCGGGCCGGTGTAGGTGGCGGAGCGGTAGTCGGTGTCGGTATCGAGGCTGAGCCCGACCAGCTGGCCGGGGCCCGTGCGGAGCCACGCCTGAAAAGGCTCCCACTCCGTCTTCACCACAGGGATCGTGAACAACGCGCCCATGCTCGCGCGCACCGCCTCGACCGAGAAGGGGTCGACCGACTCGCCGATCAGGATCAGCCCGCCAGCGCCGACCGCATCGCCCGTGCGCAGGATCGTGCCGAGATTGCCGGGATCGCGCAGCCGTTCCGCGACCAGCCAGATGCCGGCGCTGTTGCGGTCGAGCTCTTCGAGTTTCGCATCGAACTCGTCGAACACGCCGACCACGGCTTGCGGGTTATCCTTCCCCGACAGCTTCGAAAGAATATCCGGCGTGGTCTGGATCGACTCGCCGCCCGCCTCCTCGACGTCCATCGACAAGGCGTGGACCAGCGGGTGGTTCGCGCTGGCCGCCGCATAGAACAAGGTGCGGGGCAGGCGGCCCGTCTCGCGCGCTTCGGTGAGGATGCGCAGGCCCTCCGCCAGGAACTGTCTGGCCGCACGCCGATGCCGTTTGTCGCGCAGGTCGCGGACATACTTGATCAGCGGGTTGGAAAAGGCGGTTATCTCGCGGGGCATTGTTGTCCTCCCCTCCCGTATGCGGGAGGGGCCGGGGGTGGGCTCCCGGCCTCAGCAAATGGTTCGATTATGGTGAGCGCGAGCCCACCCCCAACCCCTCCCGCCTGCGGGAGGGGAGCAGTCACGTCAATCCTCGCCGAACTTCGCCTCGACCAGTTCGGCAAGCGCGGCCACCGTATGCTCGGCGCCATCGCCGCGCGCGCTGATCGTGATCGCGTCGCCCATCGCCGCGCCGAGCATCATCAGCCCCATGATCGAGGTGCCGGTGACGTGATCCGACCCGTCCTTGGTCACGCGCACCTCGACACTATGCGTCGAGGCGAGCGTCACGAACTTGGCGCTGGCCCGCGCATGGAGCCCGCGGCGGTTGGTGATCTGGACGGTGCGCGAAACCTCGCTCACGCCGCAGCCTCGCCGAGAACCTCGGAGGCTACCGAAATATATTTGCGACCGGCTTCACGCGCGGCCGCGACGGCAGCGACGACGGTCATCGACTTGCGCGCCGACCCGAGCCGGATCAGCATCGGCAGGTTCATGCCCGCGATCACCTCGATCCGGCCGCGCTCCATCAGCGAGATGGCGAGATTGGAGGGGGTGCCGCCGAACAGGTCGGTCAGCACGATCACCCCGCGCCCGACATCGACCGCCTGGATCGCGGCGGCGATATCCGCGCGCCGTTCCTCCATGTCGTCGTCGGGACCGATCGCGATCGGCGCAACGCGCTCCTGCGGGCCGACGACGTGGATCATCGCGCGAACGAATTCTTCGGCCAATCGACCGTGCGTTACCAGGACAAGGCCGATCATGTCAGCGTTTCATACTCATAAGACGACCGGTGATCCTTCGAGCGCATCTTGTGGAGCGGCCCCCAGGTCGCGGTGTTCGATAGTGGGGGAAAATCCCGCGTCGCGCAACCGTCGCGCTACCCGGTCGGCGACGTGGACCGACCTGTGTCTCCCTCCGGTACACCCGAATGCAACCGTGACGTACGACTTGCCCTCCGCCCTGTAGCGCGGAAGCAACAGCATCAGTAGCTCCTCGATCCGACTCACTGCGGCTTCGTAGGCGGGATCGTCCATGATGTAGGCGGATACGTCGGCGTCCAGTCCGGTGCCGGGGCGCAGGTCGTGATCCCAGTGCGGATTGCGCAGGAACCGCATGTCGAACACGAGGTCGGCGTTGCGTGGCAGTCCGCGGGCGAACCCGAACGAGCGGATCGACAGCGTCGGCTCGCCCAGGCCATCGCCGGCAAAGCTCGCCCGGATCTGTTGCGCGAGCTCATTGGCGGCCATGTCGGTGGTGTCGATCAGCCGGTTCGCCCAGTCCCGCAAAGGGGCAAGCAGTTCGCGCTCGCGACCGATACCGTCGTTCGCCGGGCGATCCAGCGCCAGCGGATGCCGCCGCCGGGTCTCGGAATAGCGCCGCTCGAGTTCGGCCCCCGAGCAATCGAGGAACAGCATGCCGATCTCGAGCCCATGCCGATCGCGGAGATCGCGAATGCGGCTGACGATCCGCTCGGGATCGAAGTCGCGCGTTCGGGCACCGATGCCGATCGCGAGCGGCTGCGAATCGTCGGTCGATCCTTCGGGAAGCGGCGCGTCGAGCAGCCGGTCGAGCAGCAGCAAAGGCAGGTTGTCGACAACCTCCCAGCCGAGATCCTCCAGCGTCTTGAGAACGGTCGACTTGCCGGCACCCGACATGCCGGTGACGAGCAGGATCTCCTTGGGCCGGGTCATGGCAGACACGTCATTCTAAAGGCTCGATTCTAAAGGTTGGGGATTACGCAATGCGAGTTCGACCTTGATCGGGGCGGATGCTTCGAAGGGATCGACCGCGAACTGGCGGACGTCGATCCCGGCGATCTTCCGGGCACGACGTTCGGGCATCCGCTCGATCGTGCCGTCGACCCGGACGAGCAGGCCCACCGGAATGTCGTCGACGTGCGGCATGGCAAGGATGCCGATGCCGCGGACTTCGATTTGGCCGGCGATCGTCGTCGGCGCCCGTGCGAGCAAGGTTTTGCCCGAGCGTACCACCAAGGTCTGGTCGTCGCTGACGAGGATCGCGCCCCGGTCGATCAGGCGCAGTGCTAGGTCGGACTTGCCCGATCCCGACGCGCCCTCGATCAGCACGGCAAGCCCGTCGATCGCGACCGTCGTGGCGTGGAGCCGATCGGAGGAGGGGACACCCACGTGCGGTCCTTACAACGGCATGTCGGCGAGCGGTAGTCGCACGACGAAGCGTGCGCCATCGATCCGGTCCTCTCGCGATTCGACGAAGATCGCGCCCTGGTGCCCGTCGATGATGGTCCGCGCGATCGCGAGGCCCAGGCCCGAATGTTGGCCGAACGTCTCGCTGTCCGGGCGGACCGAGTGGAAACGCTTGAACACGTCCTCGCGCGCATCCTCGGGTACGCCGGGCCCTTCGTCCTCGACGCGGATGACGAGTTCGTCGCGGTCGGGGATCGCCGAAATCGCGATCAGGCCGCCATCGGGCGAGAAGGACAGCGCATTGTCGATCAAATTCTCGAACACCCGTTCGAGCCGCGCGCCTTCGCCCAGCACGATCGTGCGGTCGTCGGCATTCCGGTCGAATCGAAGCCGGATCCCACGCTCGACCCCGCGCGTGTCGCGCTGTGCGACCAGCCCGTCGATCATCGCGGCGATATCGACCGGCTCGAACTTGGCGCGGCTCAACTGGGCGTCGAGTCGCGAAGCCTCGGAGATATCGGACAACAACCGGTCCAGCCGCTGGACATCGTCGCGGACGATCGCGAGCAACTGCGCCTGGAGCGCGGGGTCCTTTACGCGCGACAGGCCCTCGACTGCGGACCGGAGCGAGGCGAGGGGATTCTTCATCTCGTGGGTCACATCGGCGGCGAACGCCTCGGTCGCATCGATCCGCGCCCTCAGCGCAAGGCTCATGTCCGACAGCGCCCGCGCGAGCATGCCGAGTTCGTCGCGGCGCGAGGGGAGGCGGGGCACCACGACTTCGCGCGCACGACCGAGGCGGACGCGCACCGCCGCCCGCGCGAGGCGGCGGAGCGGCCTGACGATCGTCCGTGCGAGGAACAGCGAGAGCAGGATCGAGACGATCGACACGACCAGCAGCACCATGCTGAGCCGGAACCGCTCGATCCGCACCGTCTTCGTGATGTCGCGCGCGTTCACCGTCGTCATCACGACCCCGCCGGCGCGAAGCGGCGCGGCGGCGGTGATGACCGGCGTGCGATCGGGCGCGCGCCAGACCGTCGTCGCAACCCGGCGTCGCGCCTGGGCTGTGGCGACGTCGGGCCAGCGCTGGCCCTCGTTGCGCTCGCGGTAGAGCGGGGGCCGTGGCGCCATCACGACGATATCGATCGCCGCGTCCAGGAACCGCGCGATGACCTGATCGCGGTCCTCCTTGTCGGGGTCCTGCAGGACGAAATTGCGCATCCCGAGCGTCCGGCTGTCGACGATCGTCGTGCCGCCGGCGTCGAACAAACGAATGCGCGATCCGGTGTCCGAGGCCAGCCTCAGTACCAGCGGGTTGCGCTGCGCAGGGTCGACCGACGAGATCGCCTCGCCGATCAGCCTCGCTTCGCGCGCGGTCTGGGCGACGCGGCTGTCGACGATCCGGCTGCGGTAGGAATCGAGATAGAAGAACCCGCCTGCGAGCAGCAGCAACGCGAAGATATTGACCGCCAGGATGCGTCGCGTGAGCGATATCTGTCCCGACCAGCGCAGCGTGAGATCGCGGCCGTCGTCGCCGAGCTCATTCCTCAGAAAATCGATACCCGGCACCATATAATGTCTCGATTGCGTCGAACGCGGGATCGACCTGCCTGAACTTGCGGCGGAGTCGCTTGATGTGGCTGTCGATGGTCCGGTCGTCGACGTAGATGTCGTCCTGATACGCCGCGTCCATCAACTGGTTGCGCGTCTTGACGATGCCGGGTCGTTGCGCAAGCGTTTCGAGGATCATGAACTCGGTGACCGTCAGCGTCACCGGCTCGCCGCCCCACAGCGTCCGATGTCGCGCCGGGTCCATGCTGAGCCGGCCGCGCGCGAGCGGTCCGGCGGCTTCCGCTTCGGTCTCGGTGCCCGGCGACTGCGCGAGTTCGGTCCGGCGCAGGATCGCGCGGATGCGGGCGATCAACAGCCGCTGCGAGAACGGCTTGGCGATATAGTCGTCCGCGCCCATCGCGAGCCCCAGCGCCTCGTCGAGCTCGTCGTCCTTGCTGGTGAGGAAGATCACCGGGATCTGGCTCTTCTCGCGCAGCCGGCGGAGCAGTTCGAGCCCATCCATGCGCGGCATCTTGATATCGAAGATCGCGAGGTCGGGCGGGTTGTCGGTCAGCGCCTTGAGCGCGGTTTCGCCGTCCGAATAGACGCGCGTGACGAAGCCCTCGGTCTGCAGCGCGATCGACACGGAGGTCAGGATGTTGCGGTCGTCGTCGACCAGCGCGATCGTTGCGGTCATTTCTGGGCCGTCATCTCTGGCTCGCTCGCCTCGGTCGTTGGCGTATCGGCCTAGGCCAATCCGCGCCGGCACTCAACTGGGGCCGTATCGGGACGGCGTCGCGGCGGCTCATTTGACCGGTGCCGGGTCGCCGCCTACATCCCGGCGCAACGACATACATACGTATGCGAAACCATCTGGAGAGATGCCTTGTCCAACGAACGTATTCCGGCCGGCGGCCTAGCCGCGCAGGGGATAGACACCCGCGCCACCTTGCACTGGAACCTCGTGACCGCGCAGCTTGTCGAAGCCGCGCTCGAACGCGGCGAGGGGACGCTGTCCGCCGATGGCCCGCTCGTTGTCGAGACCGGTGCGCATACCGGGCGATCGGCGCAGGACAAGTTCATCGTCCGCGATGCCGAGACCGATACGACCGTCTGGTGGGGCAAGAGCAACAAGGCGATGGAGCCCGCGCATTTCGCCGCGCTGAAGGAGGATTTCTTCGCCGCGCTGGCTGCCAAGGACGAATTGTTCGTGCAGGACCTGTACGGCGGATCGCAGGCCGATCACCGCGTGCAGGTCCGCGTCGTCACCGAACTCGCGTGGCACAACCTGTTCATCCGGACGATGCTGGTCCGTCCCGAACAGGGGGCGCTGAAGGACTTCGTCGCGGACTACACGATCGTCGACCTGCCGAGCTTCCGCGCCGATCCCGCCCGTCACGGCTGCCGCAGCGAGACGGTGATCGCGGTGAATTTCACCGACAGACTGATCCTGATCGGCGGCACCAAATATGCCGGCGAGATGAAGAAGTCGGTGTTCGGCCTTTTGAACTACCTCCTCCCGCCGACCGGCGTGATGCCGATGCATTGTTCGGCCAACATGGGCGCGAACGGCGACACCGCGGTGTTCTTCGGCCTATCGGGCACTGGCAAGACGACGCTGAGCGCCGATGCGAGCCGGACGCTGATCGGCGACGACGAGCATGGCTGGTCCGACACCGCGGTCTTCAATTTCGAGGGCGGGTGCTACGCCAAGATGATCCGCCTGTCCGCCGATGCCGAGCCTGAGATCTTCGCGACGACCAAGCGGTTCGGCACGGTGCTCGAGAATGTCGTGATGGACCCGGCGACGCGGCTGCTCGATCTCGACGACCACACGCTCGCCGAGAACAGCCGCGGCGCGTATCCGATCGACTTCATCCCGAATGCGTCCGCCGAGAACATGGGCCCGGTGCCGCGCAACATCGTGATGCTGACCGCGGACGCGTACGGCGTGCTGCCGCCGATCGCCAAGCTGACGCCCGACCAGGCGATGTACCATTTCCTCTCGGGCTACACCGCGCGTGTCGCGGGGACCGAGATCGGCGTGACCGAGCCGGACGCGACCTTCTCGACGTGCTTCGGCGCGCCGTTCATGCCGCGGCATCCGTCGGTCTACGGCAACCTGCTGAAGAGCCGGATCGCGAAGGGCGGCGTCGATTGCTGGCTGGTCAACACCGGCTGGACCGGCGGCAAATACGGCGTCGGCAACCGCATGCCGATCAAGGCGACACGGGCATTGCTGAATGCGGCGCTGGATGGCAGCCTCAACGGTGCGGAGTTCCGGACGGACCCGAACTTCGGGTTTGAAGTACCGGTCAGCGTCCCCGGTGTCGACAGCGCGATCCTCGACCCGCGGACGACCTGGGCGGACAAGGACGCCTACGATGCGACCGCGGCAAAACTGGTCGACCTGTTCGTGGAGAACTTCGCGCAGTTCGCCGAGCATGTCGACGAAGGCGTGAGGCAGGCGGCGCCCAAGGTGCGGGAGACAGCCTAAAACTCCTCACCCCTCAGGGGAGAGGAAGGGGCCCGCACGACGAAGTCGGGTGGGAAGGTGAGGGCACGTGATACGGCATGCCCTCACCCTCGCCGCTACGCGTCTCTCCCTCTCCCCTGAAGGGAGAGGGCTTTGACAACCTCAAACCGTCTTCCCCCCTCCCTGAAAGGGAGGGGCCGGGGGTGGGTAGGCCGCTTGATTCATCGACGTAGCACCAAGCGGAAACCGACCCACCCCCAACCCCTCCCTTCCAGGGAGGGGAGCAGCGAGTTCGGCCTCCCCGAACGGGACCGGCCCTACAGGAATGGAACCGGTCTAAAGCGCCTCGACCACGACCTCACCATCGACCACCGCGGCCACCCGAACCCGAGCCCCAACCGTCGCATCCTCACCACGAGCCGGCCAACTCCCGTCCCCCACCAGCACCCGGCCTCGCCCTTCAACGATCGCAGTCTCCACCACCACAACCTGCCCCACCAGCCGCGCCGGGCGGTCGTTCAGCATCGGATCCCCGCCATCGACCGGATAATCCCGGTACCAGCGTTTCCCGATCAGCA
Organism: Sphingomonas faeni; assembly: GCF_024273235.1. Classification (GTDB taxonomy): domain Bacteria; phylum Pseudomonadota; class Alphaproteobacteria; order Sphingomonadales; family Sphingomonadaceae; genus Sphingomonas; species Sphingomonas faeni_A. Next base: position 175,338 of record NZ_JANBVH010000003.1, on the reverse strand, counting down.
CCGTAACCGCGCTCCAGACCCCGAACGCACCCAACTGAACCGCAACCGGCAGGTCCGGCAACACGTACACCGCCACCCCGGTCACCGCCGCCGCGATGGCGAGGAACACCAAAAACACCCCCGGCACCGCAAGCTCGGCGATCCCCAGCACCAGCGCCGCGATCAGCCACGCGCCAGCCGCACCGCCGATCCCGTCAAGCGCGTCCATCAGCTTTTCGGAACTTCGCTCGACTCAGACAACTCGAACGGCCCACGCACCGCAGGCTTGGCCGGCGGCGACGCGGTCGCATCGCGCAGCGCATCCTTCGCCAGCTCCCCGATCCCACCAAGCGTCCCCATCAGCTGCGTCGCCTCGACCGGAAACAGGATCGTCTTCGCATTCGGCGAGGTCGCGAACTTGCCGATCGCCTCGACATATTTCTGCGCGATGAAGTAGTTGATCGCCTGCGCGCCACCTTCCTCGATCGCCTGCGACACCGCACGCGTCGCCGAAGCCTCCGCGACCGCCGCCCGCTCGCGCGCCTCGGCGTCGCGGAACGCCGATTCCTTGCGCCCCTCGGACTCGAGAATCCGCGCCTGCTTCTGCCCCTCGGCGCGCAGGATTTCAGACGCCCGCGAACCCTCCGCATCCAGAATGTTGGCCCGCTTCTCGCGCTCGGCCTTCATCTGCCGCCCCATCGCGTTGACGATGTCGGCCGGCGGACGGATGTCCTTGATCTCGACGCGCGTGATCTTCACGCCCCACGGCGTCGTCGCATGATCGACCACGTTCAGCAGCCGCGCGTTGATCTCGTCGCGCTTCGACAGCGTCTCGTCGAGGTCCATCGACCCCATCACCGTACGCAGGTTCGTCGTCGTGAGCTGCAACAGCGCCTGGTACAGGTCCGACACCTCGTACGCCGCCTTGGCCGAATCGAGCACCTGGAAGAACACGACCCCGTCGGTCGAGATCATCGCATTGTCCTTGGTGATGATCTCCTGGCCGGGGATGTCGATCACTTGCTCCATCATGTTCACCTTCCGCCCGACACGGTAGAAGAACGCGGGATAAAAGTTGAACCCCGGCCGCGCGACCGTGGTGAAGCGGCCGAAATGCTCGATCGTGTATTGATAGCCCTGGCGGACGATCTTGATGCTGGTGAAGAGGTACAGCAGCACCAGCGCCAGCAGGAGCGCGGCAACGATCAGGCCCATCGGTTCATCCCCATCCGTGTATCGCACCGCTATAGCACGCCGCTGAAGGAGAGGCCTAGCCGTGCGCTCGCGCTTTGGTTACATGGCGCGCCACCTCACACCCAGGAACGGCAGCTCTCATGGATATCCGCCTCGGCCTCACCTTCGACGACGTCCTCCTGTATCCGGGGGAATCGGACGTGCTGCCAAGCCAGGCCGATACCCGGACGCAGGTGACACGCGGCATCGCGCTCAACATCCCGATCCTCTCGTCCGCGATGGACACCGTCACCGAAGCCGACATGGCGATTGTAATGGCGCAGCTCGGCGGCATCGGCGTGCTCCACCGCAACCTGACCGTCGAGGAGCAGGTGGTCGCGGTCCGTCAGGTCAAGCGGTTCGAATCGGGGATGGTGGTCAACCCGATCACGATCAGGCCGACTGCCACGCTCGGCGAGGCGCAGGCGCTCATGTCGGGCCACCGGATCAGCGGCATCCCGGTCGTGGAAGCGGACGGCAAGCTCGTTGGTATCCTCACCAACCGCGACGTGCGTTTCGCGGGCGATCCGAAGCAGCCGGTCAGCGAGCTGATGACGCATGAGAACCTCGCCACCGTCTCGACCGAAGTCGGCAAGGAAGAGGCACGCCGTCTGCTCCACGCCCGCCGCATCGAGAAGCTGCTGGTGGTCGATGCGCAGTATCGCTGCGTCGGCCTGATCACCGTCAAGGACATCGAGAAGGCGGTGATGTTCCCCGATGCCACCAAGGACGAGGCGGGCCGCCTACGCGTGGCGGCGGCGACGACGGTTGGCGACAAGGGCTTCGACCGAACCGAACAGTTGGTCGACGCCGGCTGCGACCTGATCGTGATCGACACCGCGCACGGCCACAACCGCGACGTCGGCCGCGCGGTCGAGCGCGTCAAGAAGCTCTCCAATTCGGTGCAGGTGGTGGCCGGCAACGTCGCCACCGGCGAAGCGACGCGCGCGCTGATCGGCGCTGGCGCGGACGGAATCAAGGTCGGCATCGGCCCCGGCTCGATCTGCACCACACGGGTGGTGGCCGGCGTCGGCGTGCCGCAGCTGACCGCGGTGATGGATTGCGCGGAGGCGGGCCACAAGGCCGGTGTGCCCGTGATCGCCGACGGCGGCATCCGCACCTCGGGCGACATGGCCAAGGCCCTCGCAGCGGGCGCATCGACCGTGATGATCGGCTCGCTGCTCGCCGGCACCGACGAGGCGCCGGGCGAGACGTTCCTGTACCAGGGCCGCGCGTACAAATCGTACCGCGGCATGGGCTCGGTCGGCGCGATGGGCCGCGGCTCGGCGGATCGCTATTTCCAGGGCGATATCAAGGACCAGCTGAAGCTCGTCCCCGAAGGCATCGAGGGCCAGGTCGCGTACAAGGGGCCGGCAAAGGACGTGATCCACCAGCTCGTCGGCGGGATCAAGGCGGCGATGGGCTATACCGGCTCGGCGACGATTGCGGATCTGCAGAAGCGCGCGGAGTTCGTGCAGATCACGGGCGCTGGGTTGATGGAGAGCCACGTCCACGACGTGACGATCACGCGCGAAGCACCGAACTACCCGACGCGGTAAGACGGAGGACTTCACCCCTCCCTGAAAGGGAGGGGCAGGGGGTGGGTCGGTCTCCCCAAGCTCGCCCGCAGGTGGCTGAAACGAGCCGACCCACCCCCAACCCCTCCCTTTCAGGGAGGGGAGATCGTTGCGCCCGTCGCTACGTGGCGCCCTAAACGCGATCATGGCCAAAGCAATTTCCCGTCATCCCGGCGAACGCCGGGACCCACGGACACGGCGAACCAAGCGTGACGGGCAACCACTACCCAAATCGCAACCATGGGTCCCGGCGTTCGCCAGGATGACGGGGGAGGGGATGACGGGTGAACGGGTGGGATGCGCTGGGCATGGCGGCCAACCCGAAATTATTCCCCTCCCGCCCGCGGGAGGGGCTAGGGGAGGGGATGATGACGAACATTCCGTACCAAGCCTCCCCCCGAACCTACGCGAACTCGGGAGCCAACACGTGACTCCCCCCGCACGCACGCAAGCCGCGATCGAACTCCTCGACCAGATCATCGCCGCCGCCCGCGAGTCCGGCGCCGCGGCCGATACGCTGATCGCCCGCTATTTCGCGACCCGCCGCTACGCCGGCTCGAAGGATCGCCGCGCCGTCCGCGAGCTCGTCTACGCCGCAATCCGCAAGGCCGGCGACCGCCCCGAAGACGGGCGCGCCGCCATGCTGCTCGTCGCCGACGCAGATCCCGAGCTCGCCGCAACCTTCGACGGCTCGAACCACGCGCCAGCTCCGATCGCCAAGGACGAACCGCGCGCCCGCGCCGGTGTGGCCCCGCAGTGGCTGACCAAGGCCCTCCGCGCCTCCGGTCTAGACGGCGCCGCGCTGACCGACCTCGCCGGCCGCGCCACGCTCGATCTCCGCGTCAACACGCTGATCGCCGACCGCGCGACCGTCCTCGCCGCGCTCCCCGAGGCCGAAGCCACCCCCCACGCTCCCGACGGCATCCGCCTCCCGACCGGCACCAACGTCGAAGCGCTCCCGCTCTTCAACGAAGGCGCGCTCGAGGTGCAGGACGAGGGCAGCCAGATCGTCGGCCTCGCGATGCACGCGAAACCCGGCGAGCGGATCGTCGATCTCTGCGCAGGCGCCGGTGGTAAGACGCTCGCGCTCGCCGCGACGATGGCGAACGAAGGCGTGATCCTCGCCTGCGACACCGACCGCAACCGCCTCTCGCGTCTCGCGCCCCGCGCGACCCGCGCCGGCGCGACGATCGTCGAAAGCCGCCTGCTCAACCCGACGCGCGAGATCGAGGCGCTCAGCGAATGGGCCGGTCGCGCCGACGGCGTGCTGGTCGATGCGCCCTGCTCGGGCACCGGCACGTGGCGCCGCAATCCCGAGGCGCGCTGGCGGCTCACCCCCGACCGCGTCTCGCGGCTGCAGTCGACCCAGCAGCAGGTGCTCTCCGTGGCCGCGACGCTGGTCAAGCCCGGCGGCACGCTCGTCTACATCGTCTGCTCGCTGCTCGACGCCGAGGGCACGGACCAAGTGACGTGGTTCCTGAACGCGCATCCCGGCTGGACGACCGAGCCCCTGACACTCCCCGCCGGCGCGAAGCACGGCCACGGCGTCCGCCTCGAACCCGGTCGCGACGGCACCGACGGCTTTTTTGTCGCGCGCCTCCGGGCTGCGTGCTAGCCAGCCGGTCAATGACCCGCCTGGAGACGATCATGCGTTTTTCGTCCGTTGCCCTTGCCGCCGCGCTGACACTCGTGTGCGTATCGACGTCGCTCAGCGGGCAGCGCCCCGATGCGCAGATCGACGCGCGCTCGATGCAGCTTCTCGCCCAGGGGCGCTCGCTGGTCGCCGCAGGCAATCTCGATGGCGCGACCGACGTGCTGGAAACCTCCGTGGCGGTCGATCCGCGCAATCGCGCCGCGTTCCTGCTACTCGCCAAGGTCGCCGAAACGCGCGACCTGCCGGGCAAGGCGATCCGCCTGTACCGCGAGGCGTTGCTGCTCGAACCGAACGACGTCGCGGCGTTGAAGGGGCAGGGCGAGGCACTGGTCGCCAAGGGGGCGGTGGTCCGCGCGAAGGACAACCTCGTGAAGATCCGCACGCTCTGCAAGGGTGTTTGCCCGGAAGCGACGCAGCTCGCGGCGGTGATCGCGAAAGGGCCGCCGATCGCGACGGCCCAGGTCGACAAGACGCCGGTAGCCGCCAAGGATTGACGCCTGAAAACTCCCCTCCCTGAAAGGGAGGGGTTGGGGGTGGGTAGGCCAGCTCGTGTCGCCTACGTCACCTCATACGGAAGCCGACCCACCCCCGACCCCTCCCTTTCAGGGAGGGGGGAAGATCAGCGGGTTTCTCGCGCCAACGCGGTAAAGTCCGCCACCGACAACGTCTCCGCTCGCCGCGTCGCCTCCACCCCGATCCGCTCCAGCGCATCCAGCGCGCCCGGCACGCCCTTCAGGCTCTGCCGCAACATCTTGCGCCGCTGCCCGAACGCAGCACCCGTCAGCCGCTCCAGCACCGCGAAGTTCACCCCCTCGGGCGCCTCCACCGGCACCAGATGCACCACCGCCGACATGACCTTGGGCGGGGGCGTGAATGCCGACCGATGCACCGGCATCGCGATCCGCGCGGTCGAGCGCCACTGCGCCAGCACCGCGAGGCGCCCATAATGATCGTCGTTGGTCTTCGCCACGATCCGCTCGGCGACTTCCTTCTGGAACATCAGCGTGCACGACTGCCACCACGGCAACCACGACGCTGACAGCCACCCGACCAGCAACGCCGTGCCGATATTATAGGGCAGGTTCGACACGATATGCGGCTTGCCCTCGAACAGCGTCGGCGCGTCGATCTCCATCGCATCGCCCTCGATCACACGCAGCATGCCCGGATACGCCTCGCCGAGTTCGGCCAGCGCCGGGATACAGCGCCGATCGCGCTCGATCGCCGTTACCCGTGCGCCTGCAGCAAGCAAAGCGCGCGTCAGGCCACCCGGCCCAGGCCCCACTTCGAGCACCTCGGCATCGCGCAGATCGCCCGGAACCGCCGCGATCCGCTTCAGCAACTGCATATCGAACAGGAAATTCTGGCCGAGCGCCTTGCTCGCGTTCAAACCGTACCGCGCGATCACCTCGCGCAGCGGTGGTAGTTCCGTCACCGCATCGCTCACGACTGCGCGGCGGTCTGCGCGCGTCGGTCCGCCGCTTCGCCGGCCATTGCGATCGCCGCGATCATCGCCCCCGGCTCGGCGAGGTTCTTGCCCGCGATCGCGAACGCGGTGCCGTGATCGGGTGAGGTCCGCACGATCGGCAGGCCCAGCGTCATGTTCACGCCCTCGTCGAAATGGATCGTCTTGAGCGGCACCAGCGCCTGGTCGTGATAGCAGCACATCACGACGTCATAGGTCGCGCGCGCCCGCGGATGGAACATCGTGTCCGCGGCAAACGGCCCGGTCGCATCGATGCCTTCGTCCCGCAGGATCGCGATCGCCGGCGCGATGATCTCGATCTCCTCGCGCCCGAGCGCACCTTGCTCGCCCGCATGCGGATTGAACCCCGCAAAGGCGAGCCGCGGGTTCTCGATCCCGAAATTGCGCAACAATCCGCGCGCCGTCGCACGAGATTTCGCCACGATCAGTTCGATCGACAGCGCTCCCGAGACCGCGTTCAGCGGAATGTGCGTGGTCATCGGCACCACCTTCAGCGAAGGCCCGGCCAGCATCATCACCGCATTGTCACCCGCCACGCCATAGCGTTCGGCGACGAACTCGGTCTGCCCCGGATGACTGAAACCGATCGCGTACAGCTGCGACTTCGACACCGGCCCCGTCACCAGAGCGCGCGCCGCCCCGGTACGGACGAGCCCCACGGCCAGCTCCAGCGAATGCAAGGCACAGCGGGCGCCGTCCGCGTCGGGCTGACCCGGAACGATCGCACCCGCATCGCCAACGGTAAGCACCGGCAGCGCGTCATCGAAGATCGCCGCCGCGGCGCTCAGATCGGCGATCCGCGCGATCGGGCCGGCCCATACCCGCTCGATCGCCCGTGCGTCGCCCACCGCCACGAACGGTGGCAATCGGTGCATCTCACGCGCATCCCACGCCTTGGCGATGATCTCGGGCCCGATCCCGGCAGGATCGCCCATCGACACCGCCAGCGGCGAGATGCGGCTCACGATCCCATCACCGATATTCGACCACGGCATCGCGCCGCAGATCGCGCAGCTTCTGCTGGGCGCGCAGGTTGACGCGCTGCTGCTCGAGCTGCCCCTGGATCTGCTCGGAGTTCGGCACCGATCCACCGGCCGCTTCATCGCGACCGCACAACACCAGCGCGCGAACGCCCTGCTCGGCGGACCCGAATGGCGGGCTCGACTCGCCGACCTGAAGCTTCAGCATCACTTCCTGAAGCTGCGGCGGCAGATCGCGGATGCGGACCGTGTCGTTGTCGACCACGTCTGCGCCGATTCCCGCGGCGACCTTCTCGACGGTGCCGCACCCACGCAACTCCTGCGTCGCCTTGGCGAACGCCTGCGCACGCGCAGCAGCCTGCGCCTGGTTGGTGTTAGGCGGGAAGCGCAAGGTCAGCTGCTTCAGGCTGAGCTTCGCGTCGCGCGGATCGGCAGTCAGGACCTGTCGCTTGTCGGTCAGATACAGGATCGAATAGCCACCCGAGACCTCGATCGGACCGGCAACCTGACCGACCTGCATCGTCGTCGCAGCTTCGGCGAGCTGCGCCGGCAGCGTCGCCGCACGGATCCAGCCGAGATCGCCGCCGACCGCACGGGTCGACGCTTCGGAGAATTGCCGCGCATAATATTCGAATGGCTGCGCGCCCTTCTGGATTTCCTGGAGGATCTGCTTGGCGTTCGCATAGACCTGTTGGCTGTTCGCCGGCGTCGCCGCGAGATAGATTTCCTTGAGGTTGAACTCGTCGGTGCCCTTGGCCGCCTGGAGACGGTCGATGATCGACTTCACCTCCTCGTCGCCGACATTGACGAACGGCTCGACGCGGCGACGCAGATAGCGCTGCCATGCGAGTTCGCCCTCGATCTGGCGCTTGAGCGACCGCTCCGAAGACCCGGATTCGCGCAGGAAGGCACGCATCACGACCGGCGTCCGGTTGAAGCGCTTTGACACGGCGTCATAGCTCTGGGTCAGCTCGGCCGGCGTGATCGTGATGTCGGCGGTCTTGGCTTCCTGAATCTGGAGCGTCTCGTCGATCAGCTGGCGTAGCACCTGCAGCTTGAGCCGCTCGCGATCCTCCGGCGACAGCTTTGCCTCGTTCGCCATCGCCACCAGCGCCACGCGCTGGTCGACGTCGGTGCCGGTGATGACCGTGTCGTTGACGATCGCGGTCGGCTTGCGGACGTTGGGATCGACCTTGCCGAAGATCTGGAGGTTGGTCGGGATGTCGAGACCCGTATTGTCCGGTACACTCTGGTCCTGAACCGTCCTGCCAGCGCCAGCCTGGCCCGCGGCACCTTGCGGAGGAGCGGTCTGCGCGATCGCGCTCGCCGCCAGCGCGGCCAGAACCACCGAACCGATCACACGGCTGCTACGCGCCGCCAGTCGAACATCATGCTTCAAGTGTCGGTATCCCATCATCGCACGCCGTACATCGCTCCGTCATTGCCATGACGGCGCATATCCGGCGCGATTTGCCCCAAAGTAGCTGAACGCGGGCTTAGCGGCCGAGGTTGGTGAAGGCCAGCGTCAACAGGAAGCTGTTGCCCTTACGCGCGTCGCCGGTGTCGTTGTAGGTCCGCCGCCAGGTCCCGCCGAGACGCAGGCAGTCGTCCTCATACTGGATGCCGATGCGGTGGCGGATCGGCGTGAAGCCGTCGCTGCGGGACAGCGGGTCCTCCGATGCGTTGGTAAGATCGATCACGCCCGAGCCGAACGCGGACCAGAACCGCGCGAACTGGACGCGGCCCGCGACGCGAGCCTCCTCGCGGTCACGCAGATCCTCGATCGAGGCGTCGATGTTGCGGTTGAGCTTCAGATAGCCGACCAGCACATAGGTCGCCCGCGAGCCGATCGTCGCGTCGACTTCGTTGCGGCGGATCGCAAAGCCGTCCTTGTCGAGTCGGTAACGATGGACGATCGAGACGAAGTCGCGGAACCGAAGCTCGCTGCGCCCGACGATGTCGGAGAACCGATCGCTGAGGCCGGTGCCGTCCGGCAGGATGGTGGGGCGCAGGTCCAGCCGATAGCTCTGGCCGACATTGGTGGTGAAGCTGATGCCGGGCAGGTCGAGCGCCCATTCGCCACCATAGGTGACGCGCGACGAATCCTCGAACCGGTCATAGCCCGCGAACCGGTTCAGCGAGAACAGGTTGGTGTCGTCCAGGTCAACGGCGCGCGAATCCTCGTTCGGCAGGGTGATGTTCGCGACCTTGGGGGCCGCGACGAACTGGACTCGTGGGGTAAACCGCTGCGTGCCGCCGAGGAACGTACCGATGAACGGCCATTTCACGTCCACCGCAGCCGCCCCGATAACACGCTGATGGAAGCCTTCGAGCCCGCGATAGGTGGGGATCGTCAATTCGTTGTCGCTGGTATTATACAGATCACCCCGCGCGAACGCCGTGAACGTGACCTCCTGGCCCCAGTTGGTGAAGCGACGCAGGTCCCACTGGAGGCTGGCGAATGCGCGCTGCGTGTCCTGGCCATCGGTGCGGGTCAACGCGAGCGTGTTCAACTGGAGCTGGAACCGACCGCCGACCAGTCCATCGTTGAACCGCTTGCGATAGTCGATCTCGGGCAGCGCGATCGGCTGATCCCCCTGCCTGTCGTTGACCCGCAATGTCTGCGCATACCAGCCGCTCAGCGAGAAATAGCTGCTGTCGTCGATCCGCTCCAGGCTCGCCGTGGTGCGCAGGCGATCGTCGCGCGAGATGTCGTAGCGGCGCAGGAACGTCCGGTCGGTGGTCAGGCGCAGCGACCCGCTCGCCGTCCAGTTCGGCGACAGCTGATACCGCACCATGCCGTCGATATAGCCGCGAAACGCCATGCTCGTATCGGTCGAGTTTGCGGTGTTCAGGTCGTCGCTGCGGCGGCTTTCGGTCGCATAGGCACGCACTTTGAACGCACCCTTCGAATTGAGCGCGGAATAATCGACCTGCGCCATCGGCAGCACACTGCTGTAGATATGCGGGGTGATGACCAGCCCCTGGTTGGGGGCAAGCTTCCAGTAATAGGGAACGCTGACTTCGATGCCGTTGACGCGGCTGTATCCGCCGTTCGGCGAGAGCAGCCCACTGTCGCTCCCGCCGCCGACCGGGTTGGAGAATTCGGGTAGCGGCAGGCTCGGCAGGCCGAACAGGTGCAGGCGCGCGCCCTTGTAAAAGATGCGCTTCCGTTCTGGGCGATATGTGACGCGGACCGCGGTGATCTTCCACGTCGGTTCCTTCGGACAACCGACGGAATTGGTGACGCCGCACGGCGTGTAGGCCGCCGTCTTCAAATTGACCGTGCCGTCGGCGTCGCGCGTGCCCTGCTCGGCGGCGAGGCGCCCGCCCTGTTCGAGCACGACGAGCATGTTGTCGACCACGCCATCCTTCAGCGAATCGGTCAGGTTGATCTCGTCGCCGTACGCGATGTCGCCTTCGGGATTGGTGACCGCGATGTTGCCGGTCGCGACGACCTTGCCGGTCTTGCGGTTCCAGACGACCTTGTCGGCGCGCAGGCGACTGCCCTGGCGGAACATCCGGACTTCACCGGTCGCCGTGACGATGTCCGTGTTGGTGTTGTACTCCAGCGCCGTGGAGCTGAACTGCACCTGGGCCTCGGCCGGCGTCGCCGTCGACGCGTTGGCGACCGGCGGGTCCTGCACCGGCGGCGGGACCGGACGGTTCTGGAAATCCTGAGCCTGCACGGGCGAGCTTGCCAGTCCGCACGCCAACGCGAGCGAAACGGCACAACCCGTCAAAAGGTCGATACGCAACACGATCCGAACCAACCCCTTTGGCACTGGGCAGCCGTTTGCCGCCATATCGCCCGCCTATCGCACCACCGGGGCTTCGCTGCAATCGCCGTGCGTTGAGGGGCTCCACCTTGCTTTGCCGGACCCGCGGCATCAACTTATGGGGTACGCACATCCGTTCAAAAGCTTCCCGAGGTTTCTTCATGCAGATCGTCTTCGCCCCGACCGTTCCCGCCAACGCCCCGATCCTGGCCGTCCCCGTTGCGAAGGACGGCGTGGCGAAGGTCAATTGGAGCGCGATCGGCGGCGATGTCGAAGCGGTGGCGACCAGCGCGGCGAGCGCGGCACGGTTCGCAGGCGAGGCCGGTTCGGTCGTCGAGCTGTTCGTGCCCGTCGACGGCGCAGTGCATCAGGTCCTGCTCGTCGGCGTCGGCACGGGCGAGAACGCCGATTGGGAGAAGGCGGGCGGCGCGATCACCGCACGCCTGCTGACCTCGGGTGCGACGTCGGTGGTCGCCGACCTCGCCGCCGGTGCCACGCCGACCCCGAAGGCCGCTGCACACTTCGCCGCCGCCGCCGCCCAGCGCGCATGGCGCTACGACACGTACCGCACCAAGCTCGCCGAGAAGTCGAAGCCGACGCTGACTGAGATCACCATCGCGGGCGCGCCCGACGGCACCGACGCTGCTTGGGCGGAGCAGTCCGCGGTCACCGGCGGTCTCGACCTGACCCGCTGGCTCGTGACGTCGCCACCGAACGTCGTCTATCCCGAAAGCTTCGTCGAGAAGGTGACGAAGGACGTCGAGGGCCTCGGGCTCGAGATCACCGTTCTCGACGAGGCACAGATGACCGAGCTCGGCATGGGCTCGCTGCTCGGCGTCAGCCAGGGGTCGCGGCGTGAAGCCCGCATCCTCGCGCTGAAGTGGAACGGGGCAGGGGCTGATGCGCCCACCCTCGCGTTCGTCGGCAAGGGCGTGACGTTCGACTCGGGCGGTATCTCGATCAAGCCCGGTGCGGGCATGGAAGACATGAAGTGGGACATGGGCGGGGCAGGGGCCGTCGCCGGCGCGATGAAGGCGCTGGCCAGCCGCAAGGCCAAGGCGAACGTCGTCGGCGTGATGGGCCTGGTCGAGAACATGCCCGACGGCGCCGCGCTGCGCCCGAGCGACGTCATCACCTCGATGTCGGGCCAGACGATCGAAGTGCTCAACACCGACGCCGAGGGGCGCCTCGTGCTCTGCGATTGCGTCACCTGGGTACAGCAGGCGCACAAGCCGACCACGATCGTCGATCTCGCGACGCTCACGGGGGCGATGATCGTCGCGCTCGGCACCGAGAATGGCGGCATCTTCGCCAATGACGACGCGCTCGCCGATCAGCTGATCGCGGCGGGCAAGACCACCGGCGACACGCTCTGGCGCTTCCCGTTGTCGCCCGCTTACGACAAGCTGATCGATTCGCCGATCGCCGATATGAAGAACGTGGGGCCGCGCGGGGCCGGCTCGATCACCGCGGCGCAGTTCATCAAGCGCTTCGTCGACGAGGGCGTGAAATGGGCGCATCTCGACATCGCCGGCATGGTCTGGTCCGACAAGCCCGGCACCAACCACGACAAGGGCGCAACCGGCTACGGCGTCCGCCTGCTCGACCAGTTCGTCGGCGACAATTTCGAGGGGTAAGCTCCGAGAGTAGAACTGTTCCCCCGCGGACGCGGGGGCCCAGCTAAGTACCGACACCGATCGTGACCCTGGACCCCCGCCTTCGCGGGGGAACAGCGGGAGTAAACAATGCAGGTCGATTTCTACCACCTAACCAGCCCCCTCGACCGCGTCCTCCCGCGCATCGCCGAGCGCGTCGTCCAGACCGGCGGCCGCCTCCTCATCGTCGCCGAACCCGAGGAGCAGCGCACCGCCCTCGACCGGCTGCTCTGGTCCTACGCCCCGGAGAGCTTCCTCCCCCACGCCCAGGCCGGCAGCACCGACGACGCGGCGCAAACCATTCTAATTGCTAAAGACATCCAAGAAGCCCCCCCCGCCAACGCCGCCCGCAACGTCGCGGTGGTAGACGGTCGTTGGCGTGACCTTATCCTAACCTTCGACCGTGCCTTCCACATCTTCGACGACGAAGCCATCCGCGAGGCGCGCCTCGCCTGGAAGGCGCTCGCCGACCGCGACGGCGTCGAACGCCGCTACTGGAAGCAGAACGACTCCGGCCGTTGGGAACAGGCAGCGTGATCAGGGGAACAGGCCGCCTAGTTGCATTCGGGCCGCCCCGGCTCTAGGGCAGCGCCACTTTTCCCAAGCTTTATCACAGGAGCCCGTGACCATCATGGCCGCGAACCGTACCTTTTCGATCATCAAGCCCGACGCAACCCGCCGCAACCTGACCGGTGCGGTCACCAAGATGCTCGAGGAAGCCGGCCTGCGCGTCGTCGCTTCGAAGCGCATCCAGATGACCCGCGAGCAGGCCGAGGGCTTCTACGCGGTCCACAAGGAGCGTCCGTTCTTCGGCGAGCTCGTCTCGTTCATGATCTCCGGCCCGGTCGTCGTCCAGGTTCTCGAAGGTGAGAACGCGATGCAGCGCAACCGCGACATCATGGGCGCCACCAACCCCGCCAACGCAGAGCCCGGCACGATCCGCAAGGAACTCGCCGAGTCGATCGAAGCCAACTCGGTGCATGGGTCCGATTCGGACGAGAACGCCGCAATCGAGATCGCCTATTTCTTCAAGCCCGAAGAAATCGTCGGCTGATGACCTGGCGGCTGCGACGGGCACGGCCGGGCGATGCGCCCGCGCTGTCGCTCGTAGCATCCGCCACGTTCCTCGATACCTATGCGACCGTGCTGTCCGGGGCGGATATCGTCGCCCACTGCACGACGAAGAACAGCATCGCCACGTTCGAGACGTGGCTGGCCGACCCCGCGACGATCGTGACTCTCGCCGAGCACGAACCCGGCCACGCGCCGATCGGCTACACGGTTTTGACCGCGCCAGACTTCCCGATCGAACCCGGCCCAGCGGATATCGAACTCCGCCGCATCTACCTGATGAAATACGCCCAAGGCACAGGCCTGGGCGCCGCGCTGATGACCCGCGCCCTGGAAGACGCCGCCGCTCACGAGCGAACCCGCGTCCTGCTAGGCGTATGGGACCAGAACATCCGCGCCCGAGCCTTCTACGAACGCCAGGGCTTCAAGGTAATCGGCGCCCGCCAGTTCACAGTCGGCACCACCCTCCACGAAGACCCGGTCTACGCCCGGGCGGTGTGAGGAAACCGGGGGGAGGTGAGCATATCAAGAGAGCGTGCACCCACGCCAAAAAACCACCACCCCGGCGAAGGCCGGGGCCCGAGTGGCAAGGCCATGGTAAACGACGCGCTGCACCTCGTTGGCAACGTTCCCCGATTGGGCCCCGGCCTTCGCCGGGGTGGTGGTCAAGCCGTAGGCTTCTCTTCCGCCCAGATCGCATCGAGCCGCGCCTGGTCCCCGCCACGCTGCCGCACCCGCAAGCCCTCGAGCTTCAACGCGCGCCCCCGCAGCATCCGCCCCTCGGTCTTCCAGATCACATCGTAGATTCCGATCGCCGAGCGCGTCCGGTCGCCGTCGAAATACTGCACGCTCACCAGCACCGGCAGCCGCCCCGCACGATCGTCCGATCCGCCATCGGTCAGCTTAAGCAACGGCGCCGAGAACCACGACCCATCGATGATCGGTTCAGCCGGCGGGCGCTGCGGCGATACGCCCAGCGCCCGCGGGAAGGTGATCGTCACATCCTGGAGATCATGGCGCGCATCCTTCAGCAACAGCGTGTCGCCGCCATCCTGCACGATCGCCGAAAGATCGATCTTCGTCCGCTCGCGCGCCGCATTCGACTGCGCGGCAAGCTTGTCCGCCTCGTTCGCACGGTGATCCGACCAGTTGGTCCACAACGTCAGCGCGGCGATCAGCACGCCCGCAACCGCCACGACTTCCGCCAGCGTGACCCAGCGCCGCCGCGTCGCAGCAGCCTCACGCCGTTCGGTCGGGGTCTCGCCGCTCATCGCCCACCGGCCTCCAGCAGGCGGGCAGGGGCCGCCAGTTCCCAACTGCGCGCGATCCGGTCCTCGACCAGCGCCCAATCCGGATCGCCCGCAAGGTTCACGCCGACCCACCCGGTCGCGCCAAGATACGAAGGCCGCGAATACACGCCCGGGTTCGCCTCGATCAGCATCGCCTGCTCGTCGTTACCGCCCGTCTTCACGCACACCATGGTCAGCCCATCACCATGATGATCCGCCCGAAATTGCGCGAACTGCTTGCCCGCGACGAAGAATGTCGGCTGGCCATGCGACACCGTCTCCTCGGTCTCGGGCAACGCCAGCGCCGCCGCACGAACGCGGTCGAGGGGGGACAAGTCGGTCATCGCGTCACGAACTCCGCCAAGGTCTTCGGGTACAAAGCATGTTCCGCCGCCAGCACGCGCCCCGCGAGCGCATCCGCATCGTCGCCGGCAAGGATCGGCACCTCGGCCTGCCTCAGCACAACGCCGCCATCCAGCTCTTCGGTCACGACATGCACCGAGCACCCGCCGACCGCATCGCCCGCCGCGATCGCCCGCGCGTGCGTGTTGAGCCCCTTGTACTTGGGCAGCAGCGACGGGTGGATGTTGACGATCCGGTCACGCCACGCCGCGACGAATCCGTCCGACAGCAACCGCATATAGCCCGCCAGCGCGACGATCTCGACGCCGGCCTCGCGCAACGCCGCATCGATAGCCGCCTCATAGGCCGGCTTGCCCAAACCCTTGGGCGAGATCGCAAACGTCGCCAGACCCTGCGACCGCGCCCATTCGAGCCCGGCCGCATCCGGCTTGTCCGAAGCCACCAACGCGATCTCATACGGACAGTCAGCTGCGCGCGACGCACCCACCAGCGCCATCATGTTCGACCCGCGCCCCGAGATCAGCACACCGACCCGCGTCTTCTCAGCCATGCGTCGCGGTCCAGTCCTCGCGCGCACTCCACGTACCCGTCGACCCGCGAACCGTGCAGCCATGCGCCCCGGTCTCGATCCGTCCGATCGTGAACACCGTCTCGTCCGCCGCCTGAAGCGCCGCGGTCACCGCCTCGGCCTCGTCGGCGCCGACGATCACGACCATGCCGATCCCGCAGTTGAACGTCCGCGCCATTTCTTCCGGCTCGATCGCGCCCTGCGCCTGAAGGAACGCCATCAACCGCGACTGCTCCCACGCATCGGCATCGACCACCGCATGCACACCGTCCGGCAACACGCGCGGGATGTTCTCGAGCAGGCCGCCGCCGGTGATATGTGCCAGCCCCTTGATCCGCCGTTCGCGCAGCAACGGCAACAGGCTCGCGACATAGATGCGAGTCGGCGCCATCAGGTGATCGATCAGCAACTTGTCCTGGTCGAACAGCGCAGGCCGATCGAGCTTCCACCCACGATCCGTCGCCAGCCGGCGAACCAGCGAGAACCCGTTCGAATGGACCCCCGACGACGCCAGCCCGAGCATCACATCGCCCGAAGCAATCTCGCGCCCGGTGAGCATTTTGGTCCGCTCGACAGCACCGACGCAGAAACCCGCGAGATCGTAATCGCCATCTGCATACATGCCCGGCATCTCGGCGGTCTCGCCACCGATCAACGCGCAGCCCGCGGTCTTGCAGCCCTCCGCGATCGAAGCGACGACACGCTCGGCAACCGCCGCATCTAGCTTCCCGCTCGCATAATAATCGAGGAAGAACAGCGGCTCGGCGCCCTGTACGATCAGGTCGTTGACGCACATCGCGACGAGGTCGACGCCGACACCCTCATGCCGATCCCATTCGATCGCGAGCTTCAGCTTGGTGCCGACGCCATCGTTCGCGGCGACCAGCAGAGGATCGACGAACCCCGCCGCCTTCAGGTCGAACATGCCCCCGAAGCCGCCAAGATCCGCGTCCGCACCCGGCCGCCGCGTCGAGCGCGCGAGCGGGGCGATCGCGCGCACCAGCGCGTTGCCCGCGGCGATCGAAACGCCCGCCTGAGCGTAGGTGTAGGGGCCCGAAGCGGGAGCGGCGGAGTCTGGCGTATCGGTCATGATCGGTGCTGCTAGCCACATCGCGCTTGGATTTCCACGTCTGCTTCGCCAAAAGGCCCGCGTGACGCGTATCCGTACCCTCCCCACCGCGCTTGCCGGCGCCGCTTTGCTGCTCAGCGGCGGAGCCGTGCTCGCGCAGATCGAGGGCGGCAGCCGAGGCGCAGCCCCGGTCGACAGCGGCAGCGCCTACGAGGTCAGCGGCGTCACCGTCGACGTCGCCGGCAAGACCGCCGACGCCGCACGCTACAGCGGCTGGCGGCTCGCCCAGCGCAAAGCCTGGGTGCAATTGTCGAACCGGCTCGGCGGTGGTGGCGGCCTCGTCTCCGACGGCACGCTCGATTCGCTGGTTTCGGGAATCGTCGTCGAGAACGAACAGATTGGACCGCAGCGCTACATCGCCAAGCTCGGTGTGCTGTTCAACCGCACCCGCGCGGGCTCCGTCCTCGGCATCTCCACCTATGCCGACCGCTCGCAGCCGATGCTAACCATCCCGATCCAATATTCGGGCGGCGTCGGCCAATCGTTCGAGCAGAGCACGCAGTGGCAGCAGGCCTGGGCGCGCTATCGCACCGGCAACAGCAGCATCGACTATGTTCGCCCGTCCGGTTCCGGCCCCGACGCGCTCCTACTCAACGTCGGCCAGACGCAGCGTCCCGGCCGAGGCTGGTGGCGGACGATTCTCGACCAATATGGCGCGAGCGACGTGCTGTCCCCGGTCGTGAAGATCTATCGCCAATGGCCCGGTGGCCCGGTGATCGGCGTGTTCGAAGCACGCCACGGTCCCGACAACGTCCTGATCGGTCGCTTCACGCTCCGTGTCGGAACGTCCGACGGCCTGCCGCAACTGCTCGATACCGGCGTCAAGCGGATCGACGACCTGTACCAGCAGGCGCGCCGCAACGGCTCGCTCCGTGTCGACTATAGCCTGTCGCCGCCGCCAACGCCCGAAGCCGCGGTGATCGACGACCTGCCGACCGACGAAACCGCCGATGCCAACATTGCAGTGCTGACCGGCGGCGAGGGGATCTCGATCGTCGTACAGTTCGACACGCCCGCAGCCACGGCCGTATCGTCGACCGAAGCCGCCCTCCGCGCGATCCCGGGCGTCCGTTCGGCGGCCACGACCAGCCTCGCGCTCGGCGGGGTCTCGCTGATGCGCGTCGCTTATGATGGCGATCCGGCGGCTCTCAAGACCGCGCTCGAAGCGCGCGGCTACCAGGTTTTCGGTTCCGGCCAGACGATCCGCATCCGCCGGGTTTCCCAACTTCTTCCGCCGGACCTTCCCGCGGATGCCGTGACGACAGGGTGAGCGCGACCAAGATGACTCAAATCGCGCTGCCACTCGGGTGGCCGGCGGACCCTCGCGACGACGCCTTCCTGGTTACCCCCTCCAACTCGCGGGCCGTCCATACGCTGGAGCACTGGGCGACCTGGCCCGTCATGACCGCCATCCTCACCGGCCCGCGCAAATCGGGCCGCAGCCTGCTCGCGCGGATCTTCGCGGCGAAGAGCGGCGGGACGATCATCGACGATGCCGAGCGCGTGCCCGAGGCGCAGCTTTTTCACGCCTGGAACCGCGCGCAGGAGGAGCACAAGCCGTTGCTGATCGTCGCCGACGCCGCGCCGCCCGAATGGAAGGTGAAGCTCCCCGATCTCCGCTCGCGTCTCGCGGCCAGCCCGATCGCGGCGATCGGTGCGCCCGACGACGAACTCATGCGGCTCCTGCTCGCGCATCTGTTCGAGCGGCGCAGCCTCGACGCGCGACCCGATCTGATCGACTGGCTCGCGACCAGAATCGAGCGCAGTCATATTACCGTAACGCGAACCGTCGATGCGCTCGATCAGGAGGCGATGGAACGTCGCAAGCGCTTGTCCATTCCTCTGGCACGAACCACACTCACCGAGGCCGGGCTGATCCTCCGGCCACAGCTCGCCCTGGATCTGCCGCTCTTCACGTCACCATAGACCCCAAGAGGACCGATGAACCGTCCAGCGCATATCGTCCGCCAAGCGGAAGACGACGACGATCCCATCGGCGCAGAGCCGAACGACCGGTTCTTCAACCGCGAACTCTCCTGGCTGGCGTTCAACCGCCGCGTGCTGGAGGAGGCGTGCAATCCTGCGCATCCGCTGCTGGAGCGGCTCCGCTTCCTGTCGATCTCGGGCTCGAACCTCGACGAGTTCTTCATGGTCCGCGTCGCCGGCCTGAAGGGGCAGCAGACGCAGGACGTCGACCGGCGCTCGGCCGACGGGCTCACCGCGGGCCAGCAGCTGACCGCGATCGTCCGCGAGGCGGACGAACTGATGGCGAGCCAGCAGGCGGTGTGGGGCGACCTGCGCGTGCTGCTCGACGAGGCCGGCTTGTTCGTCCTGCGGCGCGATGCGGTCGAGGGCGAGGCCGACGAGTGGCTCGAAACGCATTTCCGCGATCAGATCTTCCCGATCCTGACCCCGCAGGCGCTCGATCCGGCGCATCCGTTCCCGTTCATCCCGAACCGCGGCCTGTCGGTGATCTTCGACCTCGTCCGCCGTTCCGACAACGAGCCGGTCCGCGAACTGGTCATGCTCCCACACACGATGACGCGCTTCGTCCGCCTCCCCGGCGAACCCGCGCGCTACATCTCGATCGAATCGATCCTGAAGCGGTTCGCGCCGGTCCTTTTCCCCGGCTACGAAGTCCTCGCCGCCGCCAGCTTCCGCGTGCTGCGCGACAGCGACATGGAGATCGAGGAGGAGGCGGAGGACCTCGTCCGCTACTTCGCCAACGCGATCAAGCGCCGCCGCCGCGGCCGCGTGATCCGTCTGGAACTCGAAACCGGTATCCCCGACGTGCTCGCCGCGGTCCTCAAGGACGAACTCGGCGGCGCGGATGCGATCATCACCGAGAGCGGCAACCTGCTCGGCATCGTCGACCTCGACGGCCTGGTCGACGAGGATCGCCCCGACCTGAAGTTCCCGCCCTTCACGCCGCGCTTCCCCGAACGCATCCGCGAATTCGGCGGCGACTGCTTCGCGGCGATCAAGGCCAAGGATATCGTCGTCCACCACCCGTACGAGACGTTCGAAGTGGTGCTCGCCTTCCTGAAACAGGCGGCGAACGACCCCGACGTCGTCGCGATCAAGCAGACGCTCTACCGCGCCGGCAAGCAGCCCGCGGTCATCAACGCGCTGATCGCCGCCGCGGAGGCGGGCAAGTCGGTCACCGCGGTGGTCGAGTTGAAGGCGCGGTTCGACGAAGAGCAGAACATGGTCTGGGCCTCCGCACTGGAGCGCGCAGGCGTGCAGGTCGTCTACGGTTTCATCGACTGGAAGACGCACGCCAAGGTATCGCTGGTCGTCCGCCGCGAAGGGCAGGCGTTCCGCACCTACTGCCATTTCGGCACCGGCAATTACCACCCGGTCACCGCCAAGATCTACACCGACCTGAGCTTCTTCACCGCCGACGCCGCGGTCGGGCGCGATGCGGCGCAGATGTTCAACTACATCACCGGTTATGTCGAGCCGACCGACATGGCGAAGGTCAGTCTCAGCCCGCGCGATCTGCGCCAGAATTTGATGAACCTGATCGACGTCGAGATCGCCAACGCGCGCGCCGGCAAACAGGCGGGCGTCTGGGCGAAGATGAACTCGCTGGTCGACCCCGCGGTGATCGAGAAGCTCTACGAGGCAAGCGGGGCAGGGGTCGAGATCGACCTCATCATCCGCGGCATCTGCTGCCTGCGCCCCGGTGTACCCGGCCTGTCCGAGACGATCCGCGTGAAGTCGGTAATCGGCCGGTTCCTGGAGCACAGCCGGATCTGGGCGTTCGGGAGCGGCAAGGCGCTCCCCAATGACGGCGCCAAACTCTTCATCTCGTCGGCCGACTGGATGCCGCGCAACTTCGACCGCCGCGTCGAATATATGCTGCCGATCCTCAACCCCACCGTCCACGACCAGATCCTCGATCAGGTCATGGTCGCGAACCTGATCGACAACGAGCAGAGTTGGGAGCTAGGCCCCGACGGCGAATATAGCCGCGTCGATCCCGGCGACCGCCCGTTCAACCTGCATCGGTATTTCATGACCAATCCGTCGCTTTCCGGCCGTGGCGCCTCGCTCGCGACCAGCAATGCCGTGCCGACTCTGTCGCTTCGGCGAAAACGATGAGCGTCACGAATATCCTGTTCGGTAATTCCACGCCCAAGGCCGAAACCGACGATCACCCGCGTACGGGGATCATCGACATCGGCTCGAACTCGATCCGCCTGGTCGTGTATCAGGGCCCGCCACGCCTGCCCGCGATCCGGTTCAACGAGAAGGTTCTGGCCGGGCTCGGACGCGGGCTCGCGGCGACGGGCGCGATCGAGAAGTCGGCGCTGAAGACGGCGCGCGTCGCCCTCGCGCGGTTCGCCGCCGTGGCCAAGGAAATGGAATGCTCCACGCTCCGCACGGTCGCGACGGCAGCGGTACGTGATGCGAAGAACGGCGGCGAACTCATTGCTACAGCTGAACAACTAGGACTCAAGGTCGAGACGCTCTCGGGCGAACAGGAGGCCAGCGCCGCCGGCTACGGCGTCCTATCGGCGATCCCCGATGCGGACGGCATCGTCGGCGATCTTGGCGGTGGCAGCCTGGAACTCGTCCGCGTCCGCCGCGGCAGGATTGAGGACCGCGTCTCGTTCCCGCTCGGTGTCCTCCGTATCGGCCCGCTTCGCGCAAAGCGTGGCAAGGTGCTCGAACGCTACGTCGCGCGGCTGGTTCGCGAGGCTGGCTGGACGGCGAAGGGGCAGGGACTTCCGCTGTATCTCGTCGGTGGATCGTGGCGCGCGCTGGCGCGTCTGGACATGGAGCTGTCGGACTATCCGCTGCCGATCATCCACCAGTATCCGATGACCGCCGCGACGATCACCCGGCTCAGCCGCACGATTCCGCAGCTCTCGAAGCCGCGCCTGAAGGCAATCCCCGGTCTTTCGTCCGGCCGTACGTCCACGCTGGCCGACGCCGCCGCGCTGCTCGGTGTGCTGATGCGCCAGCTCGGCAGCAAGACGACAGTGGTATCGGCATACGGCCTGCGCGAAGGGCTGCTCTACGGCGACTTGGAGCCCAAGACCCGCGTACTCGACCCGCTGATCGTCGCCGCCCGTGAAGAAGGGCGTCTCCTGGGTCGCTTTCCCGAGCATGGCGACCTGCTCGACCGCTGGATCGCCCCGTTGTTCGTGACCGAAGCGCCTGCGCTGGCGCGCATCCGCCACACCGCCTGCCTCCTCGCCGACGTAGGCTGGCGCGCCAACCCCGAGTTCCGCGCCGAACGCGGCGTCGAGATCGCGCTCCACGGCAATTGGGTAGCAATCGACGCCCCGGGCCGGGGAATGCTCGCCCAAGCGCTCTACACGAGCCTCGGCGGAGATTTGGCGGCGGCGGATCCGGTTGGGCGACTCGCAACGCCGGCAGCTGTGAAAAGCGCAACGGCCTGGGGACTCGCGATGCGCCTCGGCCAGCGTATGAGCGGAGGCTTGGCCGGTCCGCTTAAGCGCTCCAGCCTTTCCGACGACGGCGTGTTCTTGACCCTGACGCTACGCCCAGACGATCGCGGCCTTTACGGCGAAGCGGTAGAACGTCGGCACACCGCGCTGGCGACGGCGTTAAGTCGCAAACCCTCGTTGGCACTCAGCTAAATTCCTCCCCTGGCAGGGGAGGTGGCAGTCCGCAGGACTGACGGAGGGGTATCGCGCTATCGAGAGGGAGGCACCCCTCCGTCTGGCAAGTGCCAGCCACCTCCCCTGCAAGGGGAGGATACCGAGCAGACTCAAGCGCAGGTAAAACGCTCGATCCGGCCCTTCGCGTCGACGTACACATTCAGCCGGTCAGGCCGGAAATCCATCGTGACCGCCGTATTCGGCGCGATCCAGCGGAGCGTCCGCGAGCCCGACCGAGTCTGCATCACGTCCGCCCGGGCATCGCTCGCGCGCTTCCCGACCAGATCACCCAGCGAATCGGCATTGCACGCGGCCGCAACCGGCGGAGCGGCCGGCGACTCACCGCGCATCTCGACCGGCGTACACGCCGCCGAAGCCAGCAAGGCTGCGACAAGAACGACTTTCATGCGGCATCCTCCGTACGTGTCATCTTCAGCTTGCCGCCAATGACCGCAAACGCCAGTCGTCCCTCGACCAGATCGAGTGCATCGCGCCCGAACTGATCGAACCGCCAGCCCTCCAGCATCGGCAGCCCGGTGCGAACGCCCGCCGCGAGGGCTTCGAGTTCATCCGTCCGCGCCAACAATTTCGACGCGACATCAATGTCTCGCGAGCGGATCTTGAGCAGCAGCTTCAAGAGGTCCGCGACCAGCGATCCCTCCTTGCCGAGCCCCGGCTTGCGATCGTCGCGCGGCGGCAGCTCGTCCTCGCCAAGCGGCTGCGCACTCTCGATCGCGGCCATCAGCCGTCCGCCGATGTCGTTGCCTGCCCATGTCGCCGACAACCCACGCACGCGCGCTAGGTCGGCCTGTTTGCGCGGCGGATGCCCCGCCATGTCGCCCAGCGTCTCGTCCTTGACGATCCGGCCGCGCGGCAAGTCCTTCGCCTGCGCCTCCAGTTCACGCCACCGCGCCAGCGCCTTCAGTCGCCCCAGCACCTCGGGCTTGCGCCCCGAAATCCGCACGCGCTTCCACGCCAGATCGGGATCGTTCGCGTAATTCGCGATATCGCCGAGCCGCTCCATCTCCTGGTCGAGCCACACCCCGCGCCCCGTCTTGCGCAACCGCTCCAGCATCTTCGGGAAGATCTTCGACAGATGCGTGACGTCGCCGATCGCATATTCGATCTGCCGCTCGTCCAGCGGCCGCCGCGCCCAGTCGGTAAACCGCGCGCCCTTGTCGACCGCGATGCCTAGCCAGCTGTCGACGAGGTTCGAATAGCCGATCTGCTCGCCTTGCCCCAGCGCCATCGCCGCGACCTGCGTGTCGAACAGCGGGAAGGGCGTCTTGCCGGTCAAATTATAGACGATCTCGATATCCTGACCGCCGGCATGGACCACCTTCAGCACATCGTGATTCTCGACGAGCAGGTCGAGCAACGGCTTCAGGTCGATGCCCGGCGCCATCGGATCGATCGCGGCGGCTTCCTTGTCGTCGGCGATCTGGATCAGGCAGAGTTCCGGGTAATAGGTGCTCTCGCGCATGAATTCGGTGTCGACGCACACATAGTCGGCGTCGGCCATGCGCGCGCACAGATTGGCGAGCGTGGCACTGTCGGAGATAAGCGGGTGGATATGCATGGACCGTCCATAGCGAGGCGTGTCCGCCTTGACAAAGGCGGGTGAGGAAGGGAAGCGCGAGGCATCCAATTCCCGTCATCCCAGCGAAAGCTGGGATCTCCCGTCGCAGGGCGCACCCTTGCCGCACGAGATCCCGGCTTCCGCTGGGACGACGTATGAGAGACGAGACACATGCACGCCTATCGCACCCACAACTGCGCCGCCCTCCGCCCCGAACAGGTCGGTGAAGAGGTCCGTGTCTCCGGCTGGGTCCACAAGAAGCGCGATCACGGCGACCTCGTCTTCATCGATCTGCGCGATCACTACGGCATCACCCAGATCGTCACCGACGTGTCCGGCCCGGTCTTCAAGGTCATCGAGGGCCTGAAGAGCGAGAGCGTCGTCACGATCACCGGCAAGGTCACCGCAAGGGCACCCGAAGCGGTCAACCCGAACCTGCCGACCGGCGGGATCGAGATCCGCGCGACCGCCGCGACCGTCCAGTCGATGGCCGGCGAGCTGCCGATGCCGGTCGCGGGCGAGGCCGAATATCCCGAAGATATCCGCCTGCGCTATCGCTACCTCGATCTGCGTCGGGAGCGGCTTCACGCCAACATCATGCTCCGCAGCCAGGTGATCACGTCGCTGCGCAACCGCATGAACGCGCAGGGCTTCACCGAATTCCAGACGCCGATCCTCACCGCGTCGTCGCCAGAAGGCGCACGCGACTATCTGGTGCCGAGCCGCGTCCATCCGGGCAAGTTCTATGCGCTCCCGCAGGCGCCGCAGATGTTCAAGCAGCTGCTGATGGTCGCCGGCTTCGACCGCTATTTCCAGATCGCGCCGTGCTTCCGCGACGAGGACGCCCGCGCCGATCGTTCGCCCGGCGAGTTCTACCAGCTCGATTTCGAGATGAGCTTCGTCACGCAGGACGACGTGTTCAATGCGATCGAGCCCGTCCTGCACGGCGTGTTCGAGGAGTTCGCGGACTGGCAGGGCAAGGGCCGTCAGGTCTCGGCATTGCCGTTCAAGCGCATCCCGTACCGCGAATCGATGCTGAAATACGGCAGCGACAAGCCCGACCTGCGCAACCCGATCCTGATCCACGACGTCGGCCATCACTTCGTCGATTCGGGCTTCGGCCTGTTCGCAGGGATCGTCGCCGGCGGTGACGTGGTCCGCGCGATCCCCGCGCCGAACACCGCCGACAAGAGCCGCAAGTTCTTCACCGACATGAACGACTGGGCACGCGCCGAGGGTCATGCCGGGCTCGGCTACATCACGCAGAAGAACTGCGAACTCGGCGGCCCGATCGCCAAGAACCACGGCGAGGAAGCCACCCGCAAGCTGATCGCCGAGATGGGCCTCGGCCCGAACGACGGCATCTTCTTCGCCGCCGGCAAGGAACTCCCCGCCTCCAAGCTCGCAGGCGCTGCGCGTGCGCGGATCGGTGCCGATCTCGGCCTGATCGACGAGAACCGGTTCGAATTCTGCTGGATCGTCGACTTCCCGATGTTCGAGTATGACGAGGACGCCAAGAAGATCGACTTCAGCCACAACCCGTTCTCGATGCCGCAGGGCGAGATGGAGGCGCTGGAAACCAAGGATCCGCTCGATATCCTTGCCTATCAGTACGATATCGTCTGCAACGGCGTCGAGCTGTCGTCGGGCGCGATCCGGAACCACCGGCCCGAGATCATGTACAAGGCGTTCGAGATCGCCGGCTACACGCAGGCCGATGTCGACACCAACTTCGCCGGCATGATCAACGCGTTCAAGGTCGGCGCGCCGCCGCATGGCGGCTCTGCACCGGGGATCGACCGGATGGTCATGCTGCTCGCCGGCGAGCCGAACATCCGCGAGGTCGTGCTGTTCCCGATGAACCAGAAGGCCGAGGACCTGATGATGGGCGCGCCGAGCCCGGTCAGCGCCAAGCAGCTGAAGGAACTCAACATTCGCCTGACGGTCGATGGTCCGAAGGACGTGACGAAGGCGGTCGCGCCGAACGCAGGCTGATCAATCTGAGTGATGGAGCGCAGCGCATGACGATACACCTGGCCGACTACGAAGCCGGCGACGCGTATGACGGCAAGTACAAGCATGACCTGACTGCGCTCCAGAAGCGGCTCGAACATATCCAGGTCGCGCATATCGTCGGCGGTACGCGCGCGATCGTCATGTTCGAGGGCTGGGACGCGGCTGGCAAGGGGGGCATCATCCAGCGGCTCTCCGCCGAATGGGACCCGCGCAACTACAAGGTCTGGCCGATCGCAGCCCCCACCGCGGACGAGAAGGCACATCATTTCCTTTGGCGCTTCTGGCACCGGCTGCCTGCCGACGGCCACATCGCAGTGTTCGATCGCAGCTGGTACGGTCGCGTCCTCGTCGAGCGCGTCGAGGGTTTGGCCAGCGAGACCGAATGGCGTCACGGCTATGACGAGATCAACGCGTTCGAGGCGCAGCAGGTCGAGAGCGGGACGACGCTGATCAAGCTGTTCATCCATACCACGCAGAAGGAGCAGGATCGTCGCCTGAAAGCGCGGCTCGACGATCCGTGGAAGCATTGGAAGACGGGCCTCGACGATTATCACAACCGCTCGCGCCGGAAGGACTATCTGGAGGCGATGAATGAGATGTTCGCACGCACTGATACTGCAACGGCACCGTGGACGGTGATCGACGGCAACGACAAGAAGGCGGCCCGCATCGCAGCGCTGACGGTGATTGCCGATCGCCTCGAAGCCGGCGTGTCGATGATCCCGCCGCCGATCGATCCGAAGGTGAAGCGCGTGGCGGAAAAGGCGCTCGGGCTTTGACGGCGGTCGATCCCGCAGCCGGACCAAGTCACCGAAGAAACGCGTGATATCTCGCGCAAAACCGCATGCATGTTGTCTCGGGTAGCCGGCATCGCTATCTCGCTCCCATGAACGAGATGACCCCGATCGCCGTCCCGCGTGCCCGCAAGCCCGATTGGATCCGCGTCAAGGCGCCGACCTCCGCGGGCTTCGCGAAAACCCGCGAGCTCATGCGGTCGAAAAGCCTCACGACGGTGTGCGAAGAGGCCGCGTGCCCGAACATCGGCGAATGCTGGTCGAAGAAGCATGCGACGGTGATGATCCTCGGCGATACCTGCACGCGCGCTTGCGCGTTCTGCAACGTGAAGACCGGCATGCCCCGCGCAGTCGACCGGATGGAGCCGCAGAACGTCGCCGACGCCGCCGCGCAGATGGGTCTCAACCACATCGTCATCACCTCGGTCGATCGTGACGACCTGCCCGATGGCGGCGCGTCGCAGTTCGTGAAGGTGATCCAGGCGATCCGCGCGTCGAACCCGACGACGACGATCGAGATCCTGACGCCTGACTTCCGCAACAAGGCGCAGGCCGCGATCGAGTCGATCGTCGAGGCGCGTCCCGACGTCTACAACCACAATCTCGAGACCGTCCCGCGGCTCTATCCGACGATCCGCCCGGGCGCGCGCTACTACGCGTCGCTGCGCCTGCTGGAGAGCGTCAAGAAGCACGATCCGTCGATTTTCACCAAGTCCGGCGTGATGCTCGGGCTCGGCGAGGAGCGCCTGGAGATCCATCAGGTTATGGACGACATGCGCTGCGCCGACATCGATTTCCTGACGATGGGCCAGTATCTTCAGCCCACCCCGCGCCACGCCAAGGTCGCCGAGTTCGTGCCGCCCAAGGCGTTCGACGCCTATGCCTCGATCGCGCGCGCAAAGGGTTTCCTACTGGTCGCATCGTCGCCGCTGACCCGGTCGAGCTATCACGCCGGCGATGATTTCGAGCGGTTGCGGGCGAATCGTGACGCGAAGCTGGGCGTTGCGCGCATCTGATGCCGAAGCATTCCGAAACGCGTCATTTGCCCTACACTCCTGAGCAGATGTTCGACCTGGTGGCCGATGTCGGTCGCTATGCCGAGTTCCTGCCCTGGGTCAGTGCGATGCGGGTGCGCTCGAACAGCGAGACCGAGACGCTCGCCGACATGATCGTCGGGTTCAAGGGCCTGCGCGAGACGTTCACGTCGCGCGTGCAGAAGGTCCGCCCGAGCGAACTGAACGTTGATTATGTCGATGGACCGCTAAAGTATCTGCGCAACGAATGGCATTTCCGGCCCGAGCCTCAGGGCTGCGCGGTCGATTTCACCGTCGACTTCGCGTTCAAGAACCGGATGTTCGAGATGATCGCCGGCCAGGTTTTCGGCGCTGCACTGCGCAAGATGATCGGCGCGTTCGAGACTCGCGCCGCCGAGCTTTACGGCGCCGGGTCTTCCGGGGCCGGTGCGTCCGGCAGCAAGAGTTCGAGCGCACACAACGCGGCCTGAAGCCGGATCCCGCCACGACCGAGATCGCCGAAATCCCTGCGATCGGCATGGACGTCGGACGGGTCGCGACCCTTCTCGGCGCGACCGAATACAACGGTGCCGACCGGCTTCTTGAGCGACCCCCCGCCGGGCCCCGCCACGCCCGTGATCGCCACGGCGATGTCCGCGCCCGACTGCTTCAACGCGGCCTGTGCCATGCTCCACGCGACCGCGATCGAGACCGCGCCAAACGTTTCGAGCACGTCGGAACTGATCTTCAGCACGCCGAGCTTGGCTTCGTTCGAATAGGTGACGAAGCCCACTTCGAACACGTCCGACGATCCGGGGATTTCCGTCAGCGCGGCCGCGACGAGGCCACCGGTGCAGCTCTCGGCGACCGCGACACGGCGCCCGATCGCGCGGTTCTGCTCGACGACCTTACGCGCGGCGTCGACCAGTTCGGGGGGAAGGATGGTATCCATCAGCGAGTCTCCACCGGGCACAGCAGCATCGCCACCGCGGCGATATCACCGCCGCGCGGCTTCTGCGATTTCAGGTACCGCAACGTCTCCACGACGATGGCCGCGGTGTTGCGGGGCGGCAAGGGTTGAAGCAGCGTCAGCATCCGGTCGATCGTCCCGCAATCGCGCGTCGCGATCCGCCCGACGATCTGCGGCACCAGCAACGTCGTCAGCAATGGCCGCGCGAACTCCGAATCGAGCATCGCGTCGACCGCAGGATCGCTCAGCTTTACGATCGCCGCGCGAGCGGACGGCCAGGCGCGGTCGGACTCGATCTGATAGCGATCTATCAGCGCACTCGACTGCCGCCGGATCAGGCTGGCGGCCGGGAGTTGCGCCGCGCAGACGCGACCGGTTTCGCGGAGGATGTCGGGCATCGCGACGAGCGTCAGCGATTCGGCCTCGGGCCCGGTGATGCAGCGGGGTTGCGCAGCCGCCGGGCTGGCGAGAAGCGCGACGGCGGCCAGCGCGGCGCCGATCCTCATGCGGGCCGTCATGCCGGCGCTCCGGGCACGCGGACGGTTGCGACGGCCTGTGCGGCGATGCCTTCGCCGCGGCCGGTGAAGCCGAGTCGCTCGGTCGTCGTCGCCTTGACGCTGACCCGATCGAGCGTGAGCCCGAGCAGGTCGGCGATCCGCGCGGTCATCGCGGCACGGTGCGGGCCGATCTTAGGTGCCTCGCACATGATCGTCAGGTCGACGAAATCGATCCGGCCGCGCTTGTCGGCAATCAGCTTTGCCGCGTGCTGGAGGAATTGCGCGGAGTCGGCGCCCTTCCATTGTGGGTCGCTCGGCGGGAAATGCGTGCCGATATCGCCGGCCGCGATCGTGCCGAGCAGCGCGTCGGTCAGCGCGTGGAGCGCCACATCCGCGTCGCTATGCCCAGACAGCCCCTTGTCGTGCGGGATCAGGACGCCGCCGAGCCAGAGTTCCTCGCCGGTTTCGAGCCGGTGGACGTCGAAGCCCATCGCGGTGCGGGTTTCATACGCGACACGCGCCTCGGCGGCCGCGAAATCTTCGGGGTGGGTGACTTTCTCGAGCATAGCCGAGCCCTGCACCAACGCGACGCCGACGCCAAGCCGCCGCACCATCTGCGCGTCGTCGGTGGCTTCCTCGTCTTCGGGCCAGACGGCATGCGCGGCGCGTAACGCCTCCACGGAAAACGCCTGCGGAGTCTGCACGCGGTTGAGGTCAGCGCGGGCCACGATGTCCCCAAGCAGCACGGTGCCGCGCGCAAGCGTATCGGTCACCGGGAGGACCGGAATGGCCGCGTCCCGAGTCTTCAGGGCGGTGACGAGCGAATCGATGATTTCGGCGGAGAGGAAAGGGCGGGCCGCGTCGTGGATCAGCACGTGCGTCGCGTCGCCGATCGCCGCGAGTCCGTTCGCGACCGACTCGCGGCGCGTGGCTCCGCCGATGACGGTTCTTACGCCGCTGCCGAGCGACTCGGCGGCAAGAGCCTGCTGCCCTTCACCGATGATGACGATCGTCTCGGCAATCGCGGGATGCGCGGAAAACGCGTCGTAGGAATAGGCGATCATCGAACGCCCGGCGATCAGCGCGAACTGCTTGGGAACCGATCCCCCGGCGCGCACGCCGGTTCCGGCGGCGACGATGATCGCAACGATACGGTGTGCCTGTGTCATCGTCGCGACCTAGCGGTTCGACCGGAGGCTCGCCAGTCTTGCGACCGAGCGCGGGACAGGGTAGGGCGATGCCTCTTTTTCAGGCACATCCATGCGTAATCTATCCCCCATCCAGATCGGTCCCGTCCGGATCGAAAGCCCCGTCGTGCTCGCGCCGATGACCGGCGTCACCGACATGCCGTTCCGCACGCTGGTGCGACGCTATGGCTCGGGCCTCAACGTCACCGAGATGGTGGCGAGCCAGGCCGCCATCCGCGAGACCCGCCAGTCGTTGCAAAAGGCGGCGTGGGATCGGCTCGAGGAACCGGTGTCGATGCAGTTGATCGGCTGCACCCCGTACGAGATGGGCGAGGCTGCCAAACTCAGCCAGGATCGCGGCGCGGCGATCATCGACATCAACATGGGCTGTCCGGTGCGGAAAGTCGTCAACGGCGATGCGGGCTCGGCGCTGATGCGCGATACTAAGCTCGCCAGCGCGATCATCGAGGCGACCGTCAAGGCGGTCGACGTTCCCGTGACGCTGAAGATGCGAATGGGCTGGTGCCATGACAGCCTCAACGCGCCCGACCTCGCGCGGATCGCCGAGGATCTCGGCATCAAGCTGATCACCGTCCACGGCCGCACGCGCAACCAGATGTACAAGGGCAATGCCGACTGGGGCTTCGTCCGCAAGGTCAAGGATGCGGTGAGCGTGCCGGTGATCGTCAACGGCGATATCTGCACGATCGAGGACGCCGAAGCAGCGATGGACCAGTCGGGCGCGGACGGCCTGATGATCGGTCGCGGCAGCTATGGTCGCCCGTGGGTGCTCGGCCAGGTCATGGAGTGGTTCGCCACCGGCCGCCGCATCGAAGACCCGTCGATCACCGAGCAATATGACGCGATCGCAGGCCATTACGAGGCGATGCTCGAACATTACGGGATCGAGACCGGCGTCAACATGGCGCGCAAGCATATCGGCTGGTACACTAAGGGCCTGCCCGGATCGGCCGAGTTCCGCAACAAGGTGAACCAGATTCCCGATCCCAAGCAGGTCAAGGCGATGCTCGCCGAGTTCTACGCTCCCTGGCGCGACCTTGCAGCGGCCTGACACGCACTCTCGGGTACGGCCGGGTTTTGCGGAACTGTTCGCGGCGCTCCCGGTCGCCGTCGTCGTGGTCGATCCGAATCAGCGCGTCGCGCATGCCAATGCGCTCGCCGAGCAACTGCTGAACCTGTCGGAGCGGCTGATGATCGGGCAGCCGCTCGACGCGATCATCCCGCCGCCCGACGATCCGCGCAATCGCGACGGGCACGGGCTCGCAGTGTACGACACAGAGATGTCGACTGCGCGCGGCGGCAAGATCCGGGTCGATTTCGCCGAGACGCAGATTGCCGACTACCCGGGCTGGCGCGCGATCACGCTGCATTCCGCGGCGACCTCGCGGCGGCTCGGCCATTCCGCCGACCGCGCGGCCGGCGCGCGTGCGGCCGTCGGTGCGGCGGCGATGCTGGCGCACGAGATCAAGAACCCGCTATCCGGCATCCGCGGCGCCGCGCAGTTGCTCGGCGCGGGCGAACTGACGACGCTGATCGTGACCGAAGTCGACCGGATCGCGGCGTTGATCGACCGGATGCAGGATTTCAGCGACACGCGTCCGCTGCCGCTCGCCAGCGAAAACATCTACCCGTTGCTCGGCCATGCGCGTCGGCTGGCGCTCGCGGGGTTCGCGCGCGGGATTTCGATCGAGGAACGCTTCGATCCGTCGCTCCCGCCCGCGCAGATCAATCGCGATGCACTGCTCCAGATCGTCATAAATCTACTCAAGAACGCACGCGAAGCCGTTCGAAACGAACGCGAACCTCGGATCGTGATGACGACCGCCTACCGCCACGGCATCACCGTCAGTTCGGCCCCCGGCAAGCCACGCCTGCCGCTGCCGATCGAAATCTGCGTGTTTGACAACGGTCCCGGTGCGCCTGCCGATATCGCCGATCATCTGTTCGATCCGTTCGTGTCCGGCCGGCGCGAAGGGCAGGGGCTGGGTCTCGCGCTTGTCGACAAGCTGACCCGCGACATGGGCGGGATCGTCCAATACGCCCGCGAAGGTGCGCCCGAAATGACCGTTCTGCGTCTGCTGCTCCCGAGGGCGGCATCATGAGTACGGTTCTGGTCGTCGACGACGACGCCGCGATCCGGACTGTCGTCGCGCAGGCGTTGCGTCGTGCGGGCCATGAGGTGTCCGTGGCCGACAGCCTCGCGCAACTCGAACGCGCGCTCGCCGCGTCGCTCCCCGATGTTCTCGTCACCGACGTCATTCTTCCGGACGGCGACGGTATCGATCATGTCCGCAGCGTTGCCGCGCGCTTTCCCCTGCTGCCGATCATCGTTCTCTCAGCGCAGAACACGCTGACCACTGCGGTCCGCGCGGCTGAGGTTGGCGCATATGAGTATCTGCCCAAGCCGTTCGACCTCGACGTGCTGGCCCGCGCGGTCGCCGGTGCGCTCGCGCGTGGCGGGATGGTGTCGGAGGACGCGCTCCATGACGAGGACCGCGCACTGCCGCTGATCGGGCGATCGGCGGCGATGCAGGACGTGTACCGGGTCATCGCGCGGGTCGTCTCGAACGACCTGACCGTGCTGATCTCGGGCGAATCGGGCACCGGCAAGGAACTCGTGGCGCGCGCGATCCACGATCTCGGCCCACGCAACGCCGCGCCGTTCGTGGCGATCAACATGGCTGCGATCCCGCGCGAACTGATCGAGGCCGAACTGTTCGGGCATGAGCGTGGCGCATTCACCGGCGCGGCGACGCGCAACGCCGGCCGGTTTGAACAGGCGTCGGGCGGCACATTGTTCCTCGACGAGATCGGCGACATGCCGATGGAGGCGCAGACCCGCCTGTTGCGCGTGCTCCAGTCGGGCGAGTTCACCAGCGTCGGCGGCGCGCGGACGATCCGCGTCGACGTCCGGATCGTCGCCGCCACCAACCGCGATCTCAACGCGCAGGTCGCCGCCGGGCATTTCCGCGAAGACCTGTTCTACCGCCTCAACGTCGTCCCGATCACGCTGCCCGCGTTACGCGAGCGCCGCCAGGATATCGCGTTGCTCGCCCGCCATTTCCTCGACCATGCCGCGATGCAGGGCCTTCCGCGCCGCCAGCTCGGCAGCGATGCGCTCACCGAACTCGGCGCGCACGACTGGCCGGGCAACGTCCGCGAACTCGAGAACCTGATGCGCAGGCTGGCGGTGCTGGCACGCGACGAAGTGATCGGCGCCGACGCGATCCGCACGATGATCGGCACGCACGCGGTCATCGGCGAACCCGCCGACATCGAGATCGGCCACGCCGTTCGCGCGATGATCGAGCGGATTGCACGGGAAAACCCCGCCGCGCTCGACGACGGTACGCTGTACGACCGCGTGATCGGCGAGGTCGAGCGCCCGCTGATCGAGGCGATGCTGGCGCGCCACGGCCAGAACCAGCTCCGCGCCGCCCGCGCGATGGGGATAAACCGCAATACCCTGCGCAAGCGCCTCGATACGCTCGGCATCGATATCGGCCATGGCGGGAGCGAGACGCAGCGGCCCGAAGAGACGGAACGTCGCTGACTCTGTCATTATGTGGTTTCCCGGCAACGGTTGACGTTGTATCGGGGCAACGATGATCGCTTCAGCGACGCTACCGATGGATGATGACGGGCCCGCACACCGGTTCGCGGTGACGCCTGCGATCGAGGCGCTTGTTCTGGCGGTCGCCGTCGCGATCGGTGTCGCGAGCTATTTCATCATCACCGGCACCGACGCACCGCAGCGCCTGATCCCGCCGCCGCTGGTCGCGCTGCTGCTCGTCGCCAACCTCGTGCCCGGCATCGCCTTGCTGATGCTGCTCGGCCGGCGCGTGGCGATGCGGCGCGCGGCGCGGTCGCCTGTGGGCGGTGGTGGACGCCTCCACGTCCGTCTCGTCGCGCTGTTCTCGATCGTCGCCGCGGTGCCGATGCTGCTGGTGACGATCTTCGCGTCGCTGCTGTTCCAGTACGGCGTTCAGTTCTGGTATTCTGACCAGGCGCGCGGAATGCTCGAGAACGCCACTGGGCTCGCCCAGTCGTCCTACGGGCGACAGCTTAACCGGTGGCAGGAAGCGACCGTGACGATGGCGAGCGACATGTCCGCCTATTTGCGCGAGCGCTCGCTGCAGAGCCCGGACTTTTCCGGATGGTTCCTGCAGCAGGTCTATTACCGCAGCCTTTCCGAGGCGGCCTTGTTCAAGCTGTCCCAGCAGCAGGGGATCCAGACGCTGGCGATCGTCAACCCGTACGAGATCGACTTTACGCGCCGCGTCACGCCCGCGGCGATCGCCGAGCTGCGGTCCGGCAAGAGCGCGGTCCTTGCGGTCACGGGCGATCGTATCCAGACGATCACGATGCTGCCGGGATCGGACGAACTGTTCCTGTATGCGGGCCGCGTCGAGGATACGAAATTACTGTCCGAGCAGACCACGCGCGCGAACGAGGTTCTGACGAGTTATCGATCCCTCCTTGCCCGATCGCGCAGCCTCCAATTGCGGTTCAATGCGGCACTTCTGCTGATCTCGCTGCTGATCGTCGGCGTGGCGGTCTGGATCGCACTCGCGGTGGCCGATCGCTTGGTGCGTCCGGTCGGCGAGCTGGTCGATGCGGCCCGTCGCGTTGCCGCGGGCGACTTGACCGCGCGCGTGCCTGATCCGCGCAGTCGCGACGAGGTCGGCACCCTGGCCAACGCCTTCAACCAGATGACGGGGCGGCTCGAAGAGCAGAATACCGAACTGGTCACGGCCAACGGCCAGTTGGAAAGCCGCCGCGCGCTGATCGAAGCGGTTATGGCCGGGGTCTCGGCCGGCGTGGTCGCGACCGGCCGCGAGCGGACGATAACGATCGCCAACGACTCCGCGACGACCTTGCTCGGGACCGATGCCGGCGGGCTGGTCGGCCGTCGTCTGGTCGACATCGCGCCCGAACTCGATGCGATGCTCGACGGGGGCGACCGCGAAGCGATCGTCGAGGTCGGGCAGGGTGGCGATGTCCGTACCCTGGCAGTGCGGATCGCGCGGCCCTCCACGGGGCCGATCCTGACGTTCGACGACATCACGCAGCAATTGCTCGATCAGCGCCGTGCGGCCTGGTCCGATGTCGCGCGCCGGATCGCGCACGAGATCAAGAATCCGCTGACCCCGATCCAACTCGCGGCCGAGCGCCTGCAACGCCGCTATGGCGCGAAGGCCGAGATGCAGGACGGGACGTTCTCACGGCTTACCGACACGATCATTCGTCAGGTCGGCGACCTGCGCCGGATGGTCGACGAATTCTCGTCGTTCGCGCGCATGCCCAAGCCCGTGTTCCGCGAGGAATCACTGGTCGATGCCGCTCGGCAGGCACTTTTCCTGCACGAGGTGGCGCACCCTGCAATCGGCTTCCATCTGGTCAACGACGATCCCGGCCTCGCGCTCATATGCGATCGCCGCCAGATCGGCCAGGCCCTCACGAACATCGTCAAGAACGCGGTCGAAGCCATTGAAACACGTGGCGAACCGGGTGGATCGGTGACGATGACGCTCAGCCAGGAGATCGGCCGGAGCGTGACGATTGCGGTCGCCGATACCGGCGTCGGCCTGCCCGCCGACCGCGACCGGATCATGGAGCCCTATGTCACGACGCGGGCGCGCGGCACCGGCCTCGGGCTTGCCATCGTCAAGAAGATCATTGAGGAGCATTGTGGAACGATCGGCTTCTCCGATCGGCCGGGTGGCGGCACGCTCGTCACCATGACCTTCGACACCAGGGCTCTGGCAGCACTGGACCAGGGGGGCCTGAACCAAGTGGGCCTCGACGCAGGGGGGCCGCTACCCGAGGGGGCAGGGGATGGCCAACTCGCCACCATGACTCGTAACCGGACATGATTTGATGGCGCTCGATATTCTCGTCGTGGACGACGAACGTGACATT
Source organism: Sphingomonas faeni (assembly GCF_024273235.1). GTDB lineage: Bacteria > Pseudomonadota > Alphaproteobacteria > Sphingomonadales > Sphingomonadaceae > Sphingomonas > Sphingomonas faeni_A. Next base: position 138,940 of record NZ_JANBVH010000003.1, on the reverse strand, counting down.
CGCGAACTGGTCGCCGGCGTCCTCGAAGACGAAGGCTATGACACGCGCGACGCCGGCGACAGCGATTCCGCGCTGGAGGCGATAGCCGCACGGCGTCCGTCGCTGGTGCTGCTCGACGTCTGGCTGCAAGGCTCGCGGCTCGATGGGCTCGAGCTGCTCGACGAGATCAAGCGTCGCGACCCGTCGATCCCCGTGCTAGTCATTTCGGGCCACGGCAATCTGGATACCGCGGTCGCCGCGATCCGGCGTGGCGCGTCCGACTTCATCGAAAAGCCGTTCGAGGCCGAGCGCCTGCTCCTCATGGTGGCGCGTGCGACCGAGACCGAACGGCTGCGGCGCGAAGTCGCGACCTTGCGAGCGACGGTCGGCCGCGAGACCGATCTCACCGGCAGTTCGGGCGCCATCAACGGCGTCCGCGCGACGTTGAAGCGGGTCGCGGCAACCGGTAGCCGTGTGCTCGTGATGGGCGGCGCAGGCGTCGGCAAGGAAGTCGCCGCGCGGCTGCTGCATGGCTGGAGCCAGCGTACCGATGCCCCGTTCATCGTCGTCAGCGCGGCGCGGATGACGCCCGAGCGGGTCGACGAGGAACTGTTCGGGGTCGAGGAGGCGGGCGATCTCGTCCGTCCCGGCCTGTTCGAGCAGGCGCATGGCGGCACGTTGTTTCTCGACGAGATCGCCGACATGCCGATCACGACGCAGGCGCGGATCCTGCGCGCGCTGACCGACCAGAGTTTCACGCGGGTTGGTGGCACGCGGGTGGTCAAGGTCGACGTTCGCGTCGTCTCGGCGACGGCGCGCGACCTTGTGTTCGAGATCGCCGAGGGGCGCTTTCGCGAGGATCTGTATTACCGCCTCAATGTGGTCCCCGTGACGATCCCGCCGCTGTCGGATCGCCGCGAGGATATCCCGGCGCTGGTTCAGCATTTCATCGCGCATTACGCGTCCGAACGCCGGGTGCCGACGCCGGAGATCGCACCCGATGCGATGGTCGCGCTGCAATCCTATGACTGGCCCGGCAACGTCCGCCAGTTGCGCAACGTCGTCGAGCGGACGATCATCCTGGCGCCGGGCGATCGCATCGGCCGGATCGATATCGACCTGTTGCCCGCCGAAGTGCTCGGCGATCAGGGCGATATGGGGGCGGCGGGCGGCACCGCGATCATGGGATCGCCGCTGCGGGAGGCGCGCGAGACGTTCGAGCGCGAATATCTGCGCGTCCAGATCCGGCGCTTTTCGGGCAACATCTCGCGCACGGCGAGCTTCATCGGCATGGAGCGATCGGCACTCCACCGTAAACTGAAGCTCCTCGGCATTACCGAAACACGCGACGAATAAGGCGCCGCAATTTCGCCGCCCTCTGGAACTATGGGGGTGTCGATCATAGATCACATACGGTGCCCGGTAACCGGGTGCATCTCCGACGCTGGGAAACAGCGCCTTGCGGGCAAAGTCCCGCCAAAAACAAAGGGTTATCCCATTGGCCGATAAACCAGGCTCGCTTCAGGACCTCTTCCTGAACGCACTCCGGCGCTCCAAGACGCCGGTCACGATGTTCCTCGTCAAGGGCGTGAAGCTCCAGGGCATCGTCACATGGTTCGATAATTTTTCCGTACTGCTCCGCCGCGATGGCCAGTCGCAGCTGATCTACAAGCATGCGATCTCGACGATCATGCCCGCCGGACCGATGGACGTGTCGGCCATCGTAGACGCGGTCGGCGAGAACCAGAAGAAGCACCCGTTGTTGCAGGACATTTTCCTCAACGCGGTGCGCAAGTCCGAAGACAGCGTTACGATGTTCCTGATCAACGGCGTCATGCTGCAGGGCCAGATCGCAGGCTTCGACCTGTTCTGCATGCTGCTCCAGCGCGAGGGCATGGCACAGCTCGTCTACAAGCACGCGGTCTCGACGATTCAGCCGGCGCGCCCGCTGAACCTCGCCGAGGAACCTACCGATACGGATGATGCCGATGACGCAGATGATGCGGACCATGACGATTGAGTAGCGGTTTCGAACGCGACCGGGACGAGTTCGCGCGCGGGGCGCGCGCGATCGTCGTCCTTCCCGATCAGGGCGACACTTCGCGCGACGTCGACGCACGCCTGGAGGAGACCGCGGGTCTTGCCGCCGCGATCGGCGTCGAGGTCGTCGAACGGATCGCCTACCGTGTTCGCCAGCCCAAGCCGGCGACGCTGATCGGCAGTGGCCAGGTCGAAATGCTTGCGGCGCAGGTGCGGATGGAAGACGCAGGGCTCGTCGTATTCGACGCGAGCCTCAGCCCGATTCAGCAGCGCAATCTCGAAAAGGCGCTCGAAACCAAGGTCATCGATCGTACTGGCTTGATCCTCGAAATCTTCGGCGAGCGTGCGGCGACCGCCGAGGGGCGCTTGCAGGTCGAACTGGCGCATCTCGATTATCAGGCGGGCCGTCTGGTTCGCAGCTGGACCCATCTCGAACGCCAGCGGGGTGGTTTCGGCTTCCTCGGTGGTCCGGGCGAAACCCAGATCGAAGCGGATCGCCGCCTGATCCGCGACCGGATGGCCCGGCTCAAGCGCGAGCTCGAGCAGGTCAGCCGGACGAGGGGGCTTCACCGTGAGCGGCGCCAGCGTGCACCGTGGCCGGTGATCGCGCTCGTCGGTTATACCAATGCGGGCAAGTCGACGCTGTTCAACCGGCTGACCGGCGCCGACGTGATGGCGGAGGATCTGCTGTTCGCGACGCTCGACCCGACGTTGCGGCAGATCCAGTTGCCCGGCATCGACAAGGCGATCCTCTCCGATACGGTCGGGTTCGTCTCGGACCTGCCTACGCAGCTGGTTGCCGCGTTCAAGGCAACGTTGGAGGAGGTCGTTTCCGCCGATCTGCTCGTCCACATCCGTGACATCGCGCATCCCGATACCGAGGCGCAACGGACCGACGTCGAGACCGTGCTCGCCGAGATCGGCGTCGACGAGAACACGCCGCGGTTCGAGGTCTGGAACAAGCTCGATCTGCTCGATGCTGATACGCACGAGGAGATCGCCGCGCAGGCGTCGCACCGAGACGACGTCGTCGCGATCTCGGCGCTGAGCGGGGAAGGGGTGGATGAGCTGATCCACCAGGTCGCCGCCAAGCTGACCGGTGCTCACCGTCGGTACAGCATCACGCTCGATGCGACCGATGGCGCCGGGGCAGCGTGGCTGCATGCGCACGGCGAAGTGCTCGGCAGCTTGGACGACGAACTCGAGACGACCTACGACGTGCGACTGTCGGAAAGCGACTACGACCGGTTCATCCGCCGCGACGCTTGACCGACTGCCACAGGGCTTCCTTCTGATCGAGACTGCTGGCGGCGAAACCGTCGCCGCCAGCAGTCTCGATCGCTCGGAAACGTGCCTCGAACTTGGCGTTGCTCGAGCGTAATGCGGCCTCGGGATCGACACCGAGATGGCGTGCCCAGTTCGTCACCGCAAACAACAGGTCGCCGATTTCTTCTGCGACGGTGTCCGAGCCGGCTTCGCGAACCTCTTCTATTTCCTCGAAAACCTTCGCGAGCGGACCCGCTGCATCGGGCCAGTCGAACCCCACGCGCGCGGCCCGCTTCTGCAGTTTCTCGGCGCGGGACAAGGCGGGCAGGCCGATCGCGACGCCGGCCAGCGCGCTCGGATCGGACTTCTCCGCACGCTCGCTGGCCTTGATCGTTTCCCAGCCCGGCGAGGTCGCGGCATCGCCGAAGATATGCGGGTGGCGGCGCTCCATCTTGTCGCTGATCGCGGCGACGACATCGGCCAGCGTGAATGCGCCCGATTCCTCGGCGATACGGCTGTGGAACACGACCTGGAGCAACAGGTCGCCAAGCTCGTCCTTGAGATCGGCGGGATCGTCGCGCGCGATCGCGTCGGCAACCTCGTACGCTTCCTCGATCGTGTACGGCGCGATCGTCGACCAAGTCTGCACCCGATCCCATTCGCATCCGTCGACCGGATCACGCAGCCGCGCCATGATGGAAGTGAGGCGTTCGATCACAGGGAGCACCTGTGAATAGCCATCGATCCACTGCCCACCTCAAGATCGATAATATACATTATGTAAAATCTATTCCTGGATCGGAGTCAGGATGAGCGTGGCGTTCTCGACCCGCCAAGATCCCAGCTTCGAAAGAAAGTTCATGCCGATGACGTCGGTATCGCCGAACGACGTCGACGTGACGATCCCGAGATCGGTGGCGGTGATCGTACCGATCGTCACACGCCTAGCCGTCGCGGTGCGTGCCGACACGTCGCCATTGGCGGTCGAGATGATCACCGGGAACGGGCTTTTGTCGCTATCGAGTCCCGCGGCCTTCGCGGTGGCCGACGACAGCGCGGTCGTCGTCGCGCCGCTGTCGATCAGCATGCGCCGCCGTACCCCGTCGATATCGACATCCGCCCAGAAATGCCCGTCCTCGGCCATGCGTATCCGCATTTCGGTGCCGCTAACCTGCTGGTCCGCGAGCAAGGTCTTCAGTCCCGACAGCCGGTCCCGCTGGCTCGCGATGAGCAAAGCCACCGCGAAGATCGCGACCCAGGCCAAGGCCATCTTCAGTACGGGTTTCAGCGGCAGCCGGCGCGCCACTAGCGCGGACAGCGGCAGGATCAGCATGACCGCGTACAGCGCGAACTGGGCTGCGCGGTCGCCGGTCATGCGGTGAGGACTAACCCGTCATAGCCGGGCTCGACCCCAGCCGGGAGTTCATGCCGCAGCGTCGCGTAATCCATCGTGTTGTCCATGTGGATCAACGCCGTCCGCTTCGGCGTCAGGCGTTCCACCCAGTTCAGGACGGCCGGCAATTCCATGTGTGTCGGGTGCGGACGTCGGCGGAGCGCGTCGACGACCCATATGTCCAGATCCTGATACAGGCTGGCCATGTCATCGGTCATCACGTTGAAATCGGTTGCATATCCGATGGATACACCGTCCGCTTCGAACCGCAAGCCCGCGGCGTGGATGCTGCCATGCGGCTGATCGGTGACACGGATGTCGATCCCGCCGATCGACAGCCGGTCCGGCAAGATCTCGGCCGCGATCGTCGGTGGATAGCCGGTACGACCGTGAAAGGCGTAGGTGAAGCGTGCATCCAGCGCCGCCAGCGTGAACGGGCGCGCATAGCCGAGGACCGGCGTTCCCGCCGCGTGGAAGAGTTGCCGCACGTCGTCGATGCCGTGGCAATGATCGGCGTGGTCGTGCGTCCAGAGTATCGCATCGACCCGGTCTATATCGGCCGCTAACAACTGCTCGCGCATATCAGGGCTGGTGTCGATCAGGATCCTGGTGCCGTCATGCTCGACCAGCGCCGACGCGCGGGTGCGGCGGTTGCGCGGCTCGGTCGGGTCGCATTCGCCCCAGTCGTTGCCGATCCGCGGCACGCCCGAGGATGTGCCGGAGCCGAGGATCGTGATCTTCATGCTGCGACGGCTCCCGACGCTCGCGTCTTGGCGAACAGCGCATGGAAGTTCTCCGCCGTACGACGCGATAATTCCTCGACATTTTCGCCGCGGAGGTCGGCGAGAAACGCTGCGGTATCGGCGACGAAGCCGGGTTCGCCGGTCTTGCCCCGGTGCGGCACCGGCGCGAGGAACGGTGCGTCGGTCTCGATCAGCAGACGGTCGATCGGCAGCCGTGCTGCGGTTTCCTGCAGGTCGCGCGCGTTCTTGAACGTCACGATCCCGGAGATCGAGATATAAAGGCCCAAGTCCAACGCCTTGTCGGCGAAAGCTCCGCTCGCCGTGAAGCAGTGGATGACGCCGGCATAGGCCCCCTTCTCCATTTCCTCAGCCATGATCGCGGCGGTATCGTCCTCGGCATCGCGGGTGTGGACGACGATGGGCAGTCCGGTTTCGCGCGACGCAGCGATATGCGCGCGAAAGCTCGCCTGCTGGCGGGCGCGATCCGAGGTGTCGCGGAAATAGTCGAGGCCGCTTTCGCCGAGGCCGACGACCCGGGGATGCCGCGCGCGCTCGATCAGCTTGGCCGCATCGACGTCGGGATAGGTATCCGCCTCGTTGGGATGGATGCCGATCGTCGCCCAGACGTCGGGCTCGCGCTCGGCGGTGGCGACGATATCGTCCCATTCGCTCTCGCGCGTCGAGATGTTGAGCATCGCCGTCACACCTCGCGCGCGGGCGCGCTCGAGCACCGCCTGCTGGTCCTCGACGAGGCCCTTGTAGTTCAGGTGGCAATGGCTGTCGGCGAGCATCAGGCCTCCGCCGGCAGTTCGAGACGCGGGAAGACGGGCGACGGTGGCGCGATCCGGAAGTCGGAGGCAGCGATCCGGTCGTACCAGCCGTCATCGTCGATCGCGCCGTGATCCCGCTCGGTAGCACCGATCTGGTCTAGCACCTTACCCGCGGACTCAGGCACGACCGGCAGGATCGCGATCGCCAGCATGCGGATCGCGCGGACCAGCGTCCGCAATACCGCGTTCATCCGCTCGGGATCGGTCTTGCGCAGCGCCCAGGGCGCCTGCGCGTCGATATACTGGTTGCAGGCGAACACGCCGCGCATCCACGCCTCGATCCCTTGTGACAGCGCGAGATCGGTGAAGCCGGCCTTGAACCCGGCACAGGCAACGACGACCTCCTCGATCAGCATGCCGTCCGCGTCCTGAACCGTACCCGCCGTGGGAAATTCGCCGCCCAAGTTCTTGGCGATGAACGACAAGGTCCGCTGTGCGAGGTTGCCGAAGCTGTTCGCGAGCTCGGCGTTGACGCGCGTCACGATCGCCTCGGGCGAATAACTGCCGTCCTGGCCGAAGCTCACCTCGCGGAGGAAGAAGTAGCGCAGCGCATCGACGCCGAACGCATCGGCCAGCGCCATCGGATCGACGACGTTGCCGACCGACTTCGACATCTTCTCGCCGCGCGTGAGCAGGAAGCCGTGACCGAACACGCTCTTGGGCAGCGGGATGCCCGCCGACAGCAGGAACGCCGGCCAATAGACCGCGTGGAAGCGAACGATATCCTTGCCGATCAGATGGATATCCGCCGGCCAGTATTTCGCCTTGTCGCCGGTCATGTCGGGATAGCCAATCCCGGTCAGATAATTGGTGAGCGCATCGACCCAAACATACATCACGTGCCCGGGGCTCCCGGGCACCGGAACGCCCCAGTCGAAGCTGGTGCGCGACACCGACAGATCCTTCAAGCCACCCTCGACGAAGCGCATCACCTCGTTGCGGCGGCTTTCGGGGCGGATGAAATCAGGGTTGGCCGCGAACAGATCGAGCAGGGGCTGCTGATACTTCGACAGGCGGAAGAACCAGGTCTCCTCGGCGGTCCATTCAACGGGTGTACCCTGCGGCGAGCGGCGATCGTCGCCCTCCCCGGTCAGCTCGGATTCGTCGTAGAACGCCTCGTCGCGGACCGAGTACCAGCCCTCGTAGCGATCGAGATACAGGTCGCCCGCGTCCGCCATCGCCTGCCAGATCGCGGCGCTCGCGGCGTAATGATCCTCGTCGACGGTGCGGATGAACCGATCGTAGGAGATACCAAGACGGTCCGCCATCGCGTGGAAATACGACGACATTTCATTGGCGAGTTCGCGCACCGGCATATCTCGGTCGCGCGCCGCCTGGACCATCTTGAGGCCATGCTCGTCGGTCCCGGTCTGGAACAGCACGTCACGGCCGGCCTGACGCTGGAAGCGCGCGATCGCGTCGGCGGCGATCATCTCGTACGCATGGCCGATATGCGGACGGCCATTGGGATAGTGGATCGCGGTGGTGATATAGAAAGGGTCGGCCATGCCGCGCTCCTAGAGCATCGCCCCGATCAGGTGAAGCCTGCGCAGCCCTATCAACGGCGTAATGTCGCGACGATTCCCGCCATCTCGAACACCGTGGCTTGTGCGTCGAGCGACAGGCCGGTCGCCGCGCCCGCCAGCTCACGTGCCGCGGCGTGCGCGTCGAGCGCAGATCGCAACGCGGCGCCCGAGCGGGTCCGGGCAGCATTGGCGATAAACGCGGGCGCGCGGTCGAGGAACGCTTCGTAGCGCGGTTGTGCGGCCTTGAGCCCTAGTGCCTTGGCGAGCTTCAACCGGCGCCCGTTGTCGCGATCGCCGTCCTGCGCGATCGCTGCGATGGCATCGTCGATCGCCGCGATGTCGAGCCCGGCATAACGAAGCGCGCGTCCGGGCGCGCCGTCGCTCGCACGCACCAGCGCGGCGACCTCGCCCTCGCCTGCCTCGGGCTGCAAAGTCCGGATCGCCGTCGCGAGCTCGCTATCGTCAAGTGCCTCGAACCGCAGCAACCGGCACCGCGAGCGGATGGTCGGCAGCAACCGCCCCGGCGCATGGCTGACCAGCAGGAAGATCGTGCCCGCGGGCGGTTCCTCCAGATTCTTGAGCAGAGCATTCGCCCCGCCCCGCTCCAGATCGTCGATCGCGTCGATCACCACGACGCGCCGCGGGCTCATCGACGGCGTGGTCGCAAACAGCGGCTGCAGCGTCCGCACCTGCGCGATCGTGATGCTGCGCGCGAGATCCTGATCGGGCTTCTCCGGGTCTTTCGGCAACCGCGCGAGCACGCGAAAATCGGGGTGCGACCCGGCCTCCATCAGCGACCGCGTCCTGTTCCCCTCGGGAACCTCGAACCCGGTCGACCCGCTATCGAGCTCGGCCGCGTCCGCCAGCATGCGCATTGCGGCGGCGCGCGCGAAGCTCGCCTTGCCGACGCCCTGCGGTCCGGCGATCAGCCACGCATGATGCAGCGACCCGCCGCGCATCGCCGCCATGAAGGCAGCCTGCGCGGCGGTGTTGCCGATGATCGACGTCATGCCTGCAACGCCGTCGGCGCCCGGGCCATCACCCGAAGAAGCCGGTCAGTCCTGCCCATGCACGACCGAAGAAGCCGGCCTCGGCGACGTCCTTCTCGGCGACCAGCGGCATGGTCTGCTGCAGCCCGTCGGACGTGGTGACGACGAGATCGGCGATATGCTGGCCGGCCTTGATGGGCGCCTTGATCGGGCCGTCATACACGACCTTCGCGGTGAGATTGGGCGAGGTGCCGGCGGGCAGCGTCACGGTCAGCGCCTTGGGGGCGACGAGCCCGACCGACGACGAATCCCCGAGCTGGACCGAGGCGGTCTCGACCTTTTTGCCCTTCGCGACGATCGGCTTGGACTGCCACGCGCGAAAGCCCCATTCCATGAAGCGCACGGATTCCTCGGCGCGCTGGCCCGAGCTCGTCAGGCCGGCGACGACCATCACGAGGCGCCGGCCGTTCTGGATAGCGGACCCGGTGAAGCCATAACCGGCCTCCTCGGTGTGCCCGGTCTTCAGGCCATCCGCACCGGCAACGCGGCCGAGGATCGGATCGCGGTTCGCCTGAGTGATGGCGCTGCCGCCCATCGTCTTGCCCCAGGTGAAATCGCGCTTCGAATAGAATTGCTTGTAGAGATCGGGATAGTTGGTGATCGTCGCCGCCGCGAGCTTGGCGAGATCATGCGCGGTCACATAGGTGACGCCGTTGTCGGGCCAGCCATTCGCGGTGCCGAAATGGCTGTCCTTGAGGCCGAGTTCGGCGGCCTTGCGGTTCATCCGCTCGGTGAACGCCTGCTCGGACCCGGAGATGCCCTCGGCGAGCACGATGCACGCATCGTTCCCCGACAGCGTGACGATCCCGTACAGGAGATTAGCGACGCTGACATTCTCACCCGATGACAGGAACATCGTCGAACCCGCTGCCGGACCATGCCATTTCGCCCAGGTCTCGGGGCGCACGGTCATCATCTGGTCGAGCTTCAGTTCGCCCTTCTTCACCATGTCGAACGCAACATAGACGGTCATCATCTTGGCGAGCGACGCCGGCGGCATCCGCCGATCCGCATCGCGCGCGAACAGCACCGCGCCCGACGACAGATCCTCCATATAGGCGATCGGCGCAGCAGTCTGGAATTGCGGCGCGGCAGCGATGGATGGGTGCGCCAGCGCGATGGCGACGAGCGGGGCGACGATCAGCTTCTTCATGGGGTATTCCGTGAGCAAAAGGGAACTCAATCCGTAGGCAGGACCTGTGCATCGCCATAGCCGCGCTCGGCGACCGCGTCACGCGCGCGTTGCAGGCTGGCGGCATCTTTGAACGGGCCGATGCGAACGCGGTACAGTCCCCCGCCCTCGACGACCTTGGCATCGAGGCGCTTCGCCAACGCCTTCGCGCGCGGTTCGTTCGAGAAGGTCGCGACCTGGAGCACGTAGCGCTGTCCAGGCGTGAGGGCTGCCACGGGTTCGCGGGCCGGCGCCGTGTCGACGCTATAGGCTTGCGTGTAGGTGGGCGTCCGGACCCCGACGGCCTTCCCGGCGCGCAGCAGCGAGGCGTCGCGGGCGCTAGGCACGATCGAGCGGATACGGACCTTTGCGATCTGCTGGCGGTCGGTGCCGAGCAGATGCGCCGCGGCACGCGAAAGGTCGATCATCCGGTCCCGCCGGCCCGGCCCGCGATCGTTGATCCGGACCAGGATCGACCGGCCGGTCGCAACCGACGTCACCTCTACGAACGACCCGAGCGGCAAGGTGCGATGCGCGGCAGTCATCGCGTCGGGATCGAACGCTTCGCCGGACGCGGTGCGGTTTCCGGACAATTCCTCGCCATACCAACTCGCTAGCCCGGTATCCTTGTAGCTGCCGTAAAGACCACCACCGGCCGGGAACGCCGCGCCGACGCTTTCGCGCGAATTGCTGCAGGCCGCCAGCGCGAACGCCAGGGCAATGGCTCTAGCGTTCGACCGCATCGGCCAGCAGCCCGACCGACAGCGCGTAGAAGTTGGAGCAGTTGTAATCGAGGATCACACGATAGTTGCTGGTGAGCAGATAGGCGGTGGCGCCCTGCCCGTCCGGCTCGAGCAACGTCGCCATCACATTGTCGGCGGGCAAGCTCCGGCCCTGCGGCGTCACGCCGAGCGCGCGCCACTCGGCGATCGTCCGCCAGCCGCTATGCCGCTCGAACACGCGCGGGCACCGCGGCGACACCAGCCGATTGCGCACCTGTGACCGATCGAGCCCGGCCGGCACGTTGACCGCGACACCCCAGGGCTGCCCGGGACGCCAGCCGGCGTCGGTGAAGTAATTGCCGATCGATGCGAGCGTATCGGCCGGGCTGTTCCAGATATCGGCGCGGCCATCGCCGTCGCCGTCGCGCGCTAGGCGGAGATAGATCGACGGCAGGAATTGCGGATTGCCGGTCGCCCCTGCCCAGCTGCCCTTCAACTGGTCACGCGTGACGCCGCGATCGAGCATCTTCAGGCCGGCGATGAACTCGCCTGCGAACAGCGATCGGCGGCGGCCTTCATAGGCGAGGCTCGCCAGCGAGCGGAGGAGGTCGAAATTGCCGGTATAGCTGCCGTAATTCGTCTCATGCCCCCAGATCGCGACCATGATCGATTCCGGCACCCCGGTCTGCTGCTCGATCCGCTGCAACCGCGAGCGCTGCGCCAGATAGGTCTGTCGCCCGCGCGCGATCCGCGCGGTATCGACGTGCTGCGCCTTGTAGGGGGCGAAGGCCGGAATGGCGCTGCTGCTGTTCGTCGCCCCCGGCTGCCCACGGTCAAGCTCGATCACACGGGGGTTCAGCGTCAGCCCGGGAAACACGGCGTCGGCGGTGCGGACGCTGACGCCCTCGGCCAGCGCCTGCTGGCGAAGCACGGTCATGTACGAGCGAAAGCCGGCATCGTCCTGTGCCAAGGCGGGCGCGCTCCCGGTCAGCATGGCGATCGCAGCCACCAGTCCGTTGCGCAGCCAAGCCACGCGTCCCGTACGCAGCCTAGCTGCTATCGATGCCCCACCCATGCTCAACCTACTGCCACAGCCCCGCCCGGATCGGAACCTCGCGTCGTCGCGAGCCAGGCACGCATAGCCGCGTGAGGGTTATCCCAGCTTCCGTCGAATGGCGCGCGCGTATCCTGGAAACTGTGCGCTGCCGGGCAGTGCCGCATCCGGCTTGGGATCGGCGGCGCGCAGGTCCGAACCTTGTCTTCCTACCGTGGCCCACTGGGTGATTCCGGTGTTCGACCGATCTCGCGCTGCGGCGGTACCTCTTCTAAGGTGTACGCGATGGTATGCTCGCGTCATTCGCACGCTCCCCTGCTCTGAGCGATCGGACGGGGATTGCGCAGTGTCGCGAATGACCGAGGCGGCGGGATAGGGGTACAGGCGTGATCGAGGTGAATTTCGACGGTATCGTCGGGCCGACGCATAATTATGCGGGCCTCTCGATCGGTAACCGTGCGTCCGCCGCCAATGCGGGCGGGATATCGCGGCCGCGGGTTGCTGCGTTGCAGGGCGTCGGCAAGATGCGGCGGTTGATGACGTTGGGGCTGAGGCAGGGCGTATTCCTTCCGCATGTCCGGCCCCACGTCGCTTGGTTGCGAGAGCTGGGCTTCGACGGCGGCGATTCTGAGGTTCTTGCGGCGGCCTGGAGCGCGGACCGGGCGCTCGTCGCGAACGCGATGTCGGCGTCGGCGATGTGGACCGCCAATGCCGGCACCGTGTCCCCCGCCTCAGACACGGCCGACGGACTGTGCCACATCACGCCCGCCAATCTGTCGACGATGCCGCACCGCGCCAGCGAAGCCGAGCAGACCGAACGGCAACTCCGCCTTGCCTTTGCCGACCGACGGTTCTTCCGCGTTCATCGCCCCGTGCCGGCAGCCTTTGGCGACGAAGGCGCGGCCAATTTCATGCGGCTGGCGTCTCCGTCCGGCAGGTGTGCGATCGAGATGTTCGTGTATGGTGAAGGCCGAGCCGGCGGCTTTCCCGCCCGCCAGCACCGTACGGCGAGCGAGGCGGTGGCACGGGGGCATGGGCTCGATCCCGCGCATACGCCGATGGTCCGCCAGAGCGACGCGGCAATCGCTGCCGGCGCCTTCCATAACGATGTCGTCGCGGTGGCGAACGGCCATGTCCTGTTCGCGCATGAACACGCCTTTGCGGATCCAGCCGGGCTCCGCGAGGCGGTACATGCGCTCATGCCGGACGCCGTGATCATCGAGGTGCCCGCGGATCGCGTCAGCCTGGACACGGCGATCCGAACCTATCTGTTCAACTCCCAGCTCGTGACGATGCCCGACGGCGACATGGCGCTCATCCTACCCGCGGAGGCACGCGAGAACGATCACGTCTGGACATGGCTGACCGAGCTGGTTGCCCGTGAAACACCGATCCGGCGGCTGGAGGTCGTCGATGTCCGGGAGTCGATGCGTAACGGCGGCGGTCCGGCCTGTCTGAGATTACGGGTCCAGGTCGATGCGGACGCGCTTGCGGCGATCGACCCCAGGTTCCTCCTCGACGACGTCACCTGCGACAGGATCGAAGCCGTGATCGCGCGGGAATGGCCGGAGTCGATCGCCCCCGACGATCTGGGCGACTCACGCTTGTGGGAACGTTGCGCCACGGCGCGCGGCGCACTCACAGCCGCGCTTGGTTTCGGGCCTGGCGAAATCTGACAGCGGGATATCGATCGGACGGGTGGACGGTATTACCGATCGCCGCTGCCCGGTTCCGTCGGCGAACTCGCCCAGGCTCCTGCTCTTCGCAGTCCGGTCTTCCGAAAATTCGGCCCGTCTGCTACCCGCGTAGCATAGTGCGGTCTTCGACGGTGCGTCCCTGTGTTCGCCATGTGCGGAGCAGCGCGTGTGCCGGCCGCAAATCTTATGCCGCGTGCCAGTCGCGCGTCACAGCCAATTTCGAACACGCTTTTCGAAAACGAGGAAATCCGGTTTGCAGATTGTGACCTTGTGCCTGTTCTTGTTGCTCGCCGTGGTGGTCAGCGGTGTCGCGTCCCGGATGCTACCCTCGGCGTTGCCCCGGCCGCTCGTCCAGATCGCGTTGGGCGCACTGATCGGCACGGTCGCGCATGTCCGTGTAGAGCTCGATCCCGAACTGTTCTTCCTCCTGCTCGTACCGCCGCTGCTGTTCCTCGATGGCTGGCGAATTCCGAAGGACGAGCTGTTTCGCGATCGCGGCGCAGTGCTCGGACTCGCGCTCGGCCTGGTGTTCCTGACGGTTCTCGGCATGGGTCTGTTCGTGCACTGGCTCATTCCGGCGATGCCGCTCGGGGTCGCGTTCGCGCTGGCGGCGGTCGTGTCGCCGACCGATCCGATCGCGGTATCCGCCGTCGCGCAGAAGGCGCCGATCCCGAAACGCATGATGCACATCCTCGAAGGCGAAGCGCTGCTGAACGACGCCTCGGGCCTGGTCTGCGTGCGGTTCGCGATCGCCGCGGTGCTGACCGGTACCTTTTCGCTTGCCGATGCCGCGGCGACCTTCGCGTGGATGGCGATCGCCGGGGTCGGAATCGGCGTCGGCATCGCCTTGGGCGTCGTCGCGACCAAGACGGCATTCGCGCGGCGGTTCGGTGATGAAGCCGGCTCGAACATCCTCGTCAGTCTGTTGATCCCGTTCGCGGCCTATCTGCTGGCCGAACACATCCACGCATCGGGCGTGCTCGCCGCCGCCGCCGCCGGGATCGCGATGACCTTCACCGACGCGACGACCGCCGTTGCCGCGGGAACGCGGATCCGGCGGCGGGCGGTGTGGGACATGCTGCAGTTCACGCTCAACGGCGTGATCTTCGTGCTGCTCGGCGAACAGTTGCCCGAGGTGTTCGTCCGCGCGCGCGATACCGTCACGTCGACCGGGCATGTGAGCCCGTGGTGGCTGGCGATCTACGTCGTCGCGATCGTCGTCGGCCTCGCGGCGCTTCGCTACGGCTGGGTGTGGGTGTCGATGCAGTTCACGCTGTTCCGCGCACGTCGGCGCAACGATCTGGCGGGCAGCGCCAGCCCCCCGCGCCGGATCATCGCCGCGATGTCGTGCGCAGGGGCACGCGGCGCGATCACGCTGGCAGGTGCGCTGACGTTGCCGCTGAGCATGAATGACGGGACGCCCTTCCCGGCGCGCGATCTGGTGATCTTCCTCGCGTCGGGCGTGATCCTGTGTTCGCTGATCATCGCCGCGGTCGCGCTGCCGCTGTTGCTACGAGGCCTCAGCCTGCCCCCCGAGACCGGGGTCGCCGCGGCACGGGATCAGGCACGGCTGGTGGCGGCGAATGCAGCGATCGCGGAACTCGACCGGGTCCAGCACCGGATGGCCGAGGGGCGCGACGACCCCGATCGCTTTACCGATGTCGCAGCGCGGCTGATGGATCAGTATCGTGAACGCATCGACAGCCTGTCGTCGCAACCGGAGGATCGCGCGCGGCAGGGTGAGATGCAGATCGAACGCGACATGCGGCTCGCCGCGGTGAGAGCCGAGCGTAATGCGATATTCGATCTGGCACGTCGCCGCGAGATAGGGATCGAACTTGCCGAACAGCTGGGCCGTGAGCTCGACCTGATCGATGCGCGCCTGTCTCGCCAAGGGCTTGGCTAAGCCGAGCGACGACCGACCTGGGGGCGATTTACCGAACGTCGCCGATATCCAATGGTGGGGAAACTCGCGCCCCGCCTGTCCGTGTGACTGAAACCGGCGGGGCGCTGAAGGTACGCATACTGTGGCGATGCCTCTGCCCCGCGCTATGCAGTGTGAAGGTGAATTTCAGATTAACGAAGGGGCCCCAACCGTCCGTGCGACACTCTCGTATCCGGTCGGAGCCCCCAGGACGCAGCAGCCATTCGGTCGCGCGTCGCTGAAGTAAAGCTAGCAGGAGATTGCTAGCGGGGAAGTGCGCTCCGTCAATCTGGCGGCTCGCCTTATCCCGGAATCCGTTCGGTTTGACCGATGTCGGAGGCATAGTTGATCCGTGTTGGATCGGACGGAGCTTTCGCCGCTGGTTCAGTCCGGCAACTTCACCTTGCGCAGCGAGGCGATCACCTGTCGCGCGCCCTTGGGCGCCACTTGCAGGAACAGATCGAACAGGTCACCGTCCGTCAGCGTCTCGATTGCCATGCTCATCGGCAGGGCGATAGCCTGGCGGCTCCGCGCGCCGGGCTGCGCCTCGAGCACGATCGTCCGCCACGCCATACCAACCGGCGGCGGCCCCCCGACGTCGTCGAATTCGCCGGGGATCATTGCCCGGATACGCAGCCGCCGCTCGGGATTTTTGTCGAACCACGACGCATCGCCGGTGGTTGCGATTTCGTTGACCAAGGCCTTTCCGTTTTTCACGGCGTAACTCCTGTCGCTGCTTGAGTGCATGGCGATCGACCTGTTGCCGGATTGCCGCAGACGCAAGCCTTCCGATACCAGACAGTCAACTCACTATTGATAATAGTTATCATAAACATTAGCGGGGCGGCATAACGCAAAGGGTATCACATGACATATCGTCTCGGCATCGCCGTCCTGCTCGGCTCCGCCGCTTTCGTCGCTACGCCAAGCAATGCGCAAACCGCGCAGACCAATACCGATAACGATTCGGGCATCATCGTCGTGACCGGGCAGCACGCGCGGACCCAGGCCTCTTCCGGTACCAAGACCGACACCCCCCTTGCCGAGACCCCGCAGTCGATCACGGTCATCACGAGCGACGACATCGCAGGGCGCAGTCTGCAGAACCTCAACCAGGCGCTGCGCTTCGTTGCCGGCGTCACCCCCGAGACGCGCGGTGCGAGCGCGGAAGTCTACGACCAGTTCAAGTTGCGCGGGTTTGATGCCCCCGTTTATCTCGACGGGCTGAAGCAGTTCGGCAGCCCGTCGGGCTATGCCGTGCCACAGGTCGACGTCTCGCGGCTCGATCGGATCGAGGTCATCAAGGGCCCGGCATCGGTGTTGTACGGCCAGTCGAGCCCTGGCGGCCTCGTTGCGGAATCGAGCAAGCTGCCGCTCGATCAGGCGCTGTATGGCGCGATCAGCGGGACATACGGCAATTACGACCTCTACCGCGTCGACGCCGATATCGGCGGTCGTGCGGGCGAAGGCGTCCTGTGGCGGATCAACGGCAGCGCGAACGGTGCCGACACGCAGCAGAAGTTCGGCAAGCGCGAGCGCCAGACGATTTCGGGCGCGGTGACCGCCGGCGCGGGCAGTACGACCAGCTTCACGCTGCTCGGCGCCTATTCGCATGATCCGCACAACGGCACGTACGGCGTGTTTCCTGCCAGCGGCACGTTGCTGACGAACCCCAACGGCAAGTTGCCGACCAGCTTCGACGGGGGTGAGGCCGGCAACCGCTTCAGCCGCGACCAGGCGGCGCTGACCTATATCTTCCGCCATGATTTCGGCGGCGGCTGGGCGTTTCGTTCGTCGGGGCGCTATCAATATGTGAAGTCGGCGCTGGGGCTGATCTATACCGCTGGCGGACTCGATACGAGCGACCCCACGCAGCAGACCTATAGCCGAGCGTCCTATGCAACCCGCGAACAGCTCAACAACTGGACGTTCGACAACCAGTTGACCGGCATCGTCCAGACCGGTCCGATCAAGCACACGCTGCTCTTCGGTGTGGACAGGCAGGTTGCGCATTCGACGGAAGATTTCGCGTTCGGTTCCGCTCCGTCGTTGAACGGCTTCGCACCGGTTTATGGAACGGTCACAACGCCGCAGAGCGTGGCGGCAGTACCTGATCCGTTCGGAGGCTATATCACAACCCGCCAGCGTCAGCAGGGCGTGTATGCGCAGGACCAGATGGCCCTCGGCGACCTGCGCGTTGTGCTCAGCGGGCGACAGGATTGGGCGCGCGCGCAACAGGACGACGGCGACGCCAAGCACGACGAGAAGTTCACGTATCGTGCCGCAGCACTCTATACGCTACCGTTCGGGCTGGCGCCGTATGTCAGCTATTCGACCTCGTTCGAGCAGCAGGCAGGTACCGTGCTGCGTCCCGATGGATCGTTCGGCATTGCCGATCCGTCGCTGGGCAAGCAGTTCGAAGCGGGGGCCAAGTTCACCGTGCCGGGTACGCAGATTCTGCTGTCGGGTGCATGGTTCCGGATCGATCAGACCAACGTGCTGACCTCGACGCCGACCTTCTCCGTCTCGACGCAGACCGGCAAGGTTCGTTCGCAGGGTGTCGAGTTCGAGGGTAGTGCCCCCCTGCCCTACGGCTTCAACGCGCGCGTGGCCTATAGCCGGCAACGGGTGAGGGTGACGCAGGACGTGAACGATCCATCGCGTGTCGGTCGCGGGCTTGAAACCGTCGGTCGCGGCGGCGCGTCGCTCGGTCTCGACTGGGCGCCGCCTATCGGCGGGCTCGAAGGGCTCACGATCGGCGGTGCGGTGCGGCACGTCGACCAGGTCTACGCGGGCGTTACGCCGGGTGAGACGCAGGGCCGCAACAGCCCGTCCTACACGGTGTATGATGCGCTGATCCGCTACGACCTGGAAAAGTTCGCGCCTTCGCTGCGAGGCCTTAGCCTGGCAGTCAACGGCGCTAACATCTTCGACAAGAAGTATCTGACGTCGTGCTTCGCGAATTATAACTGGTGCTGGTACGGCAACCGGCGGACGGTGCAGGCGACGATCGGCTATCGTTTCTGACCCGAGCCATCGACGGTCCCGATCGAGGTTGCGGAGCAGCATCGGTCGGGACCGTCGGAAGCGGTGCCGGGATCAGGCGACCCGAGCGCGGCGTTTCGCTATAGGCCCGCGCATGGTCCCCGTCCTCTACAGTTTCCGTCGCTGCCCCTATGCGATGCGGGCGCGGCTTGCGGTCGTGGCGAACGGCCGATCGGTCGAGCTGCGCGAGATCGTCCTGCGCGCCAAGCCGGCGGCGATGCTCGAGGTTTCGCCCAAGGGGACGGTGCCGGTGCTCGTGATGCCGGACGGCTCGGTGATCGACGAGAGCCTCGATATCATGCGCTGGGCCGGAGCGGACGCGTACGACGGGTGGCCGACCGATGCCGACACGGCGCTGATCGCGACCAATGACGACGCCTTCAAACACCATCTCGACCGGTATAAATATGCCGATCGCCATGGCGTCGATCCGGTCGAGCACCGCGACGCCGCGACGGTCGTGCTGGGCGCGCTGGACGAGCGGCTGCGCGATACCGGCAGTCTGGGGGAGAATCCGCGCGCCGGTCGGCCTTCGATGACCGATCTCGCGATCATGCCGTTCGTCCGACAGTTTGCGCAAACCGACCGATCCTATTTCGACGGACTGCCGTTCGAGCGACTCCACGCCTGGCTGGCGACGCATCTGGCATCCGCGCTGTTTGCCCGGATCATGATACGCCCGGTGCCCTGGCAACCGGGCGATCCGCCGATCCTGTTTCCGGCGATCGACGCGGAATAAGGAGGCCATGGTCAACCCGCGGCCCCCTGCCCTCCTCAGAACCCTACGCTGATCGTCCCGAACACCTGGCGAGGTGCCAGCGGGAACTGGTTGAAGGTGCCGCTCGCCGCGCCGATGCTGAGGGTCGAGGCCGCGCGCTTGTTGGTGATGTTGGTCACGTTCAGGCTGACCGTGGCGGTGCGGACGATCTGCCCTTCGGACAATGGTATCCGCGCAGCGATGCGGCCCGAGAGCGTGAAGTAGGACGGCACCGACAGGTCGTTGGTGTAGGTCGCGTACCGCTTGCCGATGTAGTCGCCGACGAGCTGCGCGTCGAAGATGTCGTAATTGGCCGAGGCGGTGAACTTGTTGAGCCAGTCGGGGCTGCCCGGCACCTTCTTGCCCGCAGTGCCGACCGTCGTCGTGCCGCTGACATAGTCCTGTTCGTAGCGCGAATTGTTGTACGACAGCGCGTCGTAGAACGAGAAGTGCGAGCCGAACCGGACCGTGCCGGCGACGTCGAACCCGTCGGTCTTCACCGCGCCGACATTCTGGAGGATCGCCGCGCCGCTGACGACCGCCGTCACCACCGGCGTCGGGCTGATGCCGAGCAGGCGGTTGCTGAAATCGACGTGATAGACGCTGATCTGCCCCTCGAACCCGGTGATCGGGCCGAGGTTCACCGCATGGTGCGAGCGCAGTCCGGCTTCGTAGGTCCAGCTCGTCTCGGGCTCGACGTCCTGTTTGAACAGGTCGAACGCCGCCTGGCTGCCCAGGGCGAACGGCGAGAGGCCGGCAGCGGCGCTGGTCTGGAACTGGCGGATGTTCTTCTGGACGTTGATGAACAGCTGCTCGGTGTCGGTGGCGTCCCACAGCGCACCGAGCTGGGGCAGGAAGTATTTGTGCGTGTCGATCTTGCCGACCGGCAGCGCGACCGAGCCGGTGAACGAGCCCGGGATCGGCTGCACGGGCACGCGCTGCGACGCGTTCTGGAACGTGCTCTTGACGCCGCCCTGGATCGTCAGCGTCGGCAGCAGCTTCCAGCTGTCCTGGATATGCGCCTGGTATTCGTCGACGCGCACTTCGCTGTGATATTGCGTGATCAGCGGCGTCAGCTCGTCGCGTGGGCGCTGGTACGGCGTGCTAGGATCGTTGACCGGGAACGGATACCAGCGGCGATAGGCGGACGAGCTCTGATGCTCGTACCAAGCCCCAAATTCGATGTGATGCGCGCCGAGATCGATGCCGACGCTCGAGACCAAGCCGCCGCGATCGATCCGGTATTCGGTGGTGCGCGTGGCGAGGCCGGAGCCGCCGAATACCGAGGTCAGGTTTTGGCCGGGATAATAGAACGAGAACAGCTTGGGCAGGCCGGCGACGTCGATCGGGCCGCCGATGACGCCGACGCCGTCGTTATGGTGGTAATAGGCCTGGTTCGAGAAGGTCACCCGGTCGCTGACGTTCCAGTCGTATTTGACGTAGCCGAGATAATCGGTGCGCGCTGCGACGCCGTAGTAATTGCGGTAGTTCGACCCGTCCGCCTTGTACGCGCCGGAGTTCAGATAGGTCAGCATTTCGTTGAAATTGGGGTAGACGAACGGGCGGACGTACGGCGCTGTCGCTTGCGTCGCGGTAGTGATGACGGTCGAATCCTCGTTCGGCTCGGTCTTGTCCGAATAGGCCGCGTAGAGCGTCAGCTTGCCGTTCGAGTCATCGTGGACGAACTTGGCATTGGCCTGATAGCCGCCCTGGATGCCGTTGAAATCCCACGCCTTCGCCTTCTGGCGCGCGCCGGAGATGTAGAAGCTGTTGCCATTGCCGAAGGTGCCGCTGTCGATCCGCGCGAACAGGCGCGAGGTCGAGTTGCTGCCGAGCGTCTGGTCGACCTGGACGCCGAGATCCTTGCGCGGGTCGCTCGAGAAGGTGTCGATGGTGCCGCCGAGGTTGCTGGTCGATGCGGTGCCGAGATCGCCGGCGCCGCTGGCCAGCGTGACGCGTGAGACGTTCTCCGAGATGATCGCGCGTTGCGGCGACAGGCCGTTATAATTTCCGTAATTCTGGTCGCCGAGCGGGAGGCCGTCGAGCGTATAGCCGAGCTGTTGCGCGTTGAAGCCGTGGACGAACAGCGAGATGTTCTGTTCGTTGTTGCCCCAGGGATCGGCGGTCAGGAAGGTGACGCCCGGCAGCGTCTGGAGCGCCTTTAGCGGGCTGACGCCGGGCAGGATCTTCTGCATGTCGACGCCGCTGATCTGCGCGACCGAGCGCGTGGCGGTGCCGGTGACGACGATCGCATCGTCCTGACCGGCGGGTGCCGGTGCCGGATCGGGTTCGGATACCGGCGCGGGCGAGCCCGGCTCGGCATCCTTGGCGACCAGCGCCTGAGCGGACGAGGCCGTTGGCGCGCCGACCGCGACCAGGCCGACAGCGCCGCACAACAGCCGTGCGGCGGTACGAGAAAACATCGTCATTCTTGAAAACCCTTAGCGAGATCGTTCGATCGTCACTCCCGGGGCTGCGCCTATTGCGCCTTCGAGACAGTCGAATGACCGTTGCGCTACAGAATTATTATGGTGCGGTGCAGCGACCGAAAGCGCCGCCGCACCGCCGCCAGCGCTACTTCGCGGCCGCCGTCGGGCCGCGGTCTTCGAGCAATCGGACCGATGTCGGGATCCTTGCCGTAGAACGCCTGGCGCCGATGCTGGGGGTTGCAAGGACGAAGAGGAAAGCGGCGGAACGAAGCAGGCTGGCACGCGGCAGCGGAGACGCGCAATGGCAAGAGAGATGTCCCGGTAAATGCCCTCACCGGTCCCTCGTTACAATCCATGTGCAAACCGCCGGGTTGAGCGCTTGCGCTGCCGCGCGTGCGCAGGCAGTAGGCGGTCAAACCCCAGGAGTTCGAACATGGCAAATACCCTTGAAATCGATCAGGCGAGCGTCGTCGACAACGACATCCAGAAGCAGATCGAATTTTCCGGCGAGTTCGACGGCGACGAGTATGAGTTCGCGGTCAAGTATGCGGTCCTGAAGGAACTCAGCGGCGACGAGCCCGAGGACGACGGCATCGAGCTGTTCAATCGCTTCAACGACGATATCGTCGACGCCTGCCTCGCAGCGATCGAGCGCAAGCCGAACGCGACGACGATCGTCGTCGACGAAGACGATCTGGAATAGACTGAAATGAGCGGGACAGGGAGAGCGACGGAAGGGCCTTCCATCCTTCGACCTCCCTGCGTACTGGCCGTTGGAACGGCAGGCGGACCGGCCTGCTGCGTTTCAGTCGCCGGTCACGAACCGCCTGATACGGGTCGAGTAGCGGCTACCGACGAGTAAGGTGACGCCGAACAGCATTGACGCCCCCCATATCGCCGCGATGGCGATAATGACGAATTTCACCATGGTCGGACTCCGACGTTGTTTCAATAATTCGGTTACGATGGCTGGCGATTACGACCGCCAAGACGGATATCTGCTGAACGGGATAGCAATCCGAGGTTCAGGTTAACCTGAGTTGCCAGGTCGCACCTTTGTGATAGCGTCGCGCTCAGGTAGCTTTTGTCGCCGGGCGGCGGCGCAGGACGTAGATGTCCATGATCCAACCGTGCCGCTCGCGCAGCGCAGCGCGCGTCCGCACGATCTGCGGCCCGATGCGGTCGAGCGGACCGGCCAGCAGCGCTTGATGCGGCATGCCGAGATAGGCGCCCCACCAGATGTCGATCCCTTCCGGAACAAGGACTTCGAATGCGCCGCCGCCATCGAGCATCACCGCGACGGTATCGGCGCCGGCCGGCCACCCCCCTTCCCTCAGGCGGCGCCCGGTGGTGATCAGGACCGGCGCGCCCAGCGTATTCAGTGGGATGGCATGCGCCGCGGTCAGCACTTGCAGGCTGGTGATGCCGGGCTCGACATGAACCCGCAGCGCGATCCCGTCGGCGCGCAGCCGGTCCGCGATCCGCAGCGTGCTGTCGTACAGCGACGGATCGCCCCAGACGAGTAGCGCCAGGCGCCCGCCGTCGGGCAGATGCGTTGCGATCTGGGTGGCCCAGGCTGTGGCGATCGCATCGTGCCAGTCGTCGACGGCTTCCAGATACGGCGCGCGGGCGTCGCGTATGGGGAGGTCGAACTCGACCACGCGGGTCGAGCCGATCAGGACGTCGGCGCAGATCGTGCGGCGCAGATCGATCAGGTCGGACTTCGCGTCGCCCTTGCGGGGGAGAAGGATCAGGTCGGCGGCGTTCATCGCGGTGACGGCGGCGCGCGTGAGGTGATCGGGGTTGCCGGTGCCTATGCCGATCAGGTGGAGATCGATCATTCGGCCTCCATGAGCGGTCCGTAGAGGATCAGCGCGGGCTTGCTGGAAAAGCCTGCCTGCAACTGCTCGGCCAGTTTTGCGATCGTCGAGCGGATCAGGGACTGGTCGGGGTGGCCGATATTCTCGGCGATCAGAGCGGGCGTGTCCGGGGACAGGCCGTGCTCGATCAGCGAAGCGGCCAGCGCCGGGAAGGTGCGCTTGGGCATGAAGACCACCGTCGTCGCCTCGGGATCGGCGAGCGCGGCCATGTTGCGCTGTTCGGGGAGGTCGCCGGTGACGTCGTGGCCGGTGACGAACTGGACGCGGCGGGCACTGAGCCGGCGGGTGAGCGGGATCTGCGCGGCGGCGGCGGCGGCGCTGGCGGCGCTGATGCCGGGGATGATCTCGAACGGGATGCCGGCGGTCCTCAGCGCGACGATCTCTTCCTCGAGGCGGCCGAACATCCCCGCGTCGCCGGACTTGAGGCGGACCACGCGGCTGCCGGTCCGGGCGTATTCGACCAGCAGTTGCGAGACGTGCGCCTGGGTCGGCGACGGACGACCGGCGCGCTTGCCGACCGCGACGAGGTCGGCCCCCGGTCGGGCGTGGCCGAGGACCGCGGAGGACAGGTCGTCGAACAGCACGGCGTCGGCGGATTGCAACCGCGCGACGGCTTTCAGCGTCAGCAGTTCGGGATCGCCGGGGCCCGAGCCGACGAACGAGACGAAACCGGTCATGATGGGCTCGCGATCATGTGGAAGAAGCTACCGGTGACGTGGCCGCGATGCGAGCCGGTTTCGGCGACCGGATTGCCCTCGGCATCGGTGACGTGCGCGAGCGGTGCGTCCGGCTGGTCGATGATCGTCGAGTAATGGAACTCGTGTCCGGTGAGCGCGGCGCCTACCGCGAAGCCGCCCATCGGCGCGTGGAGCGTCGCACTGCGGTAGCCAAGGTGCATTTTCCGCTGGGCGTAGCTGGTGACGAGGCCGAGCAGTCCTGCCATCCGGTGACGCGTGCCGTCGGCGTCGATCAGCGCTTCGCCGAGTGCCATATAGCCGCCGCACTCGCCGTGAACGGCGCGCGTGCGTGCATGTTCGCCAAGAGATGTATGGAAGTTGCGCGCGTCCGCGAGCTTGCCCGCTTGAAGTTCGGGATAGCCGCCGGGCAGCCAGACCAGATCGGCATGCGCGGCCGGGGCTTCGTCGGCGAGCGGCGAGAACGGCAGGATCTCGGCGCCCGCCCGCCGCCAGCCTTCGAGCACGTGCGCGTAGGTGAACGAGAAGGCTGCGTCCTGAGCGAGCGCGATACGCTGGGCGGGTGGCCGGATCCAGCTTTGCGCGCCTGCCGCCCGGGCGCCGGCCGAAGCGGCGTCGCGGATTGCGGGAATGTCGACATGCGCGCGGAGGAACGTCGCATAGTCGTCGATGCGCGCGTCGAGGTCCGGGTGCTCGGCGGCCTGCACCAGCCCGAGGTGGCGCTCCGGCAGTTTCAGATCGCCGCGCCTTGGCAGTGATCCGAACACGCGGATGCCGACCGCGTCCATACCGCTGCGCGCCAGACGTTCGTGGCGGGGGCTGGCGACGCGGTTGAGGATGACGCCGGCGATCGGCACGCTGGGATCGTAGCGGCTGAAGCCGAGCGCAGTGGCGGCCGCGGACTGTGCTTGGCCCGACACGTCGATGACCAACACGACCGGCCAGCCCATCCTGCGGGCGATGTCGGCACTGGCGCCGTTGCCGGTTGCGCCCGGCTTCGCGACGCCGTCGAAGAGCCCCATCGAGCCCTCAGCGAGCGCGAAGTCGGCGTCGTCGGCATTGGCCGCCAGTGTATCGAGCATCGCGGCGGGCATCGACCAGCTGTCGAGGTTGAACGACGCGCGGCCGCTGGCGGCGCGGTGGAAGGCTGGGTCGATATAGTCGGGGCCGCTCTTGAACGGCTGGACCGCGAGGCCATCGTCGCGGAGCGCGCGAAGGAGGCCGAGCATGACGGTAGTCTTGCCGGTGCCCGAGGCGGGTGCGGCGATGAGCAGGCCGGGGGTCATGCGAGGTCTTCGGCGAACTTCGAGTCCGCGGATTGGGGACGGAAGCGGCGGTCATAGCCCTTCGCGTAGAGGCTGCTTTCGACGAAATTCTCTGCGGCCAGGGCTTTGCCGACGAGGATCAGCGCGGTGCGATCGGGTTTGCCTTCGATAGCCTGCGCGATCGTCGCGAGCGTGGCGCGCTCGATCTGCTGGTCGGGCCAACTCGCGCGCCACACGATCGCCACCGGGCATTCCGGGCCATGGGACGGCGTGAGGTCCGCGACGACCTGCGCCAGGTTGTGGACCGAGAGATGGATCGCGAGCGTCGCGCCGGTTGCCGCGAACGCGGTCAGGGTCTCGGCGGCGGGCATCGTGCTGGCGCGACCGGGCGTGCGGGTCAGCACCACCGATTGCACGAGTTCGGGGAGCGTCAATTCGACCTCCAGCGCCGCGGCGGCGGCGGCGAAGGCGGGGACGCCGGGGGTGATCGTGAACGGGATATCCAGGTCGCGAAGGCGGCGCAGTTGCTCGCCCATCGCCGACCAGATCGACAGATCGCCGGAATGGAGCCGCGCGACGTCCTGCCCGGCGTCGTGTGCGGTCTGGATCTCGCCGATGATCTGGTCGAGCGACAGCGGCGCGGTGTTGACGATGCGCGCGCCGGGGGGACAGTGATCGAGCATCGCCGTCGGGATCAGCGATCCGGCATAGAGGCAGACGGGTGATCCGGCGATCCGATCGCGGCCGCGCAAGGTCAGCAGGTCCGGCGCGCCGGGGCCTGCGCCGATGAAGTGGACGGTCATGCAGCGGGTCCTTCGACACCCGATCGGGCAATGGCGCAGGTGGCCATCAGGTCGGGCGAGATGTGGCGGGTGGCGAGAAGCTGCGCGCCGGGGCCGGCGGCCGCGAGGGCCGAGGCTTCGGCGACGCTGCCGGTCTGGCGGGCTTCGAGGCTGGCGATCGACTGAGTGTGCGTTTTCGGCACCTGCAACGCGTCGGGCGGTACGGCGATCACGGGTAGACCCAGCGCCTCCGCCAGTTCCGAAACGAGCGCCAGCTTGTCGTGGGGTGCCGCCAGGGTCGTCACAGGCGGGCACCCGTGCTGCGCCGCGGCGAGTGCGGTACGCAGCGCAGCGACGTCCGCGCCGGTGCGAAATCCGAAGCCGGCGACGATCACAGCGCGACGCTCCACTGGACGACGGGATAGCTCGCTCGCCAACCCCGGCGCGTGCCGAGCGGAGCGGCGTCGGACAGCTCTATCCGCATGAGCGTGCCGCCCTTCGCTGCGTGCCAGCCGGCCAAGAGCGCTTCGGACTCCAGCGTGACGGCGTTGGCGACGAGGCGGGTGCCGGTTGGAAGTGCTTTCCAGAGTGCGTCCAGCATCGCGTCCGAAAGCCCCCCGCCGATGAAGACGGCGTTGGGTATGGCCTGGTCTGCGAGGGCACCGGGTGCGCGGCCTTCGACGACTTGCAGCCGGTCGACCCCGAGGGCGGCGGCGTTGTTGCGGATGCGGTCGGCGCGGACGGGGTCGGCTTCGAATGCGATGGCGTTGGTGGATGGATGGGAGAGCAGCCATTCGATCCCGATCGAGCCCGAGCCTGCGCCGATATCCCACAGCATCTCGCCGGGTTTCGGCGCGAGCGCGGACAGCGTGAGCGCGCGGACCGGGCGCTTGGTGATCTGTCCATCATGCTCGAACCACGCGTCGGGCAGGCCGGAGGTTCGCGGTAGCACCGTGCCGTCGCCGGCAAACGCGATGCCGATCGCGACGGGATGCGCGATGTCGTCAAAGGCCAGCGTGGCGGCGGTCGCTTCGCGGATGCGTTCGCGGGGGCCGCCAAGGGCTTCGAGGATGTGGAGATGCGATGCGCCGAAGCCGAGATCGTCCAGATAGCAAGCGAGTTTCGCCACGGCCTCGCCGTCGCGGAGCAGGACGAGGGCGCGGCGGTCTGGTGCGATGTGCCGGCGAAGGCGTGACAGGGGCGCGGCATGGAGACCGAGACAGGCGGTGTCCTCGAGCGGCCAGCCGAGACGCGCGGCGGCAAGGCTGAACGTGGAGGGCGCGGGGTAAGCGACCCACGCGGTCGGTGCGAGGTGGCGCGTGACGGAGGTGCCTGCGCCGAACCAGAACGGATCGCCGGACACGAGCATCGTCACGCGCCGGCCGCGGTGCTCCAGCAGGCGGGGAATGCCCGCGTCGAACGGGACTGGCCAGGGCATGACCTCGCTCTTAAGGTCCGGAAGGAGGGCGAGGTGACGGGTTGCACCGGTCACCAAATCGGCCTCGGCGAGTGCTGCTTTTGCCGCCACGGACAGGCCGGCCGCGCCGTCTTCGCTCAATCCGATGATCGCCAGCCAGGGAGTGTCAGCCATGTCGAACATCCTGGTGCTGGGCGGCACGACCGAGGCCAGCGCGCTCGCCGCAATGCTGGCCGGGCGAGGCGATGCGGCCGTGTTGAGCTACGCCGGGCGCGTGGCGAACCCCAAGGTGCAGCCGATCCCGGTGCGGGTGGGCGGCTTTGGCGGTGTCGAGGGTCTGGTCGCGTATCTGCGAGCGCACGGCGTGACGCATCTCGTCGATGCGACGCATCCGTTCGCGGCGCGAATGAGCGCCAACGCCGTCGTGGCTGCGGCGCGTGCGGGGGTGGCGCACATCGCCTTGACTCGCCCCGCCTGGGTGCCCGGTCCGGATGATCGCTGGACCCGCGTGACCGATATCGAGGGTGCTGTTGCGGCGCTGGCTGGCCCTGCGCGGCGCGTGATGCTCGCGCTGGGTCGGATGCATGTCGATGCGTTCGCGGCGCAGCCTCAGCACGAGTATCTGTTGCGGTTCGTCGACGCGCCGGAGCAGACGCCCGGGTTGCCGCGGCATCATCTGGTGATCGATCGCGGACCGTTCGATGTCGACGGCGACCGGCGGTTGATGGCGGCGCACGGGATCGAGCTGGTGGTCTGCAAGAACGCTGGCGGCACGGGCGCGCAGGCTAAGCTGGGCGCGGCGCGTGCGCTCGGACTCCGCGTGATCATGATCGATCGGCCGGCCCTGCCCGCTCGGTTGGAGGTGCATGCGGCGGAGGACGTGCTGCACTGGCTCGATCATGGTGCCGACCGGGGCGTGTAGAGGATCGGGCCTGCCGGGCGGTCGATGATCCGGGTGAGGCTGGAGCCGATGATGATCATCGTCCGCATGTCGGCCATGTCCGCGCGGGCTTCGGTGAGGGGCAAGATGCGGAGGGTTTCCTCGGGCGTGGAGACGGCGCGGGCGAACAGCACCGGGCGGTCGTCGCGGCAGGTCTCGCGGAGGATCTCGAAGATGCGGATCAGGGCGTCGGGGCGCGCCTTCGATCGGGGGTTGTAGAAGGCGATCGCGAAATCGGCCTCGGCGGCGAGGCGCACGCGGCGTTCGATCAGCAGCCAGGGCTTCAGATTGTCGGACAGGTTGATCGCGCAGAAATCATGGCCGAGCGGAGCGCCAGCGCGGGCGCTTGCGGCGAGCATCGCGGTGATGCCGGGGAGTACGCGGACGTCGAGATCGCGCCATTCCTGCGGGCCGGCTTCGAGCGCTTCGAACACCGCCGCGGCCATGGCGAACACGCCGGGATCGCCCGAGGATACGACCACGACGCGGTGGCCTTGGGCTGCGAGCTGGAGGGCGTGTGTGGCCCGGTCGAGTTCGACGCGGTTGTCGGTCGGGTGGAGCGTGAGGCCATCGCGGGAGGCGACGCGCGCGACGTAGGGGATGTAGCCGATGACGTCGGTCGCTTCGCCGAGCGCGGCGGTGACTTCGGGCGTCACGAGGTTTGGATCGCCCGGGCCGAGGCCTGCGATCGCGAGCCAGCCAGTCATGGACGGCGCCCCTGGCCATGGATCAGCAGGATCGAGAAATAGGGCGTGATGGCGTCCGCCTCGCAGAGCCGCGTGACACGCTGATCGGCCATCGCGGCATATTCGACCAGCCATGCCTCGCTCTCGCGTCCGGCGGCGGCGACGGCGCGGCGGAGCTTGGCGAGGTGACGGCCGATCTTCATCACTACCAGCGCATCGGTGTCGCGGATGCGGCGGACCAGATCCTCCTCGGGGAGCGTGCCCATCAGCACCGTCAGCACGTCATCGCCCCAGGTGATCGGTGCGCCGCTGGCGGTCCAGGCGCCGGACATGCCGGTGATGCCGGGCACGACCCGGACCGGTGCGATCGTCTGGAGGCGGGTGTAGAGGTGCATGAACGAGCCGTAGAAGAACGGGTCGCCTTCGCAGAGCACGACGACGTCTTCGCCGGCGTTGGCTAGCGCCGCGAGGTGATCGATACAGGTTTCGTAGAACGCCGACAGGCAGTCGTTGTAGCGCGGGTCCGAGACGGGGATTTCGGTGGTGACGGGGTATTCCATCGGGAATTCGATCACGTCGGCGCGGAGCATGCCGTCGACTATCTTCCGCGCCTGCCCGGGCCGGCCCGCCTTGCGGAAATAGGCGATATGACGCGCGCCGCGGACGAGGCGATCCGAGCGGACGCTCATGAGGTCCTGCGCGCCCGGCCCCAAGCCTACGCCGTGGATCGTGCCGCCAGTTCGCAACGGTGTCATTCGGTGCCGCTCGCCAGCGCGTTGATCGCCGCGACGGTGATCGCGCTGCCGCCCATGCGGCCTTCGACGACCACGCACGGCACGGGTTGGTCGGTCCAGAGCGCGGCCTTCGATTCGACCGCGCCGACAAAGCCTACGGGGCAGCCGATGATCGCCGCCGGGCGCGGACAAGCGGGGTCTTCGAGCATGTTGAGCAGGTGGAACAGCGCGGTGGGCGCATTGCCGATCGCGACGACGGCGCCGGCGAGATGCGGGCGCCAGAGTTCGAGTGCGGCGGCCGATCGCGTGTTGCCCATCGTCCGGGCGAGCTCCGGCGTTTCGGCGGCGTGGAGCGTGCAGATGATGCGGTTGTCGGCGGGCAATCTGGCGCGGGTAATGCCTTCGGTGACCATGCGGGCGTCGCACAGGATCGGCGCGCCGGCCTGCAGCGCGCGGCGTGCTTCGACCGCGAAGTTGGGCGAGAAGCGGAGGTGCTGGGCGAGGCCGACGAGCCCGGCGGCGTGGATCATGCGGACGGCTACCGGCTCTTCCTCGGGCGAGAACCGGGCGAGGTCGGCCTCCGCGCGGATCATCGCGAAGGACTGGCGGTAGATCGCCGCGCCGTCGGTTTCGTAGGCGTACGGCATTCAGGCGGCTCCGAACTGAGCGAGGATCTGCGCGGCGTCGAGGCCCGCGCGGGAAGGTGGCGCGCCGGCGCGCGCGTCGAAGGCGAGGTCGTAGCGGCCGTCGCGACCGGTCAGCGTCACGTCGGCGGGGGCGGCGCGCGCGCATCCCTTGGCGCATCCGGAGACGTGGAGCCGGCCGGCGATGTGGGGGGTCAGGCGGTGTGCGAGGCTGCGGGTTTCGACGGTAGCTTGCGGACAGGCCGGTGCGCCTACGCAGGCGTCCGTGCGAAGTAACGGCGAGGATGGATCGGTGATGAACTGGGCGGGGTCCGGCTGCACCGCGAGCTTGGCATCCGTTTCGCAGATCGCGATGTGCCAGGGTGTCAGGCGGATCGCCTCGACGGCAGTTTCGGCTTCGAGGAAGCGGGTCAGTGCCGTCGCCGAGACCCGACCGAATGGCAGGCCGAGCGCGACGCCGAGAGGGTGCCGGCCGGGTTGGAGCCTGTACGCCGCTGGCGCGGATGACGTGATGCCGGCAGCCCAGTCCGGAAGCGGCGCGTCGTGTCTTGCCATGCGACCGCTCGCGGCGCCGCCGCTCTCCACGAACCATCGAGCAAGCGCGATCAGGTGGTCGACTTCGGTGCCGGGCGACAGCGGCGTGCCGAGGTCGCGACCGTCTGCGCGCAGGATCAATTGACCGGATGCGGCGCGCTCGATGCGGAAGTCGGCGGGAGCGTCCTGCAGCGTCGGCGTGGCGCCGACGTCGATCGCGAACCCGACCTTGCCGGGAAGACCCGGCAGTTCGGACAGGCGGGCGCGTAGTTCCTCGGCGATGCGGTGGGTGTCGTCGCTTGCGCGCCAGTCGGGTGCGACGAGGATGTTGGCGCGCGCCTCTCGGGTCTGGTCCCGGTCGACCAGGCCGAGATCGAGAAGCGCGGAGATCAGCGGGCGCCAGCTTTCCTCGCGGACGCCGCGGATCTGGAGGTTGGCGCGGGTGGTGGCGTCGATCTGGCCGTTGCCGTGCTGCGTCGTGGCCTCGGCAAGGCCTAGAACCTGCGCGCGGGTCAGGCGACCGAGCGGGGGGCGGGCGCGAACGAGCAGGCCGTCGCCCGCCATCATCGGACGCCATGCGTCGGGGCACCAGCCCTTGACGACGAACCCGGTCATGCCGGCAGGTCCAGCTCAGCTAGGATCGAGTTGCGGCGGGTCGGCCAGAGGTCTGCAGCGTGGAGGGCGGCGAAGCGCGACTGCATCGCCGCGAGCGCGCCGGGGTTGGCTTCGGCGAGGAAGGCTTGGACGTCGTCACGGCCCAACGTGGCGTCGTAATACAGGTCGATCAGTTCGGGGCGGACCGCGCTGGCGAGGTGGGCGAAGGCGCCGAGATGATCGAGCGTGGCGGCGATCTCCGCGCCGCCGCGGAAGCCGTGGCGCATCATGCCGTCGACCCAGGCAGGGTTCGCCGCGCGGGCGTGGACGACGCGGGCGATCTCCTCGTTGAGCGTGCGCGCTTTGGCTTGGGTCGGGTCTCTCGCGTCGAGATGGTAGAGGGTGGCGTTACCCCCGGCGACCGATTGCGCGGCGGCGAAGCCTGCTTCATGCGCGGCATAGTCTGCGGCGAGAAGGAGGTCGGTTTCGGGCAAATCCTGGACGTGGACAAAGGCGTCGGCGGCGGCGACACGGTCGCGGATGCCGCTGGGATCGAAGTTGCCTTGGCGCCCTCCTTCACCGGCGTCGAGCGCGTGGCTGGAGGCCGACAGCCAGGCTTGGCCGGCGGTGAGGCGCGCTTCGGGGGTATAGGTTTCGGCGGCGTCGCCCATGCTCAGGCCGTAGCGGCCGGGTTCGGGGCCGTAGACGCGAGCGCTGACCGCCTTGCCGACGAACGGGTTCCAGTCCTGCGGTTCGTCGCGTGCGGTGAGCGCGCGGACGGCTTGGCCGAACATCCTGCAGAGCGTCGGGAAGGCGTCGCGGAACAGGCCGGATACGCGCAGGGTGACGTCGATGCGGGGACGGTCGAAGTTTGCCAGCGGCAGGATCTCGACGCCCGTGACGCGATCGGACTGCATGTCCCAGACCGGCTCCGCGCCGAGCAGGTGGAGCGCCATCGCGAACTCCTCGCCTGCTGTCCGCATCGTCGCAGACGCCCAGAGATCGACGACGAGGTTGCGGGGGTAGTCACCGTGGTCCTGTAGGTGACGGCGGACTAGCTCGTCGGCGAGTTTGACGCCTTGGGTGTGGGCGGCGCGGGAAGGAACTGCGCGGGGATCGGTCGTGTAGAGGTTGCGGCCGGTCGGGAGGACGTCGGCGCGGCCTCGCCACGGGGAGCCGGAGGGGCCGGGTGCGACGCGTTTGCCTTGGAGTGCGGACAGGAGTCCGGAGCGTTCGGCTTCGCCATGCTCGCCGCGGCCGTAGATGTGGAGGCCGTCGCCGTACTGGCTTTCCTTCACGTCGCAGACGAACGTGTCGATACGGGTGATGGCTTCCGACTGTGACTGTCCGTCGTCGAGGCCAAGCGTGGCGGCGAGGCCGGTGGCGGTGGCTTCGTCGCGGATGTCGCGTTGCAGGCGGTCGCGGCGCGCGGGGTCGAGGCCGTCCGCGTTGGAAAATTCGTCGAGCAGCGCTTCGAGGCGACCGAGGCCTGCGCCGGTGCGCGTGCGTTCGAGCGGCGGCGGGACGTGGCCGAGCGTAACCGCGCCGATGCGGCGTTTGGCCTGGGCCGCTTCGCCGGGGTCGTTGACGATGAACGGGTAGATGACGGGCATCGCGCCGGTGAGCGCTTCGGGCCAGCAGGCGTCGGACAGCGCGACCGACTTGCCGGGTAGCCACTCCAGCGTACCGTGCGCGCCGACATGGACGAGCGCGTCGGTGCCGCGCTCGCGTAGCCACAGGTAGAAGGCGACATAGGCGTGACTGGGGCAGCGGGAGAGGTCGTGATACTCGTCCGCGCGGTGCTCGGTTCGGCCGCGTTCGGGTTGGAGCGCGACCAGCGCACCGCCTTGATCGATCGCGGTGAAGGCGAAGTCTTCGGTGGGGTCGCCCCAGCTTTGCTGGAGGTCCTTGCGGAGGGCTTCGGAGAGGTTCGCGAGTGCCTTGCGATACTCGGCGAGCGGCCAGTGAATGCGTAACGTAGCGAGGTCGCTCGCGTCGGGGGTGATCGCGTAGCCGGCTTCGGCGAGGTCGGCGAGGATGGCTTGCGTGGAGGCAAGCGCGTCGAGACCGACGGCGTGCGCCATCTGGTAGGCCTTGCCGGGGTAGGTCGAGAGGACGATCGCGATGCGGTGGTCGGCGACGGGTTTGCCGGCGAGTTTCGTCCACGCCTTGATCCGCGCGGCGATGGCGGTGATGCGTGCGGGGTCGGCACGGTGTTCGCGGCGGGTGTATTCGAGGTCGCCGTCCCTCGCCGCGGCTTCCTTGAAGCTGGCGACGCCGGCGAAGAGGCGGCCGTCCACTTCGGGAAGGACCACGTGCATGGCGAGGTCGGCGGGCGACAGGCCGCGGGTGGCGCCCGCCCAGGCTGCGCGGTCGGACGTGGCGAGCGCGATCTGGAACACGGGGACGTTGGCGGCGTCGAGGGGCGTCGTGTCGGTCGCGCCGCGGGCGGAGAAGGCGGTGGCGTTGACGATCGCGGAGGGCTTCAGGGCCTCGACCCAGCGGCTCAGCCAGCCGGCTGCGTCAGGCGCTTTGAGGGAGGGCGCGAACAGGCCGAAGACGTCGACGCCGCGCGCGGTCAGTTCGGCGTGGAGCGCTTCGATCGGGTGGAGGTCTGCGGCGGTCAGGTAGGAGCGGTAGAAGACGATCAGGATGCGGGGGCGGTGCGCGTTGAGTGCGAATGCCGCCGGGCAGGTCACGCCGTCATGCGGTTGCCAGCCACCGACATCGGCGATCGCGCGGACGCCGGTGACGGGGCCGGCGTAGCAGCCGGCGGCCAGCGCGAACTGGGCCAGCGCCGCTTGGGCTGCGACCGCGCCGCCGGTGTCGCAGAGATGGGCCAGGCGGCGCAGCGTCGACAGCGGGATCGTCGAAGCGGCGTCGAGGCGCGTGTCGATGCGACCGTCCGCGGCGAGGACTGCCAGCGCGATGCCCTTCTCGCGTGCGAGGTTTTCGACCTGTTGCAGGCCGTAGCTCCAATAGGAGCGGCCCCCGATCAGCCGGATCAGGATGCCCTTCGCGCCGGCCAGCGTCTGCTCGACATAGGTGTCGACCGAGAGCGGGTGCTGGAGGGCGGTCAGGTTCGCGAGGCGTAGCGATGGGAGGCGGTTTCCGACGGCGTCCGCACGTCGCCAGCCCGCGGCGAACGCCCCGAGATCGCCATCGGAGAAGGACAGGACGACGAGATCCGCGGGGGATTGGGCGAGGTCCTGCGGGACCGCGCTTTCCTCCAGCCCGTGGGTCTCGCGGAAGACGACGTGCATCGGGGCTCAGGCGTCCAGCGCGGCCTTGATGCGGGCCTCGTCGATGCGGTCGTGCTCGGCGATCACCACGAGTTGCGTGCGGCGGGGTTCGCCTGCGCCCCACGGACGGTCGTATTGCGTGCGGACGCGGGCGCCGACCGCCTGGACGAGCAGGCGCATCGGCTTGCCGGTGACCGCCGCGTAACCCTTCACGCGGAGGATGTCGGCGCTGCGGGCGAGCGCTTCGATCTTCGCGGTGAGGTCGGCAGGGTCGGCGATCTCGCCCAGTTCGACGACGACGCTGTCGAAATCGTCATGCTCGTGATCGTCCTCGCCGTCATGATGCGAGGGGCGGCTGGCGATGTCGTCCTCGGCGGCGGCGTTGAGGCCGAGGATCACGCGGGGATCGATGATGCCGTCGATGAGGTCGATGACGGGGAGCGGCCGTGCGGACTCGGCGGCGATCACTGCGCGTGCCTTGGCGACGCCTTCGGGTCCGGCGAGGTCGACCTTGGTCAGGAGTACGAGATCGGCGCAGGCGAGCTGGTCCTCGAACACCTCCGACAGGGGCGTCTCGTGGTCGACGCTGGGGTCTGCGGCGCGCTGCGCGTCGAGCGCGGCGACATCGGGGGCGAAGCGACCGGCGGCGACCGCCTCGGCATCGGCGAGCGCGATGACGCCGTCGACGGTGATGCGCGAGCGGATCGCGGGCCAGTCGAATGCCTTGAGCAGCGGCTTGGGCAGCGCGAGGCCGGACGTCTCGATCAGGATGTGATCGGGGCGCGGGTCGAGCGCGAGCAGCGTCTCGACGGTCGGGATGAAGTCGTCGGCGACCGTGCAGCAGATGCAGCCATTGGCCAGCTCGACCACGTTTTCGGCCGGGCAATCGGGGATCGCGCAGCCCTTGAGGATGTCGCCGTCGATGCCGAGCGTGCCGAATTCGTTGACGACGACCGCGAGGCGGCGGCCGTTGGCGTTGCGGATCAGGTGGCTGAGGAGCGTGGTCTTGCCGGCGCCTAAGAAGCCGGTGACGATGGTAACGGGGACCTTGGCCAGATTGGTGGAAAGATCGGGCATTATATTCTCCTGCAAGCACACGCACGCACGACCAGACGGCCGCACGCGTTCGTCGCTCAGACGGAGTACCGTGCCGCGACCATCCCCTGGATCATGGCAAGAGCGACCTTTGCGCTGGCAGGTCTCCTGGCTCGCGGGTCGAGGCTCGACGTACGCCTTCCCAGGTATCCCCAGTGGCTGCCCCCCTCGCGAAGGGCGTGTGCGTCTCGCTCACCGCTTACAGTTGCAGGGACAGCCGCGGCATTGAGAGGAGATCCTCCCGCACCGCATTCCCATTCAAGCCCTTCCGGGCACCGGCGCGATCTTTGAGGTTCGGTGAAACCGAGCCTCGGGGGTGGGGTTAGAGGAATTCCGGGGGCGTGCCAATTCGCATATCAGTAGTTTTCGATCCTCCCCCGCCAGGGGGAGGTGGCACCGCAGGTGACGGAGGGGGAGGACACGGAACCTACGTGGTCGCCGTCCTCCCCCTCCGTCGCTTCGCGCCACCTCCCCCTGGCGGGGGAGGATCGAGAGGGGCGGAGCCAGTTTACCCGTGCCTCACCTCGATCTCGTCGAAGCATTTCCAGCGGTAGATGGCGAAGCTCAGGACCCAGCACAGCACGAAAAGGCCGATGATCGCGAAGCCTAGGCCGTTGAAGTTCTCGCCGAGTGCGGCTGCCAGATCCCAGATGCCACCGGTCAGGCCGAGCTTTGCGCCGAGCAGCGCGAGCGTCTCGATGCCGCCGATCGCGATCGCGACGATGGCGGAGATCAGCGTGATGGTGATGTTGTAATAGAGCTTCCGGATCGGCTTCACGAACGCCCATTCGTACGCGCCTAGCATGACGACGCCGTCCGCGGTGTCGACCAGCGCCATGCCGGTTGCGAACAGCACGGGGAGGACGAGGACGGTGCCGATCGACAGACCGTCGGCGGCCTGGCTCGCGGAGAGGCCGAGGATCGCGACCTCGGTGGCGGTGTCGAAGCCGAGGCCGAACAGGAAGCCGAGCGGGGCCATGTGCCAGCTCCGCGTGACGAGCCGGAACATCGGGCGGAACAGCCGCGCGAGCAGGCCGCGACTGCCGAGCAGCAGGTCGAGATCCTCCTCGACATAGGTGCCGCCGCCGCGGACGTGGCCGAAGGTGCGCCAGACCGAGCGGAGGATGATCAGGTTCATCGCGGCGATCGTGAACAGGAACAGGGCGGAGATCATCGTCGCGACCACGCCGCCGACCTGCTTGAACGCCTCGAACTGCGACAGCGCGCTGGCGGTGAGCGCGATCGCGACGGCGGCGATCAGCACGATCCCGGAGTGGCCGATCGCGAACCAGAAGCCGACGGCGATCGGGCGCTGGCCGTCCTGCATCAGCTTGCGGGTTACGTTGTCGATCGCGGCGATGTGGTCCGCGTCGACTGCGTGGCGCAAGCCCAATCCCCAGGCCAGCAAGGCCGTGCCGAGCATGAGGGGTTGCGCGTGGAACAGCGAGAACGCCCAGCCCCACGCAGCGATATTGGCCGCGACCAGGCCTGCGAACAGCCAGCCGATGCGCTTGCGGGTCGAAACCCGCGTCGGTCTTTCGAGTGTTGAAGTCGTCATGCACAAACCCCGCAGCGTCCGACGAGGACCGGGGCCTGCCGCGAACGGCCGGGACATACGACGACCGGACGCCATGAGCGGCCGACGCACGACGCCGATGCGGCCCCCGCCACATGGTCGTCGCTCAGCCAGTGTCACGCAGGCGGCGTTCACCGTGCCTCGGCCACCCCCTGGACCGGGACAAGAGCGACCAGACGCCGGCAGGTCTCCTGGCTCGCGGGTCTTTGCTCGATGCACGCCTTCCCAGGCGTTGTGGCCCAGTGGCTGCCCTCGCGTAGAGGGCTCGTGCGTCTCGCTCGCCGCTTACAGTTGCAGGGACAGCCGCGGCATAGGACGGCGAACCGTCCGCACCGCATTCCCAATCAAGCCCTTCCGGGCACCGACGCGATCACGGGAAACGGCTGAAAGCAGCATCCCGCGCGATCGGTACCCTGCTTTAAGCGCCATGCCAACGGGCGCCAGGACGGGCTGACATTCGGCGTTTTGCGATCGCCGCGAGTCCTGAAATCATGCCGTCACCCCGGACGTGTTCCGGGGTCCACCGTTCCGCAAGCCGAATCACCGATGTTGCGGCACGGTGGATGCCGGAACCAGTCCGGCATGACGGAAAAGAGCGGAGGTGGCGGTTAAAACTGAAAGCGGAGCAGCGCTATTTCGCCAGGCCGAGCTGTTGCAGCATGAAGGCCTGCCATTCGGAATTTTGGCGATAGCGCTCGAAGCGCCCCGACTTGCCGCCATGCCCGGCCTCCATGTTGACGCGGAACAGCAGCGGGTTCTTGTCGGTCTTCAGTTCGCGCAGTTTGGCGACCCACTTGGTTGGCTCATAATATTGCACTTGGCTGTCCCATAGCCCGGTGCCGACATACAGCGCCGGATAGGCCTTCGCCTTGACGTTGTCGTACGGCGAATAGCTCAGCATGTAATCGTACGACGCCTTCTGCGCGGGGTTGCCCCATTCGTCATATTCGAACGTCGTCAGCGGGATCGACGCGTCGAGCATCGTCGTGACGACATCGACGAACGGCACCTGCGCGATGATCAGCTTGTAGTCCGCCGGCGCCATGTTCGCGACGCCGCCCATCAGCAATCCGCCCGCGCTGCCGCCCATCGCCGCGACGCGGTCCTTGGCGGCATATCTCTGCGCGACGAGATAGCGGGTGACGTCGATGAAGTCCGTGAAGCTGTTCTTCTTGTTGAGCAGGTGGCCGTCGTCATACCAGCCGCGGCCCATCTCCTGCCCGCCGCGGATATGCGCAATCGCGTAGACGACGCCGCGATCGAGCAAGCCGATGCGACCCGGATCGACTGCCGGGTCGCTCGATATGCCGTAGCTGCCATAGGCGTATTGGAAGAGCGGCGCGGCGCCATCGCGCCTGGTGCCCTTTGCGTAGACCAGCGACACGGGGATCCGCGTGCCGTCGCGCGCGGGCGCCCAGACTCGTTCGGTAACGTATTTCGCGGGATCATAGCCCGGCACCGGCGCGACCTTCAGCACGCGGCGTTCGCGGGTCTTCGCATTGACCTCGTAGGTGGTCGTCGGCGTGACCAGCGAGCCATAGGTGTAGCGCACCCAGGGTGTCGCCGTCTCCTCGTTGACGTCGAGCGACATGCGATAGGCGGGTTCGTCGGCGGTCACCGCGGTCGACTTGCCGGCGTCGTCCAGCACGCGGATCATGCGGTTGCCGCCTTCGCGCTGGTCGATCGCGACGAAGCCGTCGAACGGCTTGAAGCCCTCGATGAAAACGGTATCGCTGGCCGGCGTCAGGTCGCGCCACGCCGCCGTGCCCTTGGCGAGATCGGCGTCGGCGACGGTGACGAGCTTGTAGTTCTTGGCGTCCTTGTTGGTGCGGATGATCCAGCGGTTGCCGATATGGTCCGCGCCATAGCGGAACTCGCGCGCCCGCGGTGCGACGATGGTGAAGCTGGTCGGCGCGGCGGCGGGAGCGCAGCGTTGCTCGTCGCTGACCGTGCTGCCGACGCCGATGCAGATAAACCTGTCGTCGGACGTGCGCGAGACCTCCATCGAATAGGTGTCGTCCTTTTCCTCGTAGAGCAGCCGATTGCTGGCGACGGGCGTGCCGAGGACATGCGCCTTCACGCGGTAGCCACGCAGCGTGACCGGGTCCTTCTCGACGTACAGCAACGTCTTGTTATCGTCCGCCCAGACGACGTTCGGCTCGATGTTCGAGAGCGTGTCGGCGATCGTCGCGCCGGTCATGAGGTCCTTCACCTTGAGCACATATTGGCGACGGCCGACGGTGTCTTCGGCCCAGGCGACGCGGGCGTTGTCGGGGCTTACCGCCCAGTCGCTGAGCGCGAAGAAGCTGTGGCCCTTCGCCATCGCCGGCTCGTCGAACAGCGTTTCGGCGGGCGCGGTGCGGGTTCCCTTGCGGCGTTCGAGGATCGGATAATCGGCGCCGGTCTGGAACCGAGAGCCGTAATAATAGCCGTTCTTCGCGTAGGGAACCGAGCTGTCGTCCTGCTTGATGTGCGAGACGGTCTCTTCGTAGAGCTTGGCCTGGAGCGGCTTCAGAGCGGCGAGTTGCGCATCGGCATAGGCGTTCTCCGCGGCGAGATAGGCGAGCATCTCCAGGTTCTTCCGCGTGTCGTCGCGCAGCCAGTAATAATCGTCCTCGCGCGCGCCGTTCGGTGAGGTCACCTGGAACGGCTTCTTCGCGACGCGGGGCGGCTGGACCTGCGCGACGGCCGCCGTCGAGACCAGCGCTACGCCGGCCAGCATCATGTACCGTATCGTCATTGTGCCGTTCCCTGTGTTGCTGCCGTTGCGACTGCCGGCTTCCGATATCGATCGAACCAGGCGATGATCGCCGACGCCTTTGCCGCCGACTGCGACGGGCGTGAGGCGATACCGCCGTGGCTCGCGCCCGGCACCTTCACCAGCGCGGTCGGCACGCCGCGGATCTGGAGCGCGGCGTAATATTGCTCGGACTCGCTCACCGGCGTCCGGTAGTCGTCGCCCCCGACCACCACCAGCGTCGGCGTCTTGACGTTGCCGACGATGCTCAGCGGCGAGCGGTTCCAATAGCTCATCGGATCCTCCCATGGCAGCTTGGTGAACCAATAGCGTGAGGTGAACAGTGTGTTGTCCATCGTCAGCGCCTCGCTGATCCAGTTGATCACCGGCTTCTGCGTCGCGGCGGCCTTGAACCGGTCGGTCTTGCCGACGATCCACGCGGTCAGCAGCCCCCCGCCCGAGCCGCCGGTCACGAACAGATTGTCGGGATCGGCGGTGCCGTCCGCGATCGCCGCATCGACCGAGGCGATCAGGTCGTCATAATCCGCCGCGGGATAGGTCTTGTCGATCAGGTTGGCGAACTCGGCACCGTAGGAGGTCGAGCCGCGCGGGTTGGTCCAGAGGACTGCATAGCCGGCCGCGGCGTAAAGCTGCATGTCGGTCGCGAAACCTGGGCCATAGGCAGCGTTCGGCCCGCCGTGGATCTCGATGATCAACGGCACGCGCTGACCCGCGACACGGCCCGGCGGGGTGGCGAGCCAAGCGTCGATCGGCCGACCATCGGGCGCTGTCACGGCGATCTTCCGCACCGACGCCAAAGTCTTCGATCCGGTCAGCACCGCGTTGAGCGTCGTCAGACGGCGAGGCTTCCCGCCCGCCAGCACCCAGACGTCGGCGGGGGCGCTCGCATCGCCGCCGGTATAGGCGATCGTGCCGCCCTTCGAGACCGAGAACTCGCCGCCGGTATAGGGCCGGTCGAGCCCGCCGCCCGCCACGTTGTCGACCAGCGGCGTGACGCGGCCGTCGACACCAACGCGGGCGACGCGACGCTGGCCGTGATCGTCATAGCTCGCATACAGGCTGCGGCCGTCGGCGGACCACACCGCGTCCTCGATTCCGCGGTCGAGCGTGGCGGTGAGCGAACGCGGCGAGGCGGCGTCGCGGTCGCCGACGTAGAGCTGCGTATTCTCGTAGCTGCGGCGCTTGTCGTCGAAGCCGAGCCACGCGATCTTCGAGCCATCCGGCGATACGCGGGGCTGGGCGTCGGGGCCGTCGCGCGTCGTCAGCGTCCGCATCGCACCGCTCGCCGTATCGACCGCGATCACGTCGGAGTTCATCACCTGGCGGTCGGCGGCGGGCCCGCGGATCGCGGCGAAGACGATGCTGCGGCCATCGGGCGTCCACGACAGCGGACCGCCATCGTCGAACTTGCCGTATGTGAGCTGCCGCGCCGCGCCCCCGTCCGCGCCGACCACGAAGAGATGGTCGTAGCCCGGCTTCACATAGCCCGGCCCGTCGTTGCGATAGTTGACGCGGTCGATGATCGTCAGCGGCTCGGCCCATTTCGCGCCCTCGGGCTTGGGTGGCTGCGTGCCGAGCTTGGTCCCCTCGCCTGCTACCGTGGCGATATAGGCGAGCTTCGTCCCGTCCGGCGACCAGGCGAGCGCCTGCGGATCGCCGGGGAAACTCGTTACGCGCGCGCTCTGCGCACCGCCGATCCAGCGGACGAACAGCTGCGATCCCTCACCGTCGCGTGCTGCGTAGGCGATGCGCGCACCGTCGGGCGACCAGCGCGGGCTGCTGCCGTCAGCGGCGAACGGCGTCTGGCGTCCGCTCGCGACATCGATCAGCCAGAGCGACGACTGCATCCTGTCGGTCATCACGTCGCCGGTGCGGCGGACATAGACGATCGTCTTGCCGTCCGGACTGATCTGCGGATCGGCGGCGATCGTCAGGCCGAACAGGTCGCTGCCGGTGAAGCTCCGCGTCGGGCCCTCCGGTATCGGTGCTGCGGGCTGTTGCTGGGCAAAGGCCGGCGTCGCCGCGAGCAGGAGTAGAGCTAGGGTCAAGCGCAACGGGCGGCTCCTTCGAATGAACCGCGTCACGATGACACATTATTACGTGGAGACAAGCGGTACGAACGTCACCGGCAAACCGTCCTTCGGGCGCGGGATCGGGAAGACCTGCCACGCATCGCCGCTGCCCGCCGCCGCCTCGATCCGGTAGCGCTTGAGCAGATGCGCGATCAGCAGCCGCATCTGCATCGTCGCGAAGTGCAGCCCGATGCACATGTGCGCGCCGCCGCCGAACGGCACCCAGGCGAACCGGTGACGGCCTTTCGACGCTTCGGGCGTGAAGCGGAGCGGATCGAACCGCTCGGGATCGGGCCAATATTCGGCCATGTGATGCGTATAGGTGATGCCGACCCCGACGCTGGTCCCGGCCGGAATGTCATACCCGCCGAAACTGAACGCCTTCAGGGCGCGGCGCGGGATCGACGGGACCGGCGGCATCATCCGCAGCGATTCCTTGAACGCATATTCGGTGAGGACGAGGCGATCGAGCTGTTCGGTCAGCGGCACGGCCGGGTCGAGAGCGGCGACTTCCTCGCGCAACCGCTCCTGCCACTCGGGGTTGCGCGCGAGCAGCATGACCAGGCTGGTCGCGGACGAGGTGATCGTGTCGTGCGCCGCCATCATCAGGAAGTTCATGTGGTCGGCGATCGCCAGCGCGGTCAGCGGCGCGCCGTCGTCATCGGTCGCTCGGCAGAATTGCGAGAAAAAATCCTGACCGTCGCCGATGCGCCGCGCGGGGATTTCGCGCTCGAAGAAGTCGACCAGATAGGCGCGCGCCTTCACGCCCTTGCGCATCTGCGTGCCGGGCAACGGGCGGCGGATCGGCGCGACGCTAGCCTGCACCTCGTCGACGAACGCCTGATTGATCCGGTCCGCTTCCGCGCCCAGCGGCACGCCGAGAAAGCTGGTCGCCGCGAGATCGAGCGTGAGTGTCTTGACCGCGTCGTAGAAGCGCAGCGTCTGGCCGCTCCAGCGTCCGACCGCGGCCTCGATCCCGGCGTCGAGTTCGGTCGCATAATGCCGCATCGGCTCGGGCTTGAACGCCACCGACAGCGCTTTGCGGTCGGCGCGATGCTTGTCGAAATCCATCAGCATCAGGCCGCGAGGAAACAGCAGGTTGAGGACGGGGCCCCACCCCTGCTCGGACGAGAAGATCTTGTCGCGGTCGAACAGGATCAGCTCGTTCGCGTCCGGGCCGAGCAGCATCAGCCCGGTTCCGCCGAGCGCGGTGTTGCG
Source organism: Sphingomonas faeni (assembly GCF_024273235.1). Classification (GTDB taxonomy): domain Bacteria; phylum Pseudomonadota; class Alphaproteobacteria; order Sphingomonadales; family Sphingomonadaceae; genus Sphingomonas; species Sphingomonas faeni_A. The sequence goes on along the minus strand of NZ_JANBVH010000003.1, from coordinate 95,183 downwards.
ATAGACCGGGCCGAACCGCGCCACCATGCCGCGCGAAAACCCGATCGGATCGGCGAGCATCTTGAAGGTGTTGCCGAACAGCGGAAGACCGTCGTCGCCGGGAATATGATCGAGCGCGCCCTTGGGCTGGCGTGGCAACCAATGCGGGCTGGCGTTCTGCAACAGCGCTTCAGTCATCGTCGGATCCCTGTGCGACATGCCGGCTTGGCAAGCTGCGAATACGAGCATAACTAATGTTCTGCAACCGGGGCGCGGATCCCGGGGCTTTGACAGGAGAGATGCATGGACCTCGCAAACAGTGCTGCCGTGGTGACCGGCGGCGCGTCGGGATTGGGCGCGGCGACCGCGCGGGCGCTGGCTGCCAAGGGCGCGAAGGTGGCGATCTTCGACCTCCAGGTGGACAAGGGCGAAGCGCTGGCGGCGGAGATCGGCGGGGTGTTCTGCAAGGTCGACGTGACGTCGGACGACAGCGTCGATGCGGGGTTCGCGGCGGCACGCGCGGCGCATGGCCAGGAGCGGATCCTGGTCAATTGCGCGGGCACGGGGAATGCCGCGAAGACCGCGGGGCGATCGAAGCAGGACGGCTCGATCAAGCATTTCCCGCTCGATGCGTTCGATCGGATCATCCAGATCAACCTCGTTGGCACGTTCCGGTGTCTCGCCAAATCGGCGGCGGGGATGCTGACGTTGGAACCGGGTGAAGACGGCGAGCGCGGCGCGATCGTCAATACGGCGAGCGCAGCGGCGGAGGACGGCCAGATGGGGCAAGCGGCGTATTCTGCCTCGAAGGCCGGCGTGGTCGGCATGACGCTGCCGATCGCGCGCGATTTGATGAGCGAGGGGATCCGGGTGAACACGATCCTGCCGGGGATCTTCGACACGCCGTTGCTGGCTGCGGCGCCGCAGCCGGTGCGCGACGCGCTGGCGGCTTCGGTGCCGTTTCCCAAGCGCTTGGGGCGGCCGGAGGAGTTTGCGGCGCTCGCGCTGACGATGATCGAGTGCGGGTATTTCAACGGGGAAGATGTTCGACTGGATGGCGCGATCCGGATGGCGGCCCGTTGAGCTGACGACCAACGTTTTAAGACGGATCGACATTCAGGTGATCGCCCTCGGAGGGATGCAATGAGCCTTTCTCCCCTCCCTGGAAGGGAGGGGTCGGGGGTGGGTCGGTTTCCGTATTAACGAACGCCGGCGGCCCAAACGAACCGACCCACCCCCAGCCCCTCCCTTCCAGGGAGGGGAGAGAAATCAGTCGCTAACGCCTCGAATGTTGAGGCGTCCAACTACCACCACCCTGGCGAAGGCCGGGGTGGTCGTGGCTTGAGGGGTAAATTCCCCCTAAGCCGCCCGCGCCAAGTGCCGCCCCTTGATAATATCTGCCGCCTTCTCCGCGATCATGATCGTCGGGGCGTTGGTGTTCGAGCCGATCAGCGTTGGCATCACCGACGCGTCCACCACCCGCAACCCTTGCAAGCCCCGCACCGCTAGCGACGCGTCGACCACCGCAAGCGCGTCGTCAGCCGTGCCCATCTTGCACGTGCCCACCGGGTGATAGATCGTCTCGGCGGTCCGCCGTACCCACGCGTCGATCTCGTCGTCCGTCCGCACGTCCTCGCCCGGCGACAATTCCCCTGCCCGATACGGATCGAGCGCCGCCTGCCGCGCGACGTCGCGGCCGATGCCGACGCACGCCCGCATCACGCGGCGGTCCTCCGCCGTCGCGAGATAGTTCGCGACAATCACCGGATCGGCAAACGGATCGGCCGAGCGCAACCCGATCCGCCCGCGACTCTCCGGCCGCAACTGACACAGATGTAGCGTGAAGCCGTCCTCGGTAGCCTTCACCTTGCCGTGATCCTGCATGATCGCGAGCACCGCGTGGATCTGCACGTCGGGCCGCGACAGACCGTCGCGCGACGACACGAACGCGCCCGCCTCGAGGAACTGCTGCCGCCCCGCGCCCTTGCCGCGCAACAGGTAATTGAGCCCGACGCCGATCATCCCGACGCCCTTCGTCATCGCATAGCCGGTCCGCAGCCCGCGCGATTTCCAGTTCATCACCACGTCGAGATGATCCTGGAGGTTCTCGCCGACGCCGGGCAGCGCATGCACGACGCCCACCCCCGCCGCGGTCAGCCGGTCCGGATCGCCGATCCCCGATAGCTGGAGGATATGCGGCGACTGCACCGCACCCGCACACAGCAGCACTTCGCGCGCCGCCGTCACCGACTCCGCCCGTGCCCCCTTGTCGAGTACATAGTCGACGCCGGTTGCCCGCCGCTGGTCGATCCGGATCCGCGTCGTCCGCGCGCCGGTAATACATGTGAGGTTCCGCCGCGACAGGATCGGTCGCAGATACGCCGCCGCGGTGCTCCACCGCTTCCCGTCCGCGACGGTCAAGTCGTAGCGGCCAAAGCCCTCCTGGCTCGCGCCATTGAAATCCTCGGTGACGGGATACCCCGCCTGCCGCCCCGCCTCGACCAATGCGTCATAGAACGGGCTGTCGGACTCGCCGCCCGAGATCGTCAGCGGACCGCCGCCGCCATGCAAGGGGCCCTCACCGCGATGATGCCCTTCGAGCCGCTTGAAATACGGCAGCACGTCGTCGTACGACCAGCCCGGCAGCCCCATCTGGCGCCACTCGTCGTAATCCTGCGGATGCCCCCGCGTGTAGATCATGCCGTTGATCGACGAACTGCCGCCCAACCCCTTGCCGCGCGGCCACCACAAGCGGCGGTCGTCGAGATGGGGCTCGGGTTCGGTCCAGAAACCCCAGTTGCTCGGGTTCTTGCTCTTGATGAGTTCGCCGACGCCTGCGGGCATCCGCACCAGCACGCCGTCGTTGCGCCCGCCCGCCTCGAGCAGCAGCACGGACACGTCCGGATCCTCGGTCAGTCGCGCGGCGAGCACGCAGCCGGCCGAGCCCGCGCCGATAATTACGTAGTCATACGTCTGCATGCCCGCATCCTCCTCATAACGCTCCGCTTTTGTACGGAGTCGCCTAACCTCGATACGCTAGCGCTCGCACAGCAGCGTAAGCAACCCGTTGCGCAGTACGCCGCGATCCAGCCCCTCGACCGGATGCACCTCGCTCAAGCCCACCGCAAGCAGCGCATAGCCGCGGATCCCCGCCTCGACGGAATCGAACCCGTGCGCGGTCAGTTGCGCGACGAGGAACGCCATCACCTTGTCGTCATGCTCACGGATCGCCGCCGCCGCGCGCGCGTCGCTCTTTGCCCAGGCGCGCATCGCGAGCGCCAATTGCGACATGTCGTGATCGCGAACATGCTCGGCGAACGCGCGAATCCGCTCGACCGGCGCGAGGTCCGAGGCGGTCAGCGATGCCAGCAACGGATCGATCTGCGCCTCGGCAAAATACGACGCGAGCGCCGCGTGATAGCCATCGAAGTCCTTGAAATGATGATAGAAGCTGCCGGTCGACGCGCCCGCCGCCTGCGCCAGGCTGCGGAGTTTCAGCGCACGCAAGCCCCCGCTCTTGAGCAACGCCTGCCCGATCTCCAGCCAGTCGCGCGGCGCCAAATCCGCGCGGGGCTCGACCGCATTTTCAACCGATACCGTGCTTGACAAGCCACTCTCCATAACGAATGTTACGTCGGAACGAAGCCGGACGCAATCCGGCATCAGGCACCACGACCGCACCAGAGCGGCGGGTGCAACAGGAGAGAGATGTGGCCGAGGCTTTGATCATCGACGCCGTCCGTACCCCGCGCGGGATCGGCAAGACGGGCAAGGGCGCGCTCGCGCACATGCACCCGCAACACCTCGCCGCGGCCGTGCTGAAGGCGATCGCCGAGCGAAACAAGCTCGACACCGCCGACGTCGACGACATCATCTGGTCGACCTCGACTCAGCGTGGCGAGCAGAGCGGCGATCTCGGGCGGATGGCGGCGCTGGATGCGGGCTATGACGTCAAGGCGAGCGGGACGACGCTCGATCGGTTCTGCGGCGGCGGGATCACGGCGGTGAACTTCGCGGCGGCGCAGATCATGAGCGGGATGGAGGACCTCGTCATCGCCGGCGGGACAGAGATGATGTCGCTGACCACGACGATGATGCAGGACGACATGGCGGCGGGGAAGCGGCCGCTCGGGATCGGCTCGGGCAACGCTAGGCTCGATGCGGCGCATCCGCAATCGAACCAGGGCATCTGTGCCGACGCGATCGCCAGTATCGAGGGGATCGACCGAGAAACGCTCGAAGCGCTCGGGCTCGAAAGCCAGCGCCGGGCAGCAGTGGCGATCGCCGAGGGGCGGTTCGATCGCAGTCTCGTCCCCGTCACCGATGCCACAGGCGCATTGGTCCTCGAAAAGGACGAATATCCGCGCCCCGACACCACCGCCGAGGGCCTCGCCGCGCTTCGCCCCTCTTTCACCGGGATCGCCGACGTGCCGCTCGACGACAAGGGCACGACGTATCGCAAGCAGATCAACCGCCGCTATCCCGACGTCGATATCAAGCACGTCCATCACGCCGGTAATTCCTCCGGTGTGGTCGATGGCGCCGCGGCAGTGCTGCTCGCCAGCGCCGACTATGCCGCCAAGCACGGCCTCAAGCCCCGCGCGCGGATCGTCGCGATGGCGAACATGGGCGACGACCCGACGCTGATGCTCAACGCCCCCGTCCCCGCCGCGCGGAAGGTGCTGGCGAAGGCCGGGCTCACGGTCGACGACATCGACCTGTGGGAGATCAACGAGGCATTCGCGGTGGTCGCCGAGAAGTTCATCCGCGACCTGAAGCTCGACCGCGACAAGGTGAACGTCAACGGCGGCTCGATCGCGCTGGGCCATCCGATCGGCGCGACCGGCGCGATCCTGATCGGCACGATATTGGACGAACTCGAACGCCGCGGCCTGAAGCGCGGGCTCGTGACGATGTGCGCGGGCGGCGGGATGGCCCCGGCGATCATCATCGAGCGCGTCTGATGCATCCCGTCGCGCATGCGCTCACCACGCCCGACAAGCCCGCCTACATCATGGCGGCGACGGGCGAGACGGTGACGTATCGCGACCTGGATGCGCGCGCGAACCAGGGCGCGCACCTGCTCCGGTCGCTCGGGTTGAAGCGCGGCGACGGAATCGCGGTGCTGATGGACAATTCGCCGCGCTATCTTGAGGTGATGTGGGCGGCCGAGCGGACCGGCGTGTATTGCACGTGCCTGTCGTCGAAGCTGACCGCGGCAGAGGCGGCGTACATCATCCGCGACGGCGACTGTCGCGTGCTGATCGCGAGCAAGGGATGCGCAGACGTGGCGGCGGTGTTGGCATCGATGCTCGACGACGTGGCGCGCTACATGGTCGACGGCGCAATTGATGGTTACGAACCCTATGAAGCCGCGCGCAACGCGATGCCCTCCGACCTGATCGCCGATCCGTCTCCTGGCGGCATCCTGCTCTATTCCTCGGGCACCACCGGCAAGCCGAAGGGCGTCAAGCACGCGCTGTCGGAGGAGCCGTTCGGCACCAACGTCTCGCCGCTCGTGATGCTCGGCAAGGGACTGTACGGCTTCAGCCCCGAGATGGTCTATCTCTCGCCCGCGCCGCTCTATCACGCCGCGCCGCTGCGCTGGTCGATGGCGGTGCATCAGGTCGGCGGCACCGTCGTCGTGATGGAGCATTTCGACCCCGAAGCTGCGCTCGCCGCGATCGAACGGTTCCACGTAACGCACGCGCAATGGGTGCCGACGCACTTCATCCGCTTGCTGAAGCTCCCGCCGGAAATCCGCGCCCGCTACGACGTGTCGTCGCTGAAAGCGGTTTGGCACGCCGCCGCCCCCTGCCCGCTCCCGGTCAAGCAGGCGATGATCGACTGGTGGGGTCCGATCATCGGCGAATATTACGCCGGCACCGAAGGCAACGGGTTCTGCGCGATCTCCAGCGCGGAATGGCTGACGCACAAGGGCTCGGTCGGCCGCAACCTGACCGCGCAGACGATGATCTGCGACGAGGACGGCAACGCGCTGCCGCCACGCGCGGAAGGCGACGTCTACTTCGCGGGGGGCGGCGCGTTCGAATATCACAACGATCCCGCCAAGACCGCGGAAGCCGCCAACGCGCACGGCTGGACCACGCTCGGCGATGTCGGCTGGCTCGACGAGGAGGGCTATCTCTACCTCACCGACCGCAAGAGCTTCATGATCATCTCGGGCGGCGTGAACATCTATCCGGCCGAGATCGAGAACCTCCTCGTCACCCATCCGAAGGTCGCCGACGTCGCGGTGATCGGCGCGCCCGACGACGAGATGGGCGAACAGGTCGTCGCGATAATCTGCCCTGCCGATCCGTCCGAGGACCGCGCTAAACTCGCTGCCGAACTCAGCGCGTTCGCCCGTGCCAACCTCAGCCACGTCAAGGCGCCGCGCCGCATCGACTTCCGCGACACGCTGCCCCGGCACGAGACGGGGAAGCTCTACAAGCGCCTGCTCCGCGACGAATATTGGGCGCAAGCCAAGGAGTCCGCATGAACTTCGATTATTCTGACGACCAGAAATTCCTTAAGGACGAAGCGCGCAAATTCCTGGCGGCGCATTGCGGCAGCGACCGAGTCCGCGCGGTGCTCGACGACTCCGCCAAGGCTTATGACGCGGATCTCTGGAAAGCTGTGGCAGCCCAAGGCTGGCTCGGCGCAGCGATCCCCGAAGAGTTCGGTGGACTAGGCCTCGGCCATATCGAACTCTGCGCGATCGCCGAGGAACTAGGCCGCGCCTGCGCGCCGATCCCGTTCGCCTCGACCGTCTATTTCGTCGCCGAAGCGCTGATGCTGTACGGCAGTGACACCCAGAAAGTCCGATGGCTGCCGAGGATCGCGGCGGGCGACGTCATTGGCGCCCTCGCAACCTCCGAAGGCGCAGGCCCGGTCACCGCGCGCTCGATCCGAACCACCGTCTCCGGCGGCAAGCTCACCGGCGAGAAAATTCCCGTCACCGACGGCGACGTCGCCGACCTGATCGTCGTCCTCGCGCGCGACGGGCTCTACCTCGTCGAGAACGGCGTAGGCGTCACCGCGGACGTGCTCGAAACCCTCGACCCCACGCGCAGCGCCGCCCGCCTCACGTTCACTGACGCGCCTTGCGAAAGGCTTGGCACCGACGACGGCATCGCCGCGATGCAGGCCGTATTCGACCGCGCGGCCGTGCTCCTCGCGTTCGAGCAGCTTGGCGGCGCGGATCGCTGTCTCGACATGGCGAAGGGCTATGCGCTCGATCGCTACGCGTTCGGGCGGCAGATCGGCGGGTACCAGGCGATCAAGCACAAGCTCGCCGACATGTACGTGAAGAACGAACTCGCGCGCTCGAACGCCTATTACGGGGCGTGGGCGCTGAACGCGGGCGCTGCGGAATTACCGCTCGCCGCCGCCACCGCGCGCGTCGCCGCGTCCGACGCATACTGGTTCGCGTCGAAGGAGAACATCCAGACGCATGGCGGGATGGGCTTCACCTGGGAGTCCGACTGCCACCTCTATTACCGCCGCTCGCGCCAGCTCGCGCTCGTCGCGGGCGCCCCCGCGGTATGGCGCGAACGCCTCGTCGGCCAACTCGAAATGCGCAACGCCGCCTAGCTGGGCCGCCTGAAAGGACGATCATGGACTTCAAGGACAGCGACGCCGAAGCGAAGTATCGCGCCGCCGCGCGCGACTGGCTGGACGCGAACATCGCCGAGCATGACGCCGGCCATTATCCCGACGACATGGCCAAGTCGAAGGCGTGGCAGGCGCGGAAAGCGGCGGGCGGCTACGCGTGCATCACCTGGCCGCAGGAATGGGGCGGCGGCGGCGGCACCCCGATCGAAAGCGTAATCTTCGGCCAGGAAGAGGCAAAACACGCGGTCGACGGCAGCTATTTCACGATCGGGCTTGGCATGTGCGTGCCGACCGTGATGGCCTATGCCGACGACGCTACCAAGCGGCGGTTCGTCGGCCCCGCGGTGCGCGGCGACGAGATCTGGTCGCAGCTCTTCTCCGAACCCGCCGGCGGCTCCGACGTCGCCGCGATCCGCACGCGTGCCGTCCGAGATGGCGACGACTGGGTCATCAACGGCCAGAAGGTCTGGACCTCTGGCGCGCATTACAGCGACTACGGCATCGTCCTCGTCCGCACCAACCCCGACGTGCCGAAGCACCAGGGCCTGACGATGTTCTGGCTCGATCTGAAGGCGCCCGGCATCGAGATCCGGCCGATCCACCAGATGTCCGGCGGGTCGAGCTTCAACGAAGTCTGGTTCGAGGACGTCCGGATATCCGACGCGCAGCGCCTCGGACCCGTCGACGGCGGCTGGAAGGTCGCGCTGTTCACGCTGATGAACGAACGCCTCGCGATCGGCACGAGCGGCGGCGTCGGCCCCGAGGACATCCTCGCCTTCGCCGCCCAGGCCAACGGCGCAGACGGCCCGCTGCTCAAGGACGCAGCGTTCCGCCAGACGCTCGCCGACTGGTGGGTGCAATCGGAGGGCCTGCGCAACACGCGGATGCGGACGATCACCGCGCTGTCGAAGGGCCAGGTGCCCGGCCCGGAAAGCTCTATCGGCAAGATCGTCGCCGCCAACCAGCTCCAGGCGATCGGCAACACCGCGGTCGAGGCCGGCGATCAATACGGGATCATCGCCGACCCTGCGCTCACCCCGCTGAAAGGCGCGTTCCACGCCGCGACGATGTGGGCGCCGGGCTTGCGCATCGCGGGCGGCACCGACGAGATCCTCAAGAACATCATCGCCGAACGCGTCCTAGGCCTCCCCGGCGAAATCCGCGTCGACAAGGATCAGCCGTTCCGGGATTTGCCAGTCGGGGCGTGATCCAATCATCTTCCAGCGCAACAGATTGCATATATTGCCAATATCGGCACGCCATTGAAAACTCATGACTTGTGCATGAATTGGTCATTCCGTAATGCTTACCTATGAAACGGCAAGATTATTACGCATTCATTGTTATTGCTGGGCTAACGAGCGGAATGGGTGCAGCCTCAGTAAATATAGCAGCAAGATTCACTAATGACCCTGGAGACATCCTTGGTTTTTTTGGAGGAGCTATCGGCGCTGGAGCAGCGGTTATCGGCGCGGTCTATCTCGAGCGCTTTAAATCACGGGAAAGTGAGAAAATCGAACGCACGAAGCTCAAACGTGATGTGATTCGTTTCGGAAAATTATGTCGAGCTTTTTTGGAAGGCTCCAACAAGTCGCCGCTGGTTGGCCAAGCACTTTCTATTAGCCAAGCTTGGGCTTCGATAGTTAAGAGACATGGTGCGACAAGCAGTATCGACGGCCATTTTCTCTCACCCGTTGATGCCATATCCTATTGGTATGAGCCAGCATCAAAGTGCATCAACAAGCTGGTAAATGCCCATCAAAATAATACCTTGGAGTTTGCTCAGTCAAAAAAAGAGGTTGATGGTTTTATACGGCCTATGCATACCCTAATTTACTATTTACTTACTGAGGTCGATGAATGGAAATCTGACGAGGCAGCAAGCGTCGGTGAACCCGCTGCGATTTCCGAATTGAATATTTGATAAATGTAAGTGATTTTTGATTGGCAGACCTCCCGTTTTTTTCGAATTCAATAATGTAGTTCACGAGCGATCTGTCTAAGGAAAGTATGGTTGAAGATAATCTTTTACGACTATGGTGGTTGAAGGATACCCGATGACCGATATGCGCACTATCCTCACCGCCCAACGTGACGCGTTCATGGCAGAGATGCCGGTCACAAAAGCCGTGCGCCTCGACCGGCTCAAGCGCGCGGCGGCGATGGTGCGGGATAACGCGGCGCGGTTCTGCGACGCGGTGTCGGAGGATTTCGGACATCGCAGCGCTGAGCAGACGATGATGACCGATATTGGCGCGTCGCTTGCACCAATCGCGCATGCTGCCAAGCATCTCGACCGCTGGATGAAGCGCGACCGCCGCCCGGTGCAGTTTCCGCTCGGACTGCTGGGTGCGAAGGCGTGGGTCGAGTACCAGCCCAAGGGCGTGATCGGCATTATCGCGCCGTGGAATTTCCCGGTTAACCTCCTGGTTGCGCCGCTTGCGGGGGTGTTCGCGGCCGGCAACCGCGCGATGGCGAAGACGAGCGAATACACGCCCGCCACCGCCGCGCTGTTCGAGGAACTCGCCGCTCGCTATTTCGCGCAGGACGAACTCGCTATCGTCTCGGGCGATGCGGAGGTCGGCAAGGCGTTCTCCGCGCTCCCGTTCGACCATCTGATCTTCACCGGCGCGACTGCGATCGGCCGCCACATCCTCCACGCCGCGGCCGACAATCTGACGCCGGTCACGCTCGAACTCGGCGGCAAGTCGCCCGTCATCCTCGGTGCATCGGCGGATATCGCGCACGCGACCGAGCGCGTGACGCTCGGCAAGATGATGAACGCGGGGCAGATCTGCCTCGCGCCCGATTACATGCTGGTGCCCTCGGCCGACGAGGCCAAGGTGGTCGACGGCATCAAGGCGGCGGCGAGCGCGATGTACCCCACACTGCTGGCCAACGCCGACTACACCTCGGTCGTCAACGATCGCCACCACCAGCGCCTCACCGACTGGATCGCCGACGCCCGCGCGAAAGGCGCGACGGTCGAGGTCGTGAACCCCGCCAACGAGGATTTCGGCGCCGCCAATTCGCGGAAGATGCCGCTGCATATCGTCCGCGATGCGACCGACGACATGATCGTGATGCAGGAAGAGATTTTCGGCCCCGTGCTGCCGATCCGCCGCTACGACGGCATTGACGACGCGATCGCGCAGGTGAACCGCCGCGACCGGCCGCTCGGGCTGTATTATTTCGGCAGCGACGAGGCGGAGCGGCGCCGCGTGCTCGACCGGACGATCTCGGGCGGGGTGACGCTCGATGACGTGGTCTTCCACGTCTCGATGGAGGATCTCCCCTTTGGTGGCAGCGGACCTTCGGGCATGGGGGCGTATCACGGGATCGACGGTTTCCGCACGTTCAGCCATGCGCGCGCGGTCTACAAGCAATCGAAGCTCGACGTCGCCAAGCTGGCCGGGTTGAAACCGCCTTATGGGGCTGCTGCGGCGAAGACGATCGCGCGGATGATGCGGGGGTGATCCTCACGCGTACCCTCGCCCTTCGCTCGGCTAAATAGCGGCGGGCCCCTTCCCTCTCCCCGCTGGGAGAGGGAGATTGGGTCGCTGCCGTAACAATATCGCTGTCGTCGCGGAATCGTCTTCGATCTGTCGCCGACGCGTCACGAGGATCGGCAATGGGCCGCTGAGCGCCGTCGCGCTTCAGGGGACATCATGCAGACCATATCGTCGCTTTTCGCCGGTGTCGCACTCGCGGCGCTCGCCACGCCTGCCGCTTTTGCCCAGACCGTGCCGGAGTCCGCGCCGGCAACGCCGGTAGCCGCGCCAACAGAGGTCCAGGCTGATCCTGCACCCGAGACGCCCGCCGACATCGTCGTGCTCGGCTTCGGCCAGAGCCGCCAGGTGCAGAGCGTCAGCGCGGTCGATCTCGCGCGGCTCACGCCCGGTTCGAGCCCGTTGAAGGCGATCCAGAAGCTTCCCGGTGTCAATTTCCAGGCGTCAGACCCGTTCGGTGCGTATGAATGGGCGGTCCGTATTTCCTTGCGCGGGTTCAACCAGAACCAGCTCGGCTTCACGCTCGACGGCGTGCCGCTCGGCGACATGAGTTACGGCAACGTCAACGGCCTGCACATCAGCCGCGCGATCATCTCGGAGAACGTCGCACGCACCGAAGTCGCGCAGGGTGCCGGCGCGCTCGGCACCGCCTCGACCAGCAATCTCGGTGGCACGATCCAGTTCTTCAGCGACAAGCCGCGCGATACCGCCAACGTCACCGGCGGTGGCACGTACGGTTCGGACAACACCTATCGCGGCTATGCCCGGCTCGACAGCGGCGATCTCGGCGGCGGATTGAAGGGGTATCTGAGCTACGGCTACCTCACCACCGACAAGTGGAAGGGCGACGGCGTCCAGCGTCAGCATCAGGCGAATGGCAAGATCGTCAAGGATCTGGGCGCATTCGGGAGCCTGTCGGCGTTTCTGAACTTCTCCGATCGTCGCGAGCAGGATTACCAGGATCTGAGCTACGACATCATCCGTCGCCGTGGCCTGCGCAACGACAACATCGCCGGCAACTACCCGCTCGCGCTGCAGATCGGGAAAACCTACCAGAACCAGGCAGCGCTCGCGAGCTATACCAAGGCGAACAACGGCTCGTCGGTCGGCTTCGTCGCACCGTGGGCCGGGGTCGGCACGACCTTTCCGACCGGGTTCGGTACGGTCGACGACGCCTATTTCGATGCCGGCGGCGTGCGGCGCGATTACCTCGGCGGCGTCACGCTCAACGCGAACCTGACGCCCGAACTGACGATGGTCACGACCGGCTATTATCACGACAACAAGGGGCAAGGATCGTGGATCACGCCCTATTCGCAGACCCCGGCGGGTGCGCTCAACCAGGACGGCAGTGCGATCTCCGCGACCAGCCCGCTGAGCTTCCGGACGACGGAATACAGCATCAAGCGTGGCGGTGCGCTCAGCAACATCGCGTATGAGACGGGGGCGAACACCGTCGAGGTCGGCGGCTGGCTGGAGACCAACACCTTCACGCAGGCCCGGCGCTTCTACGGGATGACCGACAGTGCGACGCCGAACCGCGACGTGCTCGAGTTCCAGAAGAACCCCTATGCGACGCAGTGGGACGGCAAATACGGCACCGACACGATGCAGTATCATGTCGAGGATACGCTGAAGCTGGCGGGCGATCGGCTGATCGTCAACGCCGGGTGGAAGGGCGCCTATGTCGTCAACAGCGCGACGATGCTGCCCGATACGACCTCCCCGCTCGCAGTCGGCCGTATCTCGGCGAAGGACTGGTTCCAACCACAGGCCGGCATCCTGTTCAAGCTGACCCCCGCCGCGGAAATCTTCGCAGACTATACCGAGAACATGCGCGCATTCGTCTCGTCGGCGACGACCGGGCCGTTCGCCGCGACGCAGGCGGGCTTCAACGCCGTCCGCGGACGTCTCAAGCCCGAGCGCTCGAAGACCGCGGAAGGCGGTGTCCGCCTGCACAGCGGACCGTTCCAGGCGTCGGCTGTCGGCTATTATGTCGACTTCTCGAACCGGCTGCTGGCGTTCGCAAACGGCGTCGGCATCCTCGGCAATGCGCCGACGCTCAACAACGCGGGCAGCGTGCGGACCTACGGTGCCGAGGTCTCGGCGAACTACCGCGTGTTCCGCCCGCTCTCGCTGTTCGCGAGCTATTCCTACACCAACGCGGAATATCAGGACACCGTCACCGACGCCTCGGGCTCGGTCCAGGTCCGCAAGGGCGATACCGTCGTCGATACGCCCAAGCACATGATCAAGGGCGAGATCGTGCTCGAACAGTCGGGCTTCACCGGGCGGGTCGGCGCGGATTACATGAGCAAGCGCTACTTCACCTATCTCAACGACCAGTCGGTACCTGGGCGCGTGCTGGTCGACGCGAGCATCGGCTATCGGTTCGAGGGCGATGGCCCGCTGCACGGCGTCGCGATCGAGGGCAGCGTCACCAACCTGACCGACAAGAAATATATCGCGACGATCGGCTCGAACGGCTTCACCGCGAGCGGTGACAACCAGACGCTGCTCGCCGGGGCACCGCGGCAGTTCTTCGTGTCGTTGAAGAAGGGCTTCTGACGTCCGAAAGGATATCGGACCGGGATAAATTCGCCCGGTCCGATATCACTCGACGGCGCGAAGCCTCGGGCGGCCGGGTGGCGACTGGCGCAGCAGCTCGTCGACCCGCGCGGCAAGGTCGGTCTGGCGAAACGGCTTCGATAGTCGGCTGACCCCCTCGGGCACGTCTTCGCCCGCTGCCGCGTAGCCAGTCACGAGCAACGCCGGGATACGATTGCCTGACGACCATAATTCGGTGATGAGCTGTCCGCCGGTCATCCCCGGCATCAGATAGTCGCTGACCAGAATATCCGCATCGACGCCTGAGCGGATCGCCGACAAGGCCTGGCTGGCGGACGACACCTCGACCACGACATAGCCGATATCGCGCAGCATATCTGCGGTCGCCGCGCGCACGAGATCCTCGTCGTCGACCAGCAAAACCTTGGCGGCACGCTGCGCGATGACGGGCTCGGCGGTGTTCTCGACGGTATCGGTCGCGACTTCATCGGTGGCCGGCAGCCACAGCTCGACCGTCGTGCCTGAACCCGGTTCGCTGGTCAGGCGCAGCGTGCCGCCCGATTGCGCAGCGAGGCCGTGAACCATCGACAGGCCGAGCCCGGTGCCCTTGCCGACGCCCTTGGTGGAGAAGAACGGCTCGGTGGCGCGGGCCAGCGTCGCGCGGTCCATGCCGACGCCGGTGTCGATCGCCGCGATCCGGACATAATGGTCCGGTGCGAGGCCGACGACGTTGCGCTCGTCGACGACGACCTCGCTGACCGTCAACGTCAGCTTGCCGCCGCCCGGCATCGCATCGCGCGCGTTGATCGCCAGATTGAGCAGGGCGAGTTCGAGCTGATTGGGATCGACGCGTGCCGACGACAACTGCCGTGGAATCTCGATCGTTACCGCGATCGACGGCCCGAGCGATCGCCGCATCAGGTCGACCAGTCCGTCGATTAGCGCGCCGATATCGACCGCGCGCGGTTGCAAGGCCTGCCGCCGCGCGAACGCAAGCAGCCGTTGAGTCAACGTCGCCGCGCGCTCCGCCGCCTGCAACGCGCCACCGATCATCCGCTGCGTGCGTTCGTCATCCTTGTGACGGCGCCGCAACAGATCGAGGCTGCCGACGATCGGTGTCAGCAGATTGTTGAAATCATGCGCGACGCCGCCGGTCAGCTGGCCGATCGCATCCATCTTCTGTGCCTGCGCCAGTTGCGCATCGGCTTCCTTGCGATCGGTGACGTCGGAGACCACGCCGGTCATTCGCGCCGCCTTGCCCGCATCGTCATACTGCACCCGCCCCTTTGCGACGAGCCAGCGCGATTCGCCATCCGCCGCGTCGATGCGGTATTCGACGTCGATCACGCCGGTTTTCGTGGCTTCGGTCATCGCGCGCGTGACGATGCCGCGTTGCTTGACGTCGATATGACTGAGGAACGTTTCCAGGTTCCAGTCCGCCTTGCCCTCGGGATACCCATAAATGGCATCGTGTCGCAGCGTTCGGCGGGACTCGCCGGTCGTCAGGTCGATGTCCCAGCTGCCCATTCCCGCGGCCTCGAGCGCGATCTCCAGGCTTTCGCGTGCGGTCCGTAATTCGCTGGTCCGATCCAGCACGGCGCGTTCGAGCGTCACGGCCACGTCGCGCAACTCATACTGCCGTCGCCGCGCCGTCAGCGCCGACCGGATCGCGCCCAGCATCGCCTCGGCGTGCAGCGGCCGTTCGAGCAGCAGGACGTTGCCAAGATCGGCGAGCCGCTGCGTGGCACGCGCGGTGCGCGGCGTCCGTGTCCCGTTCGCCAGCACCACGAACTGGATATCCGCCCAATTGGGTTGCGCCGAGACCCATTCGGCGAGCGGCGCGACCTCTTCGGTCACCAGCGCTTCCTCGGTGAGCATCACTGCTGCGGCGCCCCTGGTGAGTTCGACGAGCAACTCCGCCTGGTCGTGACAGACGAATGCGACGATGTCGTTCCTGCCGAGCAGATCCGCCGCGATCGCCGAATCGCGCCCGCGCGGCGCCAGGATCAGGACCCGATCGTCCATCTCAGCCGCGCGAGTCCCGTATCCCCAACCGGCTTTCCATCAACGTCTTTCCTTCGCCGGAGAATGTCGGGACGCCGGTCAATACGCCCTGGAATTCGCGAAGGGGCTCGCCGACCAGCAATCCGTTGCTACCGATCTGAAACTCCCGGATCGTCCGTTCGTGCCGTGCGGTGCGCGTCTTGATCACCGAAATCGCCTGGCGCACCTCGCCATGCGCCTCGAAATAGCGGAGCTGGACGATGGTATCCGAGAGATAACTCAGGTCGACATCGGACCGGACGTCGCCGGTAATGCCGTGCAGGCCGAGGATCAGCAGGCTGACGATCCCCTTCTGGCCAAGATACGTCAGCATCTCGTGCATCTGCAGGATCAGGAACTGCTCGTTGGGCATCGCCTGGAGATAGGCGTTGAGGCTGTCGATCACGACGACCTTGGCACCATGTTCCTCGACAGCGGCGCGTACTGCACCCGAGAATTCCCCCGGCGACATCTCGGCGGGATCGATCGCCCGCAGTTCGAGCTGGCCGTTGTCGACATACGGCATCAGATCCATGCCCAATGACGCGCTCCGCTTCAGCAGCGTGGGGAGACGTTCGTCGAACAGGAAATACGCCGCCCGCTCGCCGCGCTTCAGGGCCGCGATCATCGACTGGACCGACGCCGTCGTCTTGCCGACGCCGGCCGGGCCGGTCAGCAACGTCGCGGTGCCGGGGATCAGGCCGCCGCCGAGCAACGTGTCGAGCTCCACCGAGCCGGTCGAGACGGCGTCGTCCGAATATTTCATGACGTGTTCGGACGCGATCAGGCGCGGATAGACGCACAGCCCGCCGCGCTCGATCTCGAAGTCGTGATAGCCGCCGCGATATCGGACGCCGCGCATCTTCACGACGTGGAGGCGGCGGCGTTGCGCGCCGAATCCGGACAAGGTCTGTTCGAGCGAGACGACGCCGTGCGCGATGCTGTGCAGCTGGAGATCGTTGCCCGAGCCGCTCTTGTCGTCGAGGAACAGCACGGTGCAGGCGCGCGTCGAGAAGAAGTGCTTGAGCGCCAGGATCTGGCGACGATAGCGGATCGGGCTCTGCGCGAGCAGGCGGAGTTCGGACAGGCTGTCGATGACGACGCGCTTGGGCCGAAGCTCGTCGACCTTTGCCATCACCGAGCGGATCGTTTCGCCGAGCTCGACCTCGCTCGGGTGGAGCAGCGTCTGTTCGTGATCCTCGCCAAAGCCGTCGGCGGGGACCATCTCGAACAGGCTGAGCGAATCCAGCGACCAGCCATGGGTTTCCGCCACCGCGCGCAGCTCGACCTCGGTCTCCGCGAGCGTGATGTACAGCCCGGCTTCGCCGACCGCCGCACCGGCCAGCAGGAAGCCCAGCCCGAGCGTGGTCTTGCCGGTGCCCGGCGTGCCTTCGATCAGATACATCCGGTCCGGCGTCAGTCCGCCGTTGAGGATATTGTCGAGACCCGCGATTCCAGTCCGGGCGAGCGCCGGCAATTGTCCGTCTTTTGCCAACGCGGCCGTCCTCTCGTGGATCGAGCGCACCCCCGCGGGATACGACCTGTTATCTGCGTCTTAGGGGATAAGCCGCCAATCGCATAGCCTTGCGCGTGAAGGCACTGCCGCGCGACCTTGCGGGGGCGTGGTGAACCGTGACACAGCACGCCACCGTCACGATCGAGGACCCCATGCCGCTCAAGCACTCGTTTCCGCCGGTCGCCGACGACGATGCGCGCGTGCTGGTCCTGGGGAGCCTGCCGGGCGACCGCTCGCTCGCCGCGCAACGCTATTACGCGCATCCCCAGAACCAGTTCTGGCAGCTGATGTCGCCGGTCGTCGGCCATGATCTCGTCGCGCTCGCTTATGACGATCGGCTCGCGGCGTTGCGGACGAGCGGGGTCGCCTTATGGGACGTGGTGGGCTCCGCGCGCCGGGCGGGCAGCAGCGATGCGGCGATCGTCGATATCGCGGGGAACGACATTGCCGGGCTGGCCAGGCGACTGCCCCGGTTGCGCGCGATCGCATTCAACGGCGGAACCGCGTTGAAGCTGGGGCTGAAACTGCTCAGGCGGGATGCCGGCCGTGCAGACGCGGCGGGGCCGGCGATCGTCGCGTTGCCGTCTAGCAGTCCGCTTCACACGGTCGGACTGGCGGCGAAGCAACCGGCTTGGGATCGTCTCGCGGCGTTCTTGTTCGACCCGCCGGGGGCGCGCCGCTAGGAGCGAAGCGAAGGCCGGACCGGCGCTTGCATTTTTACAAGACTGGCGAAGTTTGACGCGCTGCGGCAAGGGCGGTGGATGTCGATCGAAACGCTCATCGCCCAATATGGTCTTGCCGCGATCTTCGTCGGAGCGGGACTGGAGGGCGAGACCTCGGTCGTGACCGGCGGGCTGCTCGCGCACGAGGGCCTGTTGTCGCTGGGCGGTACCGCGCTGGCGGCCGTGGTCGGATCGTTCGCCGCCGACCAGATCTTCTTCTTCGCGGGCCGGCGCTACCGCGACACCGCGCGGGTCCGCAGGATCGCGGCGAAACCGGCCTTCGCCAAGGCGCTGGATACGCTCGACCGGCACCCCACGGTCTTCATCCTCAGCTTCCGCTTTCTGTACGGGCTGCGCACGATCAGCCCGATCGCGATCGGCACGTCGCACGTGCCTGCGCGGACCTTCGTCGTGCTCAACGCGATCTCCGCGGCGGTGTGGGGCGTATTGTTTACCGGCATCGGTTATCTGTTCGGCCATAGCCTGATCGAGGCGATCGACGCGGTGATGCCGCGGCACAAGCTGCTCGCCATCGTCGCGATCATCGCGCTGGTCGCGCTGGTGATGACCACGATCCGGTACTGGCGTCGGCGTCGATCGAACGCCGCCCGCCAACCCGAGGCGGAGCGGATCCGTTCGGCCGCGTCGACCGACGCCTCCGAACGGACCTGAAGCTCAGGCGATCTTTTCGAGCGGCTGGTCCGGACGATCGGCGTGCGTGCGGAAGCGGGCTGCGGTGGCCTGGGTGTAGGGCTTGGTCATCACCGTCGACACCGTGATCGAGTCCGCGGTCGCGTGTTCGGGCGTCAGCGTCAGGAGCGTGAAGCCCTTCCCGTCCTGATCGCAAAAGCGGACTTCGCCCTTGTTGGCGTCGGCGATCAGGCTGCCGATGCCGGGAAGCAACGAACCATAGGACGGGCTGGTAATCGCGGTGCAGCCGAACTCCGCCGCGACCAGCTTGCCCGACGCATCGTGCAGGTCGTTCGCCCAGGCCGCGTGGCTGTCGCCGGACAGCACGATCGGCCGCGACTTGGCGCGTTGGAACGCTGCATAAAGGCGTTCGCGGGCGGGCGGATAGCCGTCCCAACTGTCGAACCCGAACGGCAGGCCGGCGCGGTACGAGGCGATGCTCGCCATCAGTCGCTCGCGCCAAATCGCCGGGAGCTTCGCCATCGTCTCGGCGAATTTCACCGGGCCGAGCTGCCGCTCCATATCGGGGCCGGCGACCTTGGCCATCACCACCTGATTGCCGAGCACCTGCCACGGCTTGCCCGCCGCAACCGAGGTCGCCATCGTCTTCTCGACCCAGGCAAGCTGCGCCGGGCCGAGCAGTTCGCGGTCCGTCCGCGCGCGCTCCGCCAGCATCGCCGCGTATTCGGCGGGCGTGATCTCCTCACCCTTCGACACGACCTGATGACTGCGTGCGAGCAGACGCGTCTCGACCATCACCAACGTCGCGAGATCGCCGAAATCGAAGCTGCGGTTGATCGCCGCCCAGGGCTGGCCGGGCTTGGGATCGCGGATCGGCATCCATTCGAAATAGGCCTGCATCGCCGCCGCCTTGCGCGCATCCCAGTCGCCTTCGGTCTTGGGATCGTGGTTCTCGGCGCCGTGCATCCAGTCGTCGTTGGCGACCTCGTGATCGTCCCAGACGCAGATGAACGCGGCGCGGGCGTGCGCCGCCTGCATGTCGGCATCGCGCTTCACCTGCGCGTGGCGCATGCGGTAGTCGGCGAGGCTGACGATCTCGTGGCGCGGCTCGACGAGGCGGCCGATCTTCTTGGCGATGTCCGCACCATAGCCGTCGACGCCGTATTCGTAGATGTAATCGCCGAGATGCAGCACCGCGTCGAGCCGGTCGAGCTTGGCGATCGCGTCATAGGCGTTGAACAGTCCGCCCGCGTAGAGCTGGCACGAGACGACGGCCATGACGACGTCGGCGATCTTGCCCTTGGGCACGGTGCGGAACCGGCCGACCGGCGAGCGCGTGCCGTCCGCGGCGTCGAACCAATAGCGATATTCGCGGCCCGGCTGGAGCCCGGTCGCCTCGACCTTTGCGGTGAAATCGCGGGCCGCGCGGGCCTTCACACTGCCCGACCGGAGGGGCTTGCCGCCTTCCGTCTCGGCGACATGCCATGTCAGCGCGATATCGCCGGCCTGGGCGTCGTCGGCGGGCGTCGCACGGGTCCAGAGGATCGCGCCGTCGACTGCGGGATCGCCACTTGCGACGCCGTGATCGAAGCGGCTCTTGACCGCACGCGCGGCCTGCGTCGCGACCGCGGGTAGCGCCAGCGTCGCGCCCGAGCCGGCGAGTTTCAGGGCATTCTTCAGGGCGTCGCGGCGGTTGATCGTCATCGGCTGAGGCTTTCGTAGCGGTGTCGTCCGGCTGCTAGCGACGATCCAAGACAGCGCGGTGGCAACGATGTGACACCGTCGTTACGGAACCGTCATCTTCGTTTCATCATCACGACGTCGAAACGTCACGTGCCGCCCGTAGTGCCTCCGCAACGATACGGGGGACTTCATGACACACTTGTTCACGCGGCTTGCGATGACGGCGCTCGCCACGACCTGCTCTACCGCGGCACTCGCGCAAGCGACCACGCAGGCCGAACTCCAGGCCGCGACGCCCAACGACGAGATCGTCGTCACCGCGCAGAAGCGCGAACAGCGAATCGCCGACGTGCCGATCACCGTCACCGCGCTGACCGGCGCCCGGATGGCGTCGATCGGTGTTTCCGAGCTGGACGAGGTCGCCGCCTTCATCCCCGGTCTCCAGGTGCAGGAGCAGAGCGCGAACAACCCCGGCTTCGTGATCCGCGGCATTACCTCCGACAACGGATCGTCGCAGCAGGGCGCGCGCGTTACGCTCTATTACAACGGCATCGACATCAGCCGGTCGCGCGGCGCGTGGCAGGACCTGTACGACCTGGAGCGCATCGAGGTCGTGAAGGGCCCGCAGGCGACGCTGTTCGGCACCGCAGCCGCGGTCGGCGCGATCAGCCTGATCTCGAACAAGCCGCAGCCGGGCTTCTCGGGCGGGCTCGACGCATCCTATGGCAATTTCGACCGCACGCAGGTGTCGGGCTTCCTCAACGCGGGCAACGACATCCTGTCGGGCCGGATCGCCTTCGCCTACAAGTATCGCAAGGGCTATGTCCGCAACATCGCCGGCGACGCGAATGTGCCGAACCAGAACCAGGGTGGGGTTGATCAGGATGACCTGAATGGGCAGGATCAGCGTGGGGTTCGTGGTTCGCTCCGGTTCACGCCGAACGACAGCATCACCGCCGATCTCGTCCTGACCTATGACGGCCAGCGCAACCCCGGCACCGCGTTCAAGAGCCGCGCGCATGCCCCCACCGGCGGACAGACCGGAGACTATGGTTATGCCGAACTGTCGGGCTCGCCGTACAGCGCGGAGGTTCTCGGCGCGCGCAAGCTTGGCCTCGACCGCAACGTCTATGACGCGAACCTGACGATCACCGCCGACCTGTCGCCGGGGATCACCTTCACCACGGTCAACGGGTATCGCCGCTTCGACGCGCTGGAAATCTTCGACGCGGACGGTGGCCCCGCCGCGTATCTGGAGTTCGCCGAGGACGCGAAGGGCGACCAGTGGAGCCATGAGAGCCGGTTCGCGTTCGAGGGCCCGAAATACCGCGCGTCGGTCGGCTGGAACGCGTTCTTCGAGAACGGCTACCAGCGCGTGCCGTTCGCGACCGAGGAAGGCACGTATCTCGCCTGCTCGGTATCCTCGTCGTTCGCCGGGATCCGGTCCGCCCTGAACGCCCAGGGCATTCCGACCGGAACGGCGTGCGTCGCGGCCAACGGTACGGTGCCCGCAACCCGCGCGACTGCAGTCCTGACCAGCGGCCGCGCGACGTCGGTTCCCTATTCGTCGGAATTCACCAATTACGGCAACAACGACGCCTATTCGGTATTCGCCGACGCGACCTACATCCCTGTGCCGCAGCTCGAACTGACCGCCGGCGCGCGCATCCTGATCGAGGATCGCCAGTCGGGCTATTCGTCGATCCAGCCGAACTCGGTCATCCTGGCCGCGCTGGGCGTGAGGACCAGCCTGCTAGGAACGGCGAACACCAACGGCAACAAGTTCGTCGCCGAAGACAGCTTCACCGCGATCCTGCCGCGCTTCAATGCGCTGTTGAAGCTGACCGACGAGGTCAACCTGTATGCCACCGTCAGCAAGGGGCGCCGCTCGCCGGTCGTCCAGTTGTCGGCGCAGAACACCGCGTTCGGCGTTGGTCCGAACCTGTCGATCGTCGACCCCGAGAACGTCTGGAACTACGAGGGCGGCATCAAGGGGCGCGCCGGGCCCTTCAGCGGCGCGGCATCGGTGTTCTACCAGGTCTATGACAGTTTCCAGGTCACGACGCAGACGGTGCCCGCGGTCACGCTGAGCGCCGGGTCGGCGAAGAACGTCGGCGTCGAACTGGAAGGCAATCTGAAGCTCGCCCGGTATCTCTCGCTGTTCGGCACGTTTGCCTATATCGACAGCAAGATCTCCGATTCCGACGCGAACGGCAATTATGGCGGCAGCCGCTTCCGGCTCCAGCCGAAGTTCAGCGCGTCCGCCGGCGCGTTCCTGCGCGTGCCGGTGGGCGGCGCAACCGTCTACGCCACGCCGACCGTCACGTATAAGTCGAAGGTCTTCTTCGAGATCCCGAACACCGAGGCGATCAGCCAGCGCGGCTACACGCTGGTCAATCTTCGCGCGGGGCTCGAGTTTGCGCAAGGCAAGTACAGCGTCGGCGGCTTCGTCCGGAACGCGACCAACAAGCGCTATCTGATCGACGCGGGCAACACCGGCGGCAGCTTCGGCATCCCGACCTACATCGCCGGCGAGCCACGCTTCTACGGCGTCGAGCTGGGCGCGAAATTCTAACTCCACGCATCGCTATCGTACCGAGCAACCATCCCCGGGGGGACCAAGCATGACCATCGACACCATTTATACCGACGGCGACATCGACACCAATCCGACCGCCAATCCGCATCTGAACGAGCTGATCGACACGCGCTATTCGCGGCGCCAGACGTTGTTGGGCGGCATGTCGGCAACCGCCGCCGCGGTGTTCGGCGGGATGCTGCTGACCGGGTGCGACGATGACAATGACGGCAACGGCAGCAGCCCGGTCACCGTTACCGCGACCGCGGGCGGCAGTTCGTCCGCCGGGCGGGTCGCGACGCTGACCGGCGCGGCGATCGGCCAGGTCGACAGCGTGAGCTGGACGCAGACGGCGGGCCCGGCGGTGACATTGGCCGGCGCGACGACCGCGACCGCGACCTTCGTCGTGCCGGGGGCGACCGCGGGCACTGTACTGAGCTTCCAGTTCACCGCCGTCTCGGCGAGCGGATCGGTGAGCGCGACGACCAGCGTGACGGTGGGGGCGGCCTCGCTCGGGTTCACTGCGGTTGCGAAGAGCCTTGCGGACGTCGTTACGGTTCCAACCGGATATGCGGTGACGGTGCTGTACCGGCTCGGCGATCCGATCGCGGGCGGCGTCGCGGCCTATGCGAACGACGGCACCGACACGAATTTCTCGAAGCGTGCGGGCGATCATCATGACGGCATGAGCTATTTCGGGCTGTCGGCGACCGGCACGCCCGATGCCAACGGCAACACCCGCGGGCTGCTGGTGCTCAACCACGAGAATATCTCGCAGCCCTATCTGCATCCGAACGGTGCGACCAATCCCGGCGGCGTCCGTCCCGAGGCCGAGGCGCTGAAGGAGATGGAGTGCCACGGCGTGTCGGTGGTCGAGGTCAGCCGCTCCGCGAACTGGGCCTATGTTCCGGCCTCGTCGTTCAACCGGCGCATCACCCCGCTGACGCCGATGAGCTTTTCGGGGCCGGTGCGCGGCAATGACAGCCTCAAGACGCGCTATTCGCCGGACGCGACGGCCGGGCGGGGCACGATCAACAATTGTGCCAACGGTACAATGCCTTGGAACACGTACCTGACGAACGAAGAGAACTGGGTCGGCTATTTCCGCCGCGAGGTCGGCGATGGCGCGCGGCGTGCCGCGACCGGTGCTGCCGGCGTCAAGGCGAACACGTCGCTGGCGCGCTATGGCAAGGGCGAGAGCAACACCGGCGGCAATTACGGGTGGTCGACGGTCAGACCGGCCGACACGACCAGCACCGCCTATGCGCGCTGGAACATCACGGCGCAGGCCGGCGCGCCCGCCGATGGTACGGGCGATTTCCGCAACGAGATCTTCCAATATGGCTGGGTGGTCGAGATCGACCCGTTCGATCCGGCCTCGACGCCGCGCAAGCGGACCGCGCTGGGCCGCATGAACCACGAGGGCTGCGAGATCGGCCGGACGATCGCTGGCGTGAGGCCTGCGTTCTACATGGGGGACGATGCGCAGAACGAATATATCTACAAGTTCGTGTCGGCCACGCCTTGGTCGGCGGCGGATGCCACGGCCGCAAACCGGTTGGCGATTGGCGACAAGTATCTCGATACTGGAACGCTTTACGTCGCGAAGTTCGCGGCGGATGGAAGCGGTCAGTGGTTGCCGCTGGTGTTTGGTCAGGGGCCCCTCACCTCGGCCAATGCCGCCTATTCGTTTTCGAACCAGGCGGACGTGCTGATCAATACGCGACTGGCAGCGGATGCGCTGGGGGCTACGCGGATGGATCGACCGGAGTGGACCGCGGTGAACCCGGCGACCGGCGAGATGTATTGCACGCTCACCAACAACTCGTCGCGCACGGTGGCGACGGCGGACGCGGCAAACCCGCGCGCCTATGTCGATCCGAAGACCACCGGCGGGCAGACCACGGGTAACGCCAACGGGCACATCATCCGTCTGCGCGAGACGGGCGACACGTCCGAGGCGACGACGTTCGCGTGGGACATCTATGCGTTCGGCGCGGGTTCCGATCTGGACGCGACCAACATCAACCTGTCGGGCCTCGATGCGACCAACGACTTCTCGTCGCCGGACGGCCTGTGGTTCGGCCTGCCGAGCAATGCCTCGGGGACGATCGCGCCGGTGATGTGGATCGAGACCGACGACGGTGCGTATACCGACGTCACCAACTGCATGCTGCTCGCCTCGGTGCCGGGCAAGGTCAATGACGGCGGCACGCGGACGGTGACCAACACGGTCGGCGCGGCGACCGGATCGGTGACGACACGGATCGGCAAGGCGCCGGGCGCGACCCTGCGCCGCTTCCTGGTCGGGCCGAAGGAGTGCGAGATCACCGGCATCTATTCGACGCCGGACGGGCGGTCGCTGTTCGTGAACATCCAGCATCCGGGCGAAGGTGGCGGACCGACCAACATCACGAGCAGCTGGCCTGCGAACCAGGCGGGCACGGTGGCGACGCCGTCGCGGCCGCGGTCGTCGACGATCGTGATCACGAAGAACGATGGCGGTGTGGTGGGGCTTTAAGCTTCGGGTCCCTCGCGATCCTCCCCCGCAAGGGGGAGGTGGCACCGAAGGTGACGGAGGGGGAGGACACGGAACAGCGGTCGTCGCTTACCGCCCCCTCCGTCTGGCAAGTGCCAGCCACCTCCCCCTGGCGGGGGAGGATTAGCTTATCCACCGCCCCGGAGGAGGCCGGGGTCCAGTTGGGGGACGTCGCCGACTGAGTGCGGCGCTTCGTTACTGCCACCTCTCCAACTAGGCCCCGGCCTTCGCCGGGGTGGTGCAGTTTCGAGCGATTGGTGCAATTGCAGGGCGGCGGCGTCCCGTACTCCTAGGCCGACCCAGCCGGTATCCGTGCCAGCGCTTCCTGCTCGATCTTCTCCAGCTCGTCGCGCGTCTGGACGATCGCCTCGCGTTGCGCATCCAGCAGGTCGATCCGCTGGCGACAGCGTTCCGCCAGCGCGCGCATCTGCTCCACGTGCTGCGGGTCGGCATCGTAGAGGTCGAGGAACTCCTCGATGTCGCGCAGCGTGAAGCCGAGGCGCTTGCCGCGCAGGATTAACTGCATCCGCGCGACTTCGCGCCGGGTATAGACCCGTGTCGTGCCGATCCGGCAGGGCTCGATCAGCCCCTTGTCCTCGTAGAACCTTAACGTCCGCGCGCTCACGCCGAGCATGCGCGAGACCTCCTGTATGCCGGTCAGATCGTCCTGTCGGTCGTTCACGCGTTCACTCCCCTCGCCTCCGCCGCTGCGGCCTTTGCGGCCTCTTCTGCGACAAGTTCCTTTTTGGATAGCTTGCCGATCAGCGTCTTGGGGAGAGTGTCGCGGATTTCGACCTCGCGGGGAAGCTCGATCTTGCTGATCTTGTCGCGGAGAAAATCGCGCAGTTCAAGCGGGGTAGCGGCCGCACCTTCGGCCAGCACGACGAACGCCTTGGGGGCTTGGCCGCGGTATTTGTCGGGTACGCCGATGACCACCGCCTCCAGCACTGCGGGGTGTTCGTACAGCGCTTCCTCGATCACGCGCGGATACACGTTGTAGCCGCCGGCGAGGATCAGGTCCTTGATCCGGTCGACGATGAACAGATAGCCGTCTTCGTCGAGGTGCCCGACGTCGCCGGTGCGCAGTGCGCCATCCGCGAACAGCTCGGCGGTGGCGGCGGGCTTGTGCCAATAGCCCTGCGTGATCTGGGGGCCGCGGGCGCAGATCTCGCCATTTTCGCCGACCGGCAGCAGCCGCGTCGGGTCCTCGCGGTCGCGGATCTCGATCGTCGTGCCGGGGAACGGCAAGCCCGCCGAGCCCGGCTTGTTGAGCCCGCCGATCGGGTTGCAGGTGATGATCGGTGAGGCTTCGGACAGGCCGTAACCCTCGACGAGCTTGGCGCCGGTTGCCGTCTCGAACGCCACACGGACCTCGGCGGGGAGCGGTGCGCCGCCCGAGATGCACGCGTGGATCGAGGACAGGTCGATCTTCTGGGTTTCCGCGGCGGTGGTGATCGCGGCGTAGATCGTCGGTACCGCGGGGAAATAGCTCGGTTTGGTGCGATCGATCGTCTTGAGCAATTGCTGCAACTCGAAGCGCGGCAGCAGGATCATCTCCGCGCCGGTGCGGATCGAATAGGTCAGCACGGTGGTCAGCGCGAAGACGTGGAACAGCGGCAGCGCGCCGAGCACGCGGTCCTGGTGCGGTTGCTCGCCACCGACGAACGTCACCATCGCATCGGCGTTCGCGACGAGATTGGCGTGGCTGAGCATCGCCGCCTTGGGCTCGCCGGTGGTCCCGCCGGTATATTGCAGCACCGCGACTTCGGTCGGGGACACGGCGACCGGGACCGGCGCGCCCTTCGCCTTCAGCAGCGAGTCGAACGTGCAATGGCGCGCATCGCTCGGGGCGCGGCCGATCTCGGCGCGCTTGAAGAGGCGGTAGGCGATCGACTTCAGCGTCGGCAACGCGCCGGCGATCGGGCAGGTGATGACGTGCTTCACGCCCATCTGCCCGGCGACCTTGAGGACGCGCGCATGGATCTCGGCGATGTCGCAGGTGGCGATGATTGTCGCGCCCGAATCCTCGAGCAGATGCGCCAACTCGCGCTCGACATAGAGCGGGTTGACGTTGACGACGATCCCGCCGGCCTTGAGGATCGCGAAGAACAGGATAGGATAATAGGGCGTGTTCGGCAGGCAGAGCGCCACGCGCGTCCCCTTCACGACGCCCAGGTCCTGAAGCCCCTTCGCCGCCCGATC
Source organism: Sphingomonas faeni (assembly GCF_024273235.1). Lineage (GTDB taxonomy): Bacteria > Pseudomonadota > Alphaproteobacteria > Sphingomonadales > Sphingomonadaceae > Sphingomonas > Sphingomonas faeni_A. The sequence continues at coordinate 67,576 of NZ_JANBVH010000003.1, read as the reverse complement.
GACCGACTCGCCGAGCGCGGCATAGGTCAGCGTCCGGCCCATGAAATCGAGGACGTTGCGCGACCCGAACCGGCGGACCGACGTGTCGAGCATGTCGCCCAGCAGCCGTGGCTCGCCCTGCAACGGCACACCGATCGCTTTGCCCCCGGAAACATCCTGCATCTCGCTCTCCATAAGATGGTGTGCGTAAGCCATATTGTCGGCCGCTTCACCTTGACGTAAAGGTGAGGTATCGCACCTTAAGGGTAACCCGCAAGCGTTAACCGGGTCGACCGCAATATGAGAGGATCATCGTGACCAACGTCGTCATCGCCGGGTACGCCCGTTCGCCGTTCCACCTCGCCGGCAAGGGCGAGCTCGCCCGCGTCCGTCCGGACGATCTCGCCGCGCAGACGATTCGCGGGTTGCTCGGCAAGACCGGCGTCGATCCGGCCGAGATCGAGGACGTCATCCTCGGCTGCGCCTTCCCCGAGGGCGAGCAGGGCCTCAACGTCGCCAAGCTAATCGCGCAGATCGCCGACCTGCCGATCTCGGTCGGCGGCATGACGGTCAACCGGTTCTGTGGCTCGTCGATGAGCGCGATCCACATCGCGTTCGGCCAGATCGCGGTCGGTGCTGGCGAGGCGTTCATCTGCGCAGGGCTCGAATCGATGAGCCGCGTGCCGATGGGCGGCTACAACCCCCTCCCCAACCCCGCACTCGCGAAGAAGAGCGCCGGCGCGTACATGGGCATGGGCGAGACCGCCGAGAACGTCGCGCGGCAGTACCAGATCACGCGCGCCGAACAGGATGCGTTCGCGGTGAAGAGCCAGGACAAGGCCGCCGCGGCACGCGCCGATGGCCGCTTGTCCGACGAGATCGTGACGATCCAGACCAAGGCGGGCCCGGTCAGCCAGGACGGTACGATCCGCGCCGGCACGACGACTGAGGCGCTTGCCGGCCTGAAGCCTGCGTTCAGCGCGGACGGTTCGGTGACGGCGGGCACGTCCTCGCCGCTGACCGATGGTGCATCCGCGGTGCTGGTCACCTCGGAAGAGTTCGCCAAGAAGCACGGGCTGACGATCCTCGCGCGGATCAAATCGATCGGCGTGTCGGGTTGCGCGCCCGAGACGATGGGGCTTGGCCCGATCGGCGCGTCTAAGAAGGCGCTGGAGCGCGCCGGGATCACCGTCGCCGACCTCGACGTGGTCGAGATCAACGAGGCGTTCGCAAGCCAGGCGATCGCCTGCATCCGGGACCTCGGGCTGAAAGACGAAACGATCAACCTCGACGGCGGCGCGATCGCGATCGGCCATCCTCTCGGCGCGACCGGCGCGCGGATCGTCGGCAAGGCGGCCGCACTGCTGGCGCGCGAGGGTGGCCGTTATGCGCTCGCCACCCAGTGCATTGGCGGCGGTCAGGGCATCGCAACGGTGCTGGAGCGCGCATGATGGTCGACGCTGTGAAAAAGGTCTGCGTCATCGGCGCGGGCGTGATGGGTGCGGGTATCGCGGCGCAGGTCGCCAATGCCGGGATCCCGGTGCTGTTGCTCGACATCGTCCCCCGCGAAGGTGATGACCGCGACGCAGTGGCGAAGGGCGCGGTCGCGAAGATGCTCAAGACCGACCCTGCGCCGTTCATGTCGAAGCGCGCGGCCAAGCTGGTCGAGACGGGCAACATCGACGATCACCTCGACCGGGTCGCCGAGTGCGACTGGATCGTCGAGGCGATCGTCGAGCGGCTCGACATCAAGCAGGCGCTGTACGCCAAGCTAGAGGCGCTCAAGCGTCCCGGCACCGCGGTGTCGTCGAACACCTCGACGATCCCGCTCGGCAACCTCGTCGAGGGACGCTCGGACCAGTTCAAGGCCGACTTCCTGATCACGCACTTCTTCAACCCGCCGCGCTACATGCGGCTGGTCGAGATCGTCCGCGGGGAGCACACCGATGTCGCGGTCGCCGAGAAGGTCGAGGATTTCGTCGATCGCTTCATGGGCAAGCGGATCGTGCGCGCGAAGGACACGCCGGGGTTCATCGCCAACCGGATCGGCACCTATTGGCTGGCGATCGCGATCAACGCGGCGATGGACCAGGGGCTGACCGTGGAGGAGGCCGACCAGATCGGCGGGCGTCCGATGGGCGTGCCGAAGACCGGGATCTTCGGGCTTGTCGACCTTGTCGGCGTCGACCTAATGCCTTTGCTGTCGAAGAGCCTGTCGTCGACGCTGCCGGCTGGCGATCCGTATTTCGATACGGTGCGCGAACTGCCGCTCGTGGACAAGATGATCGCGGAAGGGTTCACCGGTCGCAAGGGCAAGGGCGGCTTCTACCGCTTCGACAAGGCGACGCGGAGCAAGCTGTCGCTCGATCTCGCGACTGGTGAGTATCGGCCTGAGGCCAAGCCCGCCGAACTCCCCGGCAAGACCGGCAAGGACCTCGCCGCGCTGATCGCGGAGCCGGGCAAGATCGGGACCTATGCGTGGACGATCCTCGGCAGCGTGCTGTCCTATGCGGCGATGCTCGTCGGCGAGGCAGCGGATGACGTCGTCGCGATCGATGACGCGATGAAGCTCGGCTACAATTGGAAATACGGGCCGTTCGAGCTGATCGACCGGATGGGACCGGGCGTGCTGGCCGCGCGCCTGGCCGACGAAGGTCGCGACGTTCCGACGATCCTGACGACCGCGGGCGATCGTCCGTTCTACCGCGTTGAAAATGGTCAGCGTCAGTATCTCACTGCGGACGGTGCGTATGCCGATGTGCCGCGTGCGGACGGCGTCGAACTGCTGGAGGACATCAAGCTCCGCTCGCAGCCGATCCTCCAGAACCTGTCGGCGTCGCTGTGGGATGTCGGTGACGGCGTTGCGGCGCTCGAATTCCACACCAAGATGAACGCGCTCGACGATCAGGTCGTGGCGCTCATCAACGAGGCGATCCCGGTCGTCCGCGAGCGTTTCAAGGCGCTGGTGGTGTATAACGAAGCGTCCAACTTCTCGGCGGGCGCGAACCTCGGCGCGGCGATGTTCGCGGTCGGGGCCGGCCTGTGGGACATGGTCGAGGCCAGCGTCGCGGGCGGGCAGCAGGCGTACAAGGCACTCAAATACGCGCCCTTCCCGGTCGTCAGCGCGCCGGCCGGGCTCGCGCTCGGCGGCGGGTGCGAGATCTTGCTCCACTCTGACGCGGTGCAGGCGCATGCCGAAACCTATGCGGGGCTCGTCGAGTGCGGCGTCGGCCTCGTCCCCGGTTGGGGCGGCAATGGCGAGATGCTCGACCGCTGGACCAAGTCGCGTACGCTGCCCAACGGGCCGATGCCGGTGCTGACCAAGGTGTTCCAGAGCATCTCGACCGCGGTCGTTGCCAAATCGGCGGCGGAGGCGAAGGAGATGATGATCCTGCGCAAGGACGACGGCATCACCATGAACCGCGACCGGTTGCTGGCGGACGCGAAGGCCAAGGCGCTGTCGCTGGTCGAGGGTTATGCGGCACCCGAGAAGCCGACCTTCCGGCTGGCGGGTGCGAGCGGCCGGACGGGCCTGAACATGGCCGTGGCGGACTTCCACAAGAAGGGCATGGCGACCGAGTACGACCTCGTCGTCGCGGATCGTCTTGCCGAAGTGCTGACCGGCGGCGAGGCCGATCTGGTCGACACCGTGACCGAGGACCAGTTGCTCGATCTGGAGCGCGCGGCGTTCATGGCGAGCGTCAAGGATCCGCGGACGCAGGCGCGGGTGGTGCACATGCTGCAGACGGGCAAGCCGCTGCGGAACTAAGGCACAGCACTCACGCCATTCACTCCGTCACCCCGGACTGGTTCCGGGGTCCACCGTTCCGCCAACTCGATGCCGTCGGGTGTGCGGAACGGTGGATGCCGGAACGAGCCCGGCATGACGGAGTCCTCGGGACGAAGTGGTTGAATGAACACTTTTTCACCCGCTGGAATCAGTAAGAAGGCTTGACTTGTCTTCGTACAATTCTAATCGGGACCGATAGCTGCCGTATACGGCAACAAGGTCGCGGTAACGTCGACGGCCTGACGAGAAATTCGGTGACCGTACGCATGCGGCACCCCCAACGACACTAGGAGAGGATAGAAGATGTCCCTGTTGATCGCCACCGCCCTGCTCGCCGGCGCCGCCGCCACGCCCGAGACCGTGATCGGTCGCTGGAAGACCGAGACGCACAACGCCATCGTCGAGATCGCCCGCTGCGGCCCGTCGATCTGCGGCAAGATCCTCACCTCCGACGCGTTGCGCGCGAACCCTTCGATGAAGGACGCCAACAACGCCAACACGGCGCTGCGCAATCGCCCGATCCAGGGCATGCAGATGCTGAGCGGGTTCAAGCCCGACAAGGACGGCGTCTGGAGCAGCGGCCAGGTCTACAACGCCGAGGACGGCAAGACCTATAGCGGCAAGATCACGCCCGTCGGCGCGAACCAGCTGAAGCTGCGCGGCTGCGTGTTCTTCCCGCTCTGCAAGACGCAGACGTGGACGCGCGTGCGCTGAGGCGCCGCGCTTCGTCTTCGATACCTCCCGCCTAAATCAGTATAGCTTTCAGGATCTTGTTCATGTCTCTGCGTACCAAAGCCCCGCTTCTCGCGGTTTCCGCGCTCGTGTCCGCCTTCGGGTTCGCCAGCACCGCCTATGCCGACGCCTTCTATCTCCAGGCGCAGTCCGCACGCGGCGCCGGCCGGGCATTCTCGGGCGAGGCCGCCGACACCGGTGCCGCATCCCTGTGGTGGAACCCTGCGGCGATCGCCGGCATCCGCGACGGCAGTGCGACGTTGAGCGCGACCGCGATCCTGCCAAAGGGCGATGTCGTCGACACCGGCACGCGAATCTGCCGCCCGGGCCAGGCCTGCACCGGCATCAGCGGCCAGTCGAACTCGCGCGATCCGGTCAACAAGGGCATCGTGCCGTCGGGTGCGGTCGCCTATCCGCTGACCGACCGGATCGCCGTAGGTATCGCGGTGACGTCGCCGTTCAGCTTCACGACCAATTACGATTCGGACAGCTGGGCACGCTATAGCGCGGACAAGACGCGGCTGCGGACGATCGATATCCAGCCGTCGATCGGCGTCGTCGTGACCGACTGGCTGCGCGTCGGTGGTGCGCTGAACGTCGAATATACCGACGCCAGCTTGAGCAACGCGCTGCCCAACCTGTCCGCGGCGCTGCCCGATGGACAGCAGGAACTGAAGGGCGACGGCTGGGACTTCGGCTGGACCGCGGGCGTACAGCTCCACAACGACTTCGCGACGGTCGGCATCAGCTACAAGTCGAGCATCCGGCACAACCTGAAGGGCGACCTGACGGTCAGCGGACTCGTCGGTCCGCTTGCTGGCTCGAACACCACGGTGTCCGGCGCCAAAGCCGCCTTCAACACGCCGGGCCAGGTGATCGTCGCCGGCCGGTTCCGCGGGACCGACAAGCTGACGCTGAACGCGCAGGTGGTGGCGTACAGCTGGAGCAAGTTCGACACGATCGATCTCGGCGCACCGCTGAACACCGCGATCCCCGAGAACTACATGGACAGCTGGAGCCTGGCGGGTGGCCTCGACTATGACGTCACGCCGAAGCTGACCGTGCGGGCGGGCGTGCAGCGGACCAAGTCGCCGACGCAGGACACGCAGCGCGACGCACGCGTTCCCGACGCCGATCGCTGGACCTACGCGGCTGGTGGCTCGTATCAATTGTCGCCGCGCATCGCGCTCGACGCCGCCGCGCAATATGTCGACTTCGAGAATACGACGATCGACCGTGCGACGGCAGCGTATGTCGGTACGGCCGCGCAGACCAATATCATCACCTCCGGTGCGCTGCGCAATGCGTCGGCGGTGGTGCTGTCGCTCGGCGGGCGGGTGAGCTTCTAACTAATAATCCTCCCCCGCCAGGGGGAGGTGGCTGGCGCTTGCCAGACGGAGGGGGAGGAACGCGCCAACGTCGGTTGCGCGTTCCTCCCCCTCCGTCACCTTCGGTGCCACCTCCCCCTGGCGGGGGAGGATTCTATACTTCGACCAACCTCAGGCCTTCGGCATAGACGCGCTGCTTGGCCGCGTAGGCCGCCGCAGACATCTTCAGGCCGGCGATCGCCTCCGGCGACAACGCCCGCACGGCCTTGGCCGGCGAACCGACGATCAGGCTGCCCGCCGGAAACACCTTTCCCTCGGTCACCAACGCATTCGCGCCGATCAGGCAATTCTCACCGATCACAGCATTGTTGAGGATAGTCGCGCCCATCCCGACCAGCACGTTGCTGCCGATCGTGCAGCCGTGCAGGATCGCGTGATGGCCCACCGTGCAGCCCTCGCCGATCGTCAACGGCGCGCCGGGATCGGAATGCAGCATCGCGCCCTCCTGGATGTTCGTCCGCGCGCCGACGAGGATCGGCGTGTTGTCGGCGCGGATGACGGCCCCGAACCAGACGCTGGCCCCCTCCCCCAGCCGCGCGTCGCCGATCACGTCGGCGGACGGCGCGACCCAGACGTCGTCCGCCAAAGTCGGGCGTTTTCCTTCGATCGCATAGAGGGGCATCAGGCGGCGTCCTTTTCCTTCACGCGCTCCCGATACGCGTGGAGCAGCGGCTCGGTATAGCCGCTCGGCTGCGTCAGGCCATCGAACACGAGCGCTCGGGCGGCCTGGAACGCGAGGCTCTCGTCCTCATGTCCGGCCATCGGCCGGTACAGCGGATCGCCTGCGTTCTGGGCATCGACCTTGGCCGCCATCCGCCGCAGTGCCGCGTCCGCCTCGTCAGGCGTGGCGATGCCGTGGAGCAGCCAGTTCGCCATGTGCTGCGAACTGATCCGCAGCGTCGCGCGGTCCTCCATCAGGCCGATGTCGTGGATATCGGGCACCTTCGAACAGCCGACCCCCTGGTCCACCCAGCGCACGACATAGCCGAGGATGCCCTGTGCGTTGTTCTCCAGTTCCTCGCGCACCTCGTCGGGCCGCCAGTTGTGCCCGGTCGCGACGGGGATCGTCAGCAGCGCATCGAGCGAGGCGACGGGCTCGGCCTTGCGCTCCGCCTGCCGCGCGAACACGTCGACGCGGTGGTAATGCGTGGCGTGGAGCGTCGCGGCGGTCGGCGACGGCACCCACGCGGTGTTCGCGCCGGTCATCGGATGCGCGATCTTCTGGTCGAGCATGTCCGCCATCCGGTCGGGCGCGGCCCACATGCCCTTGCCGATCTGCGCCTTGCCGTTGAGCCCGCAGGCGAGCCCGATCTGGACGTTGCGATCCTCATACGCCTTGATCCATGACGAGGCCTTCATCTCGCCCTTGCGAATCATCGGCCCGGCGCGCATCGACGTGTGCATCTCGTCACCGGTCCGATCGAGGAAGCCGGTGTTGATGAATACGACCCGGTCCTTCACCGCGGCGATGCAGGCGGCGAGATTGGCGGACGTGCGCCGCTCCTCGTCCATCACGCCGACCTTGATCGTGTGGCGGGCGAGCCCGAGCAGGTCTTCGATCGCGTCGAACAGGCGGTTGGTGAACGCGGCTTCGTCGGGGCCGTGCATCTTCGGCTTGACGATGTAGATCGAGCCGGCGCGGCTGTTGCGGATCGGGCCGGTGCCGTTCAGGTCGTGCAGCGCGATCAGCGACGTGACGATGCCGTCGAGGATACCCTCGGGCGCCTCTTTGCCGTTAGCGAGCAGGATCGCGGGCGTCGTCATCAGGTGGCCGACGTTGCGCACGAACATCAGGCTGCGGCCGGGCAGCGTGAACGCGCTGCCATCGGGGGCGGTATACTGCCGGTCCGGTTCGAGCGCGCGCGTGATGGTGCGGCCGCCCTTGTCGAAGCTGGCGGTCAGGTCGCCCTTCATCAGCCCGAGCCAGTTGGCGTAGGCCGCAACCTTGTCCTCGGCATCGACCGCGGCGATCGAATCCTCGAGATCGGCGATCGTGCTGAGCGCGGATTCGAGCACCACGTCGGCGAGGTTTGCAGGATCGTCGCGCCCGATCGGATGCTGAGAATCTATCACCAGTTCGATGTGCAGGCCATTGTGACGTAACAGGATATTGTCGCCAGCATACCCGACAAGCTGGCTCGGATCGGCAAGCTCGGGCGTCCCGCCGGTCCAGTCGGTCCACGATCCGCTGGCCAATGGCACGGCGTGGTCGAGGAAGGACTTGGCCCAAGCGATCACCTGCGCGCCTCGGGCGGCGTCATACCCCTTGCCGGACGCAGCGCCCGGGATCGCATCGGTGCCGTAGAGCGCATCGTACAAGCTCCCCCAGCGCGCATTGGCCGCGTTCAGCAGGAAGCGGGCGTTGAGGATCGGCACCACCAACTGCGCACCGGCGAGCGACGCGACCTCCGCATCGACGTTGGTTGGGGCGACCGCGAACGGCGCAGGCTCGTCGACCAGATAGCCGATCTCGCGCAGGAACGCCTGATACTCGGGCTGGTCGATCGGCTTGCCGGCGCGGGCTTCGTGCCAGGCATCGATCTTTGCCTGGAGGTCGTCACGGACCGCTAGCAGCGCGACGTTCTCCGGTGCGAACCTCGCATAGATGTCGGACACGCCCTGCCAGAACGCCGTGGCTTCAAGACCCGTGCCCGGCAGCGCCTGCGCCTCGATGAAGTCCACCAGCGATGCGGCGATCTTCAGACCTGCCCGATACTGATAGGTGTCGATCATCTCGGCCATGCTGCTCTCCTATGCTCTGCCAGCACGATAGACGTCCGCCACCTTCGCCACTAGACACTATAAACCGAAAGCTGTTGATCGCCTGGAGAACGAATGGATCCCGACATCGTCCTCTTCGCCGAAGTCGTTCGCACCACCAGTCTCAGCGCGGCGGGGCGGTCGATGGGCATATCGCCTGCGATGGTGTCGAAGCGGATCGCGCGGCTCGAAGCACGGCTCGGCGTGCGGTTGCTCAACCGCACCACGCGCCGGCTTGAACTCACTGCACGCGGCGCGGCGTATCACCGCGACATGGTGGAGATCCTCGCCGCGATCCGCGATGCCGAGGCGCGCGTATCGGACCGTGCCGACACGCCGTCGGGGCCGCTCCGGGTCAGCGCGCCGACCTCGTTCGGGCGTCTCCACATCGCGCCGCATTTGAAGCCGTTCCTCGACGCACACCCGGCGATCGAGCTCGACCTCGATCTGTCGGACGGCTTCTCGGACGTCATCGGCGACCGGCTCGACCTCGCCATCCGGATCGCGCCTGCCGTGCCGCCGAGCCTGACCGGCTATCGCCTCGCCGACAGCCGACGCGTGCTCTGCGCTGCGCCAAGCTACATTGCGCCGAACGATGCGGCCGACCTGACGAAGCACCGCCTGCTCGCGGCGAGGGGCCAGATGCCGTGGCGGCTCGCTGGGCCGGACGGCGACGTCACGATCGACCGCCCGAGCTACGTCGCGACCAACTCCAGCGAGGTCGTCCGCGAGCTCACGCTGGCCGGCGTCGGCATCGCACTGCGTTCGTTATGGGACGTCAGCGCGGATCTTGCGAGCGGGCGGCTCGTACGGGTCCTGCCGGAGCTGGCGGGGTCTGCGGACGTCGGTATCTACGCGGTGCATGCGCGTGGGCCGGTGTCGTCGGGCACCAGCGCGCTGCTCGATTACCTGCGCGGCCTCTGGTCGCCAACGCCGCCATGGGACTCCTGAACGAGGTCGATCGTTACCGCGTCGATCCGCCGCAGCATCGCCACGAACTGCTCGACTTCCTTGGCCGAGAACCCGGCGAAGATCCGACGCTCCAGATCGAGCGCTTTCGGCGCTACCGACGCATAGAGCGTGTGCCCGTCTTCGGTCAGCTTCAACAGATGCGAGCGACGGTCCTCCGGGTTCGCATGCCGCTGCATAAGCCCGCGCTCGACCAGCGCGATCGCCGCGCGGCTGACGGTGACCTTGTCCATGCGCGTCTGCTGGCCGATCTGTTGCTGCGTGATCCCGCCTGCTTCTGCCACCACGGTCACCAGCCGCCACTCGGGGATCGTCAGCCCGAACAGCGCCTCATACGTGTCCGCCACCGCCTCGCTGACGAGGTTCGAGGTGATCGACAGGCGATACGGGATGAAATCGTCCAGGACGAGCGCGCGGTGAGGCATGATGAAATCGTAACGATTGACACCAGTTGTTCAAGACGCCAGATTGGTAACAACAGATACCAATTGAGGATCGAGTCATGGACCACATGGACGTAAACCCGATGGGGCTCGATGGGTTCGAGTTCGCCGAGTTCACCTCGCCCGATCCCGACCGGATGGCAGCGCAGTTCGAGCAGTTCGGCTTCGTCGCCGCCTCGACCCATCCGACCAAGGCCGTCACGCGCTACAAGCAGGGCCGGATCAACCTGTTGCTTAACCGCGAGGAAAGCGGCCATGCGGCAGAGTTTCGCGCGGCGCACGGTCCCTCGGCGAGCGGCATGGCGTTCCGTGTTCATGACGCAAAGGAAGCGTTCGACGCCGCGCTTGCACGCGGCGCCAAGGCGGCGGATGCGAGTTCGGGTGCGCTTGGCGAGGGCAGCTATGTGCTCGAAGGGATCGGCGGTTCGCTGCTGTATCTCGTCGACAAGCATGGCGCGGCCGGCAGCCTGTACGACGACTGGAACCAGGTTCCGGGCGCGGCCGAAGCCGAGGCCAAGAACAATGTCGGTCTCGATCTGCTCGATCACCTCACGCACAATGTGAAGCGTGGCCAGATGCGAACCTGGGCCGAGTTCTACGGCCAGATCTTCGGCTTTGAGGAGCAGAAGTATTTCGACATCAAGGGCAAGGCTACGGGTCTGTTCAGCCAGGCGATGATCGCCCCCGACCGCGCGATCCGTATCCCGCTGAACGAAAGCCAGGACGACAAGAGCCAGATCGAGGAATTCATCAAGGATTACAATGGCGAGGGCATCCAGCATCTCGCGCTGACCACCGACGATATCTTCGAGACGGTCGAGAAGCTGCGTGCGCGCGGCGTCAAGCTGCAGGATACGATCGAAACCTATTACGAGCTGGTCGACAAGCGCGTGCCGAACCACGGCCACGACCTCGAACGCCTGCGCCGCAACCGGATCCTGATCGACGGGAATGTCGGTGAGGAGGGGTTGCTGCTCCAGATTTTCACCGAGAACATGTTCGGGCCGATCTTCTTCGAGATCATCCAGCGCAAGGGGAATGAAGGCTTCGGCAACGGTAACTTCCAGGCGTTGTATGAGAGCATCGAGCTCGACCAGATCAGGCGTGGCGTTATTACCGTCGACGCTTGAGCTTCGAACCCTCTCCCATGGGGAGAGGGAAAGGCGCGTCAGCGCCGAGGGTGAGGGCACGCGCGACACCAGCACGTGCCCTCACCCTTCCGCCGCGCAAGTGCGCGTCTCCCTCCCTCTCCCCCGAGGGGAGAGGGGTAAGAGTTTGAACGGCCGGCGGTTCGGGCGTTGATCGGAACAGGTGACGGAGAGGAAGCCATGACAATCCACCAGCCGACCAATGCCGCAGGCGAGACCGCCGGCCAGAGCGAGCCACACGCGGCGTATCAGCCCGGCTTCGGCAACCACGTATCGACCGAGGCGATCCCCGGCGCGCTGCCGATCGGGCGCAATTCGCCGCAGCGTCCGGCGTTTGGCCTCTATACCGAGCAGCTCTCCGGCACCGCGTTCACCGCGCCGCGTCACGAGAACCGCCGCAGCTGGCTCTACCGGATGCGGCCGACCGCGGAGCACCCGCCGTTCGAGCGCTACCTCGGCGCCGAGCGGTTCGCGCCCGGCACGACCGACGCACCACTCGCGCCCAACCGCCTGCGCTGGGATCCGATCGCGGCCCCGGCCCCGAATACCGACCTGATCGACGGCATGACGACGATGCTCGCCAATTGTGATCCGGCCGATCTCGAAGGCGTCGCGCTGCACGTCTACGCCGCCAACACCGACATGCGCGCGCGCGTCTTCATGGATGCGGACGGCGAACTGCTGTTCATCCCCCAGACCGGGCGGCTCCGACTGCTGACCGAACTCGGCCGGATCGACATCGCGCCCGGCCAGATCGCGCTGGTCCCGCGCGGCGTCCGGTTCCGCGCCGAGCTTCCCGATGGCGAAGCGCGCGGCTATGTCGCGGAGAACCACGGTGCGCTGTTCCGGCTGCCCGATCTCGGCCCGATCGGCGCCAACGGCCTCGCCAACCCCCGTGATTTCGAGACGCCGGTCGCTTGGTTCGAGGACCGCGACGAACCGGTCGAGGTCGTCCAGAAGTTCATGGGATCGCTGTGGACCACGACGCTCGATCACTCGCCGCTCGACGTCGTCGCATGGCACGGCAACCTTGCACCGTGGCGCTACGACCTGTCGCGGTTCAACACGATCAACACGGTCAGCTTCGACCATCCCGATCCGTCGATCTTCACGCTGCTGACCTCGCCCAGCGACGTGCCCGGTCGCGCGAACGCCGATTTCGTGATCTTCCCGCCGCGCTGGATGGTCGCCGAGGGGACGTTCCGCCCACCGTGGTTCCACCGCAACGTCATGTCGGAGGCGATGGGGCTGATCACCGGCGCCTATGATGCAAAGGCGGAAGGGTTCGCGCCGGGCGGCATCTCGCTGCATAACCTGATGTCGGGTCACGGGCCGGATCTGGCGAGCTGGCAGGGCGCGAGTGCGGCCGAGCTGAAGCCGCACAAGATCGACGGCACGATGGCGTTCATGCTGGAGAGCTGCTGGCCGTACGCGCCGACGGCCTATGCGCTCGAGCATTCGCAGCTCGATTACGACGCGGTATGGTCGGATTTCCCGAAGGCGGTCCTCCCGAGGTGAGCCTGACGCTGCACGGCTATTGGCGCTCGACCACCGCCTACCGCGTCCGCATCGCGCTGGCCGTGAAGGGCGTCGCTTACGAACAGGTCACGCACGATCTCCGCACCGGGGCGCAGCGCGAGGCGGAGTATCGTGCGCTCAATCCGCAAGGCTTGGTGCCCGCATTGGAAACCGATGACTCCGTCCTGACGCAGAGCCCCGCGATCCTCGAATGGATCGACGAGACCTATCCCGATCCCCCGCTGCTTCCCGCGGACGCGAACGGCCGGGCGACCGTCCGCGCGATGGCGGCGACGATCGCGTGCGATATCCATCCGGTGAATAATCTTCGTATCCTGAACGCCTTGCGCACCGAGTTCGGGGCCAACGAGGCGGCGGTGAACCGTTGGATCGCGCGGTGGATCGGGGATGGGTTCGCTGCGCTGGAGACGCTGATCGCGCACCACGGCGGCGGCTTTGCGTTTGGCACGACGCCGACGATCGCCGACTGCCATCTCGTACCGCAGGTCTACTCGGCCGAGCGGTTTGCGGTCGATCTCTCGCCGTATCCGCACCTCAAGAGCGCCGCCGACAAGGCCCGCGCCCTCCCCGCATTCGCGGCCGCGCATCCGGACCGGCAACCAGATGCCGATCGCGCATGAGCGACGGGGAACGGCTGACCGCGACGCCCGGCGGCATCAAACTCGGGCCACTCGATGCGATCGTGGACGGCAAGGCGCGGAATTTCGTGCTCCAGATGCGTGCCGGTCGTTTTCACGGCTTCGTCGTGCGCAGGGAGGACGCAGTGTTCGGTTATGTCGATCGCTGCCCGCATATGGGCCTGCCGCTCGCGCAGGTCCTCGATGACTATCTCACGCCGCGTGGCGACCTGATCGCGTGCAGCTGGCACTCCGCGCTGTTCGAGATCGAGAGTGGCGCGTGTGTCGGCGGACCATGCGGCGGCGCGCGGCTGACGCCTTGGCCGGTCGCGGTGGTTGACGGGATGATCGTCACCGCAGGCTGACGCGGGGGACGCATTGAGTTAAGGGACGGCATCTCCTCCTCTGCACGATAGACCGATGACCGAAATCCTCCCCATCCGCGTGGCGGCGCTGTACCGCTTCACGCCGTTCGCCGACATCGCCGCGATCCAGCCGCCGCTCGCGCACGTCTGCTGCTCGAACGGGGTGAAAGGCACGTTGCTGCTCGCTGCCGAGGGGATCAACGGGACGATCGCCGGGTCCGAAGCGGGCATCGACGCGGTGCTCGCGCATATCCGCGCCCTGCCGGGATGCGCCGACCTTGACGTCAAGGAATCGCGCGCCGCGACAATGCCGTTCCACCGGATGAAGGTGCGGCTGAAGCGCGAGATCGTGACGATGGGCGAGCCTGCGATCGATCCGCTGGAAGGCGTCGGGCATTATGTCGAGCCCGAGGACTGGAACGCGCTGATCGCCGAGCCGGGGACGATCGTGATCGACACGCGCAACGATTACGAGGTCGCGGTCGGGACTTTCGCCGGCGCGGTCGATCCGCAGACGCGGACATTTCGCGACTTTCCGGCGTGGTTTCGCGAACATCGCGACGAACTGGTCGGGGATGGCCCGCCGCCGAAGATCGCGATGTTCTGTACCGGGGGGATACGGTGCGAGAAGTCGACCGCGTTTCTGAAGGCGGAGGGGCTGGACGAGGTGTATCACCTCAAGGGCGGCATCCTGAAGTATCTGGAGACGGTGCCCTCGGCGGAAAGCCTGTGGGAGGGGGAGTGTTTCGTGTTCGATCAGCGGGTTGCGGTCGGACATGGGCTTGCCTTGGGAAGTCATGTTCTGTGTCATGCTTGCCGGATGCCGGTGAGTGTGGCGGATCGGTCCTCGCCGCTGTATGTCGAGGGGGTGAGTTGCCCGGCGTGTCATGATGCGCGCGACGAGGCGCAGCGGGCTGGGTATGCGGAGCGTGAGCGGCAGGTGCGGCTGGCCGAGGCTCGGGGCGAGGCGCATGTCGGGGCGGTGTTGCCGAAGACGCATGGGGCGGACGAGTAACCGGCCTAAAGTCCACCCTGGCGAAGGCGGGGGCCCAAGTGGGAGTTCGCAGTAACGAAGGACGGCGCTTCGTTATTGCCGTCCCCCAATTGGGCCCCGGCCTTCGCCGGGGTGGAAACACTCGGTTACTAGGCTGAAAAGCGCGCTGCCAACTCGGCATTATTCTGCGACACGGCCAGCGAGTGTACGGTGTTGCCCGCCGCATCCTCGATCGCCGGATCGGCGCCGTGCTCCAGCAACAGGTCGATGATCGCCGTCTTGTTCACGAGCGCCGCCATCATCAGCGCGGTCTGGCCGACGCCATTGCGCCGGTTCACGTCGGCGCCTGCATCGAGCAGGATCTGCGCGATCTCGGTATAGCCCTTGAAGCAGACACCCATCAGCGCGGTGTTGCCGCGCGCGTCCGCTGCACCGTCGACCTTCGCTCCTGCCGCGAGGAGCGCTGCGGTCGCTTCGGCCTGGCCGTTGTAACTGGCGATCACCAGCGGCGTGTAGCCCTTGGCGTCAGTCACCTCGATATCGACGCCCGCCTGCAGCAGCGCGGGGATCATCTCGTCCCGCCCCGTCCGCGCGGCGTCGAACATCAGTTCGACCAGTCGCTCCATCGGCGGCAGCGGCGGTAGCTCACGCGTGTCAGTCATCATTCGCCTCGATGATATGCGGCACGAACCGCGCGAGATTGCGCGTCACGACCGTTTCATCTTCCCGAACGCCGATGCCTGCGGGTTCGTTGCCGACCATCCACGCGCCGATCACCGGATGCCGGCCGTCGAACACCGGTGGCGGTGCATAGGCCTGACGGATCGCGCCCTCGGCACCATAGCCCTGGTCCAGCACCGCGTGGCCGTCCTCGCCGATCACCTCGACGTTGGCACCCTCGCGCGAGAACAGCGGTTTGCGTACATATTTCGGGCCGAGGATCTTGGCGGCGGGATCGTCGTCGAAGAACGCCGGCAGCAGGTTCGGATGTTCGGGATGCCGCTCCCAGAGCAGCGGCAGGATGCCCTTGTTCGACAGGATCGATTTCCACGCGGGCTCGATCCAGCGCACGTCGGCGCGTGACAGGTTCGGCGCGTAGGGCTCGCGGAGCATGAACTCCCACGGATACAGCTTGAACGCGGCCTGCACCTCGAACCCGTCGGTGTCGATGAAGCGGCCGTCGGCGGCGAGGCCGATGTCCTTCATCTCGACGAACTTCGGCTCGATCCCGACTTGCGACGCCAGATCCTCGAAGAACCGCACCGTCTGGCGATCCTCGAGCGCGCTCGCATCCGCCGCGAAATGGACGAAGCCGCCACTCGGGAACAGCGCGCGGAAGCGTTCGCGCAGCTTGTCGAACAGGCTGTTGAACTGGTCCGTTCCCGCCGGCAACGCACCGCTCGCGAGCAGATCCTCCAGCCACATCCACTGGAACGTCGCGCATTCGAACACCGAGGTCGGCGTGTCGGCATTATACTCGTAGAGCTTGGCCGGTCCGGTGCCGTCATAGGCGAAGTCGAACCGCCCGTAGAGCGACGGCTGGCGCGTCCGCCACGTCTCCGCGACGTAGTTCCACTGCTCGCGCGGGATCGCGAGGCGTTCCATCAGTTGCTGGTCGCGGACCACCTCGTCGACCAGATCGAGGCACATCGTGTGCAGTTGTTCCGCGGCGGGTTCGAGGTCGTCCTCGATCTCCGCGAGCGTGAAGGCGTAGGCCGCGCCCTCGTCCCAATACGGTTCGCCGTCCGTGTCGTGATAGACGAACCCGATCGCGTCGGCCCGGTCGCGCCAGTCGCCGCGCGGGTCGACTGCGATCCGGCGCATCAGGAGTCCGACGTCTTGGAGTCGTCGCGCTGCTCGATCTGCAGCGTCTGGCCGACTTGCGGCGTCTTCGGCGCGGTCAGGCGCGCGAGCACATCGTCCGCCGAGGACTGGCCCGGGCCAATGCCCGCCAGTCGCAGCTTCTCGTCGAGATCGGCGCCGGTGCGACGATCTTCCAACTCACCCGCCGCCTTGATCCGCTCGCCACGGATCGCCTGACGCTCGCGGATGCGGGCGAGGCTGTCGGCGGCCGAGCCGAGCTTGTTGCCCGCACCCATGCTGCCCGACGCGACCGAGGCCTGCGCCTTCTGCACCGACTCGTTGACCTTGACGACCTCGACCTCGCGGCGGAGCTGTTCGATCTTGCGGTCGGTCTGCGCGACCGCGGTGTGGATCTGCTCCTCGGCGGCGCGCATGTCCTCGACCTGTGGGGTCTTCAGCGCGATGTCCTGTTCGAGATCGGCGATCCGCTGCGCGACCTGGCGCGCGAGATCCATGTTGCCCTTCTCGACCGCGATGCGGGCCGACGCCTCGTACTTCGCAGCCTGCGCGCGGAAGCTCTCGACTTCGGTTTCGAGGATGCGGCGGCGTGCGACCAGCCCTGCGAGGTCGTCGCGCGCCTTGCCCTGCGCCTTGTCGGCATCGCGGATTTCCTGGTCGAGGATGCGCAGCGCGTTCGCGTCGACGACCGCCGAACCCGCTTCGTGCGCGCCGGCACGACCGAGGGTGAAAAGCTTGCTCCAGATGGCCATGCCAGTCTCTCCGTTTGTATCTAAATCAGGCGGCGGGAACCTGCGCGTGGCGCAGGTCGGTGGCCGCATCGATCGCATTCTCGGCAAGCGTGCGCAGTTCGATGATCACGGTATCGAGCGGGCTCGACGTCGCCAATTCGCCGAACAGCTCGTAATAATCGCGGCCATCGACGGTGCCGATCCCGAAGTTCGACAGCGGCACCAGCTTCTGCGACTTCAGCAGGAACGTGTTGAATGCCAACTGGTCTTCCTGCTCGTCACACGGCCAGAGCAGCGTGGAGCACGCGATCTGCGCCTCACTGACGTTGACGAACAGTTCGAGGTCGCCGTGATGGTGCATCGTCACCAGCAATACCGGGTCCGCGCCTTCCAGGATCCGCGCGGAAAATTCGCCAGCTTTCGCGGGCTCGGACGTGTCGAGCGCCGCCTTCAGGCTGCGGACGGTCCAGATGTCGGTCAATGCAAGAACTCCCGTGCTTGTCGCTCGCGGAGACACATAGGCGCGGGCGGCGGGCGCGCCAATGGCGCTTTGCGACGGCCTGTGTTTTGGCCTATGCGGGAGGCCAACCAGAGATACGAGGATTGCATGTTCGATCGCCTGTTCGGCCGCAAGCCAGCGCTTGACGGCAACGCCCTGCCCGTCGTTCGCAACGTCACGCTGGGGCGGACGGTCACGGTCGATCCGCTGGCGTGGCGCCGGTTCGGGTCCGAACTCCTGTTCCCGTTCGACCGCGATACGCTGGTGATCGTCGCGCAGGGACTCATCGACCTCAACGAAGGCGGCTTCGTCCACCGGTTCTACACCGACGACGACATCATGTTCCAGGCGGTGTCGAACGACCGCGACGGGCAGGACGTGACGGACGTCACGCTGTTCGCGCCGTGGGACAGCAGCTATCCGTCGTCCGCTGCCGAGCGTCCGGCGTGGAAGAGCCGCCTCAAGGCGCGCACCTTCACCGCCGAAGGGCTGCCCGACTATAGCCGTGCATGGTTCGGTCCCGAGGCGAGCGAGCAGGACCCGGTGACGTTCTGGGAAGAACTGCACGACGACCGCGACGGGATCGTCGATCGCCGTATCTTCCAGACCTGCATGCTGTTCAGCCGCGACCTGCCGGGCGACGACGGCCGCGAATTGCTGCTGGCGATCGACATGGAGAACGAGGCGGGCGAGGTCTCGTTCGAGATCATGCTGGGCGTGGCACTGGAACTCGGCGAGTTCAGGGCCTAGCATCGCGGGCGAACGGCTCCGGGGGAAATGCCATGATCGACCAATACAGCTTCGGCGCCAGCGCGCTCGCCTTTCTGATCGCGTTCGTCGCGGCGGGGGCGTTCACGATTCTCTTCAAGATCATCTTCCAGGCGACGACGCCGTATCACGAAAAATCGCTGATCCGCGAAGGCAACACGGCCGCTGCGATCACGCTGGGCGCGGCGCTGCTCGGCTATGTCCTGCCGCTGGCGTCGGCGCTCACGCATACCGTGACGCTGCTGGAATTCGCGGTCTGGGCCCTGCTGGCAGGCGTGATCCAGATCGTCGCCGCGCTCGTCGTGCGGCGGCTGGTGATGCGCGACATCCACGACCGGATCGTCCGTGGCGACATTGCCGCCGCTACCTATATGGGCAGCATCTCGCTGTGCGTCGGCATCCTCAACGCCGCCTGCATGACGAATTGAGGAAGCATCGATGAAGCGTTCCAGAACGATCGTCCTGACCAGCCTGATCGCGGGCTCGGGCATTTCGCTGACCGCGTGCGACGGCGATGTCGGTGGCAAACCGGTCGAGGCACAGAGCTACGCGTCGGTCCAGGAATGCCGTGCGGCGGGCGCCTTGTCGGCGGTGCAATGCGAGACCGCGTTCGAGCAGGCGAAGGCCGATGCCGCGAAGACCGCACCGCGGTTCGAGGACAGGCAGACCTGCGAGGAGCAATATGGCGCGGCGCAGTGCGAGCCCCGCAATAACGGGAGCGGCGGGAGTTTCTTCACGCCGTTGCTGACGGGGTTTCTGGTCGGACAGGCGCTCAACGGCGGCTTCGGCAACCGCGGCGCGCCGATGTACCGGGATCGGAACGGCAATTATTATGGCGGCGCCGGTGGCCGGATCAACCGCGACTATGTCACCGGGCGAACCCGCGTCGGGTCTGATGCGTTCACGCCGACCACTGCTCGGGCCCCTGCCCGCGTCCAGTCGCGCAGTTCGGTGATCTCGCGCGGCGGCTTCGGCGGCGGCTTCGGCGGGCGCAGCTTCGGGGGATAACGCGGCCGTCACCCCCCTCGTATTGCTTTTAGCGGCGGGCTGGCATCAGCGGGCCACCGATTTCGGTGGCGGCAACGAAGGCCGGGCGCGCGCGGAGGCGATCGAGATAGGCCGCGACTTCGGGATGCTCCTTGAGCAATCCGGCGCTCTCGGCGATCGCGAGGATGTAGCACATCTGGATATCGGCCAGCATCAGTTGCTCGCCCATCAGGTAGGGACCGTCGCCGACCCCTGCGCCGATATAGTCGAGCGTCTTGGTCACCTCGGGTCCGGTGAACTTGGCAAGTCCGTCGGGCAGCCCGCCCATCCGCTTGCCGAGCGACGTCATCATGATCGGCAACGACGCCGAACTCTCGACATATTGCAGCCACTCGTCGTGGATCGCCGCCGCGTCGCTATCGACCGGTGGCGAGAAGCGACGGTCGCCATAACGCCCGTCGATATACGACAGGATCGGTGCGCTCTCGGCCAGCGTCAGTGTGTCGTTGACAAGAACGGGGGCCTTGCCGAGCGGATGGATCGCCTTGAGTTCGGGTGGGGCGCGGAAGTTCTCGTCGCGCTCGTATTTGACGAGGTCGTATTCGATGCCGAGCTCTTCGAGCAGCCACAGGACGCGGATCGAGCGCGAGTAGTTCAGGTGGTGGAGCGTTAACATAAGCGTCCTTCGACTAGGAATGTGCTGCACCGCGGAACGGCTGGGCGGCATCGAAGGTTTCGTCGACCGTGGCTCCGGAATTCTCCGGCAACGGAGAGACGTATGACGAAGCTGACCTGCGACGTGGCGATCATCGGCGCCGGAACCGCGGGCCTTGCCGCCGAGCGTAGCGCGCGTCGCAACGGCGCGAAGACGTTGCTGATCGACGAAGGCTTTGGCGGCACGACTTGCGCGAGCGTGGGGTGTATGCCGTCCAAGCTGTTGATCGCGGCAGGGAATGCCATGCACGCGGTCCGTCAAGCATCGGTATTTGGCGTCGAGGCTTCGGGCACGGTGGACGGCGTCGCGGTGATGAAGCGCGTGCGGAATGAGCGCGATGCGTTCGTCGCCGGGGTCGAGGCTTCGATCGACAAACTGCCCGACGACGTAAAGATCGAGGCGCGTGCGAAATTCGCCGGCGCGACGGTCCTTTCGCTCAGCGATGGTCGCGAGGTTCACGCAAAGGCGGTGGTGATCGCGACCGGATCGAGCCCGATGATCCCCGCAATGTTCGACGCGGTGCGCGACCGGGTTCTGACCAACGAAAGCATCTTCGAACTGACGGACCTGCCGAAGTCGATCGGCGTCGTCGGTGCTGGCGCACTGGGGCTTGAGCTCGCACAAGCGATGACGCGGCTTGGGGTCGACACGATGGTATTCGACAGGGGCGAGACGATCGGCGGCTTGAAGGATCGCCACGTGGCCGAGGCGTATCACACGATCCTGTCCCGCGAGATGCCGATCCTGCTCGGTGTCGAACTGAAGGCCGACCGCGATGGCGACGGCGTCGCTCTGTCCTGGACGGGCTCGGCCACGGGGATAAAACGCTTCGACTATCTGCTGGTCGCGACAGGGCGGCCACCGCAGATCAAGGGGATCGGGTTAGAGACGACCGGGCTTGCGCTAGATGAGCACGGGATGCCGGACTATGATCGCGAGACGATGCAGTGCGGCACCGCGCCGATCTTCATTGCCGGCGATGCGGATCATGACCGGGCCGTGCTGCACGAGGCGTCTTCCGAGGGGACGATCGCGGGGCGTAACGCAGCGAGCTATCCCGAGGTGACGCCAGGCAAGCGGACGGTGCCGTTCGCGATTACCTTCACGCATCCCAACGTCGCGGTGATCGGCAGGATTGCGCAGGACGACGATGCCGACAGCGTGATCGGTACGGCCTCTTACGATGATCAAGGCCGAGCGAAGGTCGAGGCGTGCAACGCCGGGCTGGTGCGATTCTATGCCGATCGCCGCGATGGCCGGCTGACGGGCGCGACGATGGCAGGGCCCGCGGTCGAGCATAGCGCGCACCTGATCGCTTGGGCGATCCAGAGCGGCTGGACCGCGACCGAGGTTCTCGATCTGCCCTTTTATCACCCGACGTTCGAGGAGGGGATGAGGGGCGCGCTGCGCTCGATCTGCGCGGAGGTGCATGCCCCGACGCCGCCGGATCGCGATGACGGGTTCACGCCGGGGACTTGAGGCTCCGCACGATCGATCCTCCCCCGCCAGGGGGAGGTGGCGCCGAAGGTGACGGAGGGGGAGGACGCGGAACCGAGGTTTCTCTTTCCTCCCCCTCCGTCTGGCAAGTGCCAGCCACCTCCCCCTGGCGGGGGAGGATCGAGGGGGTGGCGCTACTCCTCCAGGTCCAGATACGCTACGACGTCGTTCTCCGTTGCCAGGTACAGCCCCGCCTGCACGTCTTCCTCCTGCTGCGCGGCGATCACCAGCGCCTCCTCCAACGGACCGTAGAACAGCGTCGTCGCCGCCCCGCCCTCGCCGCTGTCGTCCAGGTGATAGAGCCGAACCGACACGCTGGAAGAGATCGTACGCATTCCAATACCTTGCTCAATAATTTCACGGAACAAAACCGCCACGACCGGGCGCAACTTTGCCGCGCTTCGTCCGTTCGGTTAACAGATACAGGGGTTTATATGCATCACGATGAAACTTTTCCGGTGTCGCGCCGCGGCGTGATCGCTGGCGGCGTCGCGTCGGCCACGTTGGCAGCGGCGCCCGTCGCGCACGCTCAGACGCAGGGCACCGCGCAATCGGCCCCGCCGACCATGCCGGTCACGCTCAAGGTCAATGGCCGCACGACCAAGCTGAACGTCGACACGCGCACCACGCTGCTCGACGCGCTGCGTGAGAATTTGAAGCTCACCGGCACGAAGAAGGGCTGCGATCACGGCCAGTGCGGTGCCTGCACGGTGATCGTCGAGGGTCGCCGGATCAACAGCTGCCTGATGCTCGCGGTGATGCACGAGGGCGAAGAGATCACGACGATCGAAGGCCTGGGCACGCCCGAGAAGCTGCACGCGATGCAGGCGGCGTTCGTCAAGCACGACGGCTATCAGTGCGGCTATTGCACCCCCGGCCAGATCTGCTCGGCGGTCGCAACGCTCGGCGAGATCAAGGCGGGCATCCCCAGCCACGTTACCGGCGACATCGCCGCACAGCCGAAGGTCACCACCGACGAACTGCGCGAGCGGATGAGCGGCAACATCTGCCGCTGCGGCGCGTATGCGAACATCATCGACGCGATCCACGACGTCGCCGGTACGGAGCGCACGGCATGAAGGCCTTCACTTACGAGCGTGCGACGTCGGCGAAGGAGGCCGCGAGTGCCGCGGTCCGCACGCCGGGCGCGAAGTTCATCGCGGGCGGGACCAACCTGCTCGACCTGATGAAGCTCCAGATCGAGACGCCGCAGCACCTGATCGACGTCAACGGCCTTGGCCTCGACAAGATCACGCCGACGTCGGACGGCGGTCTCCGTGTCGGCGCGATGGTCCGCAACACCGATCTTGCCGCCGATGCGCGCGTGCGGAAGGAGTATGGCGTGCTGAGCCGCGCGCTGGTGTCCGGCGCGTCGGGCCAGCTGCGCAACAAGGCGACGACTGCGGGCAATCTGCTCCAGCGGACGCGGTGCCCGTATTTCTACGACACCACCAAGCCTTGCAACAAGCGTCAGCCCGGCAGCGGCTGCGCGGCGATCGGCGGCTTCAACCGCAACTTGGCCGTCATGGGCACGAGCGAGGCATGCATCGCCACGCATCCGAGCGACATGGCCGTGGCGATGCGCGTACTCGACGCGACGGTCGAGACGGTGAATGCCGCCGGCGAGACGCGGGCGATTCCGATCGCCGACTTCCACCGCCTTCCCGGCGCGACGCCGAACATCGAGACGTCGCTTGCGCCGGGTGAATTGATCACCGCGGTCACCCTGCCCAGGCCGATCGGCGGCACGCACATCTACCAGAAGGTGCGCGACCGTGCGTCCTATGCGTTCGCGCTGATTTCGGTCGCGGCCGTGATCCAGCCGGGTGGTCGGGGGCGTCTCGCCTTCGGGGGCCTCGCCCATAAGCCCTGGCGTGTCGAAGCCGCCGAGGCGCAGATGCCGAACGGCGCCAAGGCAACCGCATCGGCTGTCCTCGCCGGCGCCCGCACCACATCACAGAACGCGTTCAAGCTGCCGTTGGTCGAACGCACCATCGGCGCCGTGTTCGAAGAAGCGAAGGCCTGACGCCCATGAAGTTCGACACCCCCGCCACGGCGAACCCGACCGACCGCATGAAGGTCCTCGGGCAGCCGATCGACCGCGTCGACGGCAAGCTGAAGACCACCGGCACCGCGCACTACGCCTATGAACGCAGCGACGTCGCGCCGGATGCCGCCTATGGCTACATCGTCGGTTCGGCGATCGCCAAGGGCCGGATCGAGAGCATCGACGACGCCGACGCGAAGGCTGCGCCCGGCGTGCTTGCCATCGTCACCTACAAGAATGCCGGCACGGTCGCCAAGGCCAAGGCGCATACCGCGCGGATGCTCGCCGGCCCCGACGTCCAGCATTACGATCAGGCCGTGGCCGTCGTCGTCGCCGAGACGTTCGAACAGGCCCGCGCCGCCGCCAAGCTGTTGCGCGTCAACTACGCCCGGACGGCTGGCAACTTCGATCTGGACGCGGTCAAGGCATCGGCCGCCAAGCCCAAGGACGGCAATCCCGATACCGCCGTCGGCAATTTCGCGGGGGCGTTCGCCAAGGCGGCGGTCAAGGTCGATGAGCAATACACCACGCCCGACCAGAGCCACGCGATGATGGAGCCGCACTCCACGACGGCCGCCTGGAAGGGCGACAAGCTGACCCTGTGGACGTCGAACCAGATGATCAACTGGGCGGTGCGCGACATGAGCGAAACTCTCGGCATGCCGAAGGAGAACATCCACATCATGTCGCCCTATGTCGGTGGCGGGTTCGGGTCGAAGCTGTGGATCCGCAGCGATGCGGTGATGGCGGCACTTGGGTCGCGCGCGATCGGCGGGCGTCCGGTGAAGCTGGCGCTCGCGCGTCCGCAGGTGATGAACAACACTACGCATCGGCCTGCGACGATCCAGCGACTTCGCATCGGCGCGCAAGAGGACGGCAAGATCACTGCGATCGCGCATGAGAGCTGGTCGGGCGATCTGCCCGGCGGCGGTCCCGAGACTGCACCGAACGCGACGCGACTGCTCTATGCCGGCGCGAACAGGATGACGGCGACGCGTCTTGCCGTGCTCGATCTCCCCGAGGGCAACGCGATGCGTGCGCCGGGCGAGGCCGTCGGCCTGCTCGCGCTCGAAGCGGCGATGGACGAGCTGGCCGAGAAGCTGAAGATGGACCCGGTCCAACTGCGCATCATCAACGATACGCAGGTCGATCCGGAAAAGCCGACGCGGCAGTTCTCGCAGCGCGATCTGGTAGGTTGCCTGAAGACCGGCGCCGAACGCTTCGGCTGGAACAAGCGCAATCCCGTTCCCGGCCAGGTCCGCGACGGACGCTGGCTGGTCGGTATGGGCATGGCCTCGGCGTTCCGCGACAACGTCACGATGAAGTCGGGCGCACGCGTCGGGATCGACAAGAAGGGCGTCGTCACCGTCGCCACCGACATGACCGACATCGGCACCGGCAGCTACACGATCATCGCGCAGACCGCGGCCGAGATGATGGGCGTGCCGGTCGACAAGGTGATCGTGCTGCTCGGCGACAGCAGCTTCCCGGCCTCGTCGGGCTCAGGCGGCCAGTGGGGCGGCAACAGCTCGACGGCTGGCGTGTATGCAGCGTGCATGGCGCTGCGCGACTCGGTTGCGCGAAAGCTCGGCTTCAACTCGACCGACGTCGTGTTCGAGGACGGCAAGGTGAAGTCCGGCAACCGCAGCGTCTCGCTGTCGGACGCCGCTGGCGATGCCGGCCTGTCCGCCGAGGATTCGATCGAGTTCGGCGACCTGACCAAGACGTACGCGCAGGCCACGTTCGGCGCGCACTTCGTCGAGGTCGGCGTCGACTCGGCGACCGGCGAGATCCGCGTCCGTCGCATGAGCGGCGCGTTCGCGGCTGGTCGTATCCTCAACCCGAAATCGGCACGGAGCCAGGTGATCGGCGCAATGACGATGGGCGTCGGCGCGGCGTTGATGGAGGACGCGATCGTCGACAAGCGCTTCGGCTATTTCGTCAATCACGACCTCGCCGAATATCACGTCCCCGCCCATGCAGACATTCCGATGCAGGACGTGTTCTTCATGGACGAACTCGACGAGAAATCCTCGCCGATGAAGGCCAAGGGTATCGGCGAACTCGGCCTGTGCGGGGTCGGCGCGGCGATCGCCAACGCGGTCTACAACGCGTGCGGCGTCCGCATCCGCGAATACCCACTGACGCTCGACAAGGTGATTGGCAAGATGGCCTAGTACGCCAAGTGTCCGGATTGAGATCGTCCGGTAGAATATGCCATGCCGGCTAGCGCCTCCCAGTAAGCTTCAATTGAGTTGCTACCAAATGCTCATGTCGGCCGACCGCTTGTTGCCGGTCGGCCGTTTTTTCTTTAAACATCGGGCGCAACGGATCGTGGCTCTCTTTTTGCTAATCTTCACCATGCAACAGGGCGTGTTCCGGAATGGCTATCAATGTTTCCTCGGCGTAGATCGGTAGATCAGGGTCGGGGGAGAACGAGGTTCCTACCGGGAGCCTGACATTGATGAGGAGGTCGACCCGAACGAGTTCCGTCAGCCACGCAGTCCTGACCCTCATCGAATTCACGGAAAAGCTCGATCTGACTAAGAGCACTACCCCCGGCTCCTAAGCCCACGGGTCGTCTTGGGTATTTCGCCGTTACGCCGCGCTTGAAGTTGCTCAAGATACTTGGACGGGCGTATCCGAGGCTAGATAATTGGCTACCCCTTGATCGCGTGTCAGCGGAGGTACGGTGCATCACACGGCGCCGCCGATCAGTTTCCCGATCGCCGCGGTCGCGGCCATCGCGAACGCGCCCCAGAAGGTGACGCGGAGCGTGCCGCGCCAGACGATCGCGCCACCGGTCTTCGCGCCGATCGCGCCGAGCAGCGCCAGGAACAGCAGCGAGCCTATCCCGACCGCCCAGACAAGCAGTCCCGCCGGCACCACGAACACCGTCAGCAACGGCAGCGCCGCGCCGACCGTGAAGCTCGCCGCCGACGCGAACGCCGCCTGTACCGGTCGCGCCCGGGCCCCGAGCGGGATGTCGAGTTCGTCACGGGCGTGCGCCCCGAGCGCATCCTTCGCCATCAACTGCGCCGCGACCGTCGTGGCGGTCGCGGTGTCGACCCCGCGGGCGACGTAGATCGCCGCGAGTTCGGCCAGTTCGCCGCGCGGATCGTCGACCAGCTCGCCTCGTTCCCGCGCGAGTTCGGCATTCTCGGTATCCGCCTGCGCGCTGACCGACACATATTCTCCCGCCGCCATCGACATCGCGCCGGCGACCAGCCCCGCCGTCCCCGCGATGACGATAGCGCTCGTCTGGTTCGCACCAGATGCGGACGCCGCCGCGACGCCGATGATCAGGCTCGCGGTCGACACGATCCCGTCATTGGCGCCGAGCACCGCCGCGCGAAGCCAGCCGATCCGGTCGACGACATGACGCTCCCCGTCGCTGGCGCCGTGGCTGGAGATCGCGCGGGCCATCACGCGATTTCGAGCATGTTCTCGACCTTCACCGCGCCCGGCGCCGCCCAGGCAGTGCGCTCGGCAACCATCCGGTCGTGCGGCGAATCGACCGATCCGGTGAGCCGTACGGTGCCACCGTCGACCGACACCTTGATCGTGTCGCCATCGAAGAACCACGACCGGTGCAGCGCGGTGCGGATGTCGTTGCTGACATCGGTGACGTCGACGCGCGGCTTCAGCGTGATGTGGTTGACCACGCCGACCACGCCTGCGAGCGGCCGCACCGCCGCCTCGGCTGCGTCCTTCTGGAAATGCCAGCGCACTTCGCCGCGCAGGCTGACCCAGCCGTCCTCGACCTGCGCCTTGATGCAGTCGGCCGGGATCGTCGTGTCCCAGGACAGCCGCTCGACGATCGCGCTGGCAATCGCCTCGTCGCCGCGCTTGAAGCGGTCCTCCAGCTGGACTTCGATCTGCTCGGCGACCGCCTTCACGCCATCGACGCGCGCCGCGGCACGTTCGGCGGCGTATTTCGCCGCATAGCTGCCGGCGTGGCCACTCAGCGTGACGACGCCGTTGTTCGCGGTCACGCCGATATGCCCGGCGGGGACGCTCGGATCCCAGTTGAGTTCGGCGAGGACGGCTTTCTGCAATCTTGCGTCGTGGGACATGACACTCTCCTGAAGCGACGCGGGGAGGCCCGGCCGATGATCGCGAACCTATCGATGCGGTCGATCGCGGCCAGCGTCGGGAACTACGCATGCCACGCACCTGCGTAATTCCCGATCCTTTCCCGTATCCCCCAGAACGCCGAAAGTTCAGCGAAAGAGGGAGACCGCGCATGACCTATTCGACCCTGATGGTGCATCTCGACGGCGGGCGCGCCAACGCCGCCCTGCTCGACGTCGCGGCCACGCTCGCCGACCGATACGACGCCGCGGTGATCGGCATCGCCGCATGCCAGCCGGTCCAGATCGGTACGTGCGACGGCTATCTCGGCGGTGAGTACGCGGTGATCGAACGCGACATCGTTGCCGGCGAACTCGCCCGCGCCAAGACCGAGTTCCACGCACACGAGCGGCTATCGCGGCATACGCTCGAATGGCGCTCGATCCCGACGCTCGCCAACATCGCGCACGTCGTGGCGGAGCATGCGCGCGCCGCCGATCTCGTCATCACCAGCGCCGGTCCCGGATTCGCGGACCTCGCGACGCATGCCGATACCGGCGAGCTGATCCTGCACGCCGGCCGACCGGTGCTGGTCGTTCCCGACGGCGCTGCCACCGCGACGTTCGAAACCGTCATGGTCGCCTGGACCGACACGCGCGAATGCCGCCGTGCGATCAGCGATGCGCTGCCGATGCTCCACGCCGCCGACCGCGTCGTTATCGCCGAGGTCGCGATCGACGCGATCGACGCACGGGCGCCGGTCGCCGATGCCGCCGCCTGGCTCGCGCGCCACGGCGTCGACGCGGACAAGATCGTCGCGCGGATGAAAGGCACCAGCATCGACACGCTCGCCGCGGTCGCCGACGAGGTCGAGGCCGATCTCGTCGTCGCAGGCGCCTACGGCCATAGCCGGATCCGCGAATGGGCATTCGGCGGCGTCACCCGCGACCTGCTGCTGCGTGACCGGCGCTGCACCCTGTTGTCGCACTGAGCCATGACCGGGAGTGGCAAGTATCTGGGGCCGCTCGCAGCGGTGAACCCAAGAATAGCGATCGGCGGGACATTATTGTCGGTGATCACGATTATCGAAGGATTATTGGCGTATAGTGGATATTTCGCTTAACATGGGTCATATTCCGATGTCGGAGGTCGAAACCTCGACGCCCGACGGATCGGAATCGTCCGCAGGACAAGGCCCCCGTCTCAATGACTTGCCGAATCGTGTCACGAGCAACCGCACCGCCCGCATGATCGCGTCGCAATTCCCCGACGGCACTGCCGCATCCGTCGCGCGCGGCGATGCGACGCTGGCCGAGGAACTGGGGCTGCTGATCGACGGCGCGACGACCTATGCGATCTACATGCTCGATCCGCAGGGCCGCGTGACGATCTGGAACCGCGGTGCCGAACGGATCAAGGGCTGGGCGGAGGCGGAGATCATCGGCCGCGACGTCGCGGTCTTTTACCCGGCCGACGATATCGCCACGGGCAAGCCCGAAGCCGACCTCGCCCGCGCGCATGCCTGCGGCCGGATCGAGGAGGAAAGCTGGCGGGTGCGCAAAGACGGCTCCGAGTTTCTCGCCGCGGTCACGATCACCGCGCTCCACGACGAGGCCGGCGCGCTGCGCGGTTTCGGCAAGGTCATCCGCGACATCACCCACGAAAAGGCCGCCGAGGCCGCGATCGTGCGGCGCGAACATCATCTGCGCTCGATCCTCAACACCGTCCCCGACGCGATGATCGTGATGAACGAGAACGGCATCGTCGCCTCGTTCAGCGCCGCCGCCGAACTCGTCTTCGGCTATGCGGCGAGCGAGGTCGTCGGCCAGAACGTGGCGATGCTGATGCCGCACGCCGACGCGCGCGACCACGACGCGCACCTGCGCAAATACCGCCATACCGGCGAGCGCCACGTGATCGGCAACGTCCGCCTCGAGCGCGCGATGCGCAAAGGCGGCGAGACATTCCCGATCGAGCTCGCGGTCGGCGAGGCCTCGATCGGCGGCGAACGGATCTTCACCGGGTTCATCCGCGACCTCACCAACCGCCACGCCACCGAACGCCGGTTGAAGGAACTCCAGTCCGAACTCGTCCACGTCTCCCGCGTCAGCGCGATGGGCACGATGGCGTCGACCTTGGCGCACGAGATCAACCAGCCGCTGACCGCGATCGCCAATTACCTGGAGGCGACCCGCGCGATGATCGGTGACAGCGACGACCCGCTATTGGCCGACGTGGCCGAGGCGCTGGACCTGGCGGCGGCGCAGTCGCTCAGGGCCGGGACGATAGTCCGCCGGCTGCGCGCGTTCGTCGATGGCGGCGACACCGGGTTTCGCGACGAACGGCTCGACCTGCTCGTCGAGGAGGCGACCAGCCTTGGCCTGCTGGGCGCGCACGAGGCGGGGATCACGGTGACCAGGCACGCCGCGCCGGGTGACGTCATGGTGCTGGTCGATCGCATCCAGATCCAGCAGGTCCTGGTCAATCTGATCCGCAACGCGATCCAGTCGATGGCGTGCTCCCCCGCAAAGGTTCTGACGATCGCCACCGCGCCCGAGCGGGAGGGCTGTATGCAGATCACCGTCGCGGATACCGGCACCGGCATAGACACCGCCGTCCGCGCACGCCTGTTCGAGGCGTTCGCGACCACCAAGGAGGACGGCATGGGCCTCGGCCTGTCGATCTGCCGGACGATCGTCGAGGCGCATGGCGGCCGGATCTGGGCGGACGGCGTCGCCACCGGCGGCACCGCGTTCCACTTCACCGTCCCCCTCGCCGCACTCGCTGAAGGCGAAACCCATGACTGACAAGAACCGCACGGTCCACATCGTCGACGACGACGAGGCGATCCGCCAGTCGGTCGGCTTCCTCCTGCGCAAGGCCGGCTACGCGGTCGAGACCTATCCCGCCGGTGCGCATTTCCTCAAGGTCGTGACGCGCGAGACGCGGGGTTGCGTGCTGCTCGACGTCCGCATGCCCGATGTGGACGGGTTCGAGGTGCAGGCGCGCCTTGCCCAGACCGGTATCGCGCTGCCGGTGATCATGCTGACCGGCCACGGCGACGTGACGCTCGCGGTCCGCGCGATCAAGGCGGGCGCCATCGAGTTCCTCGAAAAGCCGTTCGAACGCAGCGCGCTGCTGGCGGCGATCGAGTCCGCGCTTGCCCACGCCGCACGGTCCGATCGCGAGCACCTCGCCGCCGCCGACGCCATCGTCCGGCTCGCCGCGCTCACCCCGCGCGAACGCGACGTGCTCGACGGCATGGTGCTCGGCCGCCCGAACAAGCTGATCGCCTACGACCTCGACATCGCCACCCGCACGGTCGAGGTCCACCGCGCCAATCTGATGGAGAAACTCGGCGCGCGCAGCCTGTCCGATGTCCTTCGCATCGCGTTCGCCGCCGGGCTGGGCGAAACCGCCGAGCCCGCCTGACACCTCCGCGCGCCCCTCGCCTTCTACGTACAGACGGGGCGCAGTACGCGTGCCATCCACGGTCGGAACAAAGGACCGCGCGATGACCGACCAGCTCCCCTACACCCATGACGGCATCGGCATTTCGCTGGTCGACGGCGACCCGGTGATCCGCCGCGCGCGCCAGATCATGCTGGTGTCCGAACGCTATGACGTCCGCTCCTACGCGACCTGCGCCGCGCTGCTCGCCGACCCGCGATCGCGCGACGTCTCGTGCATCGTCGTCGATATCGGTGGCGATAGCGAGGACGGCTACGGCATCGACGTGGTGCAAGCGATGCGCGCCTCGGGCTGGCGGGGGAAGGCGATCCTGCTCGACAGCGGATCGCCCTTGCCTGCGCTGGTTCACGCTGCCGAACGCCACGGCGACCGCATCCTCGACCGCACCACCGGCGACGCCCCCCTCCTCACCGCGATCGCCGCCTCGATCGACCGCGGCTGGTCCACCTGGAACGCCGAGGGCTGACGGGAAAACGCCCGCGTGCGGCCCTTGCGCTAGCAGGCGAGCTTCAGCGTAAGACGAGGACGGGCCGTCGTCTTACGCAGCGTCGGCGGCGTCACCACGCGCTCGACCCGCAACATACGCCGCGGGATCGCAGCCACCGGTTCGGCGATCAGGCACGGCAACGTTGCCGCAAGTGCGTCCAGCGTCTCGCCATACAACCGCGCGAGCGTCTCATGCGCCACCCGCGCGCAAGGCCCCGCCGCGGCGTCCGCCATCGCTCGCGTAGCGTCCAGGCGGCGCTGGAAATAGAGCATCTCGGTATGGATAGCGTTCATGGCGAAGTCCCCGCCGGCCCGCCCTCGCCGCCGCACGATGCGGGTATCGAAGGGCTGATCCGTATCAAGACACTAGCGCGGGCGGACCAAGCCGTCGGGCCTCGGAAAGCACGTACCTCCGGCGGCCTTCAGGCGAGCGCCGCACCGTGGAGCGCGATCTGCGCGTCTTCCTGCGAGGACAGCGTGCGGATGTCGAGCCCCGCCATCCAGGCCAGGCCCGCGCGGATCGCCTGCCCCGTCGCCGCATCGTTCTCGCCGATCCCGCCGGTCAGCACGAGCATGTCGGCACCGCCCAGCGAGGCGATCATCGCCGCGATCTGCTTGCACACCGCCCGCTCGAACATCCGGATCGCGAGGTCGGCGTCGTCGGTCGCGGCGGCGCGAAGCACCCGCATGTCACCGGACAGCCCGGAGACCCCAGCCATCCCCGATCCATGATCGACCAGCGTCGCCAGCGCCGAGGCATCCAGTCCGGTCTCGCGCAGGAGATACAGCAGCACGCCCGGATCGAGATCGCCCGTCCGCGTCGCCATCATCACGCCGCCGGACGGGGTCAGCCCCATGCTCGTGTCGATCGAGCCGCCATCGCGCACCGCGGTCACGCTCGCGCCATTGCCCAGATGCGCGATCACCAGCCGAGCCGGCCTGTCGCCGCCGAGCTGGCGGACGATCGACTCGCACGACAGGCCGTGGAAGCCGTACCGTCGCACCCCGCCCGCCCGATACGCGCGCGGGATCGGCAGCGTGCTCGCGACGTCCGGCATCCCCGCATGGAACGCCGTATCGAAGCACGCGACCTGCGGCACACCCGGATAGCGCGCCCCCGCCGCCCGGATCAGCGCCAATGACGCCGGCCCATGCAGCGGCGCGAACGCACACGCCGCTTCCAGATCCGCCATCACCGCATCGTCGATCCGACAATGCGCGGCGCGATGCGCACCACCGTGGACAATGCGGTGGCCGATCATCGTCGGAGCCGGAAAGCGCTGCAACGCGGTCTCGATCGTGTCGAAAAAGCGCCCGTGGTCGTCGGTCGTCTCGATCGTCCCACCGACCAGCAGGACCGGATCGCCATCGACTGCGTAAAGCCCGTATTTCAGCGACGACGATCCGCTATTGAGCGCCAGAACTACGCCCATTGCCAGTCACGCACCTCCGGCAGATCGTCGCCCTGTTCGGCGATATACAGCTTGTGCCGCTCCATCGTCGTCCAATAGCGCGCCGTCTCGCGCGGCACCCGGTCCTGGAACCGCGAAATCCGCTCGATCGCATCCAGCGCCAGCCGATACCGGTCGAGATCGTTCAGCACGACCATGTCGAATGGCGTCGTCGTCGTCCCCATTTCCTTGTAGCCACGGACATGGATATTCGCGTGGTTCGCCCGCCGATAGGTCAGCTTGTGGATCATCGCCGGATAGCCGTGGAACGCGAAGATCACCGGCGTATCGCGCGTGAACAGCGCATCGAACTCGCGCTCGTCCAGACCGTGCGAATGTTCGGAGCGCGGCTGCAACACCATCAGGTCGACCACGTTCACCACCCGGATACGGATGTCGGGCAAATACTCCCGCAACAGCGTCACCGCCGCGAGCGTCTCCAGCGTCGGCACGTCGCCCGCGCACGCCATCACCACGTCGGGCTCGGCATCGTTGCCCGCCCATTCCCAGATCCCTGCGCCCGCGGTGCAGTGCCGCACCGCCGCGTCGATCCCGAGCCATTGCCACTCGGGCTGCTTGCCCGCGACGATCACGTTCACATACCCACGGCTGCGCAGGCAATGATCGCCGACCGACAACAGGCAGTTCGCATCCGGCGGCAGGTAGATCCGCGTCACGTCCGCAGTCTTGTTCGCGACATGATCGATGAACCCCGGATCCTGGTGCGACAGGCCGTTGTGGTCCTGCCGCCAGACATGCGAGGTCAGCAGATAGTTGAGCGAGGCGATCGGCCGCCGCCACGGGATCGTCCTGGTCGTCTTCAGCCACTTGGCATGCTGGTTGACCATCGAATCCACGATGTGGACGAACGCCTCGTAACACGAGAACAGTCCGTGCCGCCCGGTCAGCAGATACCCCTCCAACCAGCCCTGGCAGAGATGCTCGCTCAGCACCTCCATCACGCGCCCGTCGGGCCCAAGATGCTCGTCGACCGCCTCGATCTCCGCCATCCAGACCTTGCCCGACACATCGTACACGTCGGCAAGTCGGTTCGACGCGGTCTCGTCCGGCCCGAACAGGCGGAAGTTCACGCTCGCGAGGTTGAGCTTCATCACGTCGCGCAAATAGCGGCCGAGCACCCGCGTCGCTTCCGCCTTCACCGTGCCCGGCGCGTCCACCGGCACCGCAAAGCTGCGAAAATCGGGCAGCGACAACGGCACCATCAGCTCGCCGCCATTGGCATGCGGATTCGCGCCCATCCGCCGATGCCCGGTCGGCGCAAGCGAGGCATAGTCCTCCAGAAACTTACCATTCGCGTCGAACAGCTCCTCGGGCCGATAGCTCCGCATCCAGTCTTCGAGCAGGCGCAGGTGCTCGGGATCCTTGAAGTCCGCGATCGGCACCTGATGCGCGCGCCACGTGCCCTCGACCGGCTTGCCGTCGACGAACTTCGGCCCGGTCCAGCCCTTCGGCGTGCGGAACACGATCATCGGCCAGCGCGGACGCTCGGGCGTCACGCCCTCGACCCGCGCCGCCGCCTGGATCGCCTGGATCTTCGCCAGTGCCTTGTCGAGCGCGGCGGCGAGCTGCTGGTGGACCGCGGCCGGATCGCTGCCGCCGACATAATAGGGCTCATGCCCATAGCCGCGCAGCAACGCGTCGAGTTCATGCCCGTCGATCCGCGCAAGGATCGTCGGGTTGGCGATCTTGAAGCCGTTGAGATGCAGGATCGGCAGCACCGCGCCGTCGCGCGCGGGATTGAGGAACTTGTTCGAATGCCAGCTCGCCGCCAGCGCGCCGGTCTCCGCCTCGCCGTCCCCGACCACGCACGCGACGATCAGGTCGGGATTGTCGAACGCCGCGCCGTACGCGTGCGCCAGAGAATACCCCAGCTCGCCGCCCTCGTGAATCGATCCCGGCGTCTCGGGCGCGACATGGCTCGGGATACCGCCCGGCCACGAGAACTGCCGGAACAGCCGGTGCATGCCCGATCGGCTCCGCTCGATCGCCGGATAGCGTTCGGTGTACGAGCCCTCCAGATACGTGTTGGCCACAAGCCCCGGCCCGCCATGCCCCGGCCCGATGATGTTGATCATGTCGAGATCGTGCTCGACGATCAGCCGGTTGAGATGGACGTACAGGAAGTTCAGTCCCGGCGTCGTGCCCCAGTGGCCGAGCAGCCGCGGCTTGACGTCGGCGATCGTCAGCGGCCGATCGAGCAACGCGTTGTCGCGCAGATAGATCTGGCCAACCGACAGATAATTCGCCGCCCGCCAATACGCGTCCATCCGCCGCAGCATGTCCGGGGACAGCGGATGCGTCTTGGGGTGCGTCGTGTTCGGCACCAAGGCCGACGACCGCGTCGCGATATCGTTCATGACTGGCTTCCGAAATCGAGGACGACGCGCGAGGCGACCTGGCCGTGTTCGAGGCGGTCGAAGATGGCGTTGATCGCCGACAAGGGCTGCAATTCGATATCCGCCTTAACCTTGCCGTCGGCGGCAAAGGCGAGCGCCTCGGCCATGTCCTTGCGCGTGCCGACGAACGATCCGCGCACGGTGATGCAGTTCGCCACCACGTCGAACAGCGGCAGCGGGAAGTCGCCCGGTGGCAGGCCGACCAGCACGCATGTCCCGCGCCGGCGGGTCATCGCCACGCCCTGGTTGAACGCGACCAGCGACGGCGCCGTGATCAGGACGCCGTGCGCGCCGCCGCCCGTGCCGTCCTTGAGCGCGGCGATCGCATCCTTCTTGCGGGCATCGATCAACAGCCCCGCGCCCAAGGCCTCGGCATGCGCGAGCTTGCCCGCGTCGACGTCGACCGCGGCGACGCGCAACCCCATCGCCTTGGCATATTGCACCGCCAAATGCCCCAGCCCGCCGACACCCGAGATCGCGATCCACTCGCCCGGTCGTGCGCCCGTTTCCTTGATGCCCTTGTAGGTCGTGATGCCTGCGCAGATGATCGGCGCCGCCTCGACCGCGGACAATCCGGCGGGGATGTGCGCTACATAGTTCGGATCGGCGAGGATATACTCCGCGAACCCGCCATTGCGCGTATAGCCGCCGAACTGCGCCTCGGCGCACACCGTCTCCCACGCGGACAGGCAATATTCGCAGTGTCCGCACGCGGAATAGAGCCACGGCACGCCGACCCGGTCGCCGAGCTTGACGATCGTCACGCCCGCGCCGACCTCGACGACGATGCCGATCCCCTCATGGCCGGGAATGAACGGCGGCACCGGCTTGACCGGCCAGTCGCCACGCGCCGCGTGCAGATCGGTGTGGCAGACCCCGCACGCTTCGGTTTTGACGAGGATCTGCCCCGGCCCGGCGCTCGGCACCGGCCATTCGCGCAAGGTCAGGGGTTTGCCGAATGCCTCGACGACGGCGGCTTGCATCATACGGGTCATGAAACGTCCTTGAAGATGCGGGCTTGAAGATACGGGAAGATCAACGCGCCATCCGGATGACGAGCGCGGGGTCGGCGAGCAGCGCCTCGTCCCCGAACGCGATCTGCGCGCAGGTCCGCTGCGCCTGCGCGGCGACATCGCGCAGATACTGGTCGGCGAACCGCGCACTGAGCCCCGGCACGATATGCGCGAACCGGCGATGCTCCTGCGATCGCATCCCGAACGCGTGGACCAGATACTGGTCGAAGACGCTGTTGAGGCCCTGCCCCTGCCCCTGTTCGTCGAGCCAGATCTTGCTCGCCGCGGAGGTGGAGAAACTGAGCAGCCGCTTGCCGCCGAGCAGGTTGGTACGCGCCCGCCCCTGCATCGCCTCGGGCTGCACGCCAGCCCCGAACACGCGTTCGACATAGCCCTTCAGCATCGCCGGCGGGGTCCCGAACCAGATCGGATAGATCAGCACGAACACGTCGCACCCGGCGATATGCTCGATCTCGTCGAGCACGTCCTGGCCGTAGGTCGCCGCGACATTGGTCGGCCGCTCCGCCGCCTTCAGCACCGGGTCGAACCCGATCGCATACAGGTCGCGCAACACGACATCCTGCCCGGCCGCACGGACCGCCGCGCAATAGGCATCAGCGATCGCATGGTTGAAGCTGGCCGGGCCGGGGTGGCAGAGGATGACCGCGTGGCGGCCCCCCGTCGCTACATGGCCTTCTACGATCATCACTAGCTCTCCGCCGATCCCCGAAACCTGTCGGGGTCCTGCAGAACTAGGGCTTCGGCAGCGATGCGTTGACCCTCGGAAACTACGCAGGGCTGATCGTTTGTGCGCTTACGCCACGGTCGTCGCATGGATCGGCAGCAGGGCCGCACCGATCGTCGCCGCGGCACCCTCCAGCGTGGATACCGAGATGATCGGCACGCCGCTGACGTGATCGCCGATATGCATCGCGCCGAAATCGATGTTCTCGACCAGCGCGCGCAGGATGCGGTTCGGCAACGGGCTTGAGATCACGAACTCGCCCGGATCGATCCACGCGAGTCCCCAGTTGATGATCGGTGCGATCTGCCCCGCGGCGCGATACACCCACGCATCGACGACGTCTTCATACCCGGCGACCACCGCCTCGAAATCGACCAGCGAATGGATCTCGCAACCGGCTTCACGCAACGTCATAAACAGGTCGAGCGTCGACGGGCGCGGCCGGTCGTTGGGATAGAGGCAGCCGATCTCGCCCGCGCTCGCCATCGCGCCGCGCAGGATCCGGCCCTCGACGATGATCCCCGCGCCGATCCCGTGGCCGAGCAGGATCACCACCGCGGTCGAGCAGCGCCGCATCAGCCCACCGACATAATATTCCGCCAGCGCCGCGGTGTTGGCATCGTTCTCGATCCAGATCCGGTGGCCGATATGCTCCTCGAACAGCGTCTTGAGGTCGATCCCGCGCCATGCCCCAAGACTGTCGACCGTCCAGCGCCGGTTCCCCTCGGGCGACAACGACGAGCCCGGAACGCCGATCCCGACCCCCAGCAGCCGCCGTCCGAGCAGCCGGTTCTCGATCGCCATGGCGTGCATCGACGCCGTGACGCGGGCGGCGAACACGCGTGGATCGGGATCGTCGAACGGCTGCGAGCTGTGCGCGATCACGCCGCCCGCGTAATCGACCAGCGCCACCTCCATCAGCCCGCGGTGGAGCATCGCGCCCACCGCATAGCCGGCATCGGGTGAAATCCGCAGCGGCACGGCGGGCCGACCGGGCGTCACCGGCTCCGAGCTCGGACATTCCTCGATCAGTCCGTGCGCGAGCAGGTTGCTCGACAGCCGCGTCAGCTTCGACGCGCTCATCGCGAGATCGGCGGCGAGTTGCTTGCGCGATCGCCCACCGACCGAGCGTAGGACCTGCATGATCCGCCGCTCGTCGTCGTCCAGTCTCAGCTTCGCATAGGCCATTGCCCGCTCCCTTGCCGATCCCGATAGTCGATTAGTTTATTTCATGAAATTAATTAAAATCGTCATATTCCGCGTCCAGCGGCGTGGCATCGAACAGGGCTGGGGACGAATAGATGACTAAGTTTGGCTTGCGCACGGGTTGCGCCATTATCGCGTTGAGCATTGCCGCGCAGTCGCCGGCCTGGGCGCAGACCGCTCCCGCCACACCCCCGGCCGATGCAGTACCGGAAGCCGCCGCACCGGACGCCACGACACCCGATGCCGCAGCGCCCGAAACCGGCGGCGACATCATCGTCACCGGCTCGGCCCGCCAGCAACGCCGCTTCGACGTGTCCTACGCGGTCAATTCGCTCAGCAACGCCGACATCCAGAAGCTTGCGCCGATCAACTTCGCCGACCTGCTCGGCAAGCTGCCCGGCTTCGCGGTCGAGAATACCGGCGGCGAGGTCCAGAACATCATCCGCCTGCGTGGCCTGCCGAGCGACGGTGGCCTCGTCACCTTCCAGCAGGACGGGTTGCCGATGTTCCACGAGAATGACGGCAATTTCTTCCGCGGCGACAGCATCAACCGGTTCGACCTGATGACGCAGCGCGTCGAGGTCGTGCGCGGCGGCCCTGCCCCGGTCTATGCCAGCTATGCCGCGGCGATCGTCAACAACATCACCGTGTCGGGCACCGATACGACGCGCGGCAAGGCGCAGGTGACGCTCGGCGATACCGGCCTCTACCGGCTCGACGCGTACCAGGCGGGCCCGATCGACGATTCGACCTATTACGCGATCGGCGGGTTCCTGCGCCGCCACGACGGTTACCGCGACAACGGCTTCCCCAACGATCGCGGCGGCCAGGTCCGCGCCAACATCAAGCACGACTTCAGCAACGGATCGCTGCGCGTGTCCGGCAATTACCTGAACGACCACAACGTCTTCTATCTGCCGATCCCGACCGCCGACCCGCGCGATCCCAGCAAGTCGCTCAACCAGTATATCGACTTCTTCAGCGGCACGATGAACTCGCCCGCGCTGCGCAACGCGAACATCCGTTTCCGCGAGGCCGACGGCACGACGCGCAACGTAAACGCCGATCTCGGCAATGGTCGCCACACCCAGTTCGGCAACGTAGGCGTCCAGTACGACGCGGATTACGACGGCTGGAAGGTCGCGGCGAAGGGCGGCGTCAGCGTCGGCAAGCTCCATTTCAACGCGCTCTATTCGACCAGCAACCCGTCGGATGCCAACGCCTATGCCAATGCGACCAGCAACGGGATCGGCACCCCGACCAACCTGGATAACGCCCGCAAGGCGTTCGGCGCCGGCGTCACCCGGCTCGGCTATGCGATCGCCGGCACCAACGGCGCGGAGGTCTACGACCCGAACAGCGCCTCCGGCCTCGTCGTTCCCGCGCAGTTCCGCGACGTCGTCTCGAAATACTATTCGACGCAGGGTGATCTCAGCGTCACGCGCTCGATTGCGACCGGCTTCGGCACGCACGATCTCCGCGTCGGCGTATACGGCAGCCTGTACGGCGAGACCAACGAGGTCGCGTATCAGGACTATCTGCTCGAAGTGAAGGGCAAGCCGCGCACGCTCGATCTGATCGCGTACAACGCCGCCGGCCAGGCGGTCGGTTCGGTCACCGACAACGGCGTGCTGCGCTATACGACCACGCTCAACCGCGGCAACACCGACGCGAAGATGTACGCGCTCTACGCCAACGACACGTGGGAACTGACCAAGGGCCTGACCCTGGACGGCGGTGTCCGCCACGAACGGTACAGCTACAACGGCTATGCGTTCGCGACGACCTCCGCCAATCTCGGCGACCCGACCACGCTGGCCGACGACGGCGTCCGTGCGTTCACCGGCCAGATCATCAATTCGAAGCTGAGCCCGAACATCACCAACTGGACCGGCGGCATCAACTACGACGTCACGCAGCATCTCGGCGCCTATGCCCGCGCGTCGCATCTCGAAACGCCGCCCTCGACGCAGGTGACGTATCAGATCAACCCGACGATCATCACGTCGAAGGCGAACCAGTACGAGGTCGGGCTGAAGGCCGCGTTCGGCCGGTCTTACCTGTACCTGATCGGCTTCTATACGCGCTATGATCCGCTCAACGCGTCGTTCGTCGCACTCGATCCGGTCACCGGCCGCAACGATCAGTCGGTACCGTTCGTCGGCAAGGCGGAGATCAAGGGTATCGAGATCGATGGCAACCTCGCGCTGCCATACGGCTTCGCGGTGACCGGCGCGCTGACGATCAGCGATCCGCAATATAAGAGCCTCGTCAACGCCAATGGCGCGAGCGCCGGCGATGTCGAGGGCAACCAGCTCGTCCGCGAACCCAAGGTTTACGGCAACATCCGTCCCTCGGTCGACTTCGACGTCGCGGGCAGTGCCGTGCAGATCTACGGCCGCTACGAATATACCGGCAAACGCTATGTCGACTTCTTCAACAACACCGCGCTGCCCGCCTACCAGACGGTCGGCGCGGGGATCACGCTGACGCACGACACGTGGCAGATGCAGGTCGTCGGCGACAATCTGTTCAATGCCAAGGGCCTGACCGAAGGCAATACGCGCACCGACCAGTTGAGCGGCCAGGGCACGGCCGACGCGATCTACGGCCGACCGAATTTCGGTCGCAACGTCCGCCTCGTGGTCAGCAAGTCCTGGTGACGGGCTTGCGTTTGATGCTTGCGGCGCTGGCGATGACGGCGGCTGCACCGGTGTGGGCCGAGACGCTTGCACCGGTGGCGGTCAGCGACACGGTCGTCGACACGCTGTCGGAGCGTCTGTTTCCGATGCTCGGCGCGCTGGGGCGGTTGCCGGCTGGGGCGCTCGATACGCGGGCGCGACGGATTGCCGCGTGCGAAGGCGTACCCGCCTGCGCGATCGAGGCGACGATATGGACCGATCTGGACCGGGCGACGGTCGTCGCCAGTCTGTCCAGGAATGGCGCCCGGCCAAAGTCGAATGCCGATCTGTCGGTGGCGGCCGGCATCGATCAGGAACTCGAGGCACTGAACGTCGTGCTCCGGGTCTACGGCCTCGGCTTGCCCGGACGCTACCCGAAGGTCGACGGACCGATCTTCGCCACTGAAACGCCCTTCTTCGCCGACAGCGTGAAGGTCGCGATCGATACCGCGCGCGCCGCGTCGGATGCGCCGCCCGCGACGATCGCGGCCAGCGTGCGGTTGGCTGTGGCGTTGCTCGATGCCAACGATGCGACGGCGGCGACGCGGTTCGAACCGCTCGACCAGCGCGAGAATGCAGGCGCACGCACACTGGCCGCGCGGACCGACTGGAAGGCGTTCCGCTACTCGCTGCTGATCGTGCCCGGCGTCGGGCCTGAAGATACGAGCACCACGCTCAGCCCGCGCAGCAAGCTCCACGCGCTGCTCGCCGCGCAACGCTATCGCCAGGGTCTCGCGCCGTTCATCCTCGTCTCGGGCAGCGCGGTGCATCCGCGTGGCACGCGGTTCGTCGAAGCCGTCGAGATCCGCCGCGCGCTGATCGAGCGCTACGGCATTCCCGCCGACCGCGTGATCCTCGAACCCTATGCGCGCCACACGACCACCAACCTGCGCAACGCGACGCGGCGGATGGTGGCGCTCGGCATCCCGCTCGACCGGCCGACGTTGATCGTCACCGACGCCGAGCAAAGCAAATACATCGAAAGCCAGACCTTCACCGACCGCAACCGCACGGAACTGGGCTATCAGCCGGGTGCGATCGGTCGACGGCTATCGGTGTACGATCTGGAATTTCAGC
Organism: Sphingomonas faeni; assembly: GCF_024273235.1. Classification (GTDB taxonomy): domain Bacteria; phylum Pseudomonadota; class Alphaproteobacteria; order Sphingomonadales; family Sphingomonadaceae; genus Sphingomonas; species Sphingomonas faeni_A. The sequence continues at coordinate 25,166 of NZ_JANBVH010000003.1, read as the reverse complement.
CGTCGCCCGACCGCAACCGCACGGAACTGGGCTATCAGCCGGGCGCGATCGGGCGGCGGCTATCGGTGTACGATCTGGAATTTCAGCCGTCGCGACTATCCCTACGCCACGATCCGCGCGATCCTCTTGATCCATGAGCGAGTATTTCAGGTACCCCACCCCGGTAAACACTGCTGCCTCCACCCCGGCGAAGGCCGGGGCCCAGTTGGGGGACGGTGCTAACGGAGGGCTGCGCTCGGTTACGCCGACCTTCCCACCTGGGCCCCGGCCTTCGCCGGGGTGGAGCGGTTTGAGGACGGGTCTGCTGTTCGCGGCCATGTTGGCAACCCCTGCCGCCCTAACCGCACAACAAACCCCCGCCGACCTCGTCGACCCCTTCGTCGGCACGCTCGCCGACTTCGGCCAACTCTCCCCCGCCGCCGTGGCCCCATTCGGCATGATGCAGCTCGGCCCCGACACCAGCCCCGCCAACCACGCCGGCTACGACCATGCCGCGACCACATTGCTCGGCTTCTCGCATACCCGCGGCGTCGGAGTCGGTTGCGGCGGCGCGGGCGGCGACCTGATGATCTCGCTGCGCTATGCCGACAAGCCCGGCCCCGCGCGGATCGACAAGCGCAGCGAGACGGCGCGCCCCGGCGTGTACCGTGTCCGCTACGACGGTGGCATCCTCGCCGAGATGGCGGCGACGCGCGGCGCGGGCGTGTTGCGCTTCACCCTGCCCCGCGCCGGCACGGTCGATCTCAGGATCGACCCGCGACACAGCTATTCGAAGCGGCTGGCAGCGAGTTGGGCGAGCCTCGCCAGCGACGACCTCCGCGCCGACCTCGTCGCGGGCACGGTCTGCGATCAGGGCGCGTATCATCTCCACAGCGCCAGCCGCATCCTCGTCAACGGCCGGCCGATCCACCAAAGGCTGACCACCGGCGCGAACGATCTGGCGACGCTCCACATCGCCGGCAAAGCGGGCGACGCGATCGAAATCCGCACCGGGCTATCGACCGTCGACGGACGCGGCGCGGCGTCGGTCCGCGACACCGAAATCGGCAGCAAGTCCCTCGCCGCCGTCGCGAGCGAGACGCGCGCCGGCTGGAACCGCGTCCTCGGCCGCGTGGTGCCGAGCGGTTCGCGAGGCCAGCGCGCGCTGTTCTACACGTCGCTCTACCGCGTCATGGAAACCCCGGTCGCGATCGACGATCCCGACGGGCGCCACCGCGACAATGGCGGCGCGGTGCAGACCTCACCCAAGGGCCGGACGCGCTACACCAACTGGTCGCTATGGGACAATTACCGCACCCAGATGCCGCTGCTCGCGCTGCTCCAGCCCGAGCGCAGCGCGGATATCGCGCAGTCGCTGGTCGCGCTCTACGCAGGCGGCAAGGCGCAGTGGTCGACGCCCAACGAGCCGTTCCTGACGGTCCGCACCGAGCATGCCGGGATCGCGCTGCTCGACATGCACCGCAAGGGCATCGCGTTCGACGCGGCCGCAGCGCTGGCGGGAATGGCGGCGGACAGCGACACGCTCAAGCGCGGCACGCCCGACGAGCAGATCGAGGCGGCCTATGACGATTGGGCGACCGCCGAACTCGCGCGCGATCTCGGCCGCACCGACCTCGCGAAGAAATTCACCGCCAAGGCACAGAGCTATCGCCCGATGTGGCGATCGGTGTTCCAGACACCCGGCGCGGACGGTGACGTGGTCAAGGCGCGCGGGCTGTATCAGGGCACCTTGTGGCAATATCGCTGGGCGCCGATCTTCGACCTGCCCTGGATGACGCAAACGGTCGGGCGCGATCGACTGCTCGGCGAACTGCATCATTTCTTCGATGCCGGCCTGTTCAACATGACCAACGAGCCCGACATCCAGGTGCCGTGGATGTTCGCCGCGCTGGGCCAGCCGCAAGCCACCGCCGACCTCGTCCGGACGATCCTGACCAAGCCTATCGCGCACCCCTATACCAACAGCGGCAAGCTGCCGGTGCCGTTCGTCGGCCGCAGCTTCGCGCTGTCGCCGCAGGGTTTCGCCGACGGGATGGACGACGACGCCGGCGGGATGACCGCCTGGTACGTGTTCGCGACGCTCGGCCTGTATCCGCTGGTACCCGGCGAGCCGTGGTACGTCGTGACGACCCCGGCGTTCGCCCGCTCCGACATCGATCTCGGCAAGGGCCGCACGCTGACGATCCAGCGTTCTGGTCCCGAGGACGGCCGGATCACGCAGGCCAGCCTCAACGGACGGCCGCTTCCGAACTACCGCGTCCAGCACGCCGACCTGCTCCGCGGCGGCACGCTGACGATCACGACCACCGTCACGACCGCCACACGAATTGTCCCGCAACTGCAAGACGTCGCCGCTAAGACGCCAAAGCATGGAGCAAGCCGCCCCCGCTGAAGTCGTCGATTCCCCGGTCCAGCGGGCCCGGATGATCGGCTATGCGAGCGGCAATTTCGGCAAGAACGTCCTAGCGTCGACGATGGATGTCTTCCTTCTGTTCGTCCTGACCGAACGCTGGGGTGTGTCGCCAGCGGCGGCCGGGCTGGTGGTGATGGTAGGGCTGGTCTGGGATGGCGTCTGCGATCCGCTGCTCGGCCGGCTGGTCGATCGGTCCGCGGACCGGCTCGGGCTGTACCGGCGGCTGCTGTTCGTCGGTGCGCCCCTCGTCGGGGTGTTCTTCACGCTGTTCTTCCTCGATCCCGGCTGGCGGGGACCGGCGATCCTCGCATGGGCGACCGTGATGGTGCTGCTGTTCCGCACCGCCTATTCGGTGTGCGACGTCGCGCACAACGCGCTGATGATGCGGATGACACGTGCGCCGGGCGCCGCGACGACGCTGTCCGGCTTGCGTTATATGTTCAGCTGCCTCGGTGCGCTGACCGTCGCCCATTTCGCGCGTGCATTCGTCGATCCCGCGGTCGACGGCGGTGGTTATGGCCTCCTCGCGGTCACCGGCGGTGCAGCCCTCGCCTATGTCGCGACCCTGTGGCTGTCGGCTGCTTCCGCGCCGCGATCGGTGGTCGTACCCGGTACCTCGGCCCCGCGCGCGCCGCTCGCCTGGATCCTCGGCAACCGGCCGTTGCTGCTGTTGATGGCACTTGGCTTCATCCAGGCGTTGACACTGCCGTTCTTCGCCCGGTCGTTCGCGTACATCGGCAAGGGTGTGTTCCACGATGCCGGGTGGACTGGCCGGGCGCTGACGACGCTGGCACTGGCGCAGTTGCTCGCGCTGCCGGGCTGGATGGCGATCGCGCGGCGGACGGGACAGCGTCAGGTTCTCGGGCTGGCGCTGATGTCGATCGCCGCCGGTCTGGTGCTGTTCGCGACGGTGCCCGTGGCGATCGCCGGGATCGCGCTGTTCGGGGTCGGCAATGCCGGGTTGCAGATGATGCTTTGGGTGCTGCTGGCCAGCGCCATCGATCACGGCGAACACCGCACCGGCGTCCGCTTCGAAGCGCTCCCCGTGGCATTGCTGTTGTTGATACTGAAGACCGGGGGCGGTCTCAGCGGTGCACTGCTCGGCCACGGATTATCGCTGATCGGCTGGGCGGTCGCGACGCCCCTTTCAGCTGGAAGCGGCTCGAACTTGCTGGTCATGGCTTGGTCGGTCCCGCTGATCGGGACCGTCACATGCCTTGCGATCGTCCTGCCGTCCCGCGCTCGCCTCGCAAAGGTCCCTAAACGCCTAGTTCTGCCATCGTTACGACGCGGTGCTCGCGCGCGCTGATCTCGGCGGCAGTGCCGATCGCAACGGCGCGCAGGCCATCCTCTGCGGTGACCTGGACCGGCCCCTCCCCGCGCACCGCGGCGGCGAACGCGGCGTGCTGATAATAGGTCGCGCCCTCGTGCGAGCCGGCGGCTTTGGCGGCGGGGTCGACGGCGACGTGGCTGCGTTCGACCGCCTTCGGGTTCAGGAAGCCGACGCGGGGGGAATAGACCAGCTCGCCCGCGGGAATCAGCACGTCGAGGCGCGCGGCGTCGCCGGTCGCGGACATCTCCTCCTGGTTCTCGGCACCGTCGGCGAACATACTGAGGTCGAGCATCGCGCGGACCCCGTTGGCGAAATCGACCGTCGTGTAGCTGTTGTCGATTATGTCGGGCTGTTCGCCGTCATAGCGTTCGTCGAGGTGGTTCACGTCCATCGCGCCCGAGCAGTAGACGCGGACCGCTTCGGACCCGACGATCAGCCGCATCAGGTCGAAGAAATGGCAGCATTTCTCGACCATCGTGCCGCCGGTGTTGCGCGAAAAGCGGTTCCAGTCGCCGACTTTGGGGAGGAATGGAAAGCGGTGCTCGCGGATCGACAGCATCTGGAGCTTGCCGACCCGCCCGCCCTTCACCCGATCGATGAACGCGGCGGCGGGCGGCATGAAGCGGTATTCCATGCCGGTCCAGAACGGTTTTGCGTGGGACGCGGCGCGGTCGACGATCCAGCGGGCGTCCTCGATCGTCGTCGCCAGCGGCTTCTCGCAGAGGATCGCGGCGTCCATGTCGAACAGCCGCGCCAGCACGTCGCGGTGCGTGTTGTTGGGCGAGGCTATGACGATCGCATCGACGTCGGCGCCCTTCGCGAACGCCTCGACGTTGTCGAACAGTGCGACCTTGGCGGCACGGTCGCCAAGCGCGTCGGTCGCCCAGCCGATCGAGGTCGCGACCGGATCGGCGATCGCGACGATCTCGGCGCCCGGCAGGATCGCCAGGTTGCGGATGTGTTCGACGCCCATCATGCCCGTTCCGACGACGCCGTATCTGATCGTGGCTACCAAGCTGACTATCCCTATGCCATGAGCCGTCGTTATGACGACGATCCGCCTTTCCAACGACCTTCGCCCGCTCGGCAAGAGCGAAATCCTTGTTTCGCCGATAGCCTGGGGCATGTGGCGGCTGGCCGGAGAGGTCGCGCCGGTACGCGCAATGATCGACGCCGCCCTGGGGGCCGGGATCAACTTCTTCGACACCGCCGACATCTATGGCTGCGGCGTGCCCGCCGGATTCGGCTCGGCGGAGGAACTGTTCGGGCGCGCGCTGGCCGAAGACCGGTCGTTGCGTGCGCAGATGGTGATCGCCACCAAGGCGGGCATTCGCCCCGGCATTCCGTATAATTCCAGCGCGACGTATCTGGCCGATGCGCTGGAAGCGTCGCTGAAGCGGCTGGGCGTGGAGCAGGTCGACCTGTACCAGATCCACCGTCGCGATTTTCTGACGCATCCGCACGAGGTGGCGGAGACGCTGACGCGGATGGTCGAGGCGGGCAAGATCCGCAGCATCGGCGTGTCGAACTACAGCGTGCACGAGTTCGACGCGTTGCAGGCTTTCCTGAGCCAGCCGATCGTGAGCACGCAACCGGAATTCTCGCCGTTGCGGACGTCGCCTTTGTTCGACGGGACGCTCGACCAGGCGATGCGGCTCGATGTCGCGGTGATGGCGTGGTCGCCACTTGGTGGCGGACGGCTGGCGCAGGGCGATCATCCCGCGGCCAAGCTGCTGGCCGAGCACGGCGCACGCTACGGCGTCGATGCGGCGACCGCGACTCTGGCGTGGATCATGGCGCATCCGGCGCGGATCATTCCGATCGTCGGGTCGCAGACTCCTGCGCGGATTGCGGCTTCGGCGGACGCGTACAAGATCGAGTGGACGCGGGCTGAATGGTATGCCGTGCTGCAGGCCGGAATGGGCGAAAATTTGCCATGACCGATCCGGTGTCGAGCTTGCCGCCCTGCGAGATCAGCTGGTTCTCGGCACTGTGCGATGATGACTACGAGTTTCTCGGCGTGCCGGATGCGGCGCTGAAATCGAGCTGGGAGCATTGTCGCGACATCGTGATGCAGGCGGAGACCGCCGGCTACGACAATATCCTGCTGCCGTCGGGCTATGCGCTGGGGATCGACACGACCGCGTTCGCCGCGGGGATCGCGCCGATGCTGAAGCGGCTGCGGCTGCTGATGGCGGTGCGGATCGGCGAGAGCTGGCCGCCGCAACTCGCGCGCCAGATCGCGACGATCGACCGGATGCTCGGCGGACGGCTGGCGATCAACATCATTTCGAGCGACCTGCCGGGGGAAAAGCTGGAAAGCGCGCCGCGCTATGCGCGGACGGTCGAGGCGATGCACATCCTGCGGACGCTGCTCGACGGCAAGCCGCTCGACCATGACGGCGAGTTCTGGAAGCTGAAGGTCGATCCGCCTCGCGTGACGACGGTGTCGGGGAAATGCCCCGCACTGTATTTCGGGGGGCTGTCGGAGGCGGCGCGCGATGCGGCGGCGACCAATGCCGACGTATATCTGATGTGGCCGGATACGATGGATGCGGTGCGCGCGATCGTTGCGGATCTGCGGTCGCGTGCGGCCAGGCATGGGCGCACTTTGCGGTTTGGGTACCGGGTGCATGTCGTCGTCCGCGAAACCGAGGCGGAAGCGCGGGCGGCGGCGGATCGGCTGTTGTCGAAGCTCGACGATGCCGAGGGGCGCGCGATCCGCGAGCGGTCGTTGGACTCGCAGTCAGCGGGGGTTCGGCGGCAGGCGGAACTGCGTGAAGGCTCGGACGACGGATATGCCGAGGCGAACCTGTGGACCGGGATCGGGCGGGCTCGGTCGGGGTGCGGGGCGGCGATCGTCGGTGATCCGGATCAGGTGCTGGCGAAGCTGAACGCGTATCGGGCGGAGGGAATCGATGCGTTTATTCTCTCCGGGTATCCGCATGCGGCCGAGGCGGATCTGTTCGCGCGGCATGTGTTGCCGCGGATCGAACATGGGCCTTTGGTTATTTGATTTGCAAAACGGCCAGTGAGTTCTGCCACCCCGGCGAAGGCCGGGGCCCAATTGGGAAACATCGCTAACGGAGGGCAGCGCTTCATTACCGCAGCCTCTCCAATTGGGCCCCGGCCTGCGCCGGGGTGGTTTGGGTTGGTGGTGGCCCTCCCCCTTGTTCTCCCGCGAAGGCGGGAGCCCAGTCTGGATCCCCGCCTTCGCGGGGAAACAGGCTTGCTTGCTCGAGCGGGATGACCGCCGAACAAATCCGAGGGGGCAGTTCGGGCCTGCCTGCCCCCCTGCAACCAAATAACCGCGTCGGCGAAGAGAAACTGGCTAGCCTCGGCGCCACGCTCGTCCATGCTAAGCGCTTATGACCAAGCCTGCCAAGCCCCCTACCAAGACCGTCGCGCAACTCAGCGCCCGCGCCCGCGCGCTCCTGTTCGCGCTCGTCGTGACCGCAGGGATCCTCAACCTCGTCGACCGCCAGATCATCTCGGTCCTCAAACCCACGATCGCCGCCGATCTCGGCTGGAGCGACGACGATTACGGCACGCTCGCCGCCTGGTTCCAGGGCGGCGCGGCGTTTGCCTTCCTGTTCACCGGGTGGATCGTCGACAAGCTCGGCGTCAAATGGGCGAACCCGATCGGCGTCGCGGCGTGGAGCATCGCGGCGATGGCACACGGTTGGGCGCGGTCGATGACCGAGTTCGTGATGATCCGCGTCAGCCTCGGCGCGACCGAGGCGATGGGGACGCCCACCGGGATCAAGACGATCGCGTCGGTGCTGCCCAAGAACTGGCGGTCGAGCGGGTTCGGCGCGACCAACGCCGCCAACAGCATCGGCGCGATCCTGGCGCCGCTGGCGATTCCCGGGGTCGCGTTGCTGGTCGGGTGGCGCGGGACGTTCGTCGCGGCGGGCGCGCTGGGACTCGTCTGGGCCGCGGTCTGGCTGATCGCCACGCGACGCGTGAGTTTCTCCCCGCCCCGGCCGGTCGGCCCGGACACGACGCCCCTCACGGAGTACGGCCCGATCCTGCGCAACCGCCAGACCTGGGCGATCGCCGTCGCCAAGATCCTGTCGGACGCGACATGGTGGTTGCTGCTGTTCTGGCTGCCCGACTTCTTTCACCGTCAATATGGGCTCAGCGGCGTTGCGCTCGGCGTACCGCTGGCGATCGCTTACGGCGGTGCGGCGGTCGGATCGTTGCTAGGTGGCGGCGTTTCGACGCGGTTGCTGAGCCTCGGCTACAGCGTCAACGCGGTGCGCAAGGGCATATTGCTGGTCGCCGCGCTTTGCGTGCTGCCGATCCCGCTGGTGCTCTACGCGGGCAATTACGCGGTCACGATCGGCCTCATGGCGCTGACGCTCGCCGCACATCAGGCATTCTCGACCAATCTCTTCGCGCTGATCGCCGATGTCGTGCCACAGGACAAGCTCGGCCGCGTGACCGCGTTCGGATCGTTCAGCGGCAATGTCGGCGGGATGGTGATCGCCAAGGTCGCCGGGCTCGTGCTTACCGCAGGGCTCGGATATCTGCCGCTATTCCTGTTCGCGAGCGTCTCGTACCTGCTCGCGGTCGGCTGGATCCAGCTGCTCCTGCCGGTGCTGCGACCGGTCGAGGCACGCTAAAGCTGACACGACGCGCCTGCATGCCATTCTTTATACCCATCGCACGAATGGGAATTAAAAGACGCTATCATCTCGGGAGGGAAACCATGTTCGACCCACGCATCCAGCGCATGAGCCTTGCGCTTCTGGCCAGCACCGCGCTCGCGACATCGGCGTTCGCGCAGGATGCGCCCGCACCCGCCGCCGCCGCGCCCGCCGCAGCGCAGAGCGACGAGGTGATCGTCACCGCGCGCTACCGCAACGAGACGCTCCAGTCGGTGCCGATCGCGATCACCGCGGTCAGCGGCCAGTCGCTCGCCGAACGCCAGTTGAACACGGTCGAGACCATCGCCGCGACGATCCCCTCGGTCGGTTTCCGCAGCGGCGCGTCGAACAAGGATCGCACGATCTTCATCCGCGGCGTCGGTACGATCACGACCTCGCCCGGCGTCGAGCCATCGGTGTCGACCGTCCTCGACGGCGTCGTCCTCACCCGCCCCGGCCAGTCGACACTGGACCTCGGCGAGGTCGAGCGGATCGAGGTCTTGCGCGGGCCGCAGGGCACGTTGTTCGGCAAGAACGCCTCGGCCGGTGTTGTCAACATCGTCACCCGCAACCCGACCGACGAGTTCCGCGCGTTCGGCGAGGCGGGTATCACCTCGGACGAGGAATATCGGATCAAGGCCGGCATCTCCGGCGCTCTGATCCCCGGCAAGGTGCAGGCCCTGATTGGCGGTCTTTACGACGATTATAAGGGCAACGTCCGCAACGTCGCGCGCAACCAGGACGTCAACGGCTATCGACGCTATGGCGCCCGCGGCAAGCTGGTCGTCACGCCGTCGGACGACCTGAAATTCACGATCGTCGGCGATTATCTCAACTCGCACGATACGACGCCGACCAGCGTCTATGCCGCCACCAGCCGCACCGCCTATCCGACCGGAATCGTCACCAATTCACCCGACCTCGCCGCCGCTTTGGGCGCCAGCGGGATCGTCGCGGGACCGAGCAATCGCCGGACCAACAACGATTCGATCACCGACGTGAAGGACGAGAATTACGGCGGGTCGTTCACCGGCGAACTCGCGCTCGGCGATTACCATATCACCTCGATCACCGGCTGGCGGCAATGGCTCAACAACCAGCGCCAGGATTACGACAGCGTCGCCGCGCTCTCGACCGCGTTCCCGTCCGGGCGCGATGCAGGCAGCGTCGACACCAAGCAATTCTCCGAGGAACTGCGCCTCACGTCACCCAAGGGCGGGCTGATCGATTACGTCGTCGGTGCCTATTACCTCCACGCGACGACCGACGAACGGTACCAGCGCACGCTGACCTCGCTCGCGGCCGGCGGCGCGCAGAGCACCACGACAGGCGTCGCGAACTACGGCATCACCAACGACAATTACGCGCTGTTCGGCGAGGCGAACGTCAATGTCACGCCGAAATTCCGCGGGATCGCCGGCTATCGCTCGACCTGGGACAGCCTCGATTATTATCACGTCCGCACCTCGACCGCGGATCCGCTCAACACCGGTGCGGCCGCGCTCGACCGGCCCGGGGTCCGCGCCTATCACAACACGACCGGCGGGATCGACAAGCGCGGCGACAGCTACCGCCTCGGGCTTCAGTACGATCTGGGCGACCATGCGCAGACCTACTTCACCTATTCGCACGGCTACAAAGGCCCGGCGTACAACGTCTATTTCAACATGCGTTCGCTGAACGCGACGACGCCACTGGACGAAGTGCCGCTGAGCCCGGAGACGTCCAATTCGTACGAGGTGGGGCTGAAGGGCAGCACCGCGAACCGCGCGCTGAGCTATAGCCTGGCCGCGTTCACGACCAATTTCGATGGCTATCAGGCGAGCTTCAACGATGTCGTCGCGGGCGCGCAGGTCAGCCGCCTGATCAACGCCGGGTCGGTCCGTTCGCGCGGGGTCGAGGCGGACGTTACCTTGCGGCCGACCAAGGGGCTCACGCTCGACATCTCGGCGGCTTACACCGACGCGACGGTCCGCAATTTCCTCTGTCCGACCGGCGCACCGACGAGCTGCAACATCAACGGCCAGCCGCTCCCCTATGCGCCGAAGATCAAGCTGTACGAGAACGCGGCGTACAAGTTCGGGCTGACCGACACGCTCGCGCTGGAGCTGCAAACCGACGTGACCTTCAGCAGCAAGGTGCAATATTCGCTCGCCGAGACGCCGAGCACGGTGCAGCCGGCCTATGCGATCTGGAACGCGAGCGTCGCGGTGCTGAGCGATACGTCGGGGTGGCAGTTGCGCGCCTATGTGAAGAACCTGACCAACCAGTCCTATTCGTCTTTCCTGACCGCGGGCACGTTTGCCGGCACCGTCCGGTTCGTGCCGCGCGACGACAAGCGCTATGCCGGACTGCTGCTGCGTAAGGACTTCTGACGCATCATTGCGGCGGGCGATCGGCGATAGTAATGGAGGCATCGGTTCGGCGACGACGAGGATGATGTGCCATGAAACTCGCCGATCTGGCCGCCCTGGCGGGTGTTTCGACCGCGACGGTATCGCGTGCGCTCGCGGGGCATTCGTCTGTCAACGCGAAGACCCGCGAGCGGATACGCGAATTGGCGCGCCAGCACGACGTAAGGCCGAACCAGCTCGCGCGAAACCTGCGGATGAAAAGTACGGGCGCAATCGGGTTGGTCCTGCCGCTGGGACACGCCAGGACGCAGCACCTGACCGACCCGTTCTTCCTGTCGTTGCTCGGGTTCCTTGCCGACCTGCTGGTCGAGCGCGGCTATGACATCCTGTTGTCGCGGGTCATTCCCGATGCCGACGATTGGCTCGAGCGGCTGGTCGACAGCGGGCGGATCGATGGCTTGCTGCTGGTCGGCCAGTCGGATCAGTTCGCGGCAATCGAGCGGGTCGCGCAGCGTTACCGCCCGCTGGTGGTATGGGGCGCGCACCGGGAGGGGCAACATCACCTGACGATCGGATCGGACAATTTCGCAGGCGGCGGGATGGCGGCGCGACACCTGATCGCGCTGGGCCGCACACGGTTGATGTTCGTGGGCGACCCCGCCCCACCCGAGTTCGCCGACCGGCTGGCTGGATTCGCAGCGGCGGCCGACGAGGCTGGCCTGCCGTGCGAGGTGCTGGCGACCTCGATGATGCCGGAAGTCGTGCATGCCGCGGTCGCTGCGCGGCTTGCGGAAGGCCGCGTGCCCGACGCGATCTTCGCGGCGTCCGACGTCGCCGCGATGAGCGTGCTGCGCGCGCTGACCGAGGCCGGAGTCGACATTCCTAAGACGACTGCGGTGATCGGCTATGACGACGTGACACTGGCCGCCCATACCTCGCCATCGCTCACGACGATCCGCCAGGACCTAGAGATAGGGACCGAATTGATGGTCGACCGGTTGCTCAAGCGGATCGCTGGCGAGCCGGCCGAGTCCGCGATCGTTCCGCCGTTCCTGATACTGCGCCAGTCTGCCTGACAACGGCTGTCTGATCTTCACAATCGATTGCAGGATTTGTGTTGCAATCGATTGTGGAGCGCGTAGGAGGCGGCCTTGGGCTTCTCAGAAAGCCGTCGCAGGGAGGATCGCATGAAAGTTCGTCACGCATTGCTGGCCGGTATCGCCGCCGCATCGTTCGCCACCGCAGGGGCCGCACAGACCGCACCGCAGGCCGACCAGGCCGCCACGCCGGCCGATGCCGCCGCTGATCCCGCTGCCGATGCCCCGCAGGACGACATCGTCGTGACCGCGGTCGCGCGCGGCACCAACCGGCTGAACACCTCGATCACCACCAGCTCGATCAACTCGGACACGCTGGTCCAGCTCGCACCGCGCACCTCGGGCGAGCTGCTCCGCAACCTCCCCGGCATCCGGGTCGAGGCATCGGGCGGCGACGGCAACGCGAACATCTCGGTCCGCGGCCTGCCGGTCGCATCGGGCGGCTCGAAGTTCCTCCAGTTGCAGGAAGACGGCCTGCCGATCCTCGAGTTCGGCGACATCACCTTCGGCAACGCGGACAATTTCCTGCGCGCCGATTTCAACGTCCGGACGATAGAGTCCGTCCGCGGCGGCTCGGCTTCGACCTTCGCGTCGAACTCGCCCGGCGGCGTCATCAACTTCATTTCGAAGACCGGCGAGCAGGAAGGCGGCGCATTCCAGCTGACCAGCGGGCTCGACTACCGCGAATTCCGCGTCGATTTCGACCAGGGCGGCAAGCTGTCCGACACGCTGACCTATCATTTCGGCGGCTTCTACCGGATCGGCGATGGCCAGCGACAGGACGGCTATGACGGCGTGAAGGGCGGCCAGTTCAAGGCGAACATCACCAAGTCGTTCGGCAATGGCGGCTATGTCCGGCTGTACGGCAAGTATCTCGACGACCGCGCGATCGGCTATCTCCCGAACCCGGTGCAGGTGAGCGGCACGAACAGCGACCCGACCTACAGCAACCTCCCCAATTTCTCGATCAACAACGGCACGCTGCACAGCGGCAACATCCGCACCGTGCAGACGCTCGACGGCGACAACAAGCTCGTCACGCGCTCGATCCGCGACGGCCAGCATCCCGTCGTCTATTCCGCGGGTCTCGAGACGCAGATTCCGGTCGCCGACGGCTGGAACATCGTCGAGCGGTTCCGCTATTCGGATATCTCGGGCGGCTTCACCTCGCCCTTCCCGTCTGCCGTCGACTCCGCGCAGACGATCGCCAACGGCCTCGGTGGTGCCGGCGCACAGCTGTTCTACGCCAGCGGATCGCAGAACGGCCAGCGGATCACCAACCCGGCGTCGCTCAACGGCAACGGCCTGCTCGCCAACGTCGTCCTGTTCGACGTCGATCTGAAGAGCCTCAACAACATCACCAACGACATCCGCCTCAACGGGTCGGTGCCGCTGGGTTCGGGCACGCTGGCGATCACCGGCGGCTTCTATGCGTCGCGCCAGGACATCAAGAGCGACTGGCTGTGGAACTCGTTCGTCCAGACCGTCGCCGATGACGGCCGTTCGGAACTCGTCGACATCCGTACCGCCGCGGGCGTGCCGGTCACGCAGAACGGGGTCCCCGGCTATTCGGCGAGCGGCTTCGGCAATTGCTGCCGCCGGTCGTACGATCTCGACTACACGACCTATGCCCCGTTCGCGCAGCTCGGGCTGGAGATCGGCCGCTTCAACATCGACGGCTCGCTGCGCTACGATTTCGGTCGCGCGCGCGGCAGTGTCGCCGGCGCCGATCTGGGTGCAGGCTTCGGCAGCGGCATCACGACCTTCGACATCAACGGTGACGGCGTGATCTCGACCGCCGAGCGCCAGGTCGCGGTGATCCCCAACGCCCGCTCGCCGCTCAACTATAATTGCGACTATTTGTCCTATTCGGGCGGCGCGAACTATCGCCTGACCGACAGCACGGCGGTGTTCGCCCGCTATAGCCGCGGCGGCCGTGCCAACGCCGATCGCCTGTTGTTCGGCCCGTCGATCAACACGACCACCGGCGGGCTGACCGACGAAGGCGCCGCAGTCGATTTCGTTCGCCAGCTCGAAGGTGGCTTCAAGTTCCGCCAGAACGGCCTCTCGCTCTACGCCACCGGCTTCTGGGCGCGCACCGAGGAGCAGAATTTCGAGGCGACGACGCAGCGTTTCTTCAACCGCGAATATGAGGCGAAGGGCGTCGAGATTGAGGGCCGGATCGCGCGCGGACCGTTCTCGCTGTCGGCCGGCGGGACGTACACCGATGCGGAGATCACCCGCGACGTGCTCAACCCCGCGGTCGAGGGCAATCGCCCGCGCCGCCAGGCCAAGTTCATCTTTCAGGCGACCCCGCAGGTCGATGTCGGCCGGCTAACCGTCGGCGCGAACGTGATTGGCACCACCGACAGCTTCGCGCAGGACAACAATTTGCTGAAGATGCCCGGCTATACGCAGGTCAACGCGTTCGTGTCGGTACGCCCGGCGGAGAACGTCACGCTGTCGGTCAACGGCAACAATCTGTTCGACGTGAAGGGCATCACCGAAGCCGAAGAGGGGGCGATCCCGACCAACGGCATCGTCCGGGCGCGGTCGATCACCGGCCGGACGATCTCCGCCGCGGTCCGCGTCGGCTTCTGATCGGGCGGGTGAGCGTGACTTTGTTTTCCACCGAACGCCGTCTCGACGCGCTCGCCCCCCGGCTCAAACGCCAGCTCGAACGGCTGTACGGCAGCGATCGGCTGGCGGCGCTCTGGCCGCGGATGGAGGCGATCCTCCGCGACCGGGCGAGCGAGCGGCCGGCGGCGATGGTCGCGCTCGACGAGGTGCGGCTGGCCGACCCCGACTGGTTCGTCGCGCCCGACATGCTGGGCTATTCGACCTATGTCGACCGGTTCGCCGGGACGGTCGGCGGGCTGATCGACCGGGTCGACCATCTCGAATCGCTCGGGGTCCGCTATCTGCATCTGCTCGCGCTGCTGAAGGCGCGCGAGGGCGACAGCGATGGCGGGTTCGCGGTCGCGGATTATCTCGCGATCGAGCCGCGGCTGGGAACGATGGCCGAGGTCGAGCGGCTCGCGGCCCGGCTGCGCGAGGGGCGGATCAGCCTGTGCGTCGATCTCGCGCTCAACCACACCGCCGACGATCATCGCTGGGCGCAGGCGGCGCAGGCGGGCGATCCCCATTACCGGGCCTTCTATCACGTCGTGAGCGAGGACGAGGCGCAGGCGTACGAAGCCGCCCTCCCCGAGGTGTTTCCGACGACCGCGCCAGGAAACTTCACCGCGGTGCCGGCGATGGGCGGGCAGGTCTGGACGACCTTCTATCCGTTCCAATGGGATCTGAACTGGGCGAACCCCGAGGTCATGCTGGCGATCGTCGACACGATGCTGCGGCTGGCGAACCACGGGTTCGAGGCGTTCCGGCTCGATTCGATCGCGTTCCTGTGGAAGCAGGTCGGCACCGATTGCCGCAACCGTCCGGAGGCGCATTTCATCGTCCGCGCGTTGCGCGCGGCGCTCGACATCGTCGCGCCCGCCACGTTGCTGAAGGCGGAGGCGATCGTGCCGACCGCGCTGGTGCCGCCGTATTTCGGGGCCGACGAGGGCAGCGACTGGGATGGCGGGTTCGAGCCCGAATGCCATCTGGTCTACAATAATTCGCTGATGGTGGCGGGTTGGGTGGCGTTGGCCGAGCAGTCTGCCACCCTGCCGCATGCTATCGTCGAGGCGAGCGGCGGGCTTCCGCGTGGCGCAAACTGGCTCAGCTACGCGCGGTGCCACGACGATATCGGCTGGGGTGCGGTGATCGGCGATCTGGCCGGGATCGATCCCGATCCGGTGGCGCGGCTGAAAACGGCGGCGCGGTTCCTCGAAGGTGGCGACGACAGCTGGGCGCGCGGTGCGCCGTTCCAGTCGGACGGCTCGGTGCTGCACGGCTCGAACGGGACGATGGCGTCGCTGGCTGGGCTCGAAGCGGCGGCGGACGACGCAGCGCGCGAGATGGCGTTTCGGCGGATCGCCTTGCTCAATGCGCTTTCGATCGCGAGTGGTGGTCTGGCGACGACCTATATGGGCGACGAGGTTGGGCTGCTGAACGACGAGAGTTATCTGGGCGACCCTGAGCGCGCGCATGAGGGGCGCTGGCTGCACCGTCCGGAGATGGATTGGACGGCGCTCGACGGTTCCACCGCGCGGAGGATCAGCGGCGATCTGGAAGCACTCCGCGCGGCACGGATTGCGAGCGGTGGCGCCGGTTCGCCGACGACGATCGCGACCAAATCCCCTGCCCTGCTCGGGATCGGCTGCGGGAGTGACCGGGTGTTCCTGAACTTCTCCGACTCTGCCGTGCAAGTCGATGGCTTGGCGGGCTGGCAGGATCGGTTGTCCGAACAGTCTTGCGGTGCCACCCTCACTGTCGAGCCATGGGGCGTCATCTGGGCGGGGCCTGCGGCGTGAGCGTGCACTTTCGCAATCCTCCCCCGCAAGGGGGAGGTGGCAGGCATAGCCTGACGGAGGGGGCGGTAAGCGATGACCGCTGTTTCGTGTCCTCCCCCTCCGTCGCCTTCGGCGCCACCTCCCCCTGGCGGGGGAGGATCGATCTGTTTGCGCCGGACCATCGCGTACAAGGGGCATGACAATGAACCTCGGCCTCATGACCAAGCCCCGCCTCTCGCTGATGCGCCTCATCGAGATGAACCTCGGCTTCCTCGGGCTGCAATTCTCGTTCGGGCTGCAACAGGCCAACATGGCGCCGATCTACGGCTATCTCGGCGCCGACGAAGCGAGCCTGCCGCTGCTGTGGCTCGCCGGGCCGATGACCGGCCTGCTGATCCAGCCGCTGATCGGCGCGATGAGCGATCGGACCTCGACCCGGATCGGCCGCCGAACCCCCTATTTCCTGATCGGCGCGATACTGTGCAGCCTGTGCCTGCTGGCGATGCCGTACAGCCCGACTTTGTGGGTGGCCGCCAGCCTGTTGTGGGTGCTCGACGCAGCCAACAACGTGACGATGGAGCCGTACCGCGCCTATGTCGGCGACCGCCTGCCCGACGATCAGCGCGCCGCCGGCTTCCTGACGCAATCCGCGTTCACCGGCCTAGCGCAGACGCTGTCGTATCTGGCGCCGTCGCTGCTGGTGTGGATCGGCTTCAACAAGGACGCCGTGGATGGCAACGGCATCCCAGACATCACGCGGATCGCGTTCCTGATCGGTGCGGTGCTGTCGCTGGCGACGATCGTCTGGTCGGTGGTCCGCGTCCCCGAACTGCCGCTGCCCGCCGAAGAGCAGGCGCGCCTGGCGAAGGAACCGCTGACGCTGGGCGGCACGCTGCGCGACCTTAGGACTGCGCTCGTCGAGATGCCTAAGCCGATGCGGCAGCTGGCGCTGGCGATGCTGTGCCAATGGTATGCGATGTTCGCCTATTGGCAGTTCATCACCTTCGCCGTCGCGCGGTCGCTGCACGGCACGTCGGATGCGAAAAGCGCGGCGTTCCGCGATACCGTGCTGACGGTCGGCCAGCTCGGCGCCTTCTACAATGCGGTGGCGTTCGTCGCGGCGATCGCGCTGGTCCCGCTCGCCCGACGCTGGGGGGCGAAGAGCGCACATGCCGCGTGCCTGCTCGCATCGGGCGTGGCGATGCTGGCGATCCCCGGCCTGCGCACCGAGGCGGCATTTTTCGTCGCGATGCTCGGCATCGGCATCGGCTGGGCGAGCATGATGGGCAATCCGTACATCATGCTGATCGACATGATCCCGCCCGAGCGCAACGGCGTTTACATGGGCATCTTCAACATGTTCATCGTCATCCCGATGATCATCGAGAGCCTGACCGTGCCGTTGTTCTACCATTCGCTGCTGGGCGGCGAACCGCGCAACATCCTGTACCTCGGCGGCGCATTGATGGTACTGGGCGCGATCGCGACAACCCAGGTGACGATGGTCGATCGTCGATAGCGTTCGAATGCCCTCTGGCCGGACGAAACCGGCCAGAGGGCGTCGCGCTCACCAGCCGGTCGGCTTGCCCTTGTTCTGGACGTCGAGCCACG
The DNA here is from genome assembly GCF_024273235.1 of Sphingomonas faeni. Taxonomy (GTDB): domain Bacteria; phylum Pseudomonadota; class Alphaproteobacteria; order Sphingomonadales; family Sphingomonadaceae; genus Sphingomonas; species Sphingomonas faeni_A. Next base: position 7,309 of record NZ_JANBVH010000003.1, on the reverse strand, counting down.
CCTTCAACGGCGCGAAATACTCGACCAGTGCGGCGCCCGACATCTCGCGGCTGCCGGTGAACACCTGCAACGCATCAGGCCACGGCTTCGACTGTCCCATGCTCAGCATCGCGTTGAGCTTCGTGCCGACCGCCTTGTTGTCGTAGAACGAACACCGGTGCAGCAGCCCCTTCCAGCCCGACTGGTCGCACGCCGCCTTGTAGAACTGGAACTGGAGCACCCGCGCGAGGAAATAGCGCGTGTACGGCACCGCCGCCGGAATGTGGTATTTCGCGCCGGCATCGAACTTGGTCTCGTCACGCGCGACCGGCGGCTTGATGCCCTGATACTGGAGCCGCAGCTGGTCCCATGCCGCCTGATAGCCGGTCGCCGGGATCTGACCCGAGAACACACCCCAGCGCCATTTGTCGATCAGCAGCCCGAACGGCAGGAACGCGACCTTGTCCATCGCCTGCCGCAGCAGCAGCCCGATGTCCTTGTCCGCGCTCGGCACCTTCGCCTGGTCGAGCAGGCCGATCTTCACCAGATAATCGGGCGTGATCGACAGCGCGACGGTATCGCCGATCGCCTCATGGAAGCCGTCGTTCGCGCCGTTCTTGTAGAGAAACGGCTGCGCCTTGTACGCGCGCTGATAGTAATTGTGGCCGAGTTCGTGGTGGATCGTGACGAAGTCGTCCGCATTCACCTTGGTGCACATCTTGATCCGGATATCGTCCTGATTGTCGAGATCCCATGCCGAGGCATGACAGATCACGTCGCGGTCGGCGGGCTTGGTGATCTGCGACCGCTTCCAGAACGTGTCGGGGAGCGGTGCGAAGCCGAGCGACGAATAGAACCCCTCGCCCTGCTTCACCATTTTCAGCGGGTCATAGCCCTTGGCCTTTAGCAGATCGCCGGTGTCGTAACCGACGTCGCCTGCCCCCTTCGGCGCGACGATGTCGTAGATATTGCCCCATTCCTGCGCCCACATGTTGCCGAGCAGGTCGCTGCGGATCGGCCCGGTCTTGGCCTGCACCGCGTCGCCATATTTCTCGTTCAGCTTCCACCGGGTGTAGGTGTGGAGCGCCATGTAGAGCGGCTCGACCTCTTTCCAGATCTTGTCGGTCAGCGACGCGAACTGGTCCGGCGTCATGTCATAGCCCGAACGCCACAGCGCGCCGACGTCCTTGTAGCCGAGTTCTCGCGCGCCTTCGTTGGAGATCGCGGTCATCTTGGCATAGTCGCCGCGCATCGGCGCGCCGACCTTGTCGTTCCAGCTCGTCCACATCTCGGTCAGCTTGGCTGGATCGCGCACCGAGCCCATCGCCGCCTCGATATCCGAGCCGTTGATCGGCTTGCCGTCGAGGGTCCCCATGCCCTTGCCGTAGGATGAGGACATCTTGGTGGTGAGCGTCGACAGTTCGTCGGACGCGCCCGCGCGCGTCGGCGCCGGGAGGGTGAGGCCGCCGCGCAGCAGGTCGAGCTTGCGCCTGGTGTCGAACGACAGACCCGGCAGCGACGCATAGCGGGCTGCGCCGAGCGCGTACTTCACGCCGAGATCGGTCATCTCCGCGCCCGACTTCGCGGCCAGCGCATCGGTGTCGTCGGTGATGTAGGTCGCGTTGACCCACGCGACGCGGCTCGCGTCGAGCGAGGCGGCGGCCAATGTCTTTTCGGCCTCTGCGACGAAGGCATCCGCCTGCGCGACGGTCGGCTTGCCGGTCGCAGCGGGTAGTGCGGTCTGAGCCTGCGCCGCGGCGGGTACGGCGATCGCGCACGCTAGCGCGATCAGAGAGACGGTACGGATCATGGATTTCCCCTGGATTATGCGGCCAGAGTGATGATCCGTTGCTGTATGGTCAACCTTCCCCAGCCGATCTTTCCAATCCTCCCCCGCCAGGGGGAGGTGGCGCCGAAGGCGACGGAGGGGGAGGATACGGAACAGCGGTTACACCTTACCTCCCCCTCCGTCTGGCAAGTGCCAGCCACCTCCCCCTGGCGGGGGAGGATTGAAGAGAGAGCCGAGTCAGCCCGCCAGAAAGTCCGCTATCGCCTGGCCGAGTTCGGGCTTCACCACCGCGCTCATATGGCCGCCGGGGGTCTCCACATAGGTCCCGTGTGGCAGGATCGCCGCGAGGTCGGGGGCCGAGCCATTGTCCTGGTCCTCGCCGCCGCACACGACCAGTGTCGGCTGCTGGATCGCCTTCACGGACTCCAGCGGCGTATCGACGAACGTCTCGAGGATGCCGAGCAGCGCCACCGGATCGCCGCCGGTCGTCTTCAGGAACGCCTCGGCCAGCCACTCCGGCGTCCCCTGCACATGCTCCCCGAGCCTAGTCAGGATGTTCCGGAAATGCCCGGCGCGCCGCGACGTCTGGGTCAGTCCTTCGAGGCCCATGCCGGAGAAGATCACGCGCCGCGGCGTCGCGCCGGTCGCGAGCATCCGCGACGTCGTCCGCGCGCCGAGCGAATAGCCGCCGAGGTCGTACTCGGTCAGCCCGAGATGCGCGATCAGCGCATGACCGTCCTGCGTCAGCGCGTCGGCGGGATACGCCTCGAGCCCGTGCGGCTTGTCGCTGTCGCCGTGGGCGCGCAGGTCCGGCATGATCACGCGGAACCCCTTCGCGGCGATCTTCGCGGCATGGCCATAGCGGATCCAGTTGGTCTTGGCGTCGGAGAAATACCCGTGGATCAGGACGACCGGCCGCCCCTCTCCCACTTCACGCCACGCCAGCCGCGTACCATCGAAGCTCTCGAAATACTGGATCTCGGCGGGTTGGGTCGTGCTTTGGGTGCTGGCCACGGTGTCATCCTGCAATGGGTATCGCCGCCAGTTCGTGGCGGGGGTCGCGCGTGTCAACTCGACCCACCGCGCCACATCAGGCTTCGTCGTGCTCGGTGTAGCGAAAATAGCCGAAGTCCGCAGGGCGCCCCGCGCCCGAGAGGTCCTGGCAGGCCATGCCGACGAAGGTGCCGGTGAAGTTCGGCATCCCGGGCAGGGTCGCCTCGTCCGACAGGATACTGGCGTCCAAAATGTCGGGCAGCCAGATCCACTCCGTCGCCTCCGCGGCCCGATAGGCGAAGCGCAGCGTGTCGTAGTCGACCTCCACCTTCATCGCGATCTGCCCTGGCTCGATCCGCACCCGCTGCGACAGCAGGCTGCTGCCCGTCTCCCGTGGAATAGCGGACAGTATCTGGATCTGGCGGCTGCCATCGTCACCCGCCGTGATGTGCAGATAGTGGAACTTGGTCGAGTTATAGTAGCAGACCAGCCCCGCAGCCTGCTGGAAATGGCGCGGGGTGAAGTCGACGAGCGTTTCCGCCTCATAGCGGAACGCCTGTTGGCGACGCGCGACCAGGGCTTGCGTGAAGTGGCTGCCGATCGTCTCGCGACCGTACAGGCGCAAATGGGCGGGACGCGCATCCAGACTGAATATCCGATCCGGATGCGGCGTGCGGAGCCACTGGAATGCCGGGGGAAGCGTGCCGTCGGCGAAGTCGCTATACTCACTGACGCACCCGACGCCCTCGTTCGCCGGACCGCCGAGTTCTATCTCGGATGCCGGTGTCCCGCGGCCGTCGGCTGTCCTCAACCAGCCATCATCGCCCCAGACCATGCGCTGGATCGCGGTTTCCCGTCCCATCACGCACCGATCGCCGAGCGGCAGCGGGCGGCCGCACAGATAGACCATCCAGGTATCCCCGCCCGGCGTTTCGACCAGATCGCCATGCCCCGTGCGCTGCAACGTCGGCACGCCGTTTGCAGTCGTGCGGTCCGTCCCCCGCGCGGTCAGCACCGGTCCGTCCGGATGGATCTCGTACGGCCCGAACAACGAGCGGGACCGTGCCATCACCACGGCATGGCTGCGCTCGGTTCCGCCTTCCGCGACCAGAAGGTGATACCAGCCGTCGCGCTTGTAGATGTGCGGCCCCTCGGTGAAGCCCAGCGCGGTGCCCTCGAATATCAGGCGGCGCTCGCCCGACAGCGTGCCGGTGGCGAGGTCGATCTCCTGGACGAGGATGCCGGCGAACCGTCGTTGACCGGGCCGGTGATCCCACAGCATGTTGACCAGCCAGCTCGTGCCGTCGTCGTCATGGAACAGGGCGGGATCGAACCCGCTGCTGTTGAGGTGGACGGGGTCGGACCACGGCCCGTCGATGCGGTCCGCGGTCACCCAGTAGTTGTGGAAATCGCGCATCGATGCGCCGCTCGCACCGTCGACGGTGGTCTGGCCGTAGCGTTTCACGTCGGTGAAGACGAGGTGGAAACGTCCGTCGGCATAGCTCAGATCGGGCGCCCAGACGCCGCAGGAATCGGGGTTGCCGCGCATGTCCAGCTGGCTGGCGCGGTTCAGCGGGCGAGCGGCCAGCCGCCAGTTCGCAAGATCGCGGGAATGGTGGATCTGCACGCCGGGATACCATTCGAAGGTGGAGGTCGCGACGTAGTAATCGTCATCGACCCGCACGATCGAGGGATCGGGATTGAACCCGCGTAGGATCGGATTTCGAATGGTCATGCCGGCTTTCGGATGAGAGTCCAGAGGAGTGCCGCGCCGGCCAGATCGAGCAGGCCGAGCAGGATGAAGAAGGGTTGATAGCCGACGTCCGCGACGAGCGACCCGAGCACGAGCGTGAAGATCAGGACGCCGAGATTGGCTGCGGTGCCCGATACGCCAGTGGCGGTCGCGACCTGATCCTGGGGGAACAGGTCGGATGCCATGGTGATGACCGTCACCGAGAGGGTCTGGTGCGCGAACCCGCCGAGGCACAGCAGCGCGATCGCGGCGACCGGGCTGGTGACGGTGCCGACGAACATCATGCCGGTCATCATCACCGCGCCGAGCGTGAAGGCGCTGCGCCGCGCATCGATCAGCCCCATGCCCCGGCGTTGCAGCCACGCCACTACCGCCGGGCCGAAAAGGCATCCCAGATCCGCCGCGAGGAACGGCAGCCATGCGAACAGCGCGATTTGGCCGAGGTCGAAATGGCGCACCTGTACGAGGTAGAGCGGCATCCAGAGCGACAGCATACCCCAGACCGGATCGGCGAGAAACCGGGCGGCGGCGATCGCCCACAGGTTGCGGCGACGCAGCAGGTCGCGGAGCGGCGGGCGACGCCGGGTAGTGGCCAGTGCGGCCTCCTGCCCTTCGATGATGTACGCACGCTCGCCCGGCGACAGTCGCCGATGACGGGCCGGAGGCGCGTACCAGGCGAGCCAGGCGATCACCCAGACAAGGCCTAGTCCCCCGGCGACGAAGAACGCCGCGCGCCAACTGTGGTTCAGGATCGCCCAGGCCACCAGCGGCGGTGCGAACACCGCGCCAAACGACGCGCCGATCTGATAAATGCCGCCTGCCACGCCGCGTTCGCGCGCGGGAAACCATTCGGCGACCAGCTTCATGCCCGCCGGCTGCGCCGATCCCTCGACCAGCCCGAGTGCACCGCGCAATCCTGCGAACCCCAGCCACCCGGTCGCGAGGCCATGGCCCATCGTGATCAGCGACCAGACCGCGACGAACAGCGTGAACCCGACTTTCAGGCCGATGACGTCGAGCAGATAGCCGGCGACCGGCTGGAACATGATCCCGACCTGAAACGCACCGGTGATCCAGGAATATTGGACCGCCGATATATGCTGTTCCGCCATGATCGCCGGCGCCGCGACGCCCAGGACGCTGCGGGCCAGATAGTTGATGACCATCGCGACGACGAACAGGCCGATGATGGTCCAGCGAATATTCGAAAAGCGCCGCACCTGCTGCTCCCGTTCCGTGACGATGATTTCGATTTCGATGATCGTGCGACCGGTATCAGCGACCCTCTCCCTCTAACGGTCTGCGCCGCGCATTCATCTCGATAACCAGCCGTTTTCACTGGTCTGGTCACGCGATCAATACGCTGACCAATGGTAACGTCAACATCGTTATGGTCGTAACGGCTGCCAAATGCTCGTGACAACGATGCAATGTTGCATCGCATCGACGAAGGTATAGGGCACCGACAAAGCTGGGGCATGCGTTGCGGCGCGAGGGTCGGGAGGATCTGTGTGAAGAAGCGCGCTGGGCGATCGCGTAGCCCGACCATCATCGACGTCGCGGCACAGGCCGGCGTATCGCCCATGACCGTGTCGCGCGTGATCAACGGCCGGGTCGGGGTCGATCCGCAGACGCGCGCCAGCGTGCAGGAGGCGATCCAGGCGCTGGGGTACATACCCAATCTGGCGGCCCGCAGCCTCGTGACGTCTGCCGAATTGAGGATCGGGGTCATCTACTCCAATCCCAGTGCGGCGTTCATGAGCGATTTCCTCACGGGCGTATTCGAGGAGGCATCGATCCGGGGTGCCCGTCTGATCCTGCTAAAGGGCGAAAACGGTCGTCCACCGGATCAGGCCGCGATCGAGGACCTCGTCGCTTCGGGGATCTCGGGGCTGATCTGCGCTCCCCCGCTGTGCGAGTCGCCGGCGGTCATGGATGTGGTCCGCAAGGCACGCGTGCCCGTCGCCGCGGTGGGCGCACACGGTGTCGAGGACGCGATCTGCGTCCGCATCGACGATCGACTGGCGGCGTACGAGATGACGCGACGGCTGATCGACCTCGGGCATCGCCGGCTTGGCTTCATCGTCGGCAATCCCGATCAGGTCGCCAGCCTGAAACGCCTGGACGGCTTCTACGCGGCCGTGCGCGAGACGGAAGGCGTGAAGGCGACGATCGCGCAGGGCGATTTCAGCTTCGCGTCGGGCCTGGCGGCAGGCGACCAGTTGCTCCAGGCCAGTCCTCCGCCGACCGCGATCTTCGCGAGCAACGACGACATGGCGGCCGCCGTGGTCTCCGTGGCGCACAGGCGTCAGCTCGACGTCCCGGGCGAACTGACGGTGGTCGGCTTCGACGACACCACCGCGGCCGTGATGCTGTGGCCTCCGCTGACGACCGTGCACCAGCCCGTGCGACGGCTGGCCGCGGAAGCGCTCGGCCTGCTGGTCGCGGAAATCGGTATGCCATCGCGTAGTTCGGGGGATCGCGGCGATCGAGTCCTCGGTCACGATATCGTTACCCGCCAATCGACGTCTGCGCCGCACGATATGGACGCCGCCCTGCCCTGATCGACGTAGTCGTGTCCGATCAATACGACCTCGTCGCATTATTACATCGTTAGTAGGAGTATTGACTCCCGCTTAAGTCCGTCGCATTACGTCCGTGGTAACGTTATCAGGCTGCGTCGAACAGGCGCGCGGTAACGGAAGCGATCGCACCAGCCATAAGGTGCACAACACAGGGGTAGGATAGCATGGCATCCGTTCGCACGACGTTTTCAGGCTCGCCTCGCATTGTCG
>NZ_JANBVH010000002.1 GCF_024273235.1 Sphingomonas faeni | reverse complement strand
CCCTCACCCCAACCCTCTCCCCGGAGGGGAGAGGGAGCTAGAAAGGCTTACGCTTCCGCGGCCATCTTCTCGGCCTTGGCGACGGCTTCGTCGATGCCGCCGACCATGTAGAACGCCGCCTCTGGCAAGTGATCATACTCGCCCTCGACCACCGCCTTGAACGAGCGGACCGTGTCCTCGAGCTGGACGAACTTGCCGCTGATGCCGGTGAAGACCTCGGCGACGTGGAACGGCTGGCTCAGGAACTTCTGGATCTTCCGCGCACGCTGCACGGTGAGCTTATCCTCTTCGGACAGCTCGTCCATGCCGAGAATCGCGATGATGTCCTGCAGCGACTTGTACTTCTGCAAGGTCGACTGGACGGCACGCGCGGTGTCGTAATGCTCCTGGCCGACGACGCGGGGCTCAAGCAGACGCGAGGTCGAATCGAGCGGATCGACGGCCGGGTAGATGCCCAGCTCCGAGATCGCACGGTTGAGGTTGGTCGTCGCATCGAGATGCGCGAACGACGTCGCAGGCGCCGGATCGGTAAGATCGTCGGCCGGCACGTACACGGCCTGAACCGAGGTGATCGAGCCCTTGTTCGTGGACGTGATGCGCTCCTGCAGCGCGCCCATGTCGGTCGACAGCGTCGGCTGATAGCCCACTGCCGACGGGATACGGCCGAGCAGTGCCGAAACCTCTGCGCCCGCCTGCGTGAAGCGGAAGATGTTGTCGACGAAGAACAGCACGTCCTGGCCTTCGACGTCGCGGAAATACTCGGCGATCGTCAGGCCCGACAGCGCGACGCGGGCACGTGCGCCTGGCGGCTCGTTCATCTGGCCAAATACGAGCGCGACCTTCGAGCCCTCCGACTGCGGATTGCCATCGGCATCCTTGGCGATGACGCCCGCGTCGAGGAACTCGTGGTACAGATCGTTACCCTCGCGGGTACGCTCGCCGACGCCCGCGAACACCGAGGTGCCGCCATGCCCCTTGGCGATGTTGTTGATCAGTTCCTGGATCAGCACGGTCTTGCCGACGCCGGCGCCGCCGAACAGGCCGATCTTGCCGCCCTTCGCATAGGGTGCGAGCAGGTCGATGACCTTGATGCCGGTGACCAGGATCGCGCTCTCGGTCGACTGGTCGACGAACAGCGGCGCCGAGGCGTGGATCGGGGCGGTCGTCTCTGCGCCAACCGGGCCGCGCTCGTCGATCGGCTCGCCGATGACGTTGAGGATGCGGCCGAGCGTCTTCGGGCCGACCGGCACGCGGATCTGCGAGCCGGTATCGGTGACGGTCTGGCCGCGGGTCAGACCCTCGGTGGCGTCCATCGCGATCGTGCGAACGGTGTTCTCGCCGAGATGCTGCGCGACTTCGAGGACGAGCCGGTTGCCGTTATTGTCGGTTTCAAGCGCCGACAGAATGGCGGGCAAATTGTCGGGGAAATGCACGTCGACGACGGCACCGATCACCTGCGAAATGCGGCCGGTGTTGTTCGTGGCCTTCGAGCTGCCCTCGGTCGGGCGGATGTCTTCAGCGGCGGTTGCCATCACACTATCCTTGGGTCTTGTTGTTGGCCGGGTTGGTAGCCGGTGAACGGGTAAAAGTCACGTCGATGCGCTGAGGCGCACCGTTGGTAGAAGGGAAGAGCGCCACCGTGATCGGGGCCGCATCGAGCGGCTGGCCGAGGCGGATCGCGCGCAAGAGGTCGGGCGACGCCTTGATCTTGAAGCGCCCGAGAAACTCGCCGACGGTCTGCGCGAGCCGCATCCGTGCGGTGGTCGCGTCGACCGGGTCGGTCAGCGCGAGCGCGTAAGTCACGGTGTCGATCGCCGCGGCGGTCTTGCCCGTAACCGCGACGGACGTCGTGTTGGGCTTGGCCGCGTTGGAGTTGGAGAACATCCGCGGCTGGCCGGTTGCGGTGAAGCCACCGTCCTTCGCCGCATAGGCCCCGAGCGCGAAGCCCGCCTGGTTGATCGCGCCGATCGTCTCCTGCGGGGCGCCGAACAGCCGGTCCCAGCCCGACAGCGTCGCGACGGAGGCGGTCTGCGCCGCCTCCTGCTCGCGCACCGACGGTGCCGGCTTGCCACAGCCAGCCAGCGCCATCGAGGCCATCAGGGTCAGGGCGACCGCGAACCTCATTTCAGCGCTTCGGCACCCGAGATGATCTCGACCAGCTCGGTCGTGATCGCGGCCTGACGCGTGCGGTTATACTGGATCGAGAGGCGCGTGATCATGTCGCCCGCATTGCGCGTGGCGTTGTCCATCGCGTTCATGCGCGAGCCCTGCTCCGAGGCCGCGTTTTCGAGCAGCGCGCGGAAAATCTGGATCGCGACGTTGCGCGGCAGGAGGTCGGCGAGGATCGCTTCCTCGTCGGGCTCATACTCGACCACGGCTTCGGCGGGCGCACCGGGCTTGGCCTCAGCACCGGGGATCGACGACAACGGAATCGGGATGATCTGGATGCCGGTCGGAAGCTGCACCAGCGCCGACACGAACTTCGCGTAGAACAGATGTGCGACGTCGAACTGGCCTTCGCCGAAGCGCTTGATGAGGTCCTCGGAGATCTCCTGCGCATCGCTGAACGCGAGCTTCTTGATTCCGCCCATCTCGTGATCGGCGAGGATGTCGTTCGGGAAGAAGCGCTTGATCACGCGCCCCTTCTTGCCGGCGACGTAGAACTTCACGGTCTTGCCCGCGGCGACCAGCTCCTCGGCCTTGCGACGTGCCGCACGGACGATGTTGGTGTTGAACGCACCCGCAAGGCCACGCTCCGACGTCGCGATGACGATCAGGTGGACCTGGTCCTTGCCGGTGCCGGCCAGCAACGGCGACGCGCCCGGCGCGATGCCGACGCGCCCCGCGAGGCTCGCCATCACCGCTTCCAAGCGCTCGGCATATGGCCGCCCGGCGACCGCCGCGTCCTGCGCCCGGCGCAGTTTCGCAGCGGCGACCATCTTCATCGCCTTGGTGATCTTCTGCGTCGACTTCACCGAGCCGATGCGGATCTTGAGTGCCTTGAGGCTCGCCATCTACGTCCCTTTGTTCCTCCGCGAAGGCGGAGGCCCAGTCTGAGCCCCCGCCTTCGCGGGGGCACAATCTACTTAAGCGAAAGTCTTCGCGAACGCTTCGAGCGCTGCCTTCAGCTTGTCCTTCGCCTCGTTACCCAGGTCGCGGGTATCGCGGATCAGCTTCAGCACGTCGGCGTGGTTCGCGCGCATGTCGGCCAGCAGTGCCTGCTCGTAGCGGGTCACGTCGGCGACCGGCACCTTGTCGAGATAGCCGCTGGTGCCGGCGAAGATCGACACGGTCTGCTCCTCGAACGGCAGCGGCGAGAACTGCGCCTGCTTCAACAGCTCGGTCAGGCGCGCGCCGCGGTTCAGCAGCTTCTGCGTCGACGCATCGAGATCCGACCCGAACTGCGCGAATGCCGCCATCTCGCGGTACTGCGCCAGCTCGAGCTTGATCGAGCCCGAAACCTTCTTCATCGCCTTGGTCTGTGCGGCCGAGCCGACGCGGCTGACCGAGAGACCGACGTTGATCGCCGGACGCACGCCCGAGAAGAACAGGTCGGTCTCGAGGAAGATCTGGCCGTCGGTGATCGAGATCACGTTGGTCGGAATGTACGCCGAAACGTCGCCCGCCTGCGTCTCGATGATCGGCAGCGCGGTCAGCGAGCCGCCGCCGTTCGCGTCCGACATCTTCGCCGCACGCTCGAGCAGGCGGCTGTGCAGATAGAACACGTCGCCCGGATAGGCTTCACGGCCCGGAGGACGACGCAGCAGCAGCGACATCTGGCGATAGGCGACCGCCTGCTTCGACAGATCGTCGTAGCAGATCAGCGCGTGCATGCCGCGGTCGCGGAAATACTCGCCCATCGCGACGCCGGTGTACGGTGCGAGATACTGGAGCGGTGCGGGGTCCGACGCGGTCGCGGCGATCACGATGGTGTATTCCATCGCGCCATTCTCTTCGAGCGTCTTGACGAGCTGTGCGACGGTCGAGCGCTTCTGGCCGATCGCGACATAGACGCAATACAGCTTCTTCGACTCGTCGTCGCCGGCGTTGGCGATCTTCTGGTTGATGAACGCGTCGATCGCGACGGCAGACTTGCCGGTCTGGCGATCGCCGATGATCAGCTCGCGCTGGCCGCGGCCGACGGGGACGAGCGCGTCGATTGCCTTCAGACCGGTCTGGACCGGCTCGCTGACCGACTGGCGCGGGATGATGCCCGGTGCCTTCACTTCGACGCGGCTGCGCTCGGTGGTGTGGATCGGGCCCTTGCCGTCGATCGGGTTGCCGAGGCCATCGACCACGCGGCCGAGCAGCTCCTTGCCGATCGGCACGTCGACGATCGTGCCGGTGCGCTTGACGATGTCGCCTTCCTTGATCTCGGAATCGCTCCCGAAGATCACGACGCCGACGTTATCGGCCTCGAGGTTGAGCGCCATCCCCTGCACGCCGTTCGAGAATTCGACCATCTCGCCGGCCTGGACGTTGTCGAGGCCGAAGATGCGCGCGATGCCGTCGCCGACGCTCAGCACCTGCCCGGTCTCGCTGACCTGGGCCTCGGTGCCGAAATTGGCGATCTGATCCTTGATGATCTTCGAGATTTCTGCGGCGCGGATATCCATTAGCTTAGCCCTTCATCGCGTGCGCGAGAGTGTTGAGACGCGTCTTGATCGACGAATCGATCATCTGGCTGCCGACGCGGACGACGAGTCCACCCAGCAACGATGGGTCGACGCTGAGGTCGACGGAAACTTCACGGCCGACGCGCTGGCGGAGCTGATGCTTCAGCTCGATCACTTGCTCGTCGGTCAGCGGATGCGCGGAGACGACTTCGGCCGCGACTTCACCGCGATGCTGCGCGGCAAGTGCCCGGAATGCCTTGATGATCTTCGGCAGCGCGCCCAGCCGGTGGTTCTCGGCAAGCACGCCGAGGAAGCTCTTGGTGGTCGCATCGACGCCGAGTTCGTCGGCGACCGCCGAGACCGCCTTCACGGCGGCGCCACGCGACACCATCGGGCTGGTCGTCAGATTGCGGAAATCCTCCGAAGCGCCGAGCGCGTCGCGCACGTTCGCCAGGCTCGACTCGACCGCATCGATCGTCTTCGCGTCACGCGCGAGTTCGAACAGGGCCAGCGCGTAACGCCCGCCTAAGCTCGCTTGAATACCGCCGGATGTCTCCACGGACCTGTCAATCCTCGCATGAAACCGAAATAGTGCCGCCCCACGGGGGAAGAGGGCGCGAAAGCACCTCTCATGGGACGCGGCGCGGGTAGCATCGGGTTCCCGGATTGGCAACCCGGCCGGAGGGTCGGGGGAACGGGTTTGTGACTGTTTTGTCATTCGTTCCCGCCGAGACCCCGTCACCCCGGACCTGTTCCGGGGTCCACCGTTCCGCTAAACCGAACGCCTGTTGCCCGCGCGGCACGGTGGATGCCGGAACCAGTCCGGCATGACGGATAGGGAACCAGAATGACCGGCACGATGGAAACGATGACGATGTCCGACGGCGCGACCGTCGCGGTCTATCACGCGCAGCCGGCCGGCGCGCGCCGCGGTGGGCTCGTGCTGGTCCAGGAAATCTTCGGCGTGACCGACCACATCCGCGATCTGTGCGACGAATACGCGGCCGACGGGTATGAAGTGCTGGCCCCCGCGCTGTTCGACCGCGAGCATCCTGGTTTCGAGGCGGATTATTCAGGCGACGGCCTTGCCCGCGGTGTCGAACTGGCGCGGCAACTCCACCCGTTCGAGCTGTCGCTGAAGGACGTCCAGACCTGCATCGACACGCTCGCCGCCGCTGGACCGGTGTTCGTGGTGGGCTATTGCTATGGCGGTTCGGTCGCGTGGTTCGCGTCGACCAAGCTCACCGGCGTCGCGGCGGCGAGCGGCTATTACGGCAGCATGATCCCGGCGGCGGCGGACGAGGAGCCGAAGGTGCCGGTGATCCTCCACTTCGGTCGCCACGACCACGGGATTCCGATGGAGGGCGTCGAGCAGGTCATCGCCAAGGATTGGCCGAACGCGACGGTGTATGTCTACGAGGCGGGTCACGGGTTCAATTCGGACCGGCGGAAGGATTATCACGAGCCGAGTGCGGATCTGGCGAAGCAGCGGACGCTGGAGCTGTTTCGCGCGAATGGGGGCTGACCCTCTTACTTCTGCCCCCCTCCCTGAAAGGGAGGGGTTGGGGGTGGGTCGGTTTCCGCATTGCCGAGCGGTTGCGGCCAAAGCCGGCCAACCCACCCCCAGCCCCTCCCTTCCAGGGAGGGGAGCAAGTATCGCTAACCCCTCCCTTCCAGCGAGAGCAGTAAATCGCCGCTTACCCTTCAGGGAAATCCGCCCCCAAACTCGTCGCCTTATGCGCCTCGATCTCCTTCAACCGCCCGGCCATCTTCTCGACGACCGCATCATACCCCCAGCGACCCAACACCAGATGCCGCGGCGGGTTCGCCCCCTCGGTCAGCGCGATCATCGCCTCGCCGGCGCGCACCGGATCGCCGGCCTGGGTCCCGCTGATATCGCGCGTGCTGTCGAGCCGCTTGCCCGCCGTCTCCGCATAGTCCGCGATCTTCACCGGCGTCTGCTTCAGCGACCGCCCCGCCCAATCCGTCCGGAACGGCCCCGGCTCGACGCAGGTCACGGCGATCCCAAGCGGCTTCACCTCGGCGAGCAGCGAGTCCGACCACCCCTCCACCGCATGCTTCGACGCGGCATAATAACCCGACCCCGGAAACCCGACCAACCCGGCAACCGACGTGATGTTGATCACATGCCCGCTCGTCTGCCCGCGCATGATCGGCAACACCGCGCGCGTCAGCGCAAACAACCCGAACACGTTCGCATCGAACTGCGCGCGGATTTCGGAGTCCTCGCCCTCCTCGATCGACGCCTGATACCCATAGCCCGCATTGTTCACGAGCACGTCGATCCGCCCGAACTTGGCCTGCGCCTGCGCGACCGCATCGTCGATCTGCGCCTGATCGGTCACGTCGAGCGACACCGCGAACGCATGATCCTCGGCACCCTCCGCAAGGTCGGCCACCCGATCCGCATCCCGCGCGGTAACCACCGCACGCCAACCGCGCGCGAGCACGAGCTTGGCAAGTTCGCGACCGAACCCGGTCGAACAGCCGGAAATGAACCAGACGGGCGTGTCGGAGGCCATGAGACTTCTTTCGTTATGGGGTAGCTCCAAGAGAACGGCCGGGCCGCCCATTCGGGTCCGCTTTGATCGCAAGCCGCGGGATGCGCGCGCGTCGCGACCGGCTATACCGATCCAATGATCACCGCCCCTGACGACGACACCGCCTGGACCGCGTTCGAAGCCCGTGACCGCGCATGGGACGGCCGGTTCGTCGTCGGCGTGAAGACAACCGGCATCTACTGCAAGCCAAGCTGCCCCGCGCGGCACCCCAAGCGCGAAAACGTCACCTTCCACCCCGACCCGGCCAGCGCCCGCGCCGCCGGCTTCCGCGCGTGCCTGCGCTGCACGCCCGACGAGGTCGGCCGCGACCGGATCGCCGTCGCCGCCGCGGTCGCGCTGCTCGAAGCCACCGAGGACCGCCTCTCGCTCGAAGAGGTCGCCGCGAAAGTCGGCTACGCGCCGCATCATTTCCACCGCCTGTTCAAGCGCGCCACCGGCGTCACCCCCGCCGCCTATGCCCGCGCCCTGCGCACCGGCCGTGCGGCAAACGCCTTATCGGAGGATTCAACCGTGACCGAAGCGATCTACGACGCCGGCTATTCCGCCCCGAGCCGCTTCTACGAGGCCGATGCGAAGCGACTCGGCATGGCCCCCAGCGCCTGGGCGCGCGGCGGCGAAGGCGCCACGATCCGCTGGACGACCGCGGACACGAGCCTCGGCGCCCTGTTCGTAGCCGCCACCGACAAGGGCCTGTGCCGCGTGTCGTTCGACGAGGATGCCGAAGACCTCCGCCGTCGCTTCCCCAACGCCACGATCGAACCGGGCAACGCAGCGCTCGGCGATCTAGCCGCGCTAGTCGTCGCTGCCGTCGAATCCCCCGACCGCGACCAGGACCTCCCGCTGGACGTCCGCGGCACCGCCTTCCAGGAAGCGATTTGGCAAGCCCTGCGCACCATTCCGATCGGCGAAACCCGCACCTACAGCGAACTCGCCGCGCTCGCCGGCCGCCCCGCCGCAGTGCGCGCCGCCGGCACCGCGTGCGGGCAAAACCCCGTCTCGATCGTCATCCCCTGCCACCGTGCGCAACGCATCGGCGGCGCGCTCGGCGGCTATGCCTATGGGCTGGACCGCAAACGCGCGTTGATCGAGCGCGAAAGGGGTTAGGCGTCACCCGGCCGGGGGCGTCTCGGCAACCCCGTCCTGTCCCTGCCCGAGCAACCGCAACGCCTCGGGCCCGATCTTGCCGGATTCCAGGATCGTGATCAGCCGCGCGGCGGGATTGTCCGCCGGCAGATGCGGGTCGAAGGCGAGCGGGCGCAAGGTTCGCTTGGCGTCTTCGGCATCGCCGTCGCGTATCTCCTGCGCGGCGACCTTGAACCGCAACTCGGGATCCTGCGGCACGAGTTCGAGCGCGCGCTTTACGCCGGTGATCGCCATCTTGGTCGGCGGCGTATGCTCTGCGTCGAAGCAGTCATAATATAGCGACAACGCCTCGGCATCGTCGGGGGCAAGACGGTTGGCCTTGACGACCCAGCTGCGCGCTTCCTTCCACGCGTCGGCATCCTTGGTGGACGCGGCACTTGCCCGGCGAAGGTGGATCCTGGCCTTGTAGAGCAACGCCTGCGCCATCCTGGGGTCGGCGGCGAGGGCGCGGTCCACGGCCGCTTCGGCATCGTCGTCCTGAACCGCATCATAGGCCATCTCGGCGAACCAGCCCTGCGCCACGGGATCGGTCGGATAGGTCGCGGCGATTGCCTTGGCCCGCGTGTAGATCGGTTGCGCCGTCTTGCGGTTCACGCCGCGTTCGGACTCCATGCGAAGGCCCATCAACGCTTCGGCGCCCGCACTCACGGGTTCGACGGTGATCTTCGGATCGGGGAGCCGCGAATAGGCGATCTTGATGCCGGGGATCCTCGATTGCGCGAGATAGGCATCGAGCGCCCGATCGAGCGCGCGCAGATCGCCGAATGCGGCCCGTGCCGCCGTGACGCTGGGAACGCCCTTGTTCAACGCATCGAGATAGCGCCCGAACGTCGCGCCACGCGCTGGATCGAACATGATATAATGCGTCAGCAACCAGCCGCGCGCATACAGCGAGCCGCGTTCCTCGTCCGACAACCGGCGCGATCCGGTATCGAACAGGCGTTCCGCCGACAGTCCGCGCGTCCTCAACAGACTATACGCCCGGTGCTGCGCCGCGACGCCGACCATGACGCCGTCCTTCTCGAACCGCGCGGTCGAGACGAACTCGGCATAGCCTTCGGAAAACCAGGCGGGATAGGCGGCGGCGAACGTGCCGAGCAGGAAATGATGCGCGTATTCGTGGAACAGCACGATCTGCGGCTGCAAATCGCCATCCCCGCCGCTGGACCGGGGCGTGAAGGCGATCGATCCGTTCACGCGCGGCAAATAGAATCCGGCGACGTTGCCGCTACCCTTGCCCATCAATTTGCGGACATCGCTCGCCGTGTCGACGACATAGACGGTCACCCGGTTCGTGCCTGGCTCGGCGGGCGGGGTGTTGGCCCGGTGCAGGATACGCATCACGCCATCGAACTGTTCGAGTTGCGTCGCGGTCTTGCGCAATGCCGCCTCGCCGACGCTCGAATAGACGACGAAATGGTCGGAGGTGGCCCGCAACCACTTGGCCTCCGACGCGGCTGAGACGCAGGCCGCACTCGCCGCTGCGAGCACCGCGATACGGCGAACCCATCCCGAAACACGCATCATCACGCCCCTTTTGCCGATCGTCATGCCGGCGCTTCGTTCTTTGGCGCAACCGAGCAGATTCCGGGGCGGTAAGCTATCCGTTCCGTCCGATGCCGATCATTTTGCCGATTTGCAGGAATAGACGAGCTTTTCGTTCGGCAGCGGTGGCAACACCGCGCGGATCGCCGCCTGCTGACCCGCGAGCCGACCCAGCGCGGCGTCGTCCATGTTGCAGACGTTCGGCACGACACCCCGCGCGGTCCGCGCAGCGGTCATCCCCGCCGCCGACAGCAGATAGCGCGTGTTGGAATAGACGCGCGTGGCCGGATCGAACGACAGGATGGAGACGGTCTGCTCGTCGTCGGGCACCAGCACGCGGTCGAAGCGGCCGCCCCCATTGCCGTTTTGCGCGGCGACATATTGCGTCTTGCCGTTCATGCAGCCCTTCGCACCCCAGTCGATCGGCACGTCCTCGCTGGACGAGATCGTGATCCGGCTGCGTTCGGGGATCAGCGTGCAGACCATCTTCCCAAGCGCGGCATCGGGCGTCGAGATTCGGGTCTTCGGGAGCGCCGACGCCGGCACGTCGACCTCGCCCGAGGGTCGCAGCACGAACACGATGATCGCGATCAGCACGCCGACGCCGCCGACCGACACCGCCCAGATCGCCTGGCGCCGCTGGCCGCGCGATTCGAGCAGACCCGCGCTGCCGATCACGAGCGCGCCCGCCACCAGCAGCAGCCCGGCGATCGCCATGACGTTCTCGCGAGCCCGCCCGGCCTCGGTCCGCGCCTTCTCCAGCGCGACCTCGCGGGTCATCGCATCCTGCGTGGCGGCATCGCGCCTGGCCGACGCCGCATCGGCGGTCGCCCGCGCATCCGCGTCGGCATCCTGCCGCAAGCGATCCTCGATCGAGGTACATCCCGTCCCGATCGACGCATAGGGCTGTTTCGCGTCGTGCAGGAAGCCGGCAAGCTCGGTATCCGCGATCGCGAACCCGAACGTCGAATCGCCCTCTTCCCCGCGCGTGATCGCCGAATTCACCCCGATCACCCGCCCGCAGCGATCGAGCAGAGGACCACCAGAATTACCACGCGCAATACTCGCCGTATGCAACAACACCTCGACGTTGCTCAGCGCGCGGCGGCCCGAGAGCACGCCCTCCGACCGGACCGGCGTCATCGGCCGGATATAGTCCGCCGCCGACCGCGCCGTCGCGAGGTCGACATTGCCCGGGAAGCCGAGCGACACCACCGCATCGCCTTCGCTCATCGGGCCGGTATAGAGCGGGCTCGGCGGCAGGCGCGCGCCGGTGAACTCGATCAATGCCAGATCGCGCTGCGAATCGTAGGCGATCACCTTGCCCTGATAGGATTTGTCGCCCTCGGTGGGCACGATCCCGACGACCACGTTGTCGGGATAGCGCTCGGCGAGATCGACGACGTGCGCGTTGGTGACGATCCGGTTGGGCGCGATCGCAAAGCCGCTGCCGTGGCCGAACCCGACCACCTGATCGTCGACCACCGCGATCGTCACGACGCGCACCACGCCGCGCCCGGCGGCGGCGATGTCGTCGGCCGACGCGGAGCTGGCCAACCCGAAAGTCAGCGCGAGGAGGAGCAGCAGGCGGATCATGCACCAGCCTTCGGGGAGTTCGCGGCGGCGATCAACCCTCGGCTCTTATCGGAAGACCCCTGCCAATCCGGTTTGGTTAGCGAATTATCAAGTCTTGGTGCCTAACCCATTGGGCAATCATCCAGGGATTTGGGCATGAGCGCATTCGGGCGTCGTAATGGCATCAGCGGGGGGCAAGCGGCCCGGCCCGCATTCGGCGTCGCACGGCCTATGCAAGGCGGCCCCATGCAAGGGGGCAGCGCGGTGCCGCGTCCCGAACCCGAGGGCGGATCGCAGTTTCCCCCGATCGACTCGTTGCCGATGCCGGGCGAGACCGACGGCTTCGGCCCCGGCACGATGCCCGGCACGCAGATGGACGCGATGCAGCGCCTGTCGGACCGCCAGAATGCCAGCGGCGAGGCCGGCAACAGCCGCGTCGAGGGCTTCGAACAGTCGATCCACAAGATCAAGGAACAGGTCCTCCCGCGCCTGCTCGAACGCGTCGATCCGGAGGCGGCGGCGACGCTCGGCAAGGACGAACTCGCCGAGGAATTCCGCCCGATCATCGGTGAAGTGCTCGCCGAACTGAAGCTGACGCTCAACCGCCGCGAACAGTTCGCGCTGGAGAAGGTGCTGGTCGACGAGCTGCTCGGGCTCGGGCCCTTGGAGGAACTGCTGGCGGATCCGAACATCACCGACATCATGGTGAACGGCCCCGACCAGACCTATGTCGAGCGCAAGGGCAAGCTCGAGCTCGCGCCGATCCAGTTCCGCGACGAGGAGCATCTGTTCCAGATTGCGCAGCGCATCGTCAATTCGGTTGGCCGTCGCGTCGACCAGACCTCGCCGCTCGCCGATGCGCGCCTCAAGGACGGCAGCCGCGTCAACGTGATCGTGCCGCCGCTATCGCTGCGCGGCACCGCGATCTCGATCCGTAAATTCTCCGCCAAACCGATCACGCTCGACATGATGGCGGGGTTCGGCTCGATGTCACCCAAGATGGCAACCGCGCTGAAGATCGCGGGGGCATCGCGGTTCAACGTGGTCATTTCCGGCGGTACCGGCTCGGGCAAGACGACGATGCTAAACGCGCTGTCGAAGATGATCGACCCCGGCGAACGCGTGCTGACGATCGAGGACGCCGCCGAGCTTCGCCTGCAACAGCCGCACTGGCTTCCGCTCGAAACGCGCCCGGCCAATCTGGAGGGCCAGGGCGAGATCTCGATCCGCGATCTCGTCAAGAACGCGCTGCGTATGCGGCCGGACCGGATCATCCTGGGCGAAATTCGTGGCTCCGAGTGTTTCGACATGCTCGCGGCGATGAACACGGGTCACGACGGATCGATGTGCACGCTCCACGCCAACTCCCCGCGCGAGGCGCTGGCCCGCATGGAGAACATGGTGATGATGTCCGATATCAAGGTGCCGAAGGAAGCGATCTCGCGACAGATCGCGGACTCGGTCGAGCTGATCATCCAGGTGAAGCGCCTGCGCGACGGCTCGCGCCGGGTGACCAACATCACCGAGGTGATCGGCATGGAAGGCCCGGTGATCGTCACGCAGGAGCTGTTCAAGTTCGAGTATATGGACGAGTCGGCGGACGGGAAGATCCTGGGGGAATACCGGTCGATGGGGCTCAGGCCGTATACGCTGGAGAAGGCCAAGCAGTTCGGGTTCGATCAGGCGTATCTCGAGGCGTGCCTGTAACGGGCCCTCGCTCGCAACGATTGGCAGCATGTATAACGCCACCATCCCGGCGGAGGCCGGGGCCCAGTTGGAAAGGTGGCAATAACGAAGCGCCGTCCGCGGTTATCGCCGTACCCCAACTGGGCCCCGGCCTTCGCCGGGGTGGAGCATTTTGTGGGCGTTGCCGTCGTTGCAGGAAGCTGGACAGCGGCAGAGTGAGTAGGTGGTCGACGGGCTAGCGCTGGGTTTCAGCCAGCTCGCCCACCTACCGTTCCCTCGCGGAAGCGAGGGTCCAGGAGCCACGACCGCTACCCCCCGCGACCCTGGACTCCCGCGTTCGCGGGAGAACGGCATGGGTGCGGGTCCCTGGGGATCGACACGACGGGCATCGGATCGGGGGCATCGGATCGTGCTATTCCTCCTGGGCGGGGGGCGCTCGCGCTTGCCCACCGGAGGGGGCAATCCCGTTCGCTAGCCGGGGGGCTGTGAGCGGCGACCCTTGTTTGCTGGCCCCCTTTCCGCCTCCAGCTCCCGTCTCGGGCAAGATCGTGGGCGATCTTCGTCGGGTCTCGGGCCCGGTTCGGCGATGCGCCGGCTTGTACCGCCCCCGCGACCCGCTAGGGACCACCGCACATGCGCCGTGCCCTTTTCGTCCTCGTCCCGCTGATCGCGGTCCTGTTCGTTTCCGCGCGCGAGCCTGCGCCTGCACCGGCGCCAGCCGACTCCGCCGCCAATTCTACCGCCGATTCCAAGGGCGTCTCTCCTGCCGCGCGCGACCGCGGCGTCTACCATCTCGCGACCGACGCCGAAGCGCGCTGGATCCCGTTCGACCTGACGCCCGGCAACCAGATCCGCTTCACGATGCAGATCGACGGGCGCGACGTCACCGCGATCCTCGATACCGGCGTCAGCTATACGTTGCTCGCCAAGGCCTCCCCCGCGGTCGACACCGCCAAGCTGGTCGCCGGCGGCAGCGCGACCGCGATCGGCGGATCAGTTGCCTTGGGCTGGATGCCGACCCGCAGCGTCGCGCTTGGCGGTCTCGCGCGGACCGGCGGCGGCGTGACGGTCGCCGACCTGCCCGCAATCGCCACCGGCAGCGCGTCCGCGGTCGACCTGCTGGTCGGCGCCGACATGCTCGCCGGCCATGCGCTCGACATCGACTATGCCGCCAAGCGCTTCCGCCTGATCCGCTCGGGCCGGCTGCCGTTCAAGGGCGAGACCGCACCCTTGCGCGTCTCCACCGAACGCAGCGTCTACGAAAGCGCGATCACGCTGGGCGGCCGGCGGCTCGCGCCGATCGTGGTCGATACCGGCGACGGATCGTCGATCACCGTCACGACGCCGGGATGGCAGGCGGCGAACCTCACGGCGCTGCGGACCACCAGCGCGATCTCGTTCGGGCTGGCCGGCGCGGCTGTGAGCGGTCTCGCGATCGTTCCCGAACTCCGCGTCGGCGAGATGGTCGCGCGCAACGCTGAAGTTCGGATCGAGCCCACAGACGGATTCTCGCAGGCGATCGGCACCGCCGGTCGGATCGGATCGGGCCTCCTCCAGAATTACCGCGTGCTGCTCGATCCCGGCGCCCGTCGGATGATATTGAGCCGGGGACCCAGGGCCGACCTGCCGCCGCCGCGTTCGACCAGCGGGCTACTCATCGGCATCGAGAAGGACCGGCTGAAAGTCCTGCACGTCATGCGCGGCGGCCCGGCGGCCGCAACCGGCTGGAAGGACGGCGACCTGATCTGCACGATCGACGGCACGCCGATCCCCGCAGACTATCCGACCAGTCCGATCGCCGCCTGGACTGCCGACCGGCCTGGCCGGGTCGTGACGCTCGGCCTGTGCGACGGCACGACACGCAAGCTTGAACTGACGCATTTTTATTAGGACGATCCATGTTTAGTCTGCGTCACCGATCGGGGCAGGCCATCGTCCTGCTCCTCGTTGCCCTTGCCCTCCGCAGTCCGTTCTTCGGCAACCCGGTGATCCATAGCGACGAGCAATTCTACCTGCTGGTCGGCGATCGCCTGCTGCAGGGCGCATGGCCGTTCGTCGACATCTTCGATCGCAAGCCGGTCGGGCTGTTCCTGATCTTCGCCGCTATCCGCAGCGTCGGCGGCGACGGCATCGTGATGTACCAAATCGCCGCGACGCTCGTTGCCGCTGGTACCGCATGGTTTGTCGTTCGGATCGTCGATCGCCTCTGCCCCGAAGGCGCGAGCCCGTTGGCAAGTCTGGGCGCAGGGCTGATCTATCTCGTCTGGATCATCGTGTTCGACGGTGCGGGCGGACAGTCGGCGGTATGGGGCAACGCCCTGATGGCGGCGGCCGCGCTGCTGGTGCTCGATACGGCGCGCGATCGACGGCATATCAGCCTACGCGGCGCCGGGGCGATGCTGCTGATCGGCATCGCGATGCAGGTCAAATACACCGCCATGTTCGAGGGAATCTTCTTCGGCCTGACGCTGCTGTGGACCGCGCATCGCGATGGCCGACCGATCGGCCGGCTAGCCGCCGACGCCGGCCTGTGGATCGGCGCGGCGCTGCTGCCGACCGCGCTCGCCTGGGCCGTCTATGCCGCGGCCGGCCACGGCGATGCCTTCGTCTTCGCCAATTTCCTCTCAATCTTCGGGCAGCAGGACGACGATACGCTCCGCTCCAATCTCCTGAAGCTGCTTGGCGGCATCGGCCTCAGCTTGCCGCTCGGCTGGCTGGCGTGGCGCGGCCGACTCGCCGGCGGCTTCGCGCTCGGATGGGTCGCCGCCGCGGTGATCGCGATCCTGATCATGCACACGTTCGAGCTGCTCTACATGCTGCCACTCGCGCTGCCGCTGTCGGTCGCCGCCGGCACGGGACTTGCCGGGCCGACCGTCCGCACGACCATATTTCGCCTTGCCGCCATACTCGCGTTCGGCGCGCTGGCCGCGACCATCCTGACGAGCGTCCGCGTCGGACGGCGCGGCAATGCACAGCAGATCGCGCAACTCGTCCAGCTGATCGGCCAGCAACCGCGCGGCTGCATGTTCGCCTATGGCAGCGAACCGATCCTCTACTTCCTCACCCGATCCTGCCTGCCGACGCCCTATATCTTCCGCAGCCATCTGGGCCAGACGACCGAGACGCATGGTACTGGGGTCGATCCGGTCGCCGAAGTCACGCGGCTGCTCGCGGCCCGTCCGGGCGTAATCGTCGTGCGCGCGCCCAAACCAAGCACGAACCTGGCGACCCAGGCGCTGGTCGTTCGCGCGATCGCCGCGCGCTATCGGCTGGTGGGCTCGGTGAAGATCGGCAAGTTGCCGCAGAGCGTCTATCGCCTGCGGACGGACGCTCGCCGCTGACCGCGCTGGAAGCTCAGGTCTTGAACGCCAGCCCGACCGTGACGGCCAATGCGATCAGCGCGAGCATCTGGACGGTCGGCCAGTCGACCCAGCCGACCGAATCCGGATCGCGCCGCCGTCGGCGGCGTCGCTCGCCGAGCCCGGCGACGACCGCCAACGCGGCTAGGCCGCCGCTCGCACTCCACAACACCGGCCCCATCGTTCAGCCCGATCCGTCAGCCGAGCTTCTCGACCTTTTCCTGCAATTTGGCGAGTTCGGTGCGCAGGGCCGCGATCTCGTCGTCCTTGCTCGCGGCGGGTGCGGGCGTGGCAGGGTTCATCGCCTGCGCGGCGACGTCGAACATCGCGAGATTGCGCTTAGCGAGATCGGCGAACGGCGAGTTGGCGAACGCGCCCTCGACCGCAGACTTGAACTGATCGTGGTTGCGACGGAAGCTGTCCATCGACGCCTCCAGATACCCCGGCACCATAGTCTGCATCGAGTCGCCGTACATCGAGATCAGCTGGCGCAGGAAGTTCACCGGCATCATCGTCTCGCCGCGACTCTCCTCCTCCATGATGATCTGGGTTAGGACGTTGTGCGTGATGTCCTCATCGGTCTTCGCGTCGACCACCTTGAAGTCGCGGCCCTCGCGGGTCATCGTCGCCAGATGATCGAGCGTGATGTAGGATGACGTCTCGGTGTTATAGAGCCGTCGATTGGCGTATTTCTTGATGATGACGATTCCGTCGGCAGCCGGTTGCTTCTTCATGGATCCCCCGTCTTATGTTTGAAACGGAGGCTACAGTCTTTGATGACGCACCGCAACAAGGTCCGAGGCCCTTACCCTTGTTCCTCAGCGTGCTGCGCAGCGAGACCGCGGCATCGCCCGAACGGATGGCGCGCGCGCTAGCCGGATTGCGTGCGTATCAGGGTGCGCCACGAGAGCAGCGGGCGGATCCGATGCCGGCGGTCCACCGTGCGGGGCGGGTGTCGTTGCGCGACTATGGCGGTGGTGGACGACCCGTGGTGTTCGTCCCATCGTTGATAAATCCGCCCGATATCCTCGATCATTCGCCCGAGTCTTCGCTGTTGCGGTGGATCGCGGCGCAGGGATTCCATACCTGGCTGGTCGACTGGGGATCGCCCGGCAGCGACGACCGCGACCTCGATCTGGCGGCGCATGTCGAGCGGCTGCTGGTGCCGTTGCTGCGGGCGCTGGACGAACCGCCGGTGCTGGTCGGCTATTGCCTCGGCGGCACTCTGGCACTGGGGGCTGCGGCGATCACCCCCGTTGCGGGAGTCGCGACGATCGCCGCACCGTGGCACTTCGCGGGCTATGGCGAAGGGCGTCCCGCGCTTGCCGCCACCTGGGCAGCAGTCCAGCCCGCCGCAGCGATGCTCGGCGTGCTGCCGATGGAAGTCCTGCAAGCCGGATTCTGGCAACTCGATCCCGCGCGCACGATCGCCAAATACGAGGTCTTCGCCGACCTCGCCCCCGACAGCGACGCGGCGCGCGCGTTCGTCCGACTCGAGGATTGGGCGAACGCCGGCGCGCCGCTGCCCTATGCCGCCGCGGCCTCGCTGTTCGAGGACTGCATCGCCAACGACCTGCCCGGCAAAGGCCGCTGGGCCATCGCCGGTACCGTGGTCGACCCGCTCGCCTTCGCCTGCCCGACCGTCGAATTCGTCTCGCTGACCGACCGAATAGTCCCCGCCGCGACCGCGATCGGGCTCGCCGACCGCCGCGATCTGGGTGCCGGCCATGTCGGCATGATCGTCGGCCGTTCTGCGCGCGCGCGGCTCTGGGAACCGCTCGCCAACTGGATCGCCGCGCTCGGGTGACGTACAGGGGGTCCAAACATAGAGGATCCCGACATGACCGACCAGAACCCGAACGACGTCGTCATCACCGCTGCCAAGCGCACTCCCGTCGGCAGCTTCCTCGGCGCGTTCGCCACGACGCCCGCGCACGAGCTCGGCCGCATCGCGATCGAAGCCGCGCTCGAACAGGCGGGCGTCGCTGGCGAGGACGTCTCCGAAGTGATCCTGGGGCAGGTCCTCACCGCAGCCCAAGGCCAGAACCCCGCGCGCCAGGCATCGATGGCGGCGGGCGTGCCGAAGGAAATCCCGGCCTGGGGCGTCAACCAGGTCTGCGGCTCGGGACTTCGGGCGGTCGCACTCGCGGCCCAGGCGATCCAGACCGGCGACGCGACCATCGTCGTCGCGGGCGGCCAGGAATCGATGTCGCTCTCCGCACACGCGCAGTCGATCCGCGGCAGCCAGAAGATGGGCAATCTCAGCCTCGTCGACACGATGGTCAGCGACGGTCTGACCGACGTCTTCAACGGCTATCACATGGGCATCACCGCCGAAAATCTCGCCGAGCAATACCAGGTCACGCGCGGCGAACAGGATGCCTTCTCGGTCGCCTCGCAAAACAAGGCCGAGGCCGCGCGCGGCTCAGGGCGCTTCAAGGACGAGATCGCACCCGTCACGATCAAGGGCCGCAAGGGCGATACCATCGTCGCCGACGACGAATACATCCGCGCCGGCGCGACGATCGAGAGCGTCTCGGGCGTGAAGCCCGCTTTCAAGAAGGACGGCACCGTCACCGCCGCCAACGCCAGCGGCCTCAACGACGGTGCCGCAGCCCTTGTCATGATGCGCCGCGACGAAGCCGAACGCCGCGGCTCGACCATCCTCGCGACGATCAAGAGCTGGGCCTCGGCGGGCGTCGACCCGTCGATCATGGGAATCGGCCCTGTCCCCGCGACCAAGCGCGCGCTCGAAAAGGCCGGCTGGACGCTCGCCGACCTCGACCTGATCGAAGCCAACGAAGCCTTCGCCGCGCAGGCGCTGTCGGTCGGCAAGGAACTCGGCTGGGACGCATCGAAGGTCAACGTCAACGGCGGCGCGATCGCCATCGGCCACCCGATCGGCGCGAGCGGCGCGCGCGTCCTGACGACGCTCATCTACGAAATGCAGAAGCGCGATGCGAAGCGCGGATTGGCGACGCTGTGCATCGGCGGCGGCATGGGCATCGCTATGTGTATCGAACGGTAGGACTTATGACCGATTGTTGCATCTGTGTAACACGAGACATTCAATAATCACGCTCCGTTCATGATCGTGTAATAACCGTTGCGCGACCGCGCGCCCCGCGTCACGTTTGGCCATCACGGCACAAATGCCGAAACGGGGGATTTTCATGAACTTATCACGGCTTTTGGGCGCGACCGCATTGGTCGGCGCTCTGTCGCTTTTGCCAGGCCTCGCCGTTGCGCAGGCCGTACCCGACGCGAATTCGGCGCCGGTGAACGCGGATGGCACCATGCCAACCCAGGCAGCGCAGGGGGAAGGCACCGAGGTAGAAGAGATCCTGATTACCGGATCGCGTATTCGTCGTGCGAATGATGAGTCGCCGAACCCGATCACGACCGTCACCGCTGCGGACATTTTTTCGGCGGGCCGTGTTTCCGTCGGCGACGTTCTCAACGATCTGCCGCAGTTGCGCAGCACGGTGAGTTCGCAGAACTCGACGAGCGGCCTCGGCGTTCGCGGCCTTAACCTGCTCGATCTTCGCGGTCTTGGCACGTCGCGGACTCTCGTCCTGGTAAACGGCCGACGCCATGTCTCGTCGGAGATCATCAACAACGGCAACAGCCCAGACATCAACACGTTCCCGACCGATCTGATCGAGAAGATCGACATCGTGTCTGGTGGCAACTCGGCCGTATACGGCTCGGATGCCATCGCCGGGGTCGTCAACTTCGTTCTCAAGGAAAATTACGACGGCCTCGATCTGCATGGTCAGACCGGCATCAGCAAATATGGCGATGCGGGCAACCAGTATCTGTCGGCAGTCGCCGGCAAGAACTTTGCCGACGGTCGCGGCAACATTGCCGTCAACCTGGAATATGCCCATCAGCAGGACTACTACGCGTCGGGTCGACCGAATCTTCGCCAGAACGACGGTTTCGTTATCGTCGATACGGATCCGGCAGGCGCAGTAAACGGATCGGACAGCATTCCCGATCGCATCTTCGTCCGCGACATCCGCTCTACGACGATTTCGACCGGCGGTCAGGTCGGCATCCGCTATGCCAATACCGCGAATGCACCATGCGGTGTGGACTCGGCAGGTAGCTCGTTCACCTGCGCCTATCTGTTCCAGCCGAACGGCTCGCTTGTCCCACAGACGGGTACGCGCATCGGCCTCGGGCCAAATGGCAGCTATGTCGGGGGCAATGGCTATACCGGCCGCGAAGGCCAGTTGCTCGTCCTGTCGCCGGAACTCAACCGGTACGCCGCCAACCTGATCGGCCATTTCGAGATCAGCCCGGCGCTCGTGCCGTTCGTCGAAGCCAAATATGTCCGATCGGAAGCGCGCGGCTCGCAGAGCGGCCCATTCTTCTCGCAGGGGCAGACACTCGCCGACTCCACGCCCATCGCCGGCTTCAATGATCGATCCTACGTCCTTACGAACCCGACCGGCAACGGACCGGTCAACCGTGAGGGCATTCGTCTCGACAACCCCTATCTCGATGCGGGTGCTCGTGCGACGATCGCCGCCCAGCTGACCGCAGCGGTCAATTCCGGCGTCAATCCGAACACCGGCGCCGCGTTCGGCACCAGCGCGACCGGCGTTGCCCTCCGCAACGCCACTCTGGCGCAGATCGCGGCCGGAACGTACCGCTTCTCGTCACGCCGCAATTATGTCGATCTCGGCATCCGTGACGAAAATATCCGGCGCGAGACCTACCGTATCGTCGGCGGCATCCGTGGCGATTTCAACACCGACTGGCATTACGAATTGGCCGCCAACTACGGCGAACACCGTGAGCGCAACGTCATTCAGGGCAACATCAACCGTCAGCGTTTCCTGCTCGCCAACGATACGGTGCGCAATGCATCCGGGCAGATCGTCTGCCGGTCGCAGGTCGACTCAGCCTATGCGGGCAGCGATCGGGCGGGCAACCCCGCGGTTCTCGCAGCGGACGTCGCAGCATGCGTTCCGCTCAATCCGTTCGGCGACGGTTCGGTCAGCCAAGCGGTCCGCAACTATCTGACCGTCTCGACCGAAGCCACCGGCAAGGCCACCCAGTTCCAGGGTTTGGGCTACATTTCCGGCGACCTGAGCCAGTTGTTCGAGCTGCCAGGCGGCCCGATCGCGTTTTCGGTGGGCGGCGAATATCGTCGCGAGACGCTGTCCTATGATCTCGATCCGGTGACGCAGGCCGGGTACGCGTTCTATAACGCGATCCCCTCCTTCCGCTCGCCCGCGTTCGAGGTGAAGGAAGCGTTCGGCGAAATCTCGATCCCGCTGGTCAAGGACGTTCCGCTTCTGCAGGAACTGACGATCAACGGCTCGGGTCGCGTCGCGGACTACAAGGGTTCGGTCGGCACCGTCTACGCGTATGGCGGTGGCGTTAACTGGCGTCCGATCCGTGATCTGATGGTCCGTGGTTCCTATTCGAAGTCGGTACGCTCGCCGTATCTCGGCGACCTGTATTCGGCACAGAGTCAGAACTTCACGCCTGCGCCGAACGATCCCTGCTCGGCCCGCAACCTCGCCACGGGTTCTGCGACCCGCGCGGCGAACTGCTCCGCGGCAGGCGCACCGGCTGGCTACGACTATGTTTACAGCTCGTCGCTGGAGATCATCAGCGGCGGCAACCCGCAGCTCGAGGCCGAGACGTCCAAGTCTTATACGTTGGGTGGTGTCTTCACGCCCCGGTTCCTGCCCGGCCTGTCGATCTCGACCGACTACTACAACATCACGGTCGACAAGGTGATCTCCGCGGTGACCGCGCAGAACATCCTGAACCTCTGCTACGACTCGCCGACGCTGAACAATCCGTTCTGTGGCCTGTTCCAGCGCGCAGGCGCCGGTGGCGGTCCACGCGGTGAAATCCCGTTCCGGGTTCTCGAGGGCTCGCTGTTGCAGACGACGGCCAACTTCGCGAAGTTGAAGGCGACCGGGTTCGATACCAACATCGCGTACAACCACCGGTTCAGCTGGGGTGAAGTGTCCACCAAGGGCATCTGGACTCACGTGGTCCAGCGCGACAACTACACCAACCCGGCTGATCCAAGCTTCAAGAACACGATCAATGGTGAATTAGGTGATCCGTCGGATCAGTTCAACATCAGCGCCGACGTCAAGATCGGCAAAGTCTCGTTCGGCTACTCGGTGCGCTGGATCGATAAAATGTACTTGAACACGTTCGAGGATTACAACGCGCTCAACGGTCAGCCGCCGCAGAACGCGGATTATGCCACGATCGAGCAGTACCCCGCCGTGACCTATCATGACATCCGTGCCGGTGTTGACGTGAACGAGCGCTTCAATGCCTATTTTGGCGTGAACAACGTCAGCAACAGGCTGCCGCCCTATGGTGTCACGGGTATCGGCGCAGGCAGCGCGATCTATGACAACCGCGGTCGGTTCGGTTATGTCGGAGTTACCGCCAAGTTCTGAACGATCGGAACGGCAAATCTGAAAAAGGGTCGAGGAAACTCGGCCCTTTTTTTGTCTGGTGGATTAGCGGTTTGCGGACGCGCTCTGCTATGAAACCTGCATGACACAAAGCCCTGCCGCGACGGCCCTGCATCTGGTTTCGATCGGCCAGGCATCTGAGGCGCTGGCCGTTATAAACTCCGCCGCCGATCGCGGCGACGTCGACGCGCTGATGCAATTGGCGGTTTGGTATCTCGCCGGCGACGTTGTTTCACGCGACTTGGCCCATGCGCGGGCGCTGTTGGCCCGGGCCGTTTCGATCGGTCATGTCGATGCCGCGCTGATGGAGATCGCACTCACGGCCAATGGCAGCGGTGGCAAGGCCGACTGGCCCGCGGCTTTGGCATTGTTGCGAACCGCGGCAGGAAACGATCCCGTCGCGAGGGAACAGTTGGCGCTGGTCAAGGCGATGGACATCGACGCTGAGGGCGCACCGATTACGCTGCCGGTACACGAGATACTGAGCGTTGCGCCTAATGTGGTCCGCTTTCCGAAATTGTTCTCCCCCGCGGAGTGTGCTCATCTTGCGGGCGTTGCGGCAGCGATGCTGGAGCCCGCACGCGTGATCGATCCCCGCACCGGTCGCTGGATCGCGCATCCGATCCGGACGTCGGACGGGACCGCGATCGGGCCGGCACGGGAAGATTTGGTGGTTCGTGCGCTAAACCGGCGGATTGCCGCCGCCAGCGGCACGGAGATTGCTCAAGGCGAGCCGCTTACGATATTGCGGTATCGACCGGGACAGCAATATCGGCTTCACCTGGACACGATCCAGGATGCCGCCAACCAGCGCGTCGCGACCGTTCTGATCTATCTGAACGAGGGCTATGGCGGCGGCGAAACGCATTTTCCCGCCAGCAACCTGAAGATCACGCCGCGCGGCGGCGATGCGATCGTCTTCCGGACGCTGACCCGGGACGGCGCGATCGACCAATCCAGCCGGCATGCCGGCTTGCCTGTGATGCAGGGCGCCAAATGGCTGGCGACACGCTGGATCCGGGCAGAACCGATCGATCCGTGGACGATCAGCTAGTCGTCCATACACGCTCGAACCGCGCGCCGAGGCCGGTGAGCAGTTCATATTGCGAGAGCCCCGATGCGGCCGCGCTGGTCGGCAGGGCATAGTCCAGCGCGACCCAGTCGCCCTCGGCCAGATCCTTGGCTGCGTCGACGCCGATCGCGACCAGATCCATCGAGACCCTGCCGAGAACCGGCAGCACCCGACCTGATGCCAACGCCGCGCCGATATTGGTGAAATGCCGTCGGTAGCCGTCCGCGTAGCCGAGATTGACGATCGCGACCTCGGTTTCGTCCTTTGCCGTCCAGAGTGCGTTGTAGCCGACGCTGTCGCTCGCATGGACGCGACGGCGTTGCAGGATCTGTGCTTCGGGGCCAACGACCTGCCGGATCGCGCTCAGTTCGTTCCGGGGAACGCCGCCGTAGAGCGCGAGGCCGGGACGGGTCAGGTCGAACGCATAGCCCTTGAGCGCGATGCCGGCGGAGTTGGCGAGGCTCAGGCGTCGTGCGGATGTCGTGCCTGCCAGGGCGGCGAAGCGGTCGCGCTGGACCGCGTTCATCGGCACATCCTCGTCGGCGCACGCCAGATGGCTCATCAGCGTTTCGATCGCGAGGCCGTCGAGCAGGCCGCCGGCGATGTCGTCCGCGGAGACTCCGAGGCGGTTCATGCCGGTGTCGACCATCACGTCGCAGGGGCCGCCGCCTGCGGCTTTCCAGCGCGCGACCTGAATGGGCGTGTTGAGGACCGGGCGGGCGAAGCCGGCGGTGACGGCGGGCATGTCTTCCTCGCGGACGCCGTGGAGAACGGACACGGTCAGCCCCAGTGGCGCGAGCTCGGCGGCTTCCTGCCAGTTCGAGACGAAGAAATCGCGGCACCCTGCGGCGGCGAGGCGGCGGGCGACCTCGATCGCGCCGAGGCCGTAGCCGTTCGCCTTGACCGCCGCGCCGCATGCCGCGGTGCCGCTCATGCGGTCGAGCGTGCGCCAGTTCTGGACGAGGGCGTCGCCGTCTAGGCGCAGGCGAAGGGGAGCGGGAATGTCGATCACCCGGCGCGGGATAGTGCCGCGGGCGCGGCGCGTCGATGATCTTTCACCCGGCGGGCCCCGGCTTAGCCCCGATCCACCGAGCGTGTAGCTTGGCTAGCCTACCTCGACACGCCCGACTGGGACTAGCAGGCGGCGGCCTCCGTCGTCGAGCGGCGCGACGCGGACGCCGAACACGCGGGCGAGTGTGTCCGCGGTCATCACCTCGGCGACCGGACCGAACGCAATGATGCGACCGTCTGCGATCACCAGCGCATCGTCGGCCGCGCGTTGCGCCTGAACGAGGTCGTGGAGGACGATCGCCACCCCTGCCCCGCCGGCCGCGTAGGCGCGCAGGCGGGCGAGCAGGTCGATCTGGTGCGAGGGGTCGAGGCTGGCAAGCGGTTCGTCGGCGAGCAGCCAGCGGGGTTCGCCTGCGAACACGCGCGCGAGCAGGACGCGGGCGCGCTCGCCGCCGGAGAGTTCGCCGACCGGGCGTTCGGCGAGGTGCGTGGTCTCGGTGTCGTGCATGGCGCGGTCGACGGCGGCGCGGTCTTCGGGCGATGGCGCGGCATGCGCGCCGAGGTGCGGCAGGCGGCCGAGCGCGACGACGTCGCGGGCGACGATGTTCCAGTGAACCGTCGCTTCCTGCGGGAGGTAGCCGATCGCGCGGGCGCGGGCGCGCGGGTCCATCGTCGCGACGTCCTGCGTGTCGAGCCGGACGCTGCCGCCGCTACGATCGACGAGCGCCGCGGCGGCCTTCACCAGCGTGCTCTTGCCGGCGCCGTTGGGGCCGAGGATCGCGGTGACGCGGCCGGGGCGCAGGTGTGCGGACACGTTGTGGAGGACGGTGCGCTTGCCGAGTTTCACGCACAGCGCGTCGACGATCAGATCCATGCGCGGCCCCGTTCCTTGACCAGCAATCCGAGGAAGAACGGCGCGCCGATCAGCGCCATCGCGACGCCCAGCCGGACTTCGCCTGCGCCGGGGGCGACGCGGACGAGGCTGTCGGCGGCGAGCACGAGCGCCGCGCCGCCGAGTGCCGAGGGCAGCAGCAGGGCGCTGGGGCGGTGGCCGAAGACCGGGCGGAGCAGATGCGGCACGACGAGGCCGACGAAGCCGATCACGCCGGTCACCGCGACGCCCGCGCCGACCACGAGGCCGGTGCCGAGCACGACCAGCCAGCGGACGCGGCCCATCCTTATGCCGAGCGACCGCGCCGCTGCCTCGCCCAGCGACAGCGCGTCGAGCGAGCGGCCGGTGAGCAGCAGCAGGACCGTACCGAGCAGCATCGGCGGCAGCGCGCGCTTTATATCGTCCCAGCCGCGGTCGGTGAGCGCGCCCATGATCCAGTCGATCACCTCGGCGACCGCATAGGGGTTCGGCGCGATCGAGATCAGGAACGCGGTCAGCGCACCGGCGAGGCTGGCGAGCACGGTGCCGGCGAGGATGAAGGTGATCGCGCTTGGCGACCGCCACGTCAGCGCGGCGAGCAACGCGACCGCGCCGCCGGCTCCGAGCATCGCCGCGGCGAAGATCGCGAGGCCCGAACCGGCGCCGAAGAGGATCGCCGCGACCGCGCCGAGTGCCGCGACCGACGACACGCCGACGACCGCCGGGTCCGCGAGCGGGTTGCGGAGATAGCCTTGCAGGACCGCACCCGACAGCCCGAGCGTCGCGCCGAGGGCGAGCCCGAGCACCGCGCGAGGCAGGCGGAGTTCGAGGATGATCCACCAGCGCGGGTCGCTCGAGAACCAGGCGTCAAGCGGCACCCAGACTTTCCCGCAGCCGAGCGAGAGGCCGAACAGGAGAATTACCAGCAGGCCGAGCGCGATGAGTTTGGGCGTGCGGGTCATCGGAACGCCCCCTCGCCCATACCGACCACCGCCACCACCCCGGCGAAGGCCGGGGCCCAGTTGGGGAACGATCGTGACCGCAGGCAGCGCTGCATTACTCCAGCCTTGCCAACTGGGCCCCGGCCTTTGCCGGGGAGGTGGTCAGGGATAGGTTTCCCGATACTCGAACCTCGCATCACAGCCCCGCCCTTATCGCGGCGAGGCGTTCGAGCGCGGGCGGGATGGTCGGGCCGCCGCAGTTGATCAGGACGCGTGGGAAGACGGCTTGCGGCGTGGTCGGCAGCAGGCGGCGGCGCAGCGCAGTGCCGCGGCTGGCGCGTTCGGGGGCTATCACGATGGCGGGCGGCTGCGTCACGATCGTCTCGGCGGACAGCGTGCCGGTATGCGTCAGGCCATAGGTCGCGGCGGCGTTGCGGAAGCCGACGTGGGTCATCATCTCGTTCAGCAACGTGCTCCCTCCGGTCGCGAGATCGCCGCTGATATAGAGCAACGCGCTTGGCGAGGGTTCGTCTTTCCGGCTCCAGCGTGCCACGGCGCGGTCGATATCGGCATTGATCCGCGCGCCACCCGCGGGCGCGCCGACGGCATCGGCGATCTGCGTGACCTGCGCCTTGCTCTCGGCGATCGAGTCCGGAATGCCGAGCAGCAACGTCTTCAGGCCGGCGCGGGCGTAGGCCGCCTGGGTCGCGGGCGGGGTGTAGGTGCTGGCGATGACGAGATCGGGGTGCAGCGCGATCACCTCCTCGGCGGTCCCGGCGATGCCGCGAAACCGCCGCGCAACGGCGAGCGGGATCGAGGTCGCGGACGGATCTTGCGAATAATGGCTGATCCCGGCGATCCGCGCGGGCGGCAGGATCCGGACCAGCACCGAATCCACGCACGGATTGGTCGAGACGATCCCCCCGCCACCGCCCGCTCCGGGGGGTTGCGCGCAGCCCCCGAGCAGGAGCGCGAGGAGGATCGCCCCGCACCTCACTTCAGGCGCAACCGCACGCCGCCATACGCCGCGCGACCGTAATTGCCGTAGCCCGCGACCGTCTCGTACCGCGCGTCGGTGAGGTTATCGACGCGACCGTACAGCGCGATCCGATCGTCGATCGGCATTTCCGCGCGGATGCCCGCCAGCGCATAGCCGTCGAGCCGCGTGGTGTTGGCGGCGTCGTCGAAGCTGTCGTCGACCAGCGACACGGTGCCGCCGACCGACAGCCCGAACGCGAACAGGTAATCGGCGTTGACGCTCGCGGTCTGCTTCGGGCGACGCGCGAGATCGTTGCCGAAATTGGCGCCGATCGCGCGGTTCTCGGTGTGGATATAGCTGTAGTTGGCGGTCAGCGTCAGCGCGTCGACCGGACGCAGCGCGAGCGTAAACTCGACGCCGTCCGCTTCGGCCCGCGCGACATTGTCGTACACGCCGAACGGGCGATCGACGCAGATCGAACCGGCCGTCGCCTGCTCCGCCGGGCTGCAATTGCGGAAGTCGATCTGGTTGCGCGTGCGGCGGTTGAAATACGTCACGCCCGCGCGGACCCGGTCGCCGAGAAACGCCTGTTCGACACCAACGTCGAAATTCCGTGCGGTCTCGGGGTCGAGGTCGCGGTTCCCGTAGGCGGAGAAGAGCTGGTACAGGGTCGGGGCCTTGAAGCCTTCGCCGTAACTCGCGCGGAGCGTCGTGCCGGTCCGCAATGCCAGCGCCGCGTTGGCGCCGAACGTCGTGCGGCTGCCGAAATCGTCGTGATCGTCGTTGCGGACGCCGCCGGTAATCGTGAGGATGTCGAGCGGCTTGACGATCAACTGGCCGTAGACGCTGGTGATCCCGGTATCCGCGAAGGTGAAGCCGTCGTTGAAGCGGCTGTTCTCGCGCTCGACGCCCGCGACCACGCGGACCTCGTCGAGCGGACGGAAGTCGCCCTGATATTCATAGCGCTCGCTGCGACCGCGGCCGATGAACGACATGTCACCGCCGGGCTGCGAGAAATTGTCGCGGTTGATGTCGGCGATCGTGAACGCGACGCGGTTGTTGAACCGGCCGTCGGCGAAGTTCGCGTGCAGGCCGGCATAGCCGTAGAGTTCCTGCGTGGTCCCATAGGCAAGGCTGTCCGCGACCACGAAGGTTTCCGGATCGAAACCATCGTCGATCTCGACCTTGCTGTCCGCGAAATAGCCGCGCAGATCGAGGCCGATCCCCGGCGCGAACTCGACGCCCACCCGCCCCGTCGCGCCATATTGGCGATAGCCGTCGCGCTCGGTGCCGCTGGCCGCCGACGAGATGCCGTCGGTCTTCAGATAGCCGCCGGTCAGCGATCCGGACACCGGACCCGACTTGCCCGACACGCCCGCGCTCGCGAACAGGCTGTCGGCATAGCCATATTCGGCGTTGGCGCGCGCCTGGACGCCTTCGGTCGGCGCTGCGGTGATGATGTTGACGACGCCGCCGATCGCCTGGCTGCCCCATGGCACCGAGTTCGGCCCGCGCAATATCTCGATCCGCTCGACCGAACTCGCCAGCAGATTGCCGAAATCGAAGCCGCCGCCGGTCGAGGCCGGATCGTTGACGCGCACCCCGTCGATCACGACCAGGGTCTGGTCGGACTCGGCACCACGGATCCGCACGCCGGTCAGCGCACCGAGCGTGCCGTTGCGCGTGACGGTGACGCCGGGCGTTGTCGCGAGCAGATCGGACACCACGACGGTCTGGCGGCGCTCGATCTCGGCGCGGTCGATCACGGTCACCGCCTGCCCGATCTCGCTGGCAGGCTGGGCGACGCGGCTCGCGGTGACGACGAGTTCGGGGGCGTCGGTATCGGGGATGTCCTGGGCATAGGCCGGCGATACGATCGCTGCGGCGCTCAGGAGAAGGAAGAATTTCGTCATGGGGCACGTCCTGGCAGAACCGCCCACGACCATTCGGGAGCGGCAGACGTCTCTCGCTCGAGGAAACCCGGATGCACCGGAGCACTCGTCCGCGCCGGACACCCGCCCGCGCAGTGGATCGACCGTGAGAGGCAGGTCTCCTGGCTTCCGGGTCATCGCCTCCACCCCGCCTTCCCAGGTCGGAACCCAGTGGCATAATCGGGGTGGCCGCTATCCGGTCACAGTTGCGGGTACAGCGTCGGTCTTGCGGATGTGGATCGTGACGACCCGGCCCGCGCACCGACTTCCCTTTTGATCCCGTCGCCGGGAACCCTTCACAATGGTGGCATTAGTCGCGCGTCCTGCACGGGTCAACGCGGCGAACACTCTACAGTTGTTCCCCGCCAA
The DNA here is from genome assembly GCF_024273235.1 of Sphingomonas faeni. GTDB lineage: Bacteria > Pseudomonadota > Alphaproteobacteria > Sphingomonadales > Sphingomonadaceae > Sphingomonas > Sphingomonas faeni_A. The sequence continues at coordinate 191,230 of NZ_JANBVH010000002.1, read as the reverse complement.
GGGAGGCGGCGCTGGGGTAAGCTCGCTCACCATCCATCGCACCTCCCCGGCGGAGGCCGGGGCCCAGTTGGAGAACGTCGCTAACCGAGCGCGGCCCTTTGTTAATGCGACCTTGCCAACTGGGCCCCGGCCTCCGCCGGGATGGTGGAGTGTTGGTCAGGACGTCGCTTTCCCCTCCTTGTTCTCCCGCGAAGGCGGGAGCCCAGACTGGGTCCCCGCCTTCGCGGGGAAACACACTATCTTCGTTTCCGCGGCGGACGATCAGATATCACCGCCCCCCGTAGCGTAAGCCCACCCAGATCGTCCGCGGGGTCGCGCGTTCGACGATGTTCGCGCCGCTGATCCCTGCCTCGACGCGCTCGTCGAACAGGTTCTCCCCGCGCACCTCCGCGACCAGCGAGCGCATGATCGGCAGCGCCGCATACGCATCCAGCGTCGTCGCGGCCCCAAGCACCCGCGTATTCTGGTCGTCGTCGAACTGCCGGCCGATATGCCGCACGGTCAGCGACAGCGCCGCCGCGTCGTGTCGCCAGTCGACCGTTCCCGACACCTGGTCGCGCGGGGTCTGTGCCGGCCGCAAGCCATCCAATGCGGCAGTGATCCCCGAGCCCTCGACCTTCGAGTTCGTGTGCGACCACGATGCCTGGACGCCAAATAAACCAGGTCGATACGACGCATCCAGTTCGAACCCATGCGCGCGGATCGCGTCAAGATTCTGGCGGACGCGGTAGGTGACGACCCCCGGCAATATCTGCGGCGGGTTGGTCGTCGTGACGTTGGCGATCGCGTTCTTCAGCCGGTTGTAGAAATAGGTCGCGGCGATGCTCACCCCCGGTGCCGGCGTCAGCGTGACGCCACCCTCGACCCCGGTCAGCCGCTCCGGCGACAGCAACGCATTCGCCGCGGTCGCGTCGTTGCCGACACGGAACGGGCGGTACAGTTCGTTGAGCGTCGGCAGGCGCCACCCGCGATACCCGGCGGCGCGCAGCGTGAGCGCCTCGATCGGCTGGTACGCCACGCCTGCACGCCCGGTCGTCTCGCTGCCGTCGCGGTCCGCATAGCGCAGGTCGGTCAGCGCCGCGCCGGTCGCCAGCGGCCGTTCCGTCAGATAGCCGCCATCGATCGACCACCAGTCGACCCGCCCGCCAAGACTGAACGTGACGTCGCCCGCGACGAGGCTTCCATCGGCGAACACGCCGGTCGTCGTCGTGCTCCCGCCAGCCTCGCGCCGTCGCGTCGGCGCCGCGTTGACGAACGTATAGAGTTCCTGCGTCTTGCCGCTTACGTCACGGATATCCGCGCCCAGCCTGAGCGTGATGCTCTCGCCCAGCGGCGGCGCGATCTCGATCCGCCCGCCGAGCCCGGTCGCCGGGGTATTATACTGGTTCAGCGACTGGATCGCGGCCGTCCGCGCGGCATTGATGCTGTTGAAGCTGCTCGCGAACGCGCGCGTCTGGAGATACGCCAGCGCCGAATAGCCCCACGCGCCCCGCCCGATCAGCCGGATGCTCGCATCGGCCCCCTCGCTTTTATTGGCGGTGAAGTCGCTGCCGCGGTCGCGCGTGTCGGTGAACGCGCTCGCATTCATCTGCAATTCGGTCTTCGCGTCAATCCCGACGACGGTCCGCAGCGCTCCCGAAGCCTGCTCGTACGGGGCGGCCCGATCGACGATCCCGCGACTTTCCTCGACGGTCGGCGTGAAGCCATCCCCGCGCGCGTAAGCTCCCGATAAGGTCGCGAACCCCGATCCGCGCACCAGCGCCGCCGACCCCTGTGCATCGACCGAGTCGCGGCTGCCATAGGCGACGCTGCCCTGAAACGGCATCAGTTGATCGGGCGTCGCGCTCTCCAGCTCGACCGTCCCTGCCAGCGCACCCGGCCCCTGATATCCGCTGCCGCCACCGCGCGTCACGCGGATGCGGCCGAGCCGCCCCCTCGCATAGGCCGGAAACGCGACCCAGCCGCCGAACGGATCCGCCTGCGGCACCCCGTCGAAGATCAGCAGCGCGCGACTGGAGGCATTGCCGCCGATCCCGCGCAGCGAAACCCCCTGGCTGGTCGGATTGGCGCTCCGCGAGTCCGACCGGCGGAACTGCTGCAACCCGGCGACGTCGGCGAGCACGCTCTCCAGCCGATTGCTCGCATTCGCCTGGATCCGGTCGCGCTCGATCGTGACGATCGAATAGGCGCGATCGCCGGGCGCATCCGCCAACCCGCGCCCGGTGACGACGATGTCGGGCGCCGCCTCGCTCGGTTCCGCGGTCGATTGGGCAAGGGCGCTTCCCGACGAGAACAGGATGCAGGCGAGCGCGGACAGCGGGGTGCGAATCATCCGCCGCGCATGACAGCTTTTGCCCTCGCCTGAAAAGCCGGACGGGGGGTGCCCGGGAGAATATCGCCGAGGGGCCTGCGACCGCGCGCATTGGGCCAGCGCCAAGACGCCCTATATTGTCGGAAACCCCATCGATGCGAGCGTTCGCTATCGGTGGAGCCACGCGTTCACGCTGATGGGACATGACCATGACCGAGTATAAGAAGACCGACGAGGCGATCGCCAAGCTCACCCCCGAGCAGTTCCACGTGACGCAGCAGAGCGGCACGGAGCGGCCGGGAACGGGCGAATATCTGAACACCCGCGAACCCGGCCTGTACGTCGACATCGTCTCCGGCGAGCCGCTGTTCGCGTCCGCCGACAAGTTCGATTCCCACTGCGGCTGGCCCAGCTTCACCCGGCCGATCTCGCCCATCCATGTGACCGAACTGCACGATCGCAGCCACGGCATGGTCCGCACCGAAATCCGCTCGGCCGGCGCCGACAGCCATCTCGGCCATGTGTTCGAGGACGGCCCGCAGGATCAGGGCGGGCTGCGCTACTGCATCAACTCCGCGTCGCTGCGGTTCGTGCCGCGCGACGAGATGGAGGCGCAGGGCTATGCCGACTATCTTGATCAGGTCGACGCGGCCGGCTGACGGTACGGCTGACGGTACTGGGGCATGAAACGGAACGGCACGCATCGACGGGGCCGTCCCGCACTACCGCGGGGACATCGGCGGAAGCCGAAGCCCGCAGCGGTCGAATGATCGGGGTACCGCTGGGCTTCGACCGCGACATCAAGCCCGGCTCCGAGCCCCGCCGCGCCTTCGTTCCCACAGGACCTCATGCCGGACGCCGTTCGTCCGGACTGAAACCCCGACCGTGTAGCTGCTCCGCGCGGTAACGGGACGACGGGACCGACCCAATAACGTTAAAAACCCCGCTAGCCATGGGGCTAGCGGGGTTTTCAATGGTGGGCGTGGCAAGGATTGAACTTGCGACCCCTGCGATGTCAACACAGTGCTCTACCACTGAGCTACACGCCCGCCGGAGGGCTCCACTAGCCGCGGTTATCGCGGCGTGCAAGCGCTCAATGCACGCCGGTCATATTATCCATCTCGAACAGGCGATCGACCTCGGCGACCAAGTCGCGCAGGTGGAACGGCTTGGACAAGACGCGGGCGTGCGGCATCGCCCGGCCCGCCTTCAGCGTCACCGCCGCAAACCCCGTGATGAACATCACCCGCAGGTCCGCGCACATCTCGCCGGCCTTCTGCGCCAGCTCGATGCCGTCCATCTCGGGCATCACGATATCGGTCAGCAGCAGGTCGAACGTTTCGGTTTCGAGCAACGGGATCGCCGCGGTGCCGCGATCGACCGCCGTCACCGCATAGCCGGAACGTTCGAGCGCGCGCGTCAGATATTCGCGCATGACCTGATCGTCCTCGGCCAGCAGAATTCGCAACATCGGTCTAAAGCCCCGTTTTTCCACGTACATTCGACCTCGCCCTACGCGCAAAGCCGTTAAGATTTCCAGATCGTTTACCGCGATTCGCACGGATCAGGCGCCACACCCCTACCACCCACGGCCGGTCGGTACCCAGGCGAGACCGATTGCCGCGGCGGTTCTGCGGCCCTAGCGTAGGGCGATGCACCCCTCTCCCTTCGAACGCCTCGGCGCGATGCCGCCGACCAGCCCGGTGGTGCTGTCGGTGCCGCATGCCGGTCGGGAGTATCCCCTGGCGCTGAAGACCGCGCTCCGCGTGCCGCTCGCCGCATTGCTGCCGCTCGAGGACCGCCTGGTCGATGCGGTCGCGCGCGCCGCACGGACGAACCAGACGACGATCGTCCAGACCCGGGCGCGCGCGTGGATCGACCTCAACCGCGGCGAAGACGAACGCGATCCCCTGCTCGACGAGGGCGCGGCGTCGGTGGCGCCGGCGCAGCAGTCCGCCAAGCTGCGCAGCGGGCTGGGGCTGGTGCCACGGCGCGTGTCGGGTGCGGGCGACCTCTGGGCGCGACGTTTCACCGATGCCGACGTCACCGCCCGCATCGCACAGGATCATCGCCCCTATCACGCAGCGATCTCCAGTGCGCTAGAGGCCGCCAAGGCGCAGTTCGGGGTGGCGGTATTGCTCGACCTGCATTCGATGCCGCCGCTCGGCCCCGGCGGCACGCGGATCGTGCTGGGCGATCGTTTCGGGCACGCCGCAGCGGCGCGGTTCGTGACGCGGGTCGAGACCGAATGCACCGCGAGGGGCTTCTCGACCGCGATCAACGCCCCCTATGCCGGCGGGCACATCCTCGAACGCCACGCCCGTCCGGCCGCAAATATCCACGCGGTACAGCTCGAACTCGATCGCACGCTCTATCTCGATCGCAAGCTCCACGCACCGGGCGCCGGCTTTGCCCGGGTCGTCGATCTTTTGCGCGCCATCCTGGCCGCGCTCGCCGACGAGGCGCTGTCTCCCCCGCTGGCACAGGCCGCGGAATAGGCGCTACGCGACCATCCCGTCGAGCAACTCCTCGATCCGATTCGCCCGTTCGATCGGATCCGCGATGCTCTCGCCGGCGATCCAGCGACCGTTCTTCTCGACCAGATCGCCCTCGGGTTTCGCGGTCCGCCGGTCATGGGGCGTGAGCGCGATCGCGGCAGGCCCGGCGTCGATCCGGCGGATATCGGCTGCCCGCGCCAAGGTGCGGATCCGCGCGACCTGCAACAAACGCCGGGCTTGATCGGGCATCGCACCGAAACGATCGTCGAGTTCAGCCTCGAACTGATCGAGCGCGGCGACACCGTCCAGTCGCGCGAGCCGGGCGTACAGCGCCAATCGCACTTCGGTTTCCGGAATCCAGTCCTCGGGCAGGCATCCGCCGAGTTCCAGATGCAGCTCCGGGGTCCAGTCGTCGACCAGCGTATCCCCGTCCCGTTCGAGCCGAGCCTTGCGCAACGCCCGGCCGAACAGATGCTGGTACAGGTCGATGCCGATCAGCTTCATGTGGCCGACCTGCGCCTCGCCGACCAGATCGCCCGCACCGCGCAGATCGAGATCGCGCGCGCTGATCGCAAAGCCCGCGCCTAGCCGGTCGAACGCCTGCAAGGTCCGCAGGCGCTTCAGCGTGCCCTCGGCGATCGTCGCGTCGCCATCGGTCAGCAGCATCACCTGCCCGCGCCGCCCGCTACGCCCCACCCGTCCGCGCAACTGGTGAAGCTGCGACAGGCCGAAACGGTCGGCATGGTGGACGATCATCGTGTTCGCGCGCGGCACGTCGAGCCCCGCCTCGATGATGTTGGTCGCCAGCAGGATGTCGCCATCGCCCGCCGCGAACGAGACCATCGCCTCGTCGATCTCCGCCGCCGGCATCTTGCCATGCGCCTGGACGAGGCCGAGTTCGGGCACGAGCTTGGCGAGCCGCGCGGCCAGTGGCGCCATGTCGTCGATCCGCGGCACGACCACGAAGCTCTGCCCACCGCGCGCACGTTCGCGACGCAGCGCGGCACGGACGGTAGCGTCGTCGAAATGCGCCACCGCGGTCCGGATCGGCTGGCGGCGCGCAGGCGGCGTCGCGATCACCGACAGTCCCTGCAACCCGATCATCGCCGATTGCAGCGTCCGCGGGATCGGCGTCGCGCTCAGCGTCAGGACGTGACCCGCGCCCAGCGCATGCAGCTTCGCCTTGTCGGCCGCACCGAAGCGCTGCTCCTCGTCGATCACCACCAGCGCCAGATCCTTGTAGGCGACGCCCTTGCCGGCAATCGCCCCGGTGCCGACCACGACCTGGATCGATCCGTCGGCAAGCCCAGCCTTGACCCGCGCCTTCTCGGCCGGGCCCGACAGACGCGACAGCCCCGCGACGACGATACCGCTTCCCTCGAACCGGCGCGCGAACGTCTCGATATGCTGGCGAACGAGGACGGTAGTCGGCGCGGCGATCGCGACCTGGCGTCCTGCCAGCGCCACTGCGGCGGCGGCACGTAGCGCAACCTCGGTCTTGCCATAGCCAACATCGCCGATCACCAGCCGGTCCATCGGCTTGCCGCTCGCCAGATCGGCAAGCGTCGTCGTGATCGCCCGGGCCTGATCGGGCGTCTCGGTAAAGGCGAACCCGGCAGCGAACCTCTCATAGGCCGCCCGGTCTGGTACGATCGGATCAGTCGTCCGTGCCGCTCGCTCGGCGGCGATCGCGGCAAGATCGCGCGCGCTATCCGCAATCGCCGAATCGATCGCACCACGCCGCTTCTGCCACGACGATCCGTCCAGCGCGTCGAGCGTCACGGCGTCCACCTCGGCTCCGTAGCGCCAGATCCGATCGGCCTCGGCGACCGGCACCAGACGACGTCCACCCTTGGCATATTCCAGGACGATCGCGTCGCCATCCGTTCCCGGCAGCATCTCCAGGCCGCGGACGACGCCGATGCCGAACTCTTCATGGACGATCACGTCGCCGCACCGCAGTTCGCTCGCCAGTGCGGCAATCGCTCCCGCCCCGCTGCCCGAAATCTCGTCTGCGCGCGCACGCCCACCGAGCAGGTCCGCGCCGGCGATCACGGTCATGCCGTCAACGACGAACCCACGATCGATCGGCGCAGCCAGCATCATCGCGCTGCCGGGCTTTGCCGCGTGCACCTCCGACCAACGCTCGATCTGGACGAAGGCGATCTTCGCCGCGCGTTCGAGCCTGGGTTGCAGGAACCGCAGGTCGCGCGGCGATCCGACGATCAACAGCCGCCCATCGGCCAGACCATCCTTTGCGAACCGGGCGAACGCACGCGCCGGGTCACGCCGTTCCACGAACCGCGGCGGTTGCGCATCGCTGCCTTCGATCGCTACCGCGTCACGCTCGGCCACTGCAGCCTGCCACGCCTTGTCGTCCACCAGATCGGCAACAGCCTTGCGCCGCGGCAGGCCGTCAGCGGCGATCAAGAGAAACCGCGTCCGGCGGCGGTCCGCGCCTTCGTCGAACGCGATCGCGGCATCCGGCAGATGCGCCAGAACGGAGACGCCGTCCTCCACCGTCGGCTCGGTCGCTCGACCGATTTCGACGCGATCGATATCGCCCTCGCTAAGCTGCGACACCGGGTCGTAGTTGCGAAGCCCCGTGGTGACACCCTCGGCAAACTCGATCCGCACGGGATGCTCGCGGTCCGCCGGGAAGATGTCGATCACGCCCCCGCGCAACGCGATCTCACCGGGTTCGTCGACGCGGTCATCGACGATATAGCCGATCTCCGCCGCAATCCCGGCAAACGCCTCGACGTCGATCGCATCGCCGACAGCCAGCCGAGGCGGAGCCGCATCGAACATCGCGGGCGCCGGATAGCGAACCGCAGTCGCCTCCGCCGTCGTCACGAGCAGGATGGGATGCACCTTGCCTTCCGTCGCAGCACGCAGCTGGCGCAGGGCGGCAACCCGGCGACCGACGTTAGCCGGCGACGCGGGCGCGTCGTCCCCCGGCAACGCGTCGCTGGATGGCAAGTGCACCACCAGCGCATCGGGCGCGAACGCCGCGGCGATCGCCGAAATCTCCGTCGCGCGCTGATCGTCGGCAGCGACGCAGACCACGTCGCCCTTCCCCAGCCCTTCGACGACCGCTACCGCTACCGGCCCCGCGGCAAAGGGGGTGACGCGTTCGTTGACGACCTGCTGACTGACCTGAAGCACCGATACGCATCCTTCTTTAGACACTCAACGTGAGCGCCCGGATACGCGTTCCGGCAATGCTATCCTGGATCAGGATGTTCGTTCGATCACCACGCGAATGTCGGAAGTGTCTCGCGGCTGCCGACCAGGAACGCATCCGCGACCAGCCTGAGCGGCGTTACGTCGACGTCGCTTCGGCGCGTCCGCACGAGGTCCTCGAACCGGGCATACAGCCCCGCATATTCCGCATCGGGCGCTTCCGTGACCGTCCCGTCGATATCCAGGATCGATCCGCCCATCCGCAGCGTCAACCGTCCGTCATCGGTCTCGACGACGATATCCCATTGCTGGGGGCCTTCCTGGAGGAAGTCGAAGGCGGCGGTCGCGGGAACATCGCCGCACATCATCGTCAGGTCGGCAGACAGCGGCGACATCCGCCCCTCTGGCACGCGAAGGACCGCGCGCTCCACGGTCCACGCCCCGGGCAGGATTTTGGTCGCGATCGACAGGGCGTTGATGCCGGGATCGAACACGCCGAACCCGCCCGCTTCCAGGATCCAGTCCTGCCCCGGATGCCAACGGCGGATGTCCTCGCGCCACTCGATCGTCACGCGCTCGACCTTGCGATCCGCGAGCCAGGCCCGCGCCGCCGCGACACCCGCCGCCTCGCGCGAATGCCATGTCGCGAACAGCGTCCGCCCGGCGACGACCGCATGCGCCTCGATCCGCGCCACCTCGGACAGCGTCGCCGCAGGCGGCTTTTCCATCATCACGTCCAGCCCAGCGTCGATCGCCGCCATCGCGATCGATGCCCGCCCGACCGGCGGCGTGCAGATCGACACCGCATCAAGGTCGTTTCGATCCGCCAGCAATGCGGCGATATCGTGATAGTTCGCGACACCATCGACCACCGCGTTGCGGCTGACGGCCGCGACCAGGTTGAACCGGGGATCGGCTGCGATGGCGGGCAGATGCTGGTCGCGTGCGATCTTGCCGACACCGATGATCGCCAGCCGGATCGGCTGCTGGGATGTCGCCTCAATCACCATTCGAAATCCTCTCGATTATCGTATCAAAGCCCGTACCGTCCCCGGCCTTGTCGGGCAACGTGCGAGCGGACCCACGCCCGCGTATCGATCCTGCGCTGGGCCGCGAGCCCGACTTCCCCCGCGTACTCCGCAGGTCAGGCTTCGCCGATCAGGATCAGCACGTCGCCGATGATCCGCGACATCGCGATCCGCGCGGCCTCCGGATTGCGCGCGATGATCGCGTCCGCCACCGCGGCATGGTCGGCGATATTGGCCGAACGCCCCTTGATACGGTTGGTGAAGCGGATCGAGGTCCGCAGCGCGGTCGACACCACCGACTGGAACTGCGCGTAGAACGGGTTCTTCGAGGCGCGCAGGATCGCGACGTGGAAGGCGATATCCGCCTCGAGCGGGTCGGTCAGCCCGGCTTCGCCCGCCTCCATCTGCTCCAGGCCGTTGCGGATCGCGAGGTCGTCCGCCGCATCGCCGAACCGCGCGGCGAGCGCGGCGGCCTCGGGTTCGATCGCGATACGCAACTGGTTGAAATGGCGCAGCAGTTCGACCGAGAACTTGCGTTCCAGCGTCCAGCGCAGGACGTCGGTATCGAACAGGTTCCACGAGCTTGCCGGCTGCACCACGGTGCCCTGGCGCGGGCGTGCGCTGACCAGCCCCTTGGCGGTGAGCATCTTGACCGCCTCGCGCGTCACCGAGCGGCTGACGCCGTGGGTCTTGGCGATCTCCGCCTCGGTCGGGAATGGACGCGTCTCGTACCGTCCGGTGACGATCGCGCGCCCCAGCGTATCGAGCATGCCGTGAGTCAGGTTACGTCCTGTCACACCGACGACGGGAAGACTGTCATTATCTGTCATGTCGATATTCATCGCCGCAGGTTCTGGCGCAACGGAACCACGCTGTCACGTGCCTTGAAGGCCGTATTGGCAATCCTTCATGGCGGCTGCTCTGATTTGTCGTATAATCACGCGGTGCGATGGGGCCGAGGTGATGACGATGAATGCTTTTATCGCGGTCGACTGGGGCACCAGCAACCGCCGCGCGTTCCGGATCGAGGAGGGCGTCGTCGTCGCGTCCGAGCGGGACGATCGCGGCGCCGCTAACGTCGCTGCGGGCGAATACGAGGCGGAGGTCGCCGGTATCCGCACGCGGCTCGGCGACCTGCCGATGCTGCTCGCCGGGATGGTCGGATCGAACATCGGCTGGCGCAGCGTGCCCTATGTCGCGGCACCTGCGGGTCTTGCCGAGATCGCCGCCGGGCTCGACCGGATCGACGACCGCACCGCGATCGTGCCGGGGCTGTCGTACCGCGACGGGCTGCATGCCGACGTGATGCGCGGCGAGGAGGTGCAGTTGCTCGGCGCGGTCGCCGCCGGGCTGGTGCCGGCCGACGCGATCCTCTGCCAGCCCGGTACGCATTGCAAATGGGCGACCGTCGAGGGCGGCGCGATCACCCGCTTTACGACGGCGATGACCGGCGAACTCTTCGCGCTGCTCCGCGCGCACGGCGTGCTCTCGCGACAGCTCGGCCACCCCGTCGAGTTGGGGCCAGCGTTTCTCGAAGGCGTCGCCGAGGGGGCACGGCGCGATCTCGCCGCCAGCCTTTTCGCGATCCGCGCGCGTGGCGTACTTGGACTGGCCGACGACGCACACGCAGCCTCGTTCGCGAGCGGGCTGCTGATCGGTGCGGATACCGCCGCGCGGATCGAGCCGGGCGCCACGGTTCACATCCTCGCCGACCCAGCCCTCGGCGCACTCTATGCCGGCGCGATCGATGCGCTGGGCGGCACCCCGCACCATATCGACAGCCAGGCCGCATTCGTGGCCGGCATCACCCGCATCCAGGATCTTGCAGCATGACCACGCACCGCCAAGCCTTTGACGACGCCTTCGCGAAATGCCCGCTGATCGCGATCCTGCGCGGCGTGAAGCCCGATGAGGTCGAGGCGATCGGCGAGGCACTGGTCGAGGCGGGCTTCACGATCCTCGAAGTGCCGATGAACTCGCCCGACCCGCTCGACAGCATCGCCCGGCTGGCGCGCACGCTGAAGGGCCGCGCGGTCGTCGGTGCGGGCACGGTGCTACGCGTCGAGGACGTGGCGGCGGTCGGCGCGGCGGGTGGCACGCTGATCATCGCCCCCAACGCGAACGTACGCGTGATCGCGGCAGCGGCGGAGAAGGGCTATGTCGCGCTCCCCGGCATTGCCACGCCGACCGAAGCGTTCGCGGCACTGGAGGCAGGCGCGGCGGCGCTGAAGCTGTTCCCCGCCGAGGCCGCAAGCCCCGCGGTACTGAAGGCGATGCGCGCCGTCCTCCCCAAGGACACGCGCGTGCTCCCCGTCGGCGGCGTCGTGCCGGAGATCATGGCCGAGTGGCGCAAGGCGGGTGCGGCCGGGTTCGGTCTCGGCTCCGCGCTGTATGCGCCAGGGATGACCGCGGCGGATGTCGGCACAAGGGCGCGGGGGTTTATCGAAGCGTTGCAGGCGTAGTCACGTTTATGAAAACGGGCTCGGGCCGTCACCCCAGCGAAAGCTGGGGTCTCCTCGTTCGGGTCGCCCGCTCGCCAACCGGGATACCCCAGCTTTCGCTGGGGTGACGGGGTGACGGGGTGCGGAGGCGCGGCGAGGCGAGGCGAGGAGGCGCGGGGCAGGATGGCTAGGTCGCGGAGTTCGGGTTCCAGGGTGGTGGTGCAGAATTGCTGCGTCGAAATGGCGACAGCGACAGCGGTAGCGCTCACCGCAACCGCACACCCCCCGGAACCCCGCCAACCCCGCCAGCCCCGCCCGTCACCCCAGCGAAAGCTGGGGTCTCCTTGTTCGGGTCGCCCGCCCGCCAACCGGGATACCCCAGCTTTCGCTGGGGTGACGGAGTGCGGCCGTCATCGGAGTTCCAATCTAGCGGAGTTCGAAACAAGTGGGGTTCGAAACTAGCAGGGTAAGTCCCACGCCCCCTCGACCCGCTATCGTCTTCGCGCCGCGTTGGGGTTAGGGCGGCGCGATGATGTTCGCCGACCAGGAACGAGACCTCGCCACGCTGGCCGCCGCCGACCGGTACCGATCGCTCCGACCGCGTACGGGCGTCGACTTCGCCTCGAACGACTATCTCGGGCTCGCCGGGTCGGATCGTCTGCGGGCCGCGATGATCGAGGCTTTGTCGAGAGGCGTGCCGGTCGGCTCGGGGGGCTCGCGGTTGTTACGGGGGAATGCGCCCGAGCATGAAACCCTGGAGGCGGATGCCGCGCGGTTCTTCAGGACCGAGGCGGCGTTGTTCTTCGCCAGCGGGTACATCGCCAACACGATCCTGTTCGCGACGCTGCCGCAGCGCGGCGACCTGATCGTACACGACGCCCTGATCCATGCGAGCGCGCATGAGGGGATGCGGCTGACACGGGCGACCTGCGTGAGTGCTGAACACAATGACGCGAGCGCATTCGAGGACGTGATCGCCAACTGGCGGAAGACTGGCGGCAAGGGCCGCGTGTGGATCGCGGTCGAGAGCCTCTACAGCATGGACGGCGACCGTGCGCCGCTCGCAGATCTCGCGCGGATCGCCGACCGTCACGACGCGATCCTGCTCATCGACGAGGCGCACGCCACCGGGGTGTTCGGCACCGATGGCCATGGCCTCGCCGAAGGGCTCGACGGACGCGACAACGTCATCACCTTGCGGACCTGCGGCAAGGCGCTCGGCTGCGAAGGCGCGCTGCTCTGTGGCCCGGCGGTGATGCGCGCGTTCATCGTCAATCGTGGGCGCGGGTTCATCTTCTCGACCGCGCCGTCGCCGCTGATGGCGCTGGCGGTCGGCGAAGCGTTGCGGATCATGGCGGACGAACCCGCGCGGCGGGCGCGGCTGTGGGACCTCGTGGCGACGGCGGAGCGGGTGCTGGCGCCGTACGGCGTCGCGGCGACCGGGTCGCAGATCCTGCCGCTGATAGTCGGCGATGCGGCGCGGACGATGCACGTCGCCGGCGCGATCCAGGCGGCGGGGTTCGACGTGCGGGGTATCCGGCCGCCGACGGTGCCCCAGGGGACGTCGCGGTTGCGGATATCGTTGACGCTGAACGCCACCGCGGCGGATATCGAGGCTTTGGGCGAGGTCATGAAGGAGGCGCTGCAATGACGATTATCGTCACCGGAACGGACACGGATATCGGCAAGACGGTGTTCGCCGCCGGGCTGACCGCCGCGCTCGGCGCGCGCTACTGGAAGCCGGTGCAGGCGGGGCTCGCGGACGGTAGCGATGCGGCTTCGGTCGTGACCTTGGGTGTCCCCGCGGACCGCGTCGTGCCCGAAGCATACCGGCTGACGACGCCGTGCTCGCCGCATCTCGCCGCCGAGATCGACCGTGTGACGATCGATCCCGATCGGCTCATACTACCCGAGGTCGATGGCCCGCTGGTGGTCGAGGGCGCCGGCGGCGTGATGGTGCCGGTGACGCGCGACCTGATCTTCGCCAACCTGTTCGCGCGCTGGGGCAAGCCAGTCGTGCTCGTCGCGCGCACGGGCCTCGGCACGATCAACCACAGCCTGCTCTCGATCGAAGCACTGCGCAGCCGGAACGTACCGATCCTCGGCATCGCGTTCGTCGGCGACGCGGTCGAGGGTAGCGAGGCGACGATCGCGTCGCTGGGCGACGTCCGGCGGCTCGGCCGCCTGCCCCGTCTCGATCCGCTGAACGCCTCTACGCTGGCCCAAGCGTTCGCCGCGAATTTCGATTTGGAGGCGTTCCGGTGAGCGACTCCCCCGTCTGGCATCCCTTCACGCAGCACGGCCTTCGCGAGCCGATTCCCCTCGTCACGCATGCCGACGGCGCCGCACTCTACACATCGGACGGCCGTCGGATCGTCGATGCGATCTCGTCCTGGTGGGTCACCACGCATGGCCACGCCAACCCCAGGATCATGGCGGCGATCGCGGAGCAGGCGGGCAAGCTCGACCAGATCATCTTCGCCGGATGGACGCATCAGCCCGCCGAAGACCTCGCGCGGGGCCTGACCGCGATCATGCCGCCGGACCTTACGCGGGTCTTCTTCTCGGACTCAGGCTCGACCAGCGTCGAGTGCGCGCTGAAGATGGCGCTCGGATACTGGCTCGATCGCGGCGAGGACCGCCACCGCATCCTCGTAATGGAGCACGGCTATCACGGCGACACGATCGGCGCGATGTCGGTCGGCGCGCGCGGCGTCTACAACCGCGCCTACGCCCCGCTGCTGTTCGACGTCGGCACGATCCCCTTCCCCGCCGCCGGCCAAGAACAGGTCACGCTCGACGCACTCGAGAAGGCCTGCGCCGCACACCCCGCCGCGTTCATCGTCGAGCCACTTCTGCTCGGCGCAGGCGGGATGCACATCTATCCGGCGCACATCCTTGCCGAGATGCGGCGGATCTGCGCCCGCCACGAGGTGCTGTTCATCGCCGACGAGGTGATGACCGGCTGGGGCCGCACCGGCACCTTGCTCGCCTGCGAACAGGCCGGCGTGGTGCCCGACATATTGTGCCTGTCGAAGGGGCTGACCGGCGGCGCGATCCCGCTTGCGGTGACGATGGCGACCGAGGCGATCTACCAGGCGCATTACGGCACCGACCGCGCGCGGATGTTCTTCCACTCGTCGAGCTACACCGCCAACCCGATCGCCTGCGCCGCCGCCAATGCGAACCTCGCCATCTGGCGCGACGAACCGGTGCGCGATCGGATCGCCGATCTCGCCGCACGCCAAACCTCGCGACTGGAGGCACTTGCCGAGCACCCCCGCATCGCCAACGCGCGCCAGATCGGCACCATCACCGCGGTCGAGCTGCGCGGCGAGGACGGCTATCTCTCGCAGATCGGCCCACGCCTGCTCGCCTTCTTCGGCGAGCGCGACCTGTTGCTCCGCCCGCTCGGCAACACCGTCTACGTGATGCCGCCTTATTGCATCGACGACACCGATCTCGACCGGATCTATGCCGCGATAGCCGAAGCATGCGACGCGATCCGACACTGAGGCTGACGTTTTTGCTGCACTGCAGCAACAAATGATGTACATGCGACGTTGAGATAAGATCGCGGCTGAGTACGCCTGCGACGAAAGGCTCGATTCACGTGAGAAACATCGCCGATACCATCGCCCGCATGGCGCGTGCCGGGGCCCCGACGCCGCGCGACACCGCGCCGAGCCGCCTGGCGTCGCTGACCGAGTTCGGGACCAATCCGGGCGCTCTGCTCGGCTACAGCTACGTGCCCAAGGACTTGTCACCGGGCGCGGCTCTGGTCGTCGTCCTGCACGGCTGCACGCAGACCGCAGCGAGCTACGACAACGGGTCGGGCTGGTCGAAGCTCGCGGATCGTGCCGGTTTCGCGCTGCTGTTTCCCGAGCAGACGCGCGCGAACAATCCCAATCGCTGCTTCAACTGGTTCGCGTCCGAGGACACCGCGCAAGCCGGCGGCGAGGCGGAATCGATCGCGCAGATGACCGAGACGATGATCGCCCGCCACGATCTCGATCGCAGCCGCGTTTACGTCACCGGGCTGTCGGCGGGCGGCGCAATGACGATGGCGATGCTGGCGACCCGACCGGACCTGTTCGCGGGCGGCGCGGTGATCGGCGGCCTCGCCTACGGCACCGCGACCGGCGTGTCGCAGGCGCTCGACCGGATGCGCGGGCACGGCGACACCAGCGACACCGCACTGGTCGACGCCGTCCGCAGCGGCTCGCGCGGGCATGACGGACGCTGGCCGACGCTGGCGATCTGGCACGGCGGCGCGGACGCGACGGTCAGCGTGGCGAATGCGGACACGATCGCACGGCAATGGCGCGGCATCCACGGCGTCGACGCGAGCGCGGTGCGCACGGAGCGGTTAGGAACCTCGGTCCACCGGATCTGGTCGGATGCGCAGGGACGCGACGTCGTCGAGGACTGGACCGTGCCGGGCATGGGCCACGGAACGCCGATCGACCCATTGCGCGGCGACCGGCTGGGGGCCGCGGGGCCGTTCATGCTCGATGTCGGGATTTCGAGCACGGCGGTGATCGCAAGGTCTTGGGGGCTGGTCGCGGCGGCGAAGGCGGAGACGGCGGCTAAGGCGGAAACGGTGGCCAAGCCGGCGCCGGTCGAACGGGTCGCGAAGATCGCGATCCCGGTTTCGCCGAAACCTGCGTCCAAGCCTCGCGCTAAGGCACCCGTTGGTATTCAGGCGACGATCGAGAACGCCCTCCGCGCTGCCGGATTGATGCGGTAGATGCGGGGGTGGCTGCGATGCCGAGGTAGTCACTGCCATCTTTGAAACGGCGCTGTCGGCCGTGTCTGTGCAGTTGACCGAAACAACCGTCGCCCCAGCGAAAGCTGGGGTATCCCACGAGGCAGATGACCCACGCCCCGTAATAATGTCCCAGCTTTCGCTGGGATGACGGAGTTTGGGAGCGGCGCGGCTTTCGATGGGTCGGTCGCTCGTCAATCCAACCGTCCGCGCTTCAGCAAGCAAAGTCGCTCCGCATCGATCCTCCCCCGCCAGGGGGAGGTGGCTGGCGCTTGCCAGACGGAGGGGGCGGTAAGGGAGACCTCTGTTTCGTGTCCTCCCCCTCCTTCGCCTTCGGCGCCACCTCCCCCTTGCGGGGGAGGATTGGTTGCTCCGACAGCTACGTAGCGTCCCCTCGCGATGATCGACAAGCCGTCGAACCCGGCTAAAGCCAGCGCATGACGTCCACCCCGCCCAGTCCCTGGCGCACCGAATTCGCCGCCACGCTGAAGCTCGCCTGGCCGCTCGTCGCGACCAACCTCGCCCAGGCGCTGGTTGGCGCGACCGACGTGGCGATGCTGGGACGGCTCGGGCCCGACACGCTGGCGGCGGCGACGCTGGGGCTGAACCTCTACCTCGTGTTCCTCGTCTTCGGCATGGGCCTCACCACCGCCGCCGTGCCGATGATCGCGCGCGAGCGGGGTGCGCGGCCGCATGCGGTGCGCGATATCCGGCGGACCGTGCGCCAGACGATCTGGGTCGCCGCCACGCTCTGCCTCCCGTCCTGGATCATCCTGTGGAATGCCGAGGCGATCCTCGTCCACCTGCTCGACCAGGACCCGCTGCTCGCGCACGACGCGGCGCGGTTCGTCCGTGCGGTGATGTGGGGCATGCTGCCGAGCCTCGCGTTCCTGGTCCTGCGCGCGTTCGTCGCCGCGCTCGAACGGCCGGGCTGGTCGCTGGTGGTGATGGTCGGACTCTTGGTCGTCAACGCCGGCCTCAACTGGCTGCTGATCTTCGGTCATGCCGGCCTGCCCGCGCTCGGCCTGCTCGGCTCGGGCATGGCGAGCAGCATCGCCAACGGCCTCAGCTTCGTCGCGATGGCCGCCGTCATCGTCTGCGCAAGGCCGTTCCGCCGCTATCGCCTGCTCGGCCGGTTCTGGCGCGCCGACTGGCCGCGATACCGCGCGGTGTGGACGCTGGGACTGCCGATCGCGATCACGCTCGGGTTCGAATCCACCGTGTTCATCGCCGCAGTGTTCCTGATGGGGCTGCTCGGCACCGTGCCGCTGGCCGCGCACGCGATCGCGATCCAGATCGCCAGCGTCACCTTCATGGTCCCGCTCGGCATCGCCCAGGCCGCGACCGTCCGCGTCGGGCTCGCCTCCGGACGCGGCGACCGCGCCGGGATCGGCCGCGCGGGCTGGGCCGCGTTCGCGATCGGCGAAGGATTCATGGTTTTGACCGCCGCATTGCTCGTGCTCGCCCCGCAGTTGCTGATCGGCATCATCCTCGACGTCGATGCGCCGGCCAATGCGCCGGTCGTGGCACTGGCGATCTCGCTGCTCGCGGTGGCCGCGATCTTCCAGGTGGTCGACGGCGCGCAGGTGATCGGCGCGGGCATGTTGCGCGGGCTGGGCGATACCAAGGTGCCGATGATATTCGCGGCGATCGGCTATTGGGGGATCGGTATCGGCGTCGGCGCCTGGCTCGCCTTCGGGCGCGGCTGGGGCGGAGTCGGCATCTGGACCGGGCTGGCAGCCGGCTTGGCGGTGGTTTCGGTACTGATGATCGCCCGTTGGCAGGCGCGCGAGCGACTTGGGCTCGGTTGAGGCTCCACTGGACCTGTTTTGCAGATCGGCCGGTACCGTTAACGTTCAAGGTGCGTTAACATAAATTATACTACGGGAGCCTAACATGTCCGACCAAGACCGTATCGTCGCGATCGGGCTCCTTACGCAGCGCGACGTCTTCGCGCTCGGCCACGATCTGTCGCGCGTCTATCCGATCGACGAAGTGCCGTGCTTCGGCGCGCTGCTCGGGGCGATCGACGACGCCGACCGCGCGTTCCACCAAGCGCACGACGCCCGCCAATCGCTTGCCAATCCGCAGATTCAGGTCGCAACATCGGCGCACTAGCGGCGTTCGACATCCGCGACGCTAGCGGAGATCGGTCATGATGCACCTGCCTACGGAATTACTGCTGCTCGGCTGGTCGACGGTCCTGCTGCTCGCGTACGTCATGATCCAGGGCCAGACCGCGACGCGCGACCGCGGGCTCGATTGGAACGCCGGCGCGCGCGACGGCGAGCAGAAGCCATTGGGCCCTGTGGCGGGCCGCGCCGAACGTGCGCTGAAGAATTTCCAGGAAACCTATCCGGTCTTCGTCGCGCTCGCTCTAGGGCTGGCCGTCACCGATCGGACCGGCGGGATCGGTGCGATCGGCGCGTGGCTCTGGTTCGGCGCGCGGATCGCGTACATCCCGCTATACCTGTTCGGGATCAAATATGTCCGCAGCCTGTGCTGGATGGCGTCGATCCTCGGCCTGCTGCTGATGCTGATCCGCTTCCTCTGAAGCTCAGTCTTTGAGGGTACGGATGATTGCCGAGAAATCGAGGCCCCCCTGCCCGGCCTCGGCGAACGCCTCGTAGCGCTCGGCGGCCTTCGCGCCCATCGGGGTGTCCGCGCCGACATCCTTCGCCGCCGCCATCGCCAGCCGCAGGTCTTTCAGCATCAGCGCCGCCGCGAACCCGCCCTGATAGTCATGATCGGCGGGCGTATCGGGACCGATCCCCGGCAGCGGCGCATACGTCGTCATTGACCAGCTCTGGCCCGACGACACGCTGGCGATGTCGTAGAACGCCTGCGCATCGAGGCCCAGCTTCTCCGCCAGCACGAACGCCTCGCAGGTCGCGATCATCGTCGCGCCGAGGATCATGTTGTTGCAGATCTTCGCCGCCTGTCCCGCACCGTTCGCGCCGGCGTGGATGACGGCCTTGCCCATGTCCGCGAGGATGGGCTGGGCCCGCTCGAACGCCTCGGCCGAACCGCCGACCATGAAGGTGAGCGTGCCTGCATTGGCCGCGCCGATCCCGCCCGAGACTGGTGCATCGACCGCGGCGAGCCCCTTGGCCTGCGCAGCCTCGGCGACCTGTTTCGCGGTGGCAACGTCGATCGTCGAGCAGTCGATCAGGATCGCGGACGGCGACGCGACCGCAAACAGCGCGTCATAGACCTCGGCGACATGCTTGCCGGCGGGGAGCATCGTCACGATCGCCTCGGCACCGTCGGCGGCCTCGGCAGCGGACGCGACCGGCAGGCACCCCGCGGCCTTGGCCTTGTCGAGAGCGTCGGCGCTCAGATCGAACGCGCGAACGTCGTGGCCCTTCTTGGCGAGGTTCGCCGCCATGCCGCCGCCCATGTTGCCGAGGCCGATGAATGCGATCCGTGCCATTGCTTATCCTCTTTAACGATCGTCATCCCAGCGAAAGCTGGGATCTTTATGGGGCTGGCGCTTCGGCCGCCAACGGGGAGACCCCAGCCTTCGCTGGGGTGACGGGGTTGATACGGACGCTTATCGGGTCACTTCCCCGTCCAGCTGCCGGCACGCTTCTCCACAAACGCGGCCATCCCTTCGCTCTGGTCCGCAGTCCCGAACAGCCCGTGGAATAGCCGCCGCTCGAACTGGACGCCCATCGCAAGCCCCGTCTCGAACGCCGCGTTGACCATTTCCTTGTTCGCCAGCACCGCCAGCGGCGCCATCGCCGCGATCGTGGTCGCCGTCTTCACCGCCTCCTCGACCAGATCGTCCGCGGGCACGATCCGCGATACCAGCCCCGCGCGCTCGGCTTCGGCGGCGTCCATCATCCGCCCGGTCAGGCACATCTCCATCGCCTTCGCCTTGCCGACCGCGCGCGTCAGCCGCTGCGATCCGCCCATCCCCGGCGACACCGCCAGCTTGATCTCCGGCTGGCCGAACTTGGCGGTATCCGCGGCGAGGATGAAGTCGCACATCATCGCCAACTCGCACCCGCCGCCGAGCGCATAGCCCGCGACCGCCGCGATCACGGGTTTGCGCGTCCGCGTGAAATTCTCCCAGCCGGCGAAGAAGTTGCTCGCGTACATGTCCGCGAACCCCTGCGACTGCATCTCCTTGATGTCCGCCCCCGCCGCGAACGCCTTCGCGCTACCTGTCAGCACCGCACAACCCTGCGACGCATCCGCATCGAACGCAGCAAACGCGGCAATCAGGTCGGCGAGCACCTGCGAATTGAGCGCGTTCAGCGCCTGAGGCCGGTTCAGCGTGACGAGCGTAACGCCGCCGCGCTGCTCGACGAGGATCGTTTCGTACTCGGCCATTCCAAACCCTTCCAATTTCGTCACCCCAGCGAAAGCTGGGGTCTCATCATTATCGGGAGACCCCAGCTTTCGCTGGGGTGACGTGTTTCTTACTCAGCCCGGCGTCCAGGCCTCATCCTCAGGCAACGGCGCAAAGATTTGGTCGATCACGTGATCGGTCACAGCCTCGGGCGTCGCCGGATCCCAGCGCGGCGCATTGTCCTTGTCGACGATCACCGCCCGCACGCCCTCGATGAAATCATGCCGCTGCACGACATGCGCACCGACCGCATATTCCTGCCGCATCTCGTCCGCGAAACTCGCCATCGCCGCACCCTCGTGGAGCAGCCGCAACGACACCTTCATCGTCTGCGGCGACTTGGTTTTGAGCGTCGCGAGCGTCTGCGCAGGCCATTCGCCACCATCGGCTTCGAGCGCAGCATAGATGTCCTCCAGCACGTCCGACGCAAACAGCCGGTCGATGTTGTCCTTCCGCGCGAGAATCTTCGCGTCGGACGGCGAGATCGCCAACGCGTCCAGCACCCCCGCAATATCCTGCGGCGTCTCGCCGATCCGCGTCTTCGCTGTCTCCACCGCGTCACTCGACAAATAATGCGTCGCCAGCCCCAGCGCGAGACACTCGGCGCCATCCAGCCGGTGCCCGGTCAGCGCCAGATACTGCCCGATCCTCCCGGGCAGCCGCGACAGATACCAGCCACCACCGACATCGGGAAACAGCCCGATCCCCGTCTCCGGCATCGCGAACTTGGTGTTCTCGCTAGCGATCCGGAACCGACAAGGCAGCGCCAGCCCCACACCCCCGCCCATCGTGATGCCGTCCATGAAGGCGACGATCGGCTTGGCATAGGTGAACAGCCGGTGGTTCATCCGGTACTCGGCATGGAAAAACGCGCGCGCCTCGACGCCGTCAGTCGCGCCCGACGCGGCAAGCATCCGGATGTCCCCGCCCGCGCAGAACCCACGCCCCTCCGCATGATCGATCACGATCGCCTCGACCGTCGGATCGCCCCGCCATGTTTCGAGCGCTTCGAGCACGCCCGCGCACATCGCAAGGTTCAGCGCGTGCAGCGCCTTAGGGCGGTTCAACCGAATCCGGCCGACAGGCCCTTCGCTCCGAACGATCAGATTACCGGTCACGACGATTGCTCCACTGCATAACCTCTTCGCGCCTTTGCGCCTTCGCGTGATCAAAACCTTCTTGTTCACGCGAAGGCGCAAAGGCGCGAAGATCAAGATACCAGCTACGCGGACTCATTGCCGGGTCAGTTCGCGACCGACGATCATCCGCATCACCTGGTTGGTCCCCTCCAGGATCGAATGCACCCGCAGATCGCGCCAGAAGCGTTCGATCGGGTAATCCTGCAGATACCCATAGCCGCCGTGCAGTTGCAAAGCGCGATCCACCACCGAAGACCCCGTATCCGTCGCCAGCCGCTTCGCCATCGCCGCGAACTTGGTCTTGTCGGGCGCGTTCGCCGTAACCTTGGCCGCCGCCATGTACAGCAGCGCCCGCGCCGCTTCCAATTCGGTCGCCATATCCGCCAGCATGAACTGCGTGTTCTGGAAATCCGCGATCGGCTTGCCGAACTGTTTCCGGTCGCGGGTATAGGCAATCGCCTCGTCGAGACACCGCTGCGCGCCCCCGAGCGAGCACGCGCCGATGTTCAGCCGCCCGCCATCGAGCCCCATCATCGCGATCCGGAACCCCTCGCCCTCGCCGCCGACCATGTTCGCCGCCGGCACGCGGACGCCATCGAAGATCACCTGCCGGGTCGGCTGCGAATGCCAGCCGAGCTTCTTCTCGTTCGCGCCGAACGACACACCCGGCATGTCCTTCTCGATCACCAGGCACGAAATACCCTTCGGCCCGTCCTCCCCAGTGCGGACCATCGTCACATACACCTCGTTCTCGCCCGCGCCGGAGATGAACTGCTTAGACCCCGTCACGATCCAGTCGTCGCCGTCGCGCACCGCGCGCGTCTTAAGCGCCGCCGCATCCGAGCCCGAGCCCGGCTCGGTCAGGCAATAGCTAGCCAGCCGGTCCATCGTCACCAGATCGGGGAGATACTTGTCCTTCACCGCCGCAGACCCGAACCGGTCGATCATCCACGCCGCCATATTATGGATGCTGATGAACGCCGACGTCGAAGGACACCCGTACGACATCGCCTCCATGATCAACGCCGCTTCCAACCGCCCGAGCGCGATCCCGCCGCTCTCCTCGCTGACATAGATCGCCGCGAAGCCGAGCTCGGCCGCCGCCTTGATCGTCTCGCGCGGAAAGATGTGCTTCTCGTCCCACTCGGCTGCATGCGGCGTGATCCGGTCGGCGGTAAAACGGCGCGCCAGCTCCTGGATCTCGCGCTGGTCGTCGGTCAAATCGAACTGGTTCATCATCTGTCCTTCAGCGAGCGGCGCAGGTTCCGGTCGTCCGCTCATGTCCTCTCGTTTATCGAAACACCACGGTGCGCTTGCCGTTCAACAACACGCGCCGCTCGGCAATCCATCCCACCGCGCGCGCGAGCACCTGCGCCTCGCTGTCGCGACCGATCGCGATCAGATCGCTCACGGTGGCGCGGTGATCGACGCGCTCGGCCGCCTGCTCGATGATCGGCCCCTCGTCGAGGTCGCTGGTCACGAAATGCGCGGTGGCGCCGATCAGTTTCACGCCGCGCGCATGCGCCTGGTGATACGGCCTGGCACCTTTGAAGCTCGGCAGGAAGCTATGGTGAATGTTGATGCAGCGCCCCGCCAGCCGCTCGACCAGGTCCGCGCTCAGCACCTGCATATACCGCGCGAGCACCAGCAGGTCCGCGCCGCTCGTCTCGAACAGGCCGAGCAAAGCCGCCTCCTGCGCGGCACGGTTGCCCGGATCGACCGGAAGATGATGGAACGGCAGCCCATGCCACTCGGTCAGCCCGCGGAGAGTCTCGTGGTTCGAGACCACCCCGACCGGTTCGATCGGCAGCGCTCCGGTCGACCAGCGATGCAGTAGATCGTTCAGGCAATGCGACGTCGTGGATACCGCGATCAAAACCCGGGGCCGCGCATCCGCGGCAACCAGCGACCAGTCGAGCGCAAACGTCTCACCGACCTTGCCGAGCCGGGCGCGCAAATCCGCCTCGCCGTCCTCGGCCCCGCTGAACACGACGCGCATGAAGAATCGCCCGGTCTCCAGATCGGCATATTGCTGGCTGTCGAGGATGAACCCGCCCGCCGCCGCAAGTTCGCCGGTCACCGCAGCGACGATACCGACCCGGTCCTCGCACGTGAAGGTCAATATCTGCGCGCTCATGCGCCCGTCTCGATCAGGTCCCATCGGTTGCCATATAGGTCCGCGAACACGGCGACCCAACCATAGGTTTCCCGCCGCGGCTCCTCCACGAACGTCACGCCACGTTCCCGCATCGCATCGTAGGTCGCATGAAAATCGTCGACCTCGAGAAAGAACGCGACGCGTCCGCCTGCCGCCTTGCCGATCGCCTCGACCTGCTCACCACCGACCGCACGGGCAAGCAACAGAGCCGCCCCACCGCCCGGCGGGGCAACGCGCACCCAGCGCTTTCCGCCACCGAGATCATTGTCCTCGACCAATAGGAACCCGAGCGTATCGACGAAATACGAAATAGCTTCGTCATAATCGCGAACGACAAGGGCAACCGACGCGAGCCGCATCACCCCATCGTCGGGATAACGAAGGCGTCGTTGTTGCGCGCAGGTCCGCCATCCTCGGCCATAGCCGGCAACGCGGAACCGTCCGGCCAGCGCTGCGTGATGGTCTTGACCTTGGTCCAGAACTTCACGCCCTCCATGCCATGCTGGTTGGTGTCGCCGAACGCCGAACGCTTCCACCCGCCGAACGTATGATACGCGACCGGCACCGGGATCGGCACGTTGATGCCCACCATCCCGACGTTCACCCTTGCCGCGAACTCGCGCGCGGCGTGGCCGTTGCGCGTGAAGATCGCGACGCCGTTGCCGTATTGATGCTCGCTCGGCAGGCGCACGGCTTCCTCGAAATCGGCGGCGCGGACGATCTGCAGGACCGGCCCGAAGATCTCCTCCTTGTACGCCGACATCTCCGTCGTCACGTGATCGAACAGCGACGGCCCGATGAAGAAACCCTTCTCATGCCCCTGAAGCGCAAACCCGCGCCCGTCGACGACCAGCTCCGCCCCCTCGTCGACACCGGTCTGGATCCAGTTCTCGATTCGGCTGCGATGCGCCGCATTCACGACCGGACCGTAATGCGCATCGTTGTCGGTCGAAACGCCAACCCGCAAAGCAGCGATCGCCGGGATCAGCTTCTCGCGCAGCGCGATCGCGGTCTTCTCGCCGACCGGCACCACTACCGGCAGCGCCATGCAGCGCTCGCCCGCCGAGCCGAAAGCGGCGCCCGACAGATCGGCGACGACCTGGTCGAGGTCCGCGTCAGGCATGACGATGCCGTGGTTCTTCGCGCCGCCCATCGCCTGGACGCGCTTCCCCGCCTCCACGCCGCGGCGGTACACGTAGTGCGCGATATCGGACGATCCGACGAAGCTCACCGCCGAGATCGCCGGATGATCGAGGATCGCGTCGACCATCTCCTTGTCACCGTGGACGACCTGGAAGATACCCTCGGGCAGCCCCGCCTCGACGAACAATTCGCCGAGCCGCACCGGCACCGAAGGATCGCGCTCGGACGGCTTGAGGATGAACGCGTTGCCGGTGGCGATCGCGACGCCCGACATCCACAGAGGGATCATCGCCGGGAAATTGAACGGCGTGATGCCGGCGCCGATGCCCAGCGGCTGGCGCATCGAATAGACGTCGATCCCTGGGCCCGCGCCCTGCGTATATTCGCCCTTGAGGATGTGTGGGATGCCGCAGCAGAACTCGATCACCTCGAGCCCGCGCTGGATATCGCCCTTCGAATCCGCGATTACCTTGCCATGCTCGGACGAGAGCAGCCGCGCGAGTTCGTCCATATTGGCTTCGACGAGCCGCTTGAACTCGAACATCACGCGAGCACGGCGCTGCGGGTTGGTTGCGGCCCAGGCCGGCTGCGCCTTTTGCGCGGCCGCGACCGCCGCATCCAGATCGACCGCACCCGACAGCCGCACCCGCGCCTGCACCTCGCCCGAATTCGGGTCGAACACGTCGCCGAAGCGCTCCGCTTTGCTCGCCGCACCGCTCACGAAATTCTCGATGGTCCGCATGGGCATCCTCTTCTAGTTGCAAGCATCGTCCGCCATAAGCGTTTCGCAGCCAAGTGGGGCTGTTTGCAGATTCGCTCTGCAGATATGCAGCATGGGACGAAGCGTTCATGGACTGGGATGACGTTCGGTATTTCCTCGCTCTGGCACGCACGCATCGGCTCGGCCCGGCCGCGAAACTACTCGGGCAGGACGCGACCACGGTCTCGCGGCGGCTGCAACGCCTCGAGCGGCGACTCCAGACTACATTGTTCGAGCAGACCGTAGCGGGCTACGCGTTGACCGAACGCGGCGCGGCGCTGTTGGAACACGCCGAGACGATGGAGGCATCCGCGCTTGGAATCCAGGAAGTGGTCGGCAACGACGCAGGCGTGCTCGCAGGCCCGATCCGGTTGAGCGTGTCCGAAGGATTCGGCAGCCGCATCCTCGCGCCGCGCCTCGCGTCGTTCACCAACCAGCATCCGCGCATCGCGGTCGACCTGATCGCGTCAACTGGCTTCCTCAACCCATCGCGGCGCGAAGCGGATATCGCCGTCATGCTCGCCCGCCCGAAGAGCGGCCCGCTGGTCGCGCGCAAGCTCACCGACTATCACCTTGGCCTCTACGCGCATCCCGATCACCTCGCGCGGACCGGGCCGATCGCGACCACCGCGGACCTGATGCGCCACCGCCTCATCGGCTACGTCCCCGACATGATCTACGCCCCCGAACTCCGCTATCTGGCGGAGATCGACGGCCGGCTCGATGCCTCGATCCGCAGTTCGAGCATCGTCGCGCAGGCCGAACTGATCGCCGCAGGGGCCGGCTGCGGAATCCTGCCCTGCTTCATCGGCGACCGGGTGCCGGGGCTGGTGCGCATGTTGCCCGAAGCGGTGGATATCCAGCGCTCTTTCTGGCTCGTCGTCCACCGCGACGTCCGCCGGATCGCGCGGATCGACCGGTTCATCGCCTGGCTGGACGCGACGATCGGCGAGTTGAAACCATTGATGCTCGGCGCCACGCCGCCTGCGATTGCCGCTCTCGAATGAGCGCCGTATAGATCGATGTTGCACGGCAGCATCGCCGATCCGGAGCAGCGCGTTGATCCCCAAACTCTACCACCAGATGATCGACGCGATCGGCGACGGCACCGGCCTGCCCGACATCATTCTTCACATTCATGCCGGCATGGCGCTGCTGATGATCGCGCGCCTGATCACGCGCCGCTCGTTCGGCACGTTCATCCCCTGGTACGTCGTCGCCGCCGGCGAGGCCTTCAACGAGATCATGGACCGCCTGAACTTCGGCTCGTGGCGCTGGGAGGATACCTCGCTGGATATCGTCAACACGCTGCTCTGGCCGACGGTGATCTGTCTTGGGGTACGATTGCGCCCGATGATCCGGTCGCGCACGACGATCGAGCGGGATTTCGCGGAACGTGATCTGACCGAAACCGAACCCCGGGCCTGACGCATTCCCCTCCCTTAAGCTGTGGGGGTGGGGCGGCCGAGACGGGGCCAGCCGAGACGGGGCCAGCCGAGACGGGGCCAGCCGAGACGGGGCCAGCCGAGACGGGGCCAGCCGAGACGGGGCCAGCTCAAATCGTCCCGGCAGAAGGCTCATAGTGGCCCAGTAAAAAGCATGCCGACCGAGACCAAGTACCAACCTGCTCCCTTCCCTGGAAGGGAGGGGTTGGGGGTGGGTCGGCCGGTTGGCTGGCGCTGAGTATCCCAAGCAGCCCACCCCTAGCCCCTCCCTTCCAGGGAGGGGAACGCGTTGTGGTCTGGGCTAAACTTAGCCGCAATTACCGTGTGGTTCGGCTTGAACTTCGCCAGCCAACCTGCCTCAACCCAGCGCGATATACCGTTGCAGGTGATAATCCTCGTCGCCGAGCTGGTGGTCGATCATCACCAACCGCTTGGCATAGTGCGACACCGCATATTCCCACGTCATCCCGATCCCGCCGTGCAGCTGGATCGACTCCTCCGCCACGAGAGCCCCCGTCCGCCCGATCGTATATTTCGCCGCCGCCAGCGCCCGCGCGCGCGCCTTCGCATCGTCGCCGTCGAACGCCGACGCCGCGTTGATCACCGCCGACTGCGCCTGCTCGATCTCCAGCAGAACCGTCGCCATGCGGTGCTGGAGCGCCTGGAACTTGCCGATCGGCACGCCGAACTGCTTCCGGTCGCGAAGGTAGCCGAGCGTCGCCTCCTTGACGAACTCCATCGCCCCGACCGCCTCGGCCGACAGCGCGAGCAGCCCCGCACCGACCGCCGCGTCGACGATCGCCTGACCCTGCCCGTCACCACCCAGTCGCGCTTCCGCACCCAGCGTCGCGTCGTCGAACGTCACGTCGCCGGCTGCACCGCCCTCGACGATGTTGTAGCTCCGCACCGACACGCCCGCCGTGTCCGCGGGCACGACCAGTACCAGCGGATCGCCGTCCTGCTCGACCACCACGACGAACACCGACGCCGCACCCGCCTGCGGCACGACCGCCTTCGTCCCGCTCAGCGTCCAGCCATCGCCGCTCTTCGTCGCGGTCACCGGCGTCGCGCCATCCTCCTGCGCGAATGCCGCGATCGTCTCGCCGGACACGATCCCGGCCAGCATATCGTCCTGTCCGCCGGCCTTCGCCAACGCCCGCCCGGCCATCAGCGCGCCCAGAAACGGCTCGACCACCAGTGCGCGGCCGAGTGCCTCGAACACCACCATGATGTCGAACCCGCTGCCGCCGAAACCGCCCGCCGCCTCGTCGAACAAGGCCGAGACGATCCCGAGTTCGTTCAACTGCTGCCAGACCGCCGGGTCGTACCCCGCCTCGCTGTAAGCGCCCGCATTGCGCGTATCGATCGCATAGCCGTCACGCAGCGCGCGGACGAGGGTGTCGGCGAGCATGCGGCGGTCGTCGGTGTGTTCGAAGTTCATGTGATCAGAGACCCAGGATGGCTTTGGAGATGATGTTCTTCTGGATCTCGTTCGACCCGCCGAAGATCGACAGCTTTCGGTTGTTGAAATAGCTCGGCGCCGCCATCGCCGCATCCTCCGGGCCGACATCCTCGCCGTTCCATCCGGCCTCCAGAGCCTCGGGTATGTAGGGCGCCGCATACGATCCATAGGCGCGGCGAGTCAGCGAGGTGATCTCCTGGCGAATCTCGGTGCCCTTGATCTTGAGCATCGAACTCTCCGCCCCCGGCGCACCGCCACCGGCGACCGCCGCCAGCACGCGCAGGTTGGTCGTCTGCATGTTCGCGAGATCGATCTCCACCCGCGCCATCCTCGCGGCGAACAACGGATCGTCCGCCAAGGCTCGCCCGCCCTTCTTCTGCATCTGCGCGACTTCCTTCAGCCGCTCGAACGAGGCGATCGAGAAGCCGACGCCGGCGATGTTGGTGCGCTCATAGGTCAGCAGATACTTGGCGTAGGTCCAGCCGAGATTTTCCTCGCCGACGAGGTTCGCCACCGGCACCTCGACATCGGTGAAGAACACCTCGTTCACCTCCTGCTCGCCGTCGATCAGCGTGATCGGGCGGACTTCGATGCCGGGCGACTTCATGTCGATCAGCAGGAACGAGATCCCCTCCTGCTTCTTCGCCGCCGGGTCGGTACGCACGAGGCAGAAGATCATGTCGGCATGCTGGCCGAGCGTCGTCCAGGTCTTCTGGCCGTTGACGACATAGACGTCGCCCTTCCGCACGGCCGTCGTCTTGAGGCCCGCAAGATCGGACCCCGCACCCGGCTCAGAATACCCCTGGCACCACCAGTCGGAGCCATCGAGAATGCGCGGCAACCAATGCTTCTTCTGCTCCTCGGAGCCGTATTTGATCAGCACCGGGCCAAGCATGTTGACGCCGAACGGCACCACGCGGGGGGCGTGCGCGAGCGCGGATTCATTGTCGAAGATGAAACGCTGGATCACGCTCCAGCCCGGCCCGCCCCATTCCTCGGGCCAATGGTTCGCCAGCCAGCCGCGCTCGTTCAGGATCGCGTGCCATTCCTCCATGTCCGATTTGCGGAGGCGCTTGCCTTCGCGGACCAGCGTCGAGAGACGCGCGGGGAGTTTGTCGCGGAAGAACACGCGGACTTCGTCGCGGAACGATTCTTCTTCGGGCGTGAAGCTGAGATCCATGGCCATGTGCTCCTGATGATGGAGCCCATGTGCCACAGTCGATCGAGGAATTGAAGGACCGGTATGGTCGAAAGCAGAGAAAACGCTATTCGGAGCGACGCGGGTTAATCCAGCCGGTATCCAACTTCTTCCCCCCTACCTGAAAGGGAGGGGTCGGGGGTGGGTCGGCCAGTTTGAGCCACTCGCGTTCGATTATGCGGAAGCCTACCCACCCCCAGCCCCTCCCTTCCAGGGAGGGGAGAAAATGTCAGACAGCCCTCGCCTTCAGGAAGGGGAGCACATCAGAACCGGTAGCTGATCCACCCGGCCAGGAAGTCGGAGTTCTTATACCCGGCATTGGTCAGCGCCGGCCCCGCGATCAGATGCTCGTACCGCCCGGTGAACGACAGCCGCGAGCTGATCGGATACACCGCCTGGAACCGGATCGTATCGGCGATCTTCTTGCCCCCGAAATTCTGCGTGCCGGCGAACGCGGAGCCGTTGGCACGGTACACAGCATCGCTCGTCGTATCGCGCCACGACAGCTGGTATTCCGCGGTCAGCCGCAGCTTGCCGAGCGTGGTGAAGCTGAAGTTCGGCGCGACCGCGATCAGATTGGTCGGCGTCGCGAACAGCTGATAGCTGTAATAGATATTGTTGCCGAACGGCGCGAGCGAGTTGCGCAGCGTGCCGGTGCCATACGCACCACCACCGCTGGCGTAATCCGCATGGAAGCCGACGCGCGGCGCATTCTTGCCCTTGCCGAGCCGATAGGTCTGCCCCGCCAGCAATAGCCACGCCTTGATCGAGCGGTTGTCGTAGCTGCCGCCCTGATAGTTGATCGTCCAGTCGAGGTTGACCGGCCCCGCATCGCCCCAGATGTGCAGGCCATAGAAGTTGCGCACCTCGCGCGCGGTGTCGGTGCCCCACGTCGCCGAGCGATCGCGCAGCCGCCAGAGGAAGGGGTCGACGTACAGCTTCGATCCGCCGAACAGCGATTCGGGCACGACGACCCCGGTCGAGATACCCGTGAACCGCCGATCGCTCTCGGCATTGTCGTCCTGTGTTCCGCCATTGCCATACGCGGTCGGCTTGAAATCGAACACGTCGGCGCGGACTCCGGCCGTTCGCGCCCAGGCGCGGAAGCCGTTGAACCCGAAATACAGCGTGTTGTTGTCGCGCGGCACGACCAGCAGGTTCGGCCCGTCGGCGAAGGTCTGGCGACCATAACGCACGCCCAGATCGACATCGGCGACCGTCCCGGTCACGTCGACGAACGCCTGCTGCACCGCCAGCTTGTTGCGCAGATTGGGCAATGCGGTGCCGAGATTCTGCCCCTCCAACGTGCCGTGCGCCAATTCCCCGTAGAACCGGAAATGCTCGCCGACATGCAGATCGGCACCGCCGAACAGGCGCAGGATATCCTGCCGCTGCGCTTCGGCATCGCGCAGATTGGGGTTGGTGGTCTGGTTGACGCGCAACCGCGCCTCGCCCGACAGCGTGAGATACACCTCGCCATCCGCGGCGATCGGGATGAACTTCAGCCGGTCGACGATGTCCTTGCGCTTGGCCGGATCGCGCAGCTTCGACCAGTCCTCCGCCCAGCGCGACTGGTTATAGCCGCCCGCGGTCGTCCCGTCGCCGATCGCGGCATTGGGATAGCTCTCGGCGATCGGCGACGACGCAGCGCTGGCCGACTGGTCCTTCGAAACGGGATTGCGCCGCGCCCGCAGCTGGCGCGGGGCCGTTGCGGGCGCGCCTGCGGAGACGCCACCCGAGAGAGGGGCGGGATCGGCCGCCGGCTCAGCCGCCACGGGATCGGTTGCCGGGGCGGTCTGAACTCCCGCCGTCTGGGCGATAGCGGTGGACGCGAGCAAGGAGGAGGCGAGCGCGCACAGCGCTCCACCGATGGACGGACGGATCATAAAAGCACCTCGAACTGCTGGGGTGGCTGCCCGCTGCCGCGCGACTGCCACCCTCATTTTAGACGATTGCGGGGGCAGCCGTCGTAGTGGCGGACGCCTGGGCCGGCGCCAGCTCGGGCAGCTTGCCCGACAAGGCGGCATCAAGCTTGTCGCGGTCGAGTGCACCTTCCCAGCGGGCCACGACGATCGTCGCGACCGCGTTGCCGATGAAGTTGGTCAGGCTGCGGCACTCGCTCATGAAGCGATCGACGCCGAGGATCAGCGCCATGCCGGCGATCGGCACGGTCGGCACGATCGACAGCGTGGCCGCCAGCGTGATGAAGCCCGCGCCGGTAACGCCCGCCGCACCCTTCGAAGAGACCATCGCCACGACCAGCAGCAACAGCTCCTGGCCGAGTGTCAAATGCGTGTTGGTCGCCTGCGCGATGAACAGCGCCGCCAGCGTCATGTAGATGTTGGTGCCGTCGAGGTTGAACGAATAGCCGGTCGGCACGACCAGCCCGACGACGGACTTCTCGCAGCCTGCCGCCTCCATCTTCTGGATCAGGTTCGGCAAGGCCGCTTCCGACGACGACGTGCCGAGCACCAGCAGCAGTTCGGCCTTCAGGTACTTGATCAGCTTGAAGATCGAGAAACCCGTCAGCCGCGCGACGGTGCCGAGGATGACCACCACGAACAGGATCGCGGTCAGGTAGAAGGTCGCGACCAGCGCGCCGAGATTGGCGAGGCTGCCGATCCCGTACTTACCGATCGTAAAGGCGATCGCACCGAACGCACCGAGCGGGGCTGCGCGCATCAGAATGCCGACCAGCTTGAAGACGATCAGGCTGAGGCGCTCGAGGAAGTTCAGCACCGGCTTGGCAGGCTCGCCGACCAGGCTCAGCGAGATGCCGAACAGGATCGCGATCAGCAGGATCTGGAGGATGTTACCATCGGTGAACGCGCTGACCATCGTGTCCGGGATGATGCTCATCAGGAACCCGGTGATCGTCGTCTCGTGCGCCTTCACGGTATAGTCGGCGATGCCCTTGGTATCGAGCGTGGCGGCGTCGATGTTCATCCCCGCGCCCGGCTGGACGACGTTGGCGACGATAAGCCCGACGATCAGCGCCAGCGTCGAGAAGAACAGGAAGTAGGCGAACGCCTTGCCCGCGACGCGGCCGACCGAACCCAGTTCCTTCATCCCGGCGATGCCGGTGACGAGCGTCAGGAAGATCACCGGCGCGATGATCATCTTCACCAGCTTGATGAACGCATCGCCGAGCGGCTTCAGCGCCGCGCCATAGGTCGGATAGAAATGTCCGAGCGCCGCGCCAAGCGCGATCGCGATCAGCACCTGGATATATAGCTGGCCGCTCCAGCGCTTGCGCGCGGGCGTTTCCGCAACACCATATGTCTGGGATGGTAGGGTCAACATCGCCTCCTGAAAACCTCGTCCACTGCCTGGGGACGTTTATGGCGACGGTAATGCCGGGCCGAACCGGGGACTACAAGACTACGCCGCATTCGGCATAAAACGTTGGTTTTGCGTGGTTTGTGAGCATACCGAGTTTTCTGATGTGCGAAAAATGCCGCGTTTCGGTGATGGCGGACCCGGTTCGTGTGTGATAATCCGCACAAATGGCGCGGCTCCGATCCCCCCTGTTCATCATCGCGCTGACGGTGTTGCTGGCGTTCGCCGCGCTGGGCGTGATCGTCGCCGGAGTCGCCTCGATCTATGGTCCGCGCGCCGTCGCGGACGTCACCGCCAGCGTCCGGATGCGCGCGGTGCAGCAGACGCGGAGCAACCTCCGCCTGCTCGAAGCCGAGTTGCAGACCTATCGCCTGCTCCCGGTCATGCTCGGCGAATATCCCGCGGTACGCGCCGCGCTCGCATCCGGACGAGTCGACCCGGCGCTCAACGAAAAGCTGGCGATGCTGGCGGAGCGTACCGGCGCACCCGTGATCTACGCGCTCGACACGCAGGGGATGACGATCGCCGCGTCGAACGCCGCGCGGCCCGACAGCTTCCTCGGCCACGACTATCGGTTCCGCGAATATTTCACCAAGGCCATGGCATCGGGCGCGACCGAGTTCTTCGCGCTCGGCAGTGTCAGCGGGCGCCCCGGTCTCTATCTCTCGCGACGGATCGACCGTGACGGACGGCCGCTTGGCGTGGTCGTGGTCAAGGTCGAGTTCGGCAAGATCGCCCGCGCGTGGATCCAGGACCACATGGCGACCTTCGTCACCGATGCGGACGGCATCATCCTGATCTCCAGCGACCCGACGCTGCAATTCCGCACCACGCGCCCGCTTGCGCCCGCGCGCCGTACCGCCCTGATCGCCACCCGCCAGTTTGGATACTCGCCGCTCGCGCCCGCACCGCTCCTGCTCGACGAGGATCGCGCGCGTCTTTCGGACGGGACGCCGGCGGTGACGGTGTCGCTGCCGGTGCCGATCGCGGGCTGGCGGCTGGTGCATATGGAGCCGCTCGACGCCGCGCTGCGCACCGCCGCGGCCCGAACGCGCTGGGCGACCGCGATCGCGGCGCTGGCGACGATCGCGGCGATGCTGGCCGCGTGGTGGCTCTACGAACGGCGCAAGCGCAACGCGGGCGCGCGCGCCGAACTCGAGGCGGAGGTCGCGCGCCGCACCGCCGAGCTTCGGGCTACCGCCGATCGCCTCCAGATCGAGGTGGAACAGCGCGAGGCCTCCGACCAGCGATTCCGCCAGGCGCGCGAGGAACTGGCGCATGCCAACCGCGTCGGCTCGATCGGCACGATCACCGCCAGCGTCGCGCACGAGATCAACCAGCCGGTCGCCGCGATCCGCACCTTCGCCGACAACGCCGCCGCCTTCCTCGACCGCGGCGAACCGGCGCGTGCGGCGACCAACCTGCAGTCGATCGTCGACCTCACCAGCCGGATCGGCACGATCACCGCAGGCCTCAGGCGTTATGCGAGACGCGGCGCAGGCTCGATCGGTCCCGTGGCGCTCGACGAGGCGATCGACGGCGTCCGCCTGCTGATCGGCGACCGCTTCCGCGCGAAGGGCGTGGCGCTCGACCTCCCCACCGGGCCCGAGGCGCGGCTGACGGTCATCGCCGGCCGCGTCCGCCTCGAGCAGGTCCTCGTCAACCTCCTCCAGAACGCGCTCGATGCGGTCGCCGACCGGCGCGATGCCCGCGTCAGCGTCACCGTCGGCAGGAAAGGCCGCGACGTCGTGCTGACCGTCGCCGACAACGGCCCCGGCATCGACGCCGCGATCGCCGACCACCTCTTCACCCCGTTCGCGACGAGCAAGAAGGACGGCCTCGGGCTCGGCCTCGGCATCGCGCGCGACATCATGACCGAGTTCGGCGGCACGCTCGACCTCGTCCCAGCACCCGAAGGCGCCATTTTCCGTATGATCCTGGTGAAGGCATGAGCGAGCAAGCGGTATTGCTCGTCGACGACGACGACGTGTTGCGCGGCGCGCTCGAACAATCGTTCGAACTGGCCGGAATCGCGGTGATCGCCGAGCGCGATCCGACCATCGCGCTCGCCCGCGTGACCGCCGGGTTCGACGGCGCGGTGGTGTCCGACATCCGCATGCCGAAGATGGACGGCCTCGAACTCTTCCGCCGGATCGCCGCGATCGACCACGAGATCCCGGTGCTGCTGATGACCGGCCACGGCGACGTCGCGATGGCGGTCGCCGCGCTCAAGAACGGCGCATTCGATTTCATCCCGAAGCCGTTCGCGACGGACCATCTGATTGCGGGGGCACGCCGGGCGCTCGAAATGCGCCGCCTCGTCCTCGACAACCGCCGTCTCCGCGCCGCCGCCGAGGAGACGATCGGCGCCGAACCCCTGATCGGCGAAACCCCGGTGATGGTCCGCCTGCGCGAGACGATGCGCCAGATCGCCCAGGCCGATATCGACGTGCTGATCGAGGGAGAGACCGGCACCGGCAAGGAACTCGTCGCAGTCCTCCTCCATCGCTGGAGCAACCGTCGCTCGCGACCGTTCGTCGCAGTCAACTGCGCCGCGCTGCCCGAGGCAGTCGCGGAGATCGAGCTGTTCGGCCACGACGGCGACTCTCGCCTCCCCCGCACCGGCCGGATCGAGGCCTCGAACCGCGGCACGCTGTTCCTCGACGAGATTGAGAGCACGCTGCCGGCGTTTCAGGCGAAACTGCTCCGCGTGCTGGAGGAGCGCGAGGTCATGCCGGTCGGTGGCGACCTGCCGCGCGCGCTGGACTTGCGCGTGATCGCCGCGGCAAAACCCGGCCTCGAACAGGCTGTCGAGGAAGGCCGGTTCCGCGCCGACCTCCTGTTCCGCCTCGACGCGGTACGCCTGCGCATCCCGCCCTTGCGAGAACGCCGCGACGACATACCGCTGTTGTTCGGCCACCTGCTCCACCAAGCGGCGGAGCGGTTCGGCCGCGAGGTCCCGACGATCGACACCGCAACGCTCGCCTATCTCGCCCAGCACGACTGGCCCGGCAACGTCCGCGAACTCGACAACCTCGCCAAGCGCCTAGTCCTCCGCGTCGAGGCCGAAGACCCGGTCGACGAGGACAGCGACATCCCCCTCCCCGCCCGCGTCGACAAGTTCGAGGAAGCCACGATCCGCGCGACCCTGCAACAGGTCAACGGCGACGTCCGCTCCGCGCTCGCCGCGCTCGGCATCCCGCGAAAGACGTTCTACGACAAACTCAAGCGCCACGAGATCGACGTAGAAGCGTATCGCCCGGCCAAGGGGTAACCTGTGATCCTCCCCCGCCAGGGGGAGGTGGCGCCGAAGGCGACGGAGGGGGAGGATACGGAACAGAGGTTTCCCTTTCCTCCCCCTCCGTCTGGCAAGCGCCAGCCACCTCCCCCTTGCGGGGGAGGATCAGATCTAGGTCGGAATACCCGGCGGCGGCACACCGCCCTGCCGCGTGGCCACGAACTTCGCGAGCGGCGGCCCGATCACCAGCACCCCCAGAAACCGCATCACCTGAAGCGCCATCACGAACGGCACGTCCACCGGACTAGACGCAGCGATGATCGCCACAGAATCCATCCCCCCAGGGCTAGTCGCCAGATACGCCGTCACCGGATCCACGCCCCACCACCGCGCCAATGCCGCCGCGATCCCGCCGCAAAACGCGATCAGCAGCGCCACCGACAACAGGATCCGCGGCATGGCCCTCCCCGCCACCCGCAGCGTATCGCGCGTGAACGACAGCCCGATCCGCCAACCGACCACCGCATAGCTGATCGCCAGCAACCACTGCGGCAACACCGGCTGCGCCACGCCGGTGACGTTGAGCGCCGCCCCCGCGATCAGCGACCCGAGCAGCGCGCCCGCCGGCAGCCGCAACGCGATACCGATGCCAGCCCCGACGCCGGCGACACCGATCGTCCGCAGCACGACCAGCGGATCGACCGCCGCGAACCACGTGACCGGGTGGTGCCCGCTCCCGCCACCGACCATCACCGCTGCCAGCACCGAAGCGACCACCGCCACGCTGACCACCCGGGTATAGGTCATCACCGCGACCAGCCGCGAGTCCGCGCCATAGGCCTGCGCCATCAATACCATCGCGCTCGCCGCGCCGGGCGTCGATCCCCACACCGCGACAGTGCCGGGCAACACCTGCCACCGGCTCAGCAAATATCCGAGCACGCTGCTGGCCGCGAGCGTGACGAAATTGACCATCAGGAACACCGGCCAGTGATCCGCCACCGTCGCGACGATCCCGGTCGTGATCGACCCCGCGATCAGCGTCCCCACCGCCGCCTGCGCGCCTCGGAAAGCTGATGTGGGAACAGTCAGCGACCACCCGCGCACCGCCAGCACCACCGCCGCGATCATCGGCCCCAGCAACAACCCCGCGGGCAGTCCGACCAGCTCCAGCAGCCCCGCGATCACCGCCGACAGCGCGATCAACACGGCCCAGCGCCAGATCATGCCTTGGTAGCGAACCAGATCATATGCCGCGCCCCGCCTTTCCGCGTCGCCCGCGCGATCACCTCGTCGACCGCGAACCCCGCTTCGGCAAGACGGGTAGCGAACGGTTTGCTCGGTGCCGACGACCACACCGCCAGCACGCCCCCCGACCGCAAAGCCGCCCGCGCCAGAGACAATCCCCGCGCGCCATAAAGCCGATCGTTCCCCGGCCGCGAAATCCCGTCCGGGCCGTTATCGACGTCGAGCAGGATCGCGTCCCAATCGCCCTCCGCAATCGCCGCAGCGACGTCGCCCTCGAAAATCCGGGTCCGCGGATCGGTCAGGCTATCGCCATGCAGCGCCACCATCGGCCCTCGCGCCCACTCGATCACCGCCGGCACGATCTCCGCGACCGCCACCTCCGCGTCAGGGCCAAGCCGGCCAAGCGCCGCACGAAGCGTAAAGCCCATCCCGAGCCCGCCGATCAGCATCCGCACACCAAGCCGGTCGCCGATCCGATCGCAAGCCTGCTCCGCCAGCGCCTCTTCCGACCCGCTCAACCGACTGTTCATCAACTCGTTCGCGCCGAGCATGATCGAGAACTCCGCGCCCCGCTGGAGCAACCGAAGCTCACCCCCACCAGGCACCTGCGCCGTTCCGAGCAGCACGCGCGGGATCATGCGGACCACGCCGCGATATCGTCCTGCTCGCCGATCAAGGCCAGCCCGTGCGCGATCGAGGTCAGCTCGCCGCCGCTCATGATCGCCGCCTCGCCGAACCGCTCGACGAAGATCCGCCGGATGCGCGGGATCAGCGACGACCCGCCAGTCAGGAACACCCGGTCGATCTCGCCGCCACCGACGTTCGCGACTTCCAAGGCCCGGTCGACCGCCGCCTCGATCCGCACCACGTCGTCGGCGATCCAGCCCTCGAACTGCGCCCGCGTCACGTCGGCCTCGATCTCCAGCCCCGCGCCCGTAAAGTGGAAATGCGCGTCCTCGCCGCTCGACAGCGCGCGCTTGAGCGACCCGACCGCATCGTACAGCGGATAGCCCAGTTCGTTCTCGATCACCGCGATCATCCGCCCGATCGAGTCCGGATCGACCGCCGTCTTCTGCAACCGCTCCAGCTCGGTCATTGTCTTGCGATTGCGCATCAGCGCGAGCCTGGACCAGTCCGCGAAATCGGCGAAATACGCGCGTGGAATCTCCAGTTCCTTGCCGAACGACTTGTACGCGCCGCCCTTGCCCAGCATCGGCAGCACCAGCCGGTCGAGGATCCGGTAATCGAACCGATCGCCCGCAATCCCGACGCCCGCATGCCCGAGCGGCGTACAGCGTCGCGCCGCCCCCGGCTCGGCCACCCGCACCACCGAGAAATCGCTCGTACCGCCGCCGAAATCGGCCACGAGAATCGTCGCAGGCTCGGTCAGCCGTGTCGCGTAGCTGTACGCCGCGCCAAGCGGTTCGTAGACATAATGGATCTCCGCGCCGAAACCCTTGAACATCGCGTCATAGCGGGTACGTGCCAAAGCCTCGTCGGGCCGCGCGCCGGCATATTCGACCGGCCGGCCCACCACGATCCGGTGCGGCCGCGTGTCGAGCTTGCCGCCCGCATGCGAAATCAGCTTGTCGAGGAACAGCTTGCCCATCTCCTCGAAGCGGTATCGCTTGTCGAAGACCGAGGCCTGCTCGAACGTCTTCATCGCCGCGACCGACTTGAACGACTGGATGAACCGGCTGTCGAGCGGATATTCCATATATTCCGCGATCGCCCACGGCCCGGCATCCGACGCGAGCCCCTTGCCGCTGTCGTCCTGCCAGAAGCACAAAGCCGAGCGAAACACCGGGCTCGTCTCGGCAGGGGCGGCGAACGTCACCAGTTCCGGGGTGCCATTTTTGGTCCCGAGAGCCACGACGCTGTTGGTCGTGCCGAAATCCAGCCCCAGCGCGGGGCCGCCAGCGTTCGTGTGCATCGCATGTTCTCCGTGAACGCGCGCCTATGGCGATACGGGGTGCGTGATGGCAACCCCGCGCGGGCTAAGTGTGACAACGGACCTGACCATAATCAGCGGCCCCCCAGCGTCCTGGTCCGAGGGATCAGGCCGGATCGATATTCAAATCCCCCTGCGTCCGCGCGACTCTTCCCCCCTCCCTGAAAGGGAGGGGTCGGGGGTGGGTCGGGTTCCGTATCATCGAACGTCAACATCACAAGCCGACCAACCCACCCCCAGCCCCTCCCTTCCAGGGAGGGGAGAGAAACGATCCGCCCTAAAGTCGCTTCAAGCGCACCAACGCCGCATCGAGCGCCGACAGGAAGCTCGACCGGTCGGCCTTCGAAAACGGCGCAGGGCCGCCGACGATGTCGCCGCCCGCGCGCAGGTCGGCCATGATCGCGCGCGTCGCGATCGCGCCGCCGATCGAGCTGGTGGTGAACGGCTTGCCGGTGTTGGCGAGCACGGTCGCACCCGCCTTCACGCACCGGTCGGCGAGCAGGATGTCGGCGGTGATCACCACCGACTTCGCGTCGGCCTGTTCGGCGATCCAGTCATCGGCCGCATCGAACCCGTCGCTGACGACCACGCGGGAGATCAGCGGATGCACGGGAATCCGGAAGTGGCTGTTCGCGACGATCGTCACGGGGACTTCGTGGCGCCACGCGACCTTGTATATCTCGTCCTTCACCGGGCACGCATCGGCGTCGACGAGAATGCGGATCGTGGTTGGCATGTCGGCAGTCATAGGAACCATCGCGATCGAATGCCGAGCAATGTCAACGTTTCCAACGCAGCCGCCCCCATTCCGTCATCCCAGCGAAAGCTGGGATCTACCCGTTGGGCACGCGTCACGTGCCACATGGGATACCCCAGCTTTCGCTGGGGTGACGGGTTTGGGGTTGGACGGCAAAAGGGGGGACGAGGCTTGCTAAGCCCGGCTAACGGGTCCGATCACTATCTCAGTTGGCGGACCCGATCCCTCAGCTCCGCTCGCGGTTGCCGCGATACGGCGGCTTGCGCGCAGGCGCCGGCCCGCCACGCGGGGCCGCGCGGTGCAGCGTCGAGCGCGGGCCGCTCGCATTGCTGCGACCGCCACCACCGCCATCATGCCGCGCACCGCTCTCCGGCGCGCCCTGCATCGCCTCGATCGCCACGCCGCTCTCTTCCTCGCCAGCCTGCGCCGTACGCTGGATCGCTGCCGAGAACCGCGACGCCACCGCGCGAGGAATCTCGAAAGCCGTCTCGTTCGGCCCGATGCGGATCGCTCCGATTTCCGACTTGGTGATATGCCCGCGACGGCAGATCAGCGGCAGGATCCAGCGCGGATCGGCGTTCTGGCGACGACCGATATCCATGCGGAACCACACCGTGTCCTCGAACCCCGCGCGCGGCCCCTGCGAACGCTCGTCCTGAGTCGGCTGCTTGCTCTGGTCGATCAGATCCTCGGCCTGCGGCATCGTCGAACGGTGCATGTGCACCAGCGCGGCGGCGATATCCTCCGGGGTCTTCTCGGCCATCAGGCGGACGGCGAGTGCGCGATCCTCCTCCTCGACCTCGACCGGCTGCAACAGCATGCCGATCAGCCGCTCGTGGTCGTTCTTGCGGATGTCCTCGGCGGTCGGGGCGTTGACCCACTCCGCGTTGATCTTCGCACCACGGAGCATCATCTCGACGCGACGGCGACGCGGGAACGGTACGATCAGGACGGCGGTGCCCTTCTTGCCCGCACGACCGGTACGACCCGAGCGATGCTGGAGCGTCTCGGCATCGCGCGGCAGCTCGACGTGCACGACCAGCGACAACGTCGGCAGATCGATACCGCGAGCTGCAACGTCGGTCGCAACGCAAACGCGCGCACGACGATCGCGCAACGCCTGCAACGCCGCGTTACGCTCGTTCTGCGAATGCTCGCCGGACAAGGCGACGGCAGCAAAGCCACGCTCGACCAGGCTGGCGTGCAGATGGCGCACGTTATCGCGAGTCGCGCAGAACAGCATCGCCGTCTCCGCCTCGTGGAAGCGCAGCAGGTTGATCACCGCATGCTCGATCTCGGACGGCGAGACCGTGACGGCCTGGTACGAGATATCACCATGACCGCGGTCCTCGCCGACGGTCGAAATCCGGAGCGCGTCCTTTTGGTAACGCTTGGCGAGCGCGACGATCGGCCGCGGCATCGTCGCCGAGAACAGCAGCGTACGGCGCTGCTCGGGCGACGCGTCGAGGATCTGCTCGAGATCTTCGCGGAAGCCCATGTCGAGCATCTCGTCGGCTTCATCGAGAACGGCGACCTTCAAGGCCGACAGGTCGAGCGCGCCACGCTCGAGGTGATCGCGCAGACGCCCCGGCGTGCCGACGACGATATGCGCGCCATGCGCAAGCGAACGACGCTCCTTCGAGGCGTCCATCCCGCCGACGCAGGTCGAGATCCGCGCCCCCGCCTTGGCATAGAGCCACATCAGCTCGCGGCTCACCTGGAGCGCGAGCTCGCGAGTCGGTGCGATGCAAAGCACCAGCGGCTTGTGCGGCGCCGGCAGGCGCTGAACGCCGTCCTCACCCGCGTCACCGAGCAGTTCGCCGGCCATCGCCAGGCCGAACGCGACGGTCTTGCCCGAGCCGGTCTGCGCCGACACGACGAGATCGCGACCGATCGCATTGTCCTCGATCACATGAGCCTGGACGGGGGTGAGCGCGGTATAGCCGCGCGCTTCGAGCGCCTCGGAGAGAAGCGACGGAATATTTGTAAAAGGCATGTACGTCCTAATTGGTGGCCGGCTTGACGCTACGGCAAAGCACTGGCGTGGTGGTCCCTACAGGACTTGGCCCGCGGCCCACCCGCTCGCCCATGCCCATTGGAAGTTGTAACCGCCGAGCCACCCTGTGACATCGACCGCTTCGCCGACCGCATACAACATTGGTACGCGTTTGGCTTGCATTGTTTGCGAAGATAGTTCCGCGGTGCTGATTCCGCCTGCGGTGACCTCGGCCTTGGCATAGCCCTCCGAGCCATTTGGCGTGAATTGCCAGTGACTTAGCGCACGCTCGGCGTCCTGGAGTTTCCGGTCGGTGAGCGCAGAAATCTCGCTCGTCATGTCCAATCGCTCGCTCAAAGTCTCCGCGAGTCGGTCCGGGAGCGTGCTGCCGAGCAGTTTCCGGAGAGTCGCGCGCGGCGTGGTACGCTTGGCGGCGGGCAGCCAGCCGGACTCGCGATCAGGGAGGAAATCGATCCCGACGGGCTGGCCGTTCCGCCAATGGGACGACACTTGCAGGATCGCCGGGCCGGACAGCCCGCGGTGCGTGAACAGCGCCGCCTCGCGAAACGCGGTCTTGCCCCCCTTGCTGCCAACGCTTGCGACCACGTCGGCGGCAACGCCCGACAATTCGCGAAACAGGATTTCGTCGCCGCCCAGCGTCAGCGGGACGAGCGCGGGGCGTGGCTCCACGACTTTCAACCCGAACTGCCTCGCGAGATCATAGGCGAAGCCCGTCGCGCCCATCTTCGGGATCGACGGCCCGCCGGTCGCGATCACCAGCGCGGGGGCAGTAACGGTGCGGCCATCGAGCGACACGCGGTAGCGCCCGTCGGCATGGTCCACTCCCGTGACCGCGCGGCCGAGCGACAGCTCGACCCGCCCCTTGTCGCATTCGTCGAGCAGCATCTCGACGATCTGCTTCGCGGACCCGTCGCAGAAGAGTTGCCCGAGCGTTTTCTCATGCCACGCGATGCCGTAGGATTCGACCAAAGCGATAAAGTCCTGCGCGGAATAGCGGCCGAGCGCGGACTTGGCGAAATGCGGGTTGGCGGAAATGTAGCGATCCGCCGCGGTGTGCAGATTGGTGAAGTTGCACCGCCCGCCGCCGGAGATCAGGATCTTCTTCCCCGCCTGCTCCGCATGATCGACGAGCAAGATCTTCCGCCCCCGCTGGCCGGCGACCGCGGCGCACATGAGGCCGGCTGCGCCTGCCCCGAGGATTATCGCGTCGTAGTCGGACAAGTGTAGCTCCGTACGGCTTCGGTCAGCAGCCGCCAATTAGAATGTTTCCCCGCGAAGGCGGGGACCCAGACTGGACTCCCGCTTTCGCGGGAGAACAAGGGGTGCCCACTGTAGCGCGTTCGGGACCGGCCAAATAGGTGACGTAACGCTGGGTCTATCAACCCGGCAACCCCGAATGGAACCACCCCGGCGAAGGCCGGGGCCCAATTGGGGGACAGCAATGACGCAGGTCGCGCCCTGTTACTCCAACCTTTCCAATTGGGCCCCGGCCTCCGCCGGGGTGGTATGTGGAGGGGCGGCAGTCCGGCTACTATCGTGAAAGCAGAGAGCCACCCCCCTTCTGCTCCCTCTCCCCTCCGGGGAGAGGGCCGGGGTGAGGGGCCGCCAAGCAGCGCACCGCCCGGAACAGCCCCTCACCCAACCCTCTCCCCGAAGGGGAGAGGGCTTCTCACCCCAACCTACCGCAACTTAGCAATATTCAGCGAATCCTCCTTCGCCCGAACCTTCACCGACTCCTCGCTCCGGGTCAGCGCCTTGGCGATGGCCTTCAGCGCCATGCCCTTCTTGGCCAGCGTATGCAGCTTCTGGATCTCGTCCTGAGTCCAGGCCTGACGATGCCGCTCGAATTTCGCCTCAGCCATCAGCCGTCATCCCTATCGATCGCCAGCACCTCGATCGCATCCGCCTTGCCGGCAAATGCCACCTTCTCGCCGACCGCAGCCCCCATCAGCGCCCGCGCCAACGGCGCCGAAAACGCCAGCCGGTCCTCGCCGGGCTCCGCCTCGTCGCCACCGACGATAGAGATAACCCGCTCAGCCCCGTTCATCCGAACGCGAACCCGCGAGCCGATCCCGACCTCGTCCTCTTCAGGCTCAGGCGCGATCTCGGCGGTCGTCTGCCGCGTATGCCAATAGCGCAGGTCGCGCAGCAGAAGCTTCCGAGCCTCCTCGTCCGTCTCCGCCGCAACCGCCACCTCGATCTCCACAACCCGCTCGCCGATCAGCCGCAACCCCCGCGCCGTGACCAGATTGGGCCCCGGCGCGATCGGCTGTTCGAACTTGGGTTCGAGATGTTCCTCGTCACTCTCGCGACGGAAGGCGACGCTCACAAGATCACTTCAAGCATGCGACGATCCCGGCGATCGCCGCCAGCGTCCCGTCGACGTTCTTCACCTTCAC
Organism: Sphingomonas faeni; assembly: GCF_024273235.1. Lineage (GTDB taxonomy): Bacteria > Pseudomonadota > Alphaproteobacteria > Sphingomonadales > Sphingomonadaceae > Sphingomonas > Sphingomonas faeni_A. The sequence goes on along the minus strand of NZ_JANBVH010000002.1, from coordinate 146,387 downwards.
CACGTCGAGCCCAAGCTGCTCCGCCGGATAATCATTCCCGCCCGGGAAGATCGCGTCGCCGATGAACATCATCTTGTCGAGCGCAATGCCGCTCGCCTCGTTCAGCTTCTTCAGGCCATACGCCTTGTCGACACCCTCACGCGTGATGTCGATCGAAGTCGCGCCGCCCATGTTGATCGACAGCCCCGGCAGGCGCTTCTGCAGATCGGCCTGGATCACCTTCCGCTTGGCGAAGTCCGGATCCCAGCTGTGCTTGGCATCGATCGGCGCTTCCTGGCCGAGGGCCGAAAAGGTGATCTGGCTGCCACGATCCTCGATCCGCTCGCCCCAGGTCTTCTCCGGCACGAAGCCAGTGGCCTCCAGAGACTCGTCGAACGCCTTCAGGATCTTCTGCTTCTCGTCCTCCTCGAACAGCTCGGCATACACCGCGCGCCATTCGCCATCGAACCGGTACAGCTTGGTGCCGGTCGTCGGCATCAGCCACAGCTTGGTGCGATCCGCGCGCTCGGGCAGGCGCGACGCGACCTGCTTCTCGAACTGCGGCCAGTCGCCGCCCGAGATCACCGCGACATGCGCGACGTCGAGCAGGTTCGCCAGCGCTTCGCCCATCGGCTCCTGCAAGGGCTGCTTGCTCTCGGCCAGGGTTCCGTCGAGGTCGAAGGCAACGAGGTCTTTCATGCGGAAACTCCGGTAAGGATAAAATTGTCGATCGCGTACGCGACGCCATCGGCATCGTTCGCGCTGGTAATCTCGTGCGCGACATCGCGGACGGCCTGCGGTGCGTTGCCCATCGCGATCGCCAGCTTGGCACGCTTGAGCATCGCGATGTCGTTGGCCTGATCGCCAATCGCCGCGGTTTCGGTCAGCGAGATACCGAACGCGTCCGCCAGTTCCTCGATCCCACTGCCCTTGTTGCCGGCCACCGGCGTGATGTCGAGATAATAGGTCTGCGACTGGACGATCGTAGCCTGCGTATCGAACTTCGCCGCGACCTTGGCATGCAGGTCGCGCAACAGGTCTTCGTCATCGCTGACGAACGTCACCTTGTCGGCCTTGGCAAGAAGGTCCGAGAAGTCGGAAACGATAACCGGATCCTGCGCGGAAGCCTTCCGCTCGCTGCCGACATGCCCGCCCTGATCGGTGCTCGCATACCAGACGTCATCGGCAAAGAACCACGTATCGACTGGCGCGTCACCGACGATCTCCATAGCGCCGCGCACGACGTCGACGTCGATCATGTGGTGCTCGATCACCGTGCCATCACGCTTGAACACGATCCCGCCGTTGAAAGCCCCCATCGGCTCGTCGATCCCGAGCAGCTCGGCGATCGGCATCATTCCCGACCGCGGCCGCGCGCTGATGATCGTGAAGCCGAGGCCCGCCGCCTTCAGCCGCTCGACCGCATCGACGGTCGCCGGCGTCACCTTCTTCTCCTTGTCGACGAGCGTCCCGTCGACATCGGAGACGAGGAGCTTGATACCGGAACTCACTTGCGCACTCACTGCGGCATCTCGACATGACCGCCAAAGCCATAGCGCATCGCCGACAACAGCTTGTCACCGAACGTATGGTCGACCCGGCTGCGATAGCGTGCGTAGAGCGCGGCGGTCAGCACGTTGGCCGGCACCTTCTCCTCCATCGCCGCGTCGATCGTCCACTGGCCCTCGCCCGAATCCGCGACGCTGCCGCTGAATGCGTCGAGCTTGCCGTCCTTCGCCAGCGCGATCGCCGACAGATCGAGCAGCCACGACGAGATCACGCTGCCACGACGCCAGACTTCGGCGACATCGGTCAGGTTGATGTCGAAGCGCTGGTCCTCCGCGACATGCTCGCCGGACTTCCCCTTGAGGATGTCGAACCCCTCGGCATAGGCCTGCATCAGGCCGTATTCGATGCCGTTATGCACCATCTTGACGAAGTGCCCGGCGCCCGACGGGCCTGCGTGGATATAACCCTTCTCGGCGCGCGGATCGGCCTGGCCTTCGATACGGCCTGGCGTGCGGACGATGTCGCCCATGCCCGGTGCGAGCGTCTCGAAGATCGGATCGAGGTAATCGACCGTGTCCTTGTCGCCGCCGATCATCATGCAATAGCCGCGTTCGAGGCCCCACACGCCGCCCGACGTGCCGACGTCGACATAGCGGATGCCCTTCTCGGCCAGTTCCTTCGCGCGGCGGACGTCGTCCTTGTAGAAGCTGTTGCCGCCGTCGATGATGATCTCGCCCTCGGCGGCCTTGGCCGCGATCGTCTGGACGGTCTGCTCGGTCGGCTCGCCCGCGGGCACCATGACCCACCAGATCGCCGGGGTGTCGAGCTTGCCGCGCATGTCATCGAGCGACTCCGCGCCGATTGCGCCATCGGCGGCGAGCTTCTTCACGGCTTCGGCATCGCGGTCATAGGCGACGACCTCATGGCCGTCCTTCATCAACCGGCGCGCGATATTGCCGCCCATCCGGCCGAGGCCGATCAGTCCGATCTTCATAGATAATTCCTTACTTACCCCTCTCCCCTCCGGGGAGAGGGTTGGGGTGAGGGGTAGTTGGCGAGGACAGCGCTCGCGGCGCCCCTCACCCCGGCCCTCTCCCCGCAGGGGAGAGGGTGCAGAAGGACTACGCCGTCGCGGGCTGCTTCTTCGCAATCGAGCCGAGCAGGTCGTCGAACGCCTTCACGAACGACGCGACGCCTTCTTCGACCAGCTTGCCGGTCACGCCGTTCAGGTCGAGACCCAGCCGCTCGGCTTCGGCGAGCGTGTGCTTCGCGCCGTCGACGTCCTGCGTGATCGTCTCCGCCGCGGTGCCGTGGTCGCGGAACGCATCCATCGTCTTCGGCGGCATCGTGTTGACCGTGTCCTTGCCGATCAGCGTGTCGATATACAGCGTATCCGGATAGCTCGGGTCCTTCACGCCGGTCGACGCCCACAACAGCCGCTGCGGCTGCGCACCCTTGGCGGCGAGCGCCTGCCAGCGATCCGACTTCAGGAAGTCGAGATACCATTGATACGCCATCTTCGCGTTGGCGATCGCGACCTTGCCGCGGACCGCCTTCAGCGCGTCTGCCTCGGCATCGCCCTTCTCGACGCGCGCATCGATCTCCTTGTCGATCGACGTGTCGATCCGGCTAACGAAGAAGCTGGCCACGCTGGCGATCCGGTCGATCGGATGGCCGTCCGCGACGCGCTTCTCAAGCCCCGCCGCATACGCCTCGGCAACGCGCACATAGGCGTCGATCGAGAACAGCAACGTGACATTGACGTTGATCCCTTCCGAGATCGCAGTCGAGATCGCCGGACCGCCCGCGAGCGTCCCCGGAATCTTGATCATCAGGTTCGGCCGGTCGACCATCCCCCACAGCTTCTTCGCCTCGGCGATCGTCGCGTCGGTATCGTCCGAGATGTACGGCGACACCTCCAGGCTGACATAGCCGTCCTTCGCGTCGAGCCTGTCGTACACCGGCTTCAGCGTCTCCGCCGCCGCCTTGATGTCCTGAATGGCAAGATGCTCGTAGCGGTCGATCGTCGCCGCGCCGGGATGCTGCTTGTCGTACTCCGCCAGCGTCGCGTCATACGCGTCGCCATGCCCCATCGCCTTTTCGAAGATCGACGGGTTCGACGTGACGCCAGTCAGCCCATCCTCGTCGACCAGCTTCTGGAGGCCACCGGCCTCCAGGAACTTCCGGTCGACGAAATCGAGCCATACCGCCTGGCCGAAGCCTTCGAGATCGTTGAGCGCACCCATCACTTGGTCTCCATAACCTGGCGGGCGACCTTGACGACATTGTCGACGGTGAACCCGAACTTGTCCTGCAACTTGGCGAGCGGTGCGGACGCACCGAACGTCGACATCGTCACGGTCGCGCCGTCGAGCCCGACATAGCGGTCCCAACCGATCGACCCGGCCATCTCGATCGCGACCCGCGCCCGCACGTTCTTCGGCAGCACGCTTTCCTTGTACGCGGCGTCCTGCAATTCGTAGCGATACCAGCTCGGCATCGACACGACCCGGCTCTTCACGCCGTCTGCCTTCAGCTTCTCGTGCGCGTCGACCGCAAGCGACACTTCGCTGCCGGTCGCGATCAGGATCACGTCGGGCGTGCCGTCACAGTCGGCGAGCACATAGCCGCCCTTTTCGAGCCCGTCGGCGCTGGCGTACTTGGTCCGGTCGAGCGTCGGAAGCGCCTGGCGCGACAGGACCAGCGCGGCGGGCGTGCTGGCGTCCTTCAGGACCGCCTTCCACGCCGCGACGACCTCGTTCGCGTCGCTCGGACGGATCGTGTCGAGGCCGGGGATCGCGCGCAGCGTGGCGAGATGCTCGATCGGCTGGTGCGTCGGGCCGTCCTCGCCGACCCCGATCGAGTCGTGCGTGAACACCCAGACGGTACCGACTTCCATGATCGCCGACAGGCGCACCGGCGCCCGCATATAGTCGACGAACACCAGGAAGGTAGAGCCGTAGGAACGCAGGTGCGACAGCGCCATGCCGTTGACGATCGCGCCCATGCCATGTTCGCGAATGCCGAAATGGAAGTTCCGGCCGGCGTAATTGTCGCCTTCGAACGATGGCTGGCCCTTGATATCGGTCTTGGTCGACGGCGCGAGATCGGCGGACCCGCCGATCAGCCACGGCACCTTCGCCGCGATCGCGTTGAGCACCTTGCCGCCGGAATCACGGCTGGCGACGCCCTTGGCATCCGCCTCGAAGGTCGGGATATCGGCATCCCAGCCCTCGGGCAGCTCGTCCTTGAGCAGCAGGTCGAGCTCGGCCGACAGCTCGGGATAGGCGCTCCGATACTTGTCGGTCAGCGCGACCCACTCGTCGCGCAGCTTCGCGCCACGCCCGGCGATCGCACCGTTGAAATGCTCGATCACGCCGTCCGGCACGTAGAACGACTTGTCTTCGGGCCAGCCATAGGCCTGTTTGGTGAGGCGGATATTTTCCTCGCCGAGCGGCTCGCCGTGCGCCTTCTCGCTGCCCGCCTTGGGGCTGCCGTAACCGATCACCGAATGCACGACGATGAAGGTCGGCTTGTCGGTGGTCGCCTTGAACGTCTCGATGGCGCGGGTCAGCGCGGCGGTGTCGTTGGCGTCGTCGACATGGATGACGTTCCAGCCATAAGCATCGAAGCGCAGGCCGACATCCTCGTCGAACGCCAGATCGGTCGCGCCCTCGATCGAGATGTGGTTGCTGTCGTAAATCCAGCAGAGGTTGCTGAGCTTGAGATGACCGGCGAGGCTCGCCGCCTCGGCCGAGACGCCCTCCATCATGTCGCCGTCGCCGCACAGCGTGTAGACGTCATGGTCGAACAGCGTGAAGCCATCCTTGTTGTAGCGCGCCGCGAGCCAACGCTCGGCGATCGCCATGCCGACCGAATTGCCGCAGCCCTGGCCGAGCGGGCCCGTCGTGGTCTCGACGCCGGTGGTGTGGCGATATTCGGGGTGGCCCGGGGTCTTGGACGACAGCTGACGGAACTGCTTGATATCCTCGAGGCTGACCGCCTCCTTGCCGCTCTTCTCACCGTCCGCGCCGATCTCCTCGATCTTGGCGAGGTGGATCAGCGAATAGAGCAGCATCGACGCATGGCCGACCGACAGCACGAAGCGGTCGCGATTGGGCCAGTCGGCGTGCTTGGGATCATAGCGAAGGAACTTCGACCAGAGCGTATAGCCGACCGGCGCGAGTGCCATGGGGGTGCCGGGGTGGCCCGAATTGGCCTTCTGCACCGCGTCCATCGACAACGTGCGGATGGTATCGATCGTGAGGCGTTCGGGTGAACCATCCTCGTGGAGCATGGGGTCCGCCTTGGGGGCAGCGGTTGCGGTATCGGTCATGGAAGAAAGCCTCGCTCTAGACTGTGACCGAACGCCGCGCATCCGATCTGGTTGCCAAGATAGGGTGGCTTTACGCGGATGCACCCGCCCGTTCCAGTCGCGTAACGACGCCATTCGTTGCAATATACGCGCCGTCGACCTCGTCGAGGAACAACCCGTGGCCGAGAATGCCGGGGATTGCGGAGAGCGTGGCGGCAGTTGCGCGGGGGTCTTCGAGGCTGACGAAGTGACAGTCGATAACGAGATTGCCTTGGTCCGTCAGGTAGTTGTCGCGGACCGTTGGGGCGGCATCCATGTCGGTCAGCACGCGCATGACATAGGCGATGGCGAACGGCAGCACCTCGACCGGCAGCTTGGCCGCACCGATCCGCTCGACCTGCTTGGAGCCGTCGGCGATCACGACCATCCGTGCCGAGCTTGCGGCGACGATCTTCTCCCGCAACATCGCGCCGCCTGCGCCCTTGATCGCGAAGCACCGCGAGTCGATCTCATCCGCGCCGTCGATCGTGAGGTCGACGCGCGCGACGGCGGCGAAGTCGAGGACTTCGATGCCGACCTCGCGCGCGAGTTTGTCGCTGGCGTCGGAGGTGACGACCGCACGGATTGCCAAGCCCTGAGCCACGCGATCGCCCAGCGCCCGGATCGCGAACGCCGCGGTGGAGCCGGTGCCGAGTCCGACCAGCATCCCCATTCGAACTTCAGCGACGGCGGCAACCGCGGCGGCCTTCTTGTCGTCATCGATCGAAGCCATCAGCCCACCCCATCCGTCATGCCGGGCTCGTTCCGGCATCCACTGCTCAACGCACCCGAGAGAATTTGGTTTGGAGGACACGCACAACAAGCACCACCCCGGCGAAGGCCGGGGCCCAGTTGGAAAGGTTGCAGTAACGACGGATTGCGCTTCATTGGCAACGTCCCCAACTGGGCCCCGGCCTCCGCCGGGGTGGTAGCTATGGGCACGGGGCACTTCTCATCTTGTTCTCCCGCGAAGGCGGGAGCCCAGTCTGGATCCCCGCCTTCGCGGGGAAACAATCTTCGTGGTTCGGCGAGCGCTCTCCCCGCGACACCCCCCACACAAACAAAACAGGTTACTCTTCCTACCCTATTTCGCACACCCGCTTTTCAACTGACATACTTCTGGTACATCCTCGTGGTTTAGCCCGACCAACACCTGCCCCACCGATCGCGAGCGGATACCAAACTTGATAGCCACACGATTTTCCACGCGGCAGTGCGCCCTCCTGCTCGTACCCGCGCTGGCGCTAGCTGCCTGTTCGGGCGGCGGCGAAAAGGCGCAAGGCAAGGGCAAGGGCGGCCAGCCTGGCCAGGGCACGCCCACCGTCGGCTATGTCGTCGTCCAGCCGACCAGCGTCGCGATGACCACCGAACTCAGCGGCCGCACCACTGCGTTCGAAAGCTCGGACGTGCGGCCCCAGGTCACCGGCATCATCCGCCGCCGCTTCTTCACCGAGGGCACGCTCGTCAAGAAGGGCCAGCCGCTCTACGAGATCGACCCCCGCCTCTATCGCGCCGCCGCCAACGAAGCGCAGGCCAACCTCCAGAGCGCGCGCGCCAACCAGCAGGCGCAGACTATTCTCGCCCAGCGCTACAAGCCGCTCGCCGAGATGGAGGCGATCAGCAAACAGGATTACACCAACGCGCTCGCCACCTCGCGCCAGGCCACCGCCTCGGTCGCGCAGACCCGTGCGGCGCTCGAAACTGCGCAGATCAACCTCAAGTTCACGACCGTCCCCGCGCCGATCACCGGCCGCATCGGCCGCTCGCTGTTCACCGTCGGCGCACTGGTCTCGGCGACGCAGACCGATCCGCTCGCGCAGATCCAGCGACTCGACCCGATGTTCGTCGATATCCAGCAATCCTCTGGCGACCTGCTCGCGCTGCGCCGTTCGCTCGGCCGGAACGGCATCGTCGCGACCCGCGCCGAAGTCCGCCTCACGCTCGAGGATGGCAGCGAATATGGCGCGACCGGCACCGTCCAGTTCGCCGAGGCGCTGGTCAACACCGAGACCGGCACCGTGACGCTGCGCGCGCGCTTCCCCAATCCGCAGGGGCTGCTGCTCCCCGGCATGTTCGTCCAGGCGAAGTTCGCGCAGGCGATCAACCAGCGCGCGTTCCTCGTGCCGCAGGCGGGCGTGTCGCGCGATGCCAAGGGCAATGCGACGGTCTATGTCGTCGATGCGAACAACAAGGCGGTGCAGAAGACTATCAAGGCCGACCGCACGCAGGGCATGTTCTGGGTGGTCACCGGCGGGCTCAACCCCGGCGACCGGATCATCACGCAGGGGCTGTCGAAGATCGCCCCGAACCAGGGCGTGAAGCCGGTACCCGAAACCGCCGCGCAAAAGATCGAAGCGCCCAAGGGCACCTCTGATGACGGGTCCTCAGGCGGCCAATCCAGCCAGAAAAAGGCCGGCTAAGCCCTTATGTTGTCCCGTGTCTTCATCGATCGCCCGATCTTCGCCTGGGTGCTCGCGATCATCGTGATGCTTGGCGGCATCGGTGCGATCATGGCGCTGCCGATCGCGCAATATCCCGACGTCGCGCCGCCGCAGGTCTCGATCCGCGCCAGCTTCCCCGGCGCCAACGCACAGACGATCCAGAACAGCGTCACGCAGGTCGTCGAGCAATCGCTGACCGGCATCGACGGGCTGATCTATTTCAGCTCGTCCTCCTCGTCGCGCGGCTCGGTGACGATCACCGTGACGTTCGAAAAGGGCACCGATCCCGACATCGCGCAGGTCCAGGTCCAGAATCAGGTCCAGCAGACACTGTCGCGCCTCCCCACCCAGGTCCAGCAACAGGGCCTCGTCGTGCGGAAATCGAACCCGGACAACCTCCTGATCGTCGGCGTCTATGACGAGACCGACAAGCTGACCAACCAGGACGTGTCGGACTATCTCGTCTCGAACCTCCAGGATCCGCTCGGCCGCATTCCCGGCATCGGCGACAGCAACGTGTTCGGCGCGCAATATGCGATGCGGATCTGGCTGAACCCGAACAAGCTGGCGAGCTTCCAGCTGATCCCGAGCGACGTGACGACCGCGATCCAGGCGCAGAACACCGAAGTCGCCGCCGGCGAACTCGGCGGGCAGCCGCAACCCGACACGCAGATGCTGAACGCGACCGTCACCGCGCAGTCGCGTCTCCAGACGCCCGAGCAGTTCGCCAACATCATCCTGAAGACCACCAACGACGGCGCCACCGTGAAGCTGCGCGACGTCGCCCGGATCGAGCTGGGGGCCGAGAACTACAACGCGCGCAGCCGCATCAACGCGCATCCAGGGGCCGGCATCGCGGTGCTGCTCGCGCCCGGCGCCGACGCGCTCAAGACCGCCGAACTGGTCAAGGCCTATGTCGCGGACGCGTCGAAGCGCTTCCCGCCCGGCCTGAAATACGCCTATGCCAACGACACGACGAACTTCATCAAGCTGTCGATCGACGAGGTCGTCGAGACGCTGATCGAGGCGGTCATCCTCGTCGTCATCGTGATGTTCGTGTTCCTGCAAAGCTGGCGCGCCACGCTGATCCCGACGATCGCGGTGCCCGTCGTGCTGCTCGGCACGTTCGGCATCTTCTATCTCGCCGGATTCTCGATCAACACGCTCACGCTGTTCGGGCTCGTGCTCGCGATCGGGCTTCTCGTGGACGATGCGATCGTCGTGGTCGAGAATGTCGAACGCCTGATGGAAGAGAATCCCGAGATGACGCCTCGGAAGGCGACGATCGAATCGATGAACGAGATCACCGTCGCGCTGGTCGCGATCGCGCTGGTGCTGTCGGCGGTGTTCCTGCCGATGGCGTTCTTCGGCGGCTCGACCGGCGTGATCTACCGCCAGTTCTCGCTGACGATGGTGTCGGCGATGGTGCTGTCGGTGCTGGTCGCGCTGATCCTCTCCCCCGCCCTCACCGCGACTCTGCTCAAGCAGAAGAAGAAGGACGCCGAGGGCAACCACGAGAAGAGCTGGGGCGAACGCAAATTCCCGAAGGTGTCGCATTTCTTCACGCGCGCCGGCGACAAGTTCAATTCAACCTTCGAGAAGGGCACGCAGAAATACACCCGCGGCGTGCAGTCGGTGATCGACCGTAAATGGCTGTTCCTGCTGATCTACGCCGGGACCGTGGCCCTGCTGGCGGTGCTGTTCCTGCGCCTGCCGACGGGCTTCCTGCCGACCGAGGACCAGGGCACCGGGATCGTCCAGTTCCAGCTTCCCGCCGGCGCCACGCAAGGTCGCACCTTCGCGCTGCAAAAGCAGATCGAGCAATATTACCTGACCAACGAGAAGGCGAACGTCGGCACGATGTTCACCGTCAGCGGCGGCGGCGGCGGCGGCGCGAGCGGCCAGAACACCGGCCAGGGCTTCATCTCGTTCGCGCCCTGGGACGAGCGCAAGGGCAAGGAGAACACCGCCGACGCGATCACCGGTCGCGCCTCGCAGGCGTTTGCCGGCTTCCGCGACGCACAGGTCTATTCGCTCGTGCCGCCCGCGATCCGCGGCCTCGGTTCGTCCAACGGCTTCACGATGGAGTTGCAGAACAGCGGCAGCCTCACCCAGACCGAATTCAACGCCGCGCGCGACAAGCTGCTGGCGCTCGCCCGCGCCGATCCGTCGCTGACCGCGATCCGGCTCACCGAACTGCCCGACGTCGCGACGCTGCGGGTCGATGCGGATCAGCAGAAGCTGTCGGCGCTGGGACTGACGCAGGCGAACGTGAACTCGACGCTGTCGACCGCCTGGGGCGGGCAATATGTGAACGACTTCATCGACCGCGGCCGCGTGAAGCGCGTCTATGTCCAGGGCGACGCACAGTTCCGCGCGCAACCGTCCGATCTCAGCCAGTGGTTCGTGCGCGGTTCGAACGGCCAGATGGCGCCGTTCTCGTCCTTCGCCAAGACCAGCTGGGGCCAGGCGCCGACGACGCTGTCGCGCTTCAACGGAATCTCGTCCTACGAAATCCAGGGGTCGGGCGCGCCCGGCGTGAGTTCGGGCGACGCGATGGATAAGATCGCCCAACTCGCCGGCCAGATCCCCGGTACGTCGGTCGCGTGGGCGGGGCTCTCCTATCAGGAGCGGCTCTCCTCGGGTCAGGCACCGATCCTCTACGGCCTGTCGCTGCTCGTCGTGTTCCTGTGCCTTGCCGCGCTGTACGAAAGCTGGACGATCCCGATCGCGGTGCTGCTCGTCATTCCGCTCGGCCTGGTCGGCGCGATCCTCGCGGTGACGCTGCGTGGCCTGATCAACGACGTCTATCTCCAGATCGGCCTGCTCACGACGATGGGGCTGGCCGCCAAGAACGCGATCCTGATGATCGAATTCGCCGAGCAGGAGGAGAAGAAGGGCAAGCGCGTCATCGAGGCGGCGATGTCCGCCGCCAAGATCCGTCTGCGCCCGATCCTGATGACCTCGTTCGCGTTCATCCTCGGCGTGTTGCCGCTGGCGCTGTCGACCGGTGCGGGCGCGAACAGCCGCATCGCGATCGGCACCGCGGTGGTCGGCGGCATGCTGACCGCGACGATCCTCGCGATCTTCTACATACCCTTGTTCTTCGTCCTCGTCCGCCGCGGCGCGCGCGACGGCATCGCCAAGCTGCGCGGTCGCCCGACCGGCTTCCATGGTGGCGAGCACCGCGACGACGGAAACAACGGCGATCACAATGAACCGTTGGGCCCGCCCGAACCACAGGGCCCCCACCGGCCGGAGCCCGCATGATGCGCTCGCTAGTCCTGATCCTCGCGGCGTCGACCGCGCTCGCCGGTTGCTCGCTCGCGCCTAAATACGCGCGGACCGAACTTCCCGTGCCGCCGTCGCTCCCGGTCGGCGATGCGTACCTCCGCCAGTCCGAGGCGACGCTGCCGGCGATCACCTACCGCGACGTGTTCCGCGACCCGCGGCTCCAGCAGATCATCGTCCAGGCACTGGCGAACAACCGCGATCTCCGCGTCGCCGCCGCGAACATCGCCGCGACCCGCGCGCAATACCGCATCCAGCGCGCCGACCTCCTGCCGCAGATCGACGGCACCGGCCGCTACACCTATTCGGGCGGCGGCAACGGCACGCGCAACACAGCCACGAGCGGCACGGGTGGCAATACCGGCACGGGTACCGGCGGAACCGGCACGGGCACCGGTGGGACGGGGACCGGCACGGGCGGCGTCGGAACGGGCACCGGCTCGACCGGCTCGGTCGTCAGTTCGTCCAGCTCGAACAGTGCTTTCTCGGTCGATCTCGGCACCACCGCGTTCGAGCTCGATCTGTTCGGCCGCATCCGCTCGCTGACCGGCGCTGCGCTCGATCGCTATTTCTCGACCGAGGCCGCCGCCCGCGCGACCCGCCTGACGCTGGTCGGCGACATCGCCGACGCGTGGCTCACCTATGCCTCCGACCGCAGCCTGCTCAAGATCGCGCAGGACACCGTCGCCAGTTCGCAGCGCAGCGTCACGCTGACCAATGCCCGCCTGCGCGGAGGCGTCGCGCCGCGCACCGATCTCCGCCAGGCGCAGCAGATCCTGTTCACCGCGCAGTCCGATCTCGCGCAGCAACGCACCGCGCTCGCGCAGGACGTCAACGCGCTGCAATTGCTCGTCGGTGCGCCGGTCGACGCCGCGCTCCTGCCCGAGTCGATCGAGCAGGCGCTGCCGACCGTCGCCACGCTGCCGGCGGGGCTCGACAGCAGCATCCTCCTGCGGCGCCCGGACGTCGTGCAGTCCGAGTATGAACTGCGCGCCACCAACGCCGAGATCGGCGCGGCGCGCGCGGAACTGTTCCCGCGGATCTCGCTGACCGGAATCCTCGGGTTCGCGAGCACGTCGCTGACCTCGCTGTTCAGCGGCGGCGCGTTCAACTATTCGGTCGCGCCCTCGGTCAGCTACCCGATCTTCCGCGCCGGTGCCGGGATCGCCGGGGTCGCCTATTCGAAGGCGCAACGCGACGCCGCGCTCGCCACCTACGAAAAGACGATCCAGACCGCGTTCCAGGAGACCGCCGACGCGCTCGCGCGCCAGGGCACGATCGCCGACCAGCTTAAGGCGAACCAGAACTTCTCGGCCGCGGCGCAGGACACGTACCGCCTCACCGACGCGCGCTACCGCGGCGGGATCGACACGTTCCTGAGCTCGCTCGACGCGCAACGCTCGCTCTACACCGCGCAACGCAATCTGGTCGCGACTCAGCTGGTCAGCGCCAGCAACCGCGTGACGCTGTACCGGGTGCTGGGCGGGGATTCGACGCTGGAAGCGACCGCAAACGGCCCGCAACCGGTGACGCAGAGCGGCGCGCCGCGCGCAGAAACGGACTGAACGCGCCCAACCCGTCATCCCAGCGAAAGCTGGGATCTCTCGGTCAGGCGGGCGCTGCGACCCAAGCGGGATACCCCAGCTTTCGCTGGGGTGACGAATGGGGGCAACGCGTTGATTCAACTCCGGACAACACACGCCTCCTTGTTCTCCCGCGAAGGCGGGAGCCCAGTCTGGGTCCCCGCCTTCGCGGGGAAACAGGGTTTGAACGTGTTGCGGCTTCGGTCTCTCCTGAGACATCCACCCCGGCGGAGGCCGGGGCCCAAGTGGCAAGGTCGCAGTAACGAAGCGCTGCATGCAGTTACCAACCTCTCCCAATTGGGCCCCGGCCTTCGCCGGGGTGGTGCCTTAAGACAGGTACTCCCCCGCCCGCCTCTGCGCCTCGACCCGCACCTCCAGCCACTGCGCCAACTCCGCCTCCGCATCCGCCAGCGCCCGGTGATCCGGCACCCGCCCGTTCCGCCGCTGCGACACTTCGCCGACCACCTCCCGCGCGAGAGCCTCCCGCACCGCCGCCGGCTCCACACCCGCGAGGCACGCCCGCGCCGCCTCCAACTGCGCCGCGTCCGTATCGCGCAACCGCAGCACCCGCTTCGGCTGCCCGCCAGCCCGCAACAGCGTGCTCAGCCATTTCCCATCCCAGGACGGGGCGCTGGCAAGCAGGTCATGCCCCGCCAGCACCTCGACCATCCGCGCAGCAACGAGCCGGTGGTCCTCGCCCTCTTCCTCCAACACCCGCCGCTCGATCCCGTGGATCGCCTGCGCCGCCGGATCCCAGTCGGTCCACTCCGGCGCAGGCTTGATCAGATGGCTCTCCGACGCACCGTCCTCGAACACCCACGCCACCTCGATCGGGTAGCTCTTCTTACCCAGCGACGACGCTTCGAAATCGAGGAAGGCGAGCATGCCGCTCAGCCGGTCGGGCTGGCGGCGTGAACGAGCTTGGGCTCCTTGATCGGCGACAGGGTCTGCTCCTGCTCCGCCGAAATCCGGCGTGAGCGCACGAACGGCGGCAACGTCACCGGCCCGCGCGTCTCCAGCGCCTCCAGCACGCCCTCGATCACGCGGAGATCGGCAAGCCCCTCCTCGGCATCGGGCTCGGGATCGCGATCCTCGAGGATGCAGTCGGAGAAATAGCGCATCTCGCCACCGAACTGGTCGGTCGGCTTGAAGCTCTCATGGCTCTTCTTCTCGCCGATCGTCACGCGCTGCTCCATCGCGTCGCCGAAGCCATAGGCCGGGTCCATGTGGATGCTGCCCTCGGTGCCGGTGATCGTCAGGCTGTCGACGTTGTTGGCCGCATAGGAGACGGTGAACTGCGCGATCCGGTTGCCGGGAAACCGCAACGTCACCGCGAACGTGTCGTCGAGGTCTCCCAACCCCAGTTCAGGATGCCGCGTGGCGACGGCCGAGACCACTTCGGTCGGCTCGGCCCCGAACAGATAGCGAGTCGCGTTGATCGGATACGGCGCCATGTCGAACAGCGGCCCGGCCTGCACGCCGTTCTTCACGCGGTGATTGGCCGGATCGACCTTCTGCGTGAAGCACGAGGTGAACGCGATCAGCTCGCCCAGTTCGCCGCTCCGGATCCGCCGGATCGCATCGAGCGTCGAGGGTTCGAAATGCAGCCGGTACGCGGTCATCAGCTTGGCGGACGATGCGCGCTCGGCGTCACGGATCGCCTCGGCCTTCTCGACCGAAATCTCGAGCGGCTTCTCGGACAGGACGTGGATGCCCGCCTTCAGCGCCGGGATCGCGAACTCGGCATGCCGCCAGTTCGGCGTCCCGAGATAGACCGCATCGATCAGCCCGGAGGCGAGGAGTTCGTCGAACTGGTCGTAGCGATAGGTCGCCTCGACGCCGTAGGTCTTGCCGAGTTCACGCGCCTTGACCGGATCGTCGGTGACCAGCGCGGTGATCTCGGAATTACCGGTATGCGCGACGCCGGGCATCATCGATGCCTGCGAGATGTCGCCGAGCCCGACGATCGCATAGCGGACCTTCTTCTTGCCCAGTCCGAGGGCGGCGGTGATGTTGGAAACGACGCTCATGGGGAATGCCTCGCAAAAGGGAATCGGACCCTCAACGCGACAGCACGCATAGCTATCCCCAGAACTAAACTTCCTGTTTACGCTTAAAAAACCACTTCGGGTCGATTGGTGGACGACCGGGTACCACGACCGCGTTCGCTCCAGCCCTGGGGCCTGCGTCGCCGCATAGGCCCGGACCGTCTCGAATCCGCAGGATACCCCCGATGTACGCGCCGCTTCCCACCGCCGATCGCCGTGCGCATAGCCGCCCGCACGGCCTTGCCCTGCGCGGGCTGTTCGGGCTGAGCGAGGACGACCGCGATCAGGTGACCGATCTGTTCGTGCTGAAGCTCGCGCAGATCGCCGCGGTCTGGCCGTTCACGCTGGCGATTCAAGGCATCGCCTGCGCGTTGCTGATCGGCCTGGCCGCATTCGGCGTGGACGATACGCAGGTCGGCATCATCGGGATCGCCGCGCAGTGCGCGATCCTTCTGGCGGCCTCGCTGTCGATCTTCGCGACCGTCCGCCTGCCGGCGCTCGTCGCGCTCGCGCCCTACAAGCGCAACCGGATCGTGACGCTCTGCGCGGCGGCGATGGCGGCGATGCTGACCGCGCTGCTGTGGGTCATCACGTCGGCGCCCGACGGTCCGATCCGGTTCACCGACGCGGTCGCGGTGGCGGGGACGATCGGCATCACCGCGGTCAGCCTCCACCCGGTCCGCGCCGCATCGCTCGGCTTCGGCGGCGGGCTGGTGCTGACGCTGGCGGTCCTCGCCGGGCCCGGCATCCCGGTGGCGATCGCCTTGCTGTTCCTCGGCTGCCTGATCGCGGCAACGCTTCGCCTCGCGCGGATCGACCACGCGCGCGAACTCGATCGCGCGGCGGCCTCGAACGCGGGCTGCGTCGCGGTCAAGATGATCGCCGAGTTCGAACAGCACGGCGCCGGCTGGTTCTGGGAAGCCGACCGCCAGGGCCGCGTGACCTATCTCTCGGCCAAGGTCGCGCGCGATCTCGTCCCCTCCGGCAGCGCGATCGGCCAGTCCCTCACCGACCTGTTCCAGATGGACAGCGACACGCCCGGCACCGAGCGCACGCTCGCCTTCCACATCTCGTCGCGGACATCGTTCTCCGACTATTCGGTCTGCGCAGCGGCGTCGGACAGCGACCGCTGGTGGTCGATCTCGGGCCGTCCGGTAGTCGACGACCTCGGCCGGTTCCAGGGGTTCATCGGCTCGGGCAGCGACCTGACCGAACAGCGCAAGTCGGAGGCGGAGATCACGCGGCTGGCGCTGTTCGACGGCCTCACCGGGCTCGCCAACCGCCAGCGGATGCGAATCTCGCTCGAAAAGACGCTCGCGCAGAACACCGGGCCGTACCGCGCTACCTCGCTGTTCCTGATGGACCTCGACCGGTTCAAGGCGGTCAACGACACGCTGGGTCATCAGGCCGGCGACGCGTTGCTGCAACAGGTCGCACAACGGCTCCAGCGGGGGGTCGGCGGCACCGGGCTGGTCGGGCGGCTCGGCGGCGACGAGTTCAAGGTGGTGCTGCCCGGCATCGACAATCGCGACACGCTCGCCGATCTGGCGCGCGATCTGATCGCGTCGCTGTCGCAGCCCTATTTCATCAGCGGCACCGCAGTCACCATCGGCTGTTCGATCGGCATCGCCATCGCGCCCGACGACGGCGAGGATTCAGAGACTTTGGTCCGCAACGCCGACCTCGCGCTGTATGCCGCCAAGGGCGACGGCCGCGGCGTCCACCGCTTCTTCGCCGACGAGATGCTGGCGGGCGCGCGGACTCGCAAGCTGCTCGAGGACGATCTGCGCATCGCCGTGTCGGAGGGCGCGTTCCACCTGTGCTACCAGCCGGTCGTCAGCACGGACTCGGTCCGGATCGTCGGCTACGAGGCGCTGATCCGCTGGAACCATCCGACGCGGGGGTTCGTCTCACCCGCCGACTTCATTCCCGTGGCGGAGGAATGCGGGCTGATCGAGGCGATCGGCGAATGGGTCCTGCGTACCGCGTGCAGCGAGGCGGCGCGCTGGCCCGACACGATCCGCGTCGCGGTCAACGTCTCGCCGATCCAGTTCGCCAACCCGGTCCTCCCCGCACTCGTCACCAGCGCGCTGGCGCAGTCGGGGATCGCCCCGGGCCGGCTCGAACTCGAGATCACCGAGGGCGTCTTCCTCGACGAGACGCGCTCGTCCGAACAGATGTTCAGGGCGCTCAAGGGCGTAGGCGTCCGGCTCGCGCTCGACGATTTCGGCACCGGCTATTCGTCGCTCGGCTATCTGCGCAACGCCCCGTTCGACAAGATCAAGATCGACCAGTCGTTCGTGAAGGGCGCCGCCGAGCCGGGCAACCGCAACGCCGCGATCATCAAGGCGATCGTCACGCTCGCCGACACGCTCGGCATGGAGACGACCGCCGAGGGAGTCGAGGTGCAGGACGAGATCGACCTGCTGCGCGATCTCGGGTGCAGCCACATCCAGGGCTATGTCTATGGCCGCCCGGTCCGCGCGGAAGAGGCGCTGCGGCAACTGGGCGTCGAGAACGGTGCGGCAACCGCCAGCGGCTTCAAGGTCAGCCGCGCCCGCCGCCACAAGATGCTCCGCTCCGCCCGCATCCTGCTCGACGGCATCCACGGCGACGTCCGGATCCGCGACATCTCGACCTCGGGCGCGATGCTCGACGGCCTGAAGTTCGACGGCAACCCCGACGGCATCGAGATCCAGATCGAACTCCTCGAAAACCAGATGACCCCCGCCCGGGTCCGCTGGGCGCATGGCGGCAAGGCGGGGATCGAGTTCGACGAGGCGTTCAATCTGGACCGGCTGAACCCCGGCCAGGCGGCTCGCATCCGCCGGGTGGGGTGACGGGGGGCGTGTCAGGTTAGCGCCTCTCCCGTCACCCCAGCGAAAGCTGGGGTCTCGTGCGGCAGGCTCACGCGCGACAACCGGAAGACCCCAGCTTTCGCTGGGGTGACGGGCTTTTCGGGGTGACGGGCTTTTCTGGGGTGACGGGGTCTGTTTGGTGACGGTCTTGTTCTGCGGGGAATGTCTTGTTGTGCGGGGAATGGCTTGCGGGGACTGATCGGGTTGGCTGACGGACTTGTCTTGGCCGACGGATCGGCGGCAGCGGGCCGCGGTGAGAGGGGAGATCGGAAACACCACCAACCACCCCGGCGAAGGCCGGGGCCCAATTGGCAAGGTCCAGGTAACCGCGCGCAGCATACGCCAATGCGCCGCTCCCAATTGGGCCCCGGCCTCCGCCGGGGTGGTGGATAGCCTGGTGGTAGATGGCCTGGTGGTAGATGGCGGGGTGGGAGAGGACTCGGGTGCTGGACAGCCCGAAGTGCCACATAGGGACGCACTCACGCCCCCCGCTCGGAACCAACCGCCCCCCAATACCGTCTCTCCCCCATGCCCCAGCGCACCCCCATCAAGGCCCTCGCCTTCGACGTATTCGGCACCGTGGTCGATTGGCGCTCCGGCATCGCCCGCGACGCCGCGCCCGTTCTCGCGCGGCTTGGTCGCAGCGACATCGACCCGCACGCCTTCGCCGACGGCTGGCGCAAACGCTATCAGCCCTCGCTCGAGGAGGTCCGCAGCGGCCGCCGCGCGTTCGTGATCCTCGACACGCTCCACCGCGAGGCGCTCGAAGACCTGCTCCGCCACCACGGCATCGCCCCTGCCGCGCTCGACGAAGCCACGCTCGTCGACCTCACCCATGCCTGGCACCGCCTCGATCCCTGGCCGGACTCGGTCGAAGGCCTCACCCGCCTCAAGACCCGCTACCCGATCGTCACGCTCAGCAACGGCAACATCGCGCTGATGCTCGACATGGCCCGCCGCGCGCGCCTTCCCTGGGACGCGATCCTCGGCGCCGAAGTCAGCCGCGTCTACAAGCCGCTCCCCGAATCCTACCTCGCCACCGCACGCATGCTCGCGGTCGACCCCGCCGAACTCTGCCTCGTCGCCGCCCACCACAGCGACCTCGCCGCCGCCCGCGCCGCCGGCCTGCAGACCGCCTATGTCGATCGCCCACTGGAATATGGCGGCCGCCCCGCGCCCGATGCCGACGACGCGCAGGACTGGGAGTTCAGCGTCGACAGCCTGACCCGACTTGCCGACGAGCTGTGCCGATGACCCGCCGACCCGTGGCGGCCGGAGTCGTGCAACCGGTGGATTATGGCGCCCCGAGCCGGTATCGACCCGATATCGGAGTATACTTCGGCGCGGCGTGCGACCCGGCAGGACTCTGAGATGACGACAGACGTGAACTCCCCGGCGGGACAGCCGACCGCTGCAGCCGATTTCCTCACCGGTGGCGGCGAGATGGCGGCGATGATCCGCACGCACGACTGGTCGTCGTCGCCGCTCGGCCCGATCGAGCAATGGCCGCAATCGCTGCGCTCGATCGTGTCGCTGATGCTCGCCTCGGAATTCGCGATGTGCGTCGCCTGGGGCCCCGAACTCGGCTTCCTCTACAACGATCATTACGCGCGGATCCTCTACGACAAGCACCCCGCCGCGCTCGGCGGTCGACTCGATGTCATATGGTCGGAACTCTGGTCGGATATCGGCCCGCTCGTCGACCGCGCGCTCGCCGGCAAGGCGTCGTTCTTCGAAAACCTGCCGCTGGTCACCAATCGCAAGGGCTATGACGAGCAGACCTGGTTCACCTTCTCCTATTCGCCGGTGCGCGACGAAAGCGGCGCGGTCGCCGGCATGTTCTGCTCGACCTATGAAAGTACCGAGCGGGTCCTGATCGAACGCGCGCTCCGTGACGAGCGCGAGCGGATGGGCCAGATGTTCGCCCAGGCGCCGACCTTCATGGCGATGTTGCGCGGGCCCGATCACCGCTTCGAACTCACCAATCCGGGCTACGACAAGCTGGTCGGCCACCGCCCCGTGCTTGGCCGCACCGTCGCCGAGGCACTGCCCGACGCGGTCGAGCAGGGTTTTCTCGAACTCCTCGATCATGTCTACGCGACCGGCGAGGCGTTCACCGCGTCCGGCATGCTCTATGCGGTACAGGCCGCACCGGGCGGCCCGGTCGACGACCGCTATCTCGATTTCGTCTACCAGCCGATCCGCGATGCGAACGGCGAGGTCGTCGGGATCTTCGTCGAGGGCGCCGACGTCACCGCCCGCAAGATGCTGGAGCGCGACCTGCAGGCGCTCAACGCCGACCTCGAACAGCGCGTCCGCGATCGCACGCAGGAACTGGTCGAGGCGCAGGAAGCGCTCCGCCAGGCGCAGAAGATGGAGGCGGTCGGCCAGCTCACAGGCGGCATCGCGCACGATTTCAACAATCTGCTGCAAGGCATCACCGGCAGCCTCGAGATCGTCCAGCGCCGCGTCGCACAGGGCCGCGTCGGCGAACTCGATCGCTTCATCACCGGCGCCACCACCGCCGCCAACCGCGCCGCCTCGCTCACCCACCGCCTGCTCGCCTTCTCGCGCCGCCAGCCGCTCGATCCGCGGCCGGTGAAGGCCAACCCGCTGGTCGCATCGCTGGAGGATCTGCTCCGCCGCACGATCGGCGAACGGATAGAGTTCGAGATGGTGCTCGGCGCCGGCCTGTGGACGACGCTGTGCGATCCGAACCAGCTCGAAAACTCGTTGCTCAATCTCGTCATCAACGCGCGCGACGCGATGCCGCACGGTGGCAAGCTGACGATCGAGACCTGCAACGCGCATCTCGACGATCACTTTGCCGCCAGCCAGCGCGACGTGCGGCCCGGCCATTATGTCTGCATCTGCGTCTCGGACACCGGCACCGGCATGTCCGCGGACACCATATCGAAGGCGTTCGAGCCGTTCTTCACCACCAAGCCGATCGGCCAGGGCACCGGGCTTGGCCTGTCGATGATCTACGGTTTCGCCCGCCAGTCGGAGGGCTATGCGAAGATCTACAGCGAAGTCGGCCAGGGCACGACGGTCAAGCTGTACCTTCCCCGCCATTACGGCGAGGCGGAGCAGGACGAGCCGCTTCCCGGACTGACGCAGGACCACGTCACCGATGCTGGCGAGATCGTGCTGGTGGTCGAGGACGATGCCGTCGTCCGGTCGCTGATCGTCGAGGTGCTGGGCGAACTCGGCTATCAGGCGGTCGAGGCGCATGACGGCCCGACCGGTCTCGAACGGCTACGGACGATGGAGCGGATCGACCTGCTCGTCACCGACATTGGCCTGCCCGGCCTCAACGGTCGCCAGGTCGCCGACGCCGGTCGCGCGATGCGACCGGGGCTCCGCGTGCTGTTCATGACCGGCTACGCGGAAAACGCGGCGCTCGCGGCGGGCTTCCTGGAGCCGGGCATGTCGATGGTCACCAAGCCGTTCGCGATGGAGGCCCTCGCGACGCAGATCCGGACGATCATCGAGGGATAGCGATCCGCAGCGACGGCTGGTGAATGGTCAGGATGACCCTGCCGGGATCAGCCCGACTTGCGCCAGCCACACCAGCCGGCGCGCTTGCCGCCGCCATAGCGGCGCGCGAGGCCGGCCTGCACGAGCAGTCCGCCAAGCGACTCCCCGTTGCGCTCGACGATCCGCAATTTCCGTCCATAGCGGTCGACGTCGCGCTTGATCGGGACCAGCGTGAACGGACCGGCGTTCAGCAGCGCCTGCATTTTCAGCGTCGCGGCCTTGCCGGCGCGCGCTTCAGCGGCACAGCGCGGCGGGTGAGTCTCGGGCGTGTCGATGTCGGCGATCCGGATCTTGGTGCCCGCCATCCAGAACGTGTCGCCATCGACCATGCAGTCGATTCGCTTGGCATGGCCGCAGATCGTGAAACGCGCCGATACCGGCTTGCCACCCGCCAAGGCCGACGCAGCAGCGGCAGCAGCCGAGGCTGCCGCTGCTGCGACCGGGGCAGCAGCTGTCGGCGCTACCGGTGGGGCGGCGTCCGTGGGTCGCCCCCAGCCGCCGGGCACGCGCAGCCGTCCGGCGGGCCATTGGATGCCGAATCCGGTCGGCCACTCGATCTTCAGGCCGGGCGGCGCCAGTGCCGACCAGTCGATCTGGCGTATCACCGGCATCATCAACCCGATCAGTACGCCGTAGAACACCAGGCGGAGCTGCAGCAGGACCCCGGGCGCGGGGCGGCGGGCCGATCCACCGCGACGCGTGGCGCCTGCGCGGTCGCCCGTCAGCAACCGCATGAAATCAAACACATACTCCATCGTCCCTCGCGCGTACGCGCGCGCGCGACGATGTCACTGTGGACAGCCCGCGACTTGCGGCGAGCGGAGTCAGAAACGAGGCGAACGCATCGTGAACATCGCGCGCACGGTGTCCGGAACGGAAATCGGAGCGGCGCTGTGAATATCGGGCGAACGCGCGAGATTTCGCTGTCCTACACCCGTTCGACATGCCCAGTTCGGCGCATGCCAGCCCCGTTCCAGCGCCGTTCCAGCCCTGCTCGTCTCGGGCCCTTCCCCATACGCGCGTCGGTACACGTCGCCGTGCACACTCTCACGCAGAACCCGTGCATACACGTGCGAGCGTCTATACTTTCTATACTTCACTCGCCAACCCACTGGAAACGCAGACACACGAAGGGCGGGAAATGGCCCTAGCCATTCCCCGCCCCCGTTACGCGTCCAGCTTATGCCTCTTGCGAGGCAAGGGCTTAGAAGTGCGTGATGATGCCGAGCATCGGACGGAAGCTCTGCGCGTCGCCGAAGGTGTTGACCTCGGCGCGGATGCGGAAGCCTGCGTTGCCGGTGATGCCCTTCAGGCCGATGCTCTGCGGACCGACTTCTGCGCCGATGCCGTAGGTGATCGCGCTGTAGTCACGGTTGGTGTTGCCACCGTTGGTCGACAGTGCCGAGAACTTGTCGAAGTTGACCCACTGGTAGCCGACCTTGCCGTAGATCAGGCCGCTGTCGCCAGCGCGGAAGCCGAAACGGCCTGCTGCGCCATATTCCCAATCGATGTTGCCTTCGATGCCCTTGATGACGTTGCCTTCAGCACCGACGAACACGGGGCCGAGCGGGATGTTGACGCCGAGGACGCCCTGAACCAGCGAGCCCGATGGCTTGTAGCTGCGACGGGTCGAACCATCGGCGTTCAGCGCCTGCGGGATGCCGTGGCCGCGCTCGTTGTCGAACTGCTCCCAACCGCCCATGATGCCGAAATACGGCTCGATGCCGAAAGCCTTCGAGCCGTCCGGAGCGGCTGCTTCGCCGGGCTGCGCGCTGTTGTCGGTGGGGGCCGGTGCCGACATGTCCTGCGCGAAGGCGGGAACTGCGACCGTTGCAGCGGCGAGGGCGATTGCCAGGGAAAGCTTACGCATGTGAGTTTACCTTATACCGTATGTTGCGTGGATCCCCGACTGCACGGTGCGTCGGTTTGGTCCAGGCATGTCGAAACAGGCCGGCGAGCACATGGTTGCACAAAAAACGTCACATTCAGGGAACTGTTCCGTTGTGTTGCGTTACAGCAACGGTTCCTGTCAGTTGGATGAACGAACCATGTCAATAACGGCGCTCAAGCTGCCAAAATACAGCGGAAAAGTGGCAGAAAACAGCCTGCGCCCGAGCTAAGGCAATTCGTTCACGCGCCGGTGAGACCCGGTGTGCAATGCAGCATGAATGGGCTTTTCGCGTCTTTTTCGCAGCCGCTGGGCGGCGCTGGTCTGGTCGGCAGGAATCCTGTGGACCGCCTATAACGTCGCCGCCGATGCCCCGGAACCGCCGACGAACGCTGCGTCGGGAGGGGCGACCGCGCAACCGGGCGATGCGACCGGCGCGGCGTTCGACGCCCGCGATCTCGCCGTGCTGGCAAACGCGGGCGGATAGCGACGCGCCCGCTCTGGGGCGCGTCGCGTACGGATCAGGGCTTCAGCGCGACGTCGTCGGCATCGTCCAGGTCTTCGTCGTCGTCGATGCTGCCATCGTCGAGTTCGTCCTGGACGTCGTCCTCGTCCATGTCGTCCTCGTCCATCGTGACGGAGGAGTCGGTCTCGCCGACCTCTTCGGAGTCCATCTTGGTCTCGTCGATCGACTCGTCGTCCGTGTCATCTTCGCCCAGATCGGGTTCGAGGTCGGTCAGGATGATGCCGTCGCTAGGGCCATTGCGGGTCGCTTCGAGGATTTCTGCGCGCTGGCTCTCGTCATAGCCCTCTTCGTCATAACCGTCGTCGCCCGAACCGGCACTCGGCACCTGATGTCCGCCCATGGTCACACTCCCTCGTTCCAGGATGCCCGCGTGTTGCGAGCCTACCGGATGCGAACGGTGGACGTGCGCGGTGGTTCCTTCAAGCTCGGACGGGCGCCGTCGACGCAGGCCGGAACAAGCGACCCCGCTCGGTGATCAGGATCGCGACCAGCGCGGCGAGCCCTGCGACCAGGAACCCCGCGACCAGCGGCACCGTCGTGCCGTTGAACGCCTGCCCGATCAGCGCGCCGATGACAGCGCCGATCGTCACGCTCAGGAACCCCTGCACGCTCGATGCGGTGCCGGCGATCCGGCCCATATTCTCCATCGCCATCGCCGAGAAGTTCGACGTCGCCAGCCCGAAACAGCCAAGCGTCAGCGCCTGGAAGACAGCAAAGCTGACCAGCGTCTCGAAGCCGATCTCGATCGCGAACAGATGCACCAGCGACACCAGGATCAGCACCGACAGAGCGCCGTGGCTGATGAGACGCGTCCCCAGCCGCATCACGATCCGCGAGTTGAGCAGGTTGCACGCCGCCATCGTCACCGACGTCGTCGCGAAGATCAGCGCGAGCAAGGTCGGCTTGTGGAACACGTCCGCCATGATCTGCTGGATCGAATTGAGATAGCCGTACAGCGCGCCCATCAACGCCGTCGACGCGAGCGTGTAGCCCAGCGAATTGCGGTCGACGAGCGTCTGCTGCCAGTCGCTCAGGATGCGGCGGGGGGTAATAGGCAGAACATTCTCAGGCGCCAGCGTCTCCGGCATCCGCAGGTAGAACCACACGAACACGCCGAGCGTCAGCACCGCCACGGTCCAAAAGATCGCGCGCCAGTCGCCGAACTGGAGCACCGTCCAGCCGAACGTCGGCGCCAGGATCGGCACGATCATGAACACCATGAACGCAATCGACATCACCCGCGCCATCGCCCGCCCGTGATAACAATCGCGGACCAGCGCGATCGTCGCCACGCGCGCCGCGGCGATCACCGCGCCGCCGAACGCGCGTGCGGCCAGCAACAGCGTGAAGCTGCCCGCGGTCGCGCAGGCGACATTGGCGATGATATACAGGACGAGCGACCACAACAGCACGGTCCGCCGCCCGAACCGATCTGCGAGCGGCCCGTGGACGAGCTGCGCCACGCCGAAACCGATGACGAACGCGGTCACCACGAACTGCCGGCCGTTTTCGGTCGCGACGCCGAGCGAGTCGCCGATCGCCGGCAGTGCGGGCAGCATCGAGTCGATGCCGAGCGCGGTCAGCGACATCAGCGAGGCGACGAGCGCGACGAACTCGACGAAACCGATCGGCGCGCCGCGCATCGCCGGCGCGTCGGATTGGGGATCCTGGGTCTGCATGATGCGTGCGCCTTTACCCGCTCGGCCGGCCTTGCGAAACCCGCTAACCGGCGCAATCCCGAGATGATTGCGCGATACGCCGATGCCTCCTATCTGTATTGTCATAGCAACACACTTCGGAGGCATCCATGATCCGCCCACTCTTTCTCGCCGCCGTCGGTCTCGCCAGCGCGCTTGCACTAGTCGCCTGCGACCGCTCGAACGAGGGCGCGTCGGTGTCGATCAACGCCGATGGCGGCAACGTGCTTGGCGCGATCAACGGCGAGACCGGCGAGATGAAGATCGACGTCCCGGGCTTCCAGGGCACGGTGAAGCTGCCGAAGATCAAGATCGACACCGGCAATTTCGATCTCAATGGCGTGCGACTGTATCCGGGGTCGTCGATCAAGACGCTGAACATCGTCGGCGACGACAAGGCCGGCGGCCTCCGCGTGGCGTTCGCCAGCCCGGCAACGCCGACGATCGTCCGCGACTGGTTCGCACAGCGGCTCGGCAAGGTCGGCTACCAAGTGCATGCGGAAGGCTCGAACCTGGTCGGCACCACCGACGAGAACAAACCCTTCCGCCTCGAACTCGCCCCCGACGGCACCGACAAGGCAACCGGCACGATTGTCATAAGCGGCTGACGCTCCCCTTCCGTCATGCCGGGCTTGTTCCGGCATCCACGGTTCCGCAAACCCGAAAGACGTGATGGCGCGGAACCGTGGCCCCCGGAACAAGTCCGGGGTGACGGAGTGGCGGCCCTAGTATCCTCCCCCGCTAGGGGGAGGTGGCTGGCGCTTGCCAGACGGAGGGGGAGGAATGTGCAACGCCTGCTCCGTGTCCTCCCCCTCCGTCACCTTCGGTGCCACCTCCCCCTGGCGGGGGAGGATCATTGGACATCAGATAATGTACCAACCCTAACCCAGGCATTTGGCACGGCACCGCCAATCCCCTATATCGGGCGTTCCCCAATCCGGACACGAACCTCATGCTCGACACCCCCGCCGCCCAGGTCCCGACGCTCAGCCTCGCCACGCAGGACACCGACCCCGACGGCTTCGCCGCTGCGTTCGGCGAATCGTTCGAGCGGTTCGGCTTCGCGATCGTCGCCGATCACGGCATCCCCGCCGACCTGATCGAGCGCGCCTGGGCCGAGACCAAGCTGTTGTTCGACCTGCCGGAGGACGAGAAGCGCGGCTATCACATCCCCGGCGGCGGCGGCGCGCGCGGCTACACGCCGTTCAAGACCGAGATCGCCAAGGACGCCAAGGTCGTCGACCTCAAGGAATTCTGGCATGTCGGCCGCGAACTGCCCGAGGGTCATCGCTATGCGGCCACGATGGCGCCGAACGTCTGGCCGACGCGTCCCGAGGGTTTCAAGCCGGTCTTCCTCGAACTCTTCGCCGCGTTCGACCGTGTCGGCGACAAGCTGCTCTCCGCGATCGCGCGCCACCTGAAGCTCAAGCCCGACTGGTTCGACCCGGCGGTGAAGGACGGCAACAGCATCCTTCGTTTGCTGCATTACCCGCCGATCCCCGCCGATGCCGAGGGCGTCCGCGCCGGCGCGCATGAGGACATCAACCTCATCACGCTGCTGCTCGGCGCCGAGGAAGCCGGTCTCGAACTACTCGACCGCGCCAATGGGCGCTGGCTCTCGATCAAGCCGCCCGAGGGCGCGATGGTCGTCAACGTCGGCGACATGCTCCAGCGCCTGACCAACAATGTCCTCCCCTCGACCACGCACCGCGTCGTCAACCCGCCGCCCGAGCGCCGCGGCCATTCGCGCTATTCGATGCCGTTCTTCCTGCATCCAGCGCCCGACTTCCTGATCGAGACGCTGCCGGGGACTATCACGCCGGACAACGCGAACCGCTATCCGACGCCGATCACCGCGCATGATTATCTGTACGAGCGACTGGTCGAGATCGGGCTGATCAAGAAGTAGGGCGGGCCATATCGATCCTCCCCCGCCAGGGGGAGGTGGCACCGAAGGTGACGGAGGGGGAGGAACGCGCAACAGAGGTTTTACCTTACCTCCCCCTCCGCCTGGCAAGTGCCAGCCACCTCCCCCTGGCGGGGGAGGATTGAGAAGGCGGGCATGCCCCAACCCTGCAACCCACCTTTCTCCACCCCGGCGAAGGCCGGGGCCCAATCGGGGGACGGTGATGACGAAGTGCAGCGCGCCGTTACGACCACCTTTCCAATTGGGCCCCGGCCTTCGCCGGGGTGGTGCTTCGTTACAGACGTGCGGGCGCCCCCAAACACCCCACCGCTTTTCTCCCCACCTGATACCCAACAACCACGCTTCCGCCATTGGAGCCCGCCCCCGCATCCGCTAGACCGCGCGCGATGCCCCATCTCTATCTCGTCGACGGCTCCGGCTATATCTTCCGCGCCTATCACCGGCTGCCGCCGCTCACCAACAAGCATGGCGAGCCGGTCGGTGCGGTGTACGGCTATACGACGATGCTGTGGAAGCTCGCCGACGAGGTCCACGCCGCCGATGGCCCGACCCACATGGCGGTCATCCTCGACAAGTCGTCGAAGACCTTCCGCAACGATCTCTACGACAAGTACAAGGCGCAGCGCCCTCCCCCACCCGAGGACCTCGTCCCGCAGTTCCCGATGATCCGCGACGCCACGCGCGCGTTCAGCCTCCCCTGCATCGAGACTGAGGGACTAGAAGCCGACGACATCATCGCCTGCTATTCGAAGGCCGCGCTCGCGCAGGGCTGGGAAGTCACGATCGTCAGTTCCGACAAGGACCTGATGCAGTTGATCGAGCCCGGGCTCGACATGTACGACACGATGAACAACCGCCGGCTCGGCGCGGAGCATGTCGCGGAGAAGTTCCACGGCGTCACCCCGGCGCAGCTCGGCGACGTGCTCGCGCTGATGGGCGACAGCGTCGACAACGTCCCCGGCGTCCCCGGCGTCGGCCCGAAGACCGCGGCCAAACTGATCCTCGAACACGGCGATCTCGAATCCGTGCTCGCCGCCGCCGACGGCATGAAGAAGGGCAAGCTGCGCGATAACCTGATCGAGCATGCCGAGATGGCGCGGCTGTCGAAGGTGCTCGTCTCGCTGAAATGCGACGTCGCGTTGCCCGAACCGCTCGAAGACCTCGAACTGAAGGGCATTCCCGACGCCCCCCTGCGCGCGTTCCTGGAACATCACGGCTTCAAGTCGCTGCTCGCCAAGCTGTCCGCCGTCGCCGACGCCCCGGTTCCCGAATCGACCGTCGTCGCGGACATGGACGAGGACGAGCCCTGCAAGCACGACGACTATGAAACCGTCGTCGACGAAGCCGCGCTCGACCGCTGGATCACCGTGGCCAGGCATCAGGGCTGGATCGCGATCGACACCGAGACGACCGGCATCGACGCAACCCGCGCCGATCTCGTCGGGATCAGCATGGCGCTGCATCCGAACCTCGCCTGTTACGTACCTATCGCGCATGGCGGAACGGATTTGCTCGCGGAAAACCCGGTCCAGCTCGATCGCGCGCTCGTGCTCGCAAAACTGAAGCCGTTGCTGGAGGATCCGAGCGTCCTGAAGATCGGCCACAACCTCAAATACGACATGATCGTCCTGGCGCGCGCGTACGCTTCGACCGGCGGCGTGAAGATCGCGCCGTTCGACGACACCATCGTGATGAGCTTCGATCTCGACGCCGGGCTGCACGGCCACGGCATGGACGAACTCGCCGCCACGCATCTCTCGCACAGCTGCATCGCATTCAAGGACGTCGTCGGCACCGGCAAGACGCAGCGCACCTTCAACGAAATCGACCTCAAGGCCGCCACGCGCTACGCCGCCGAGGACGCCGACGTGACGCTCCGCCTCTGGCGCCGGTTCAAGCGCCGCCTCCCCGCGGAAGGCTCGACCCGCGTCTACGAGATGGTCGACCGGCCGCTCGTCCCCGTCATCGCCCAGATGGAGATGCACGGCATCAAGGTCGACGCGGCGAAACTGTCGCGGCTCTCGACCGAGTTCGCCGGCCAGATGGCGAGCCTCGAAACCGAAATCCACGCGCTCGCCGGCGCGCCGTTCACGATCGGCAGCCCCAAGCAACTGGGTGACGTGCTGTTCGAGAAGATGGGCATCAAGGGCGGTCGCAAGGGCAAGTCCGGCGTCTATTCGACCGACGTCACCGAACTCGAGCGGATCGCGGCGGACAAGGATTCGCCCGGCGCCGTGATCGCGCGGAAAGTGCTCGACTGGCGCCAGCTGTCGAAGCTGAAATCGACCTACACCGATGCGTTGCAGGCACAGATCAACCCCGCGACGGGCCGTGTCCACACGTCCTACTCGCTGACCGGCGCCCAGACCGGCCGCCTGTCGTCGACCGATCCCAACCTTCAGAATATCCCGATCCGCACCGAGATCGGCCGCCAGATCCGCGACGCGTTCGTGGCCGAGCCCGGCAACGTGATCCTCGCGGCGGATTACTCGCAGATCGAGCTGCGGCTGGCAGCGCACATGGCCAACGTCCCTGCGCTGAAGGCCGCGTTCGCGAACGGCGACGACATCCACAGCCTCACCGCCCAGGAGCTGTTCGGCGAGGTCAACCGCGACACCCGCGGCCGCGCGAAAACGATCAACTTCGCGATCCTCTACGGCATCTCGCGCTGGGGCCTCGCCGGGCGTTTGGACGTGTCGGCTGACGAGGCGCAGGCGATGATCGACCGCTATTTCGATCGCTTCCCCGGCATCTCGACCTACATCGTAGAAACGACGGAAAGCGTCCGCGCGAGCGGCTACACCACCACGCTGTTCGGCCGAAAGACCCATTTCCCGCGCATCCGCTCGAAGATCCAGCACGAACGCCAGGGCGCCGAACGCGCCGCAATCAACGCGCCGATCCAGGGCACTAGCGCGGACATCATTAAGCGCGCGATGGTCCGGATGGGCCCCGCGCTGCTGGAGGCTGGCCTCCCGAACGTCCGCATGCTCCTTCAGGTTCACGACGAACTCGTGTTCGAACTCCCCGAGGGCGACGTCGAGGCCGCAAAGCCCGTGATCGAGCAGGTCATGGCCAATGCCGCGCTCCCTGCGGTGACGCTCGACGTCCCCCTCGGAATCGAAATCGGCACCGGCCTCAGCTGGGGCGCCGCGCATTGACCCAGATGATGACCGAAAGCCTTCCCCCCTCCCTGGAAGGGAGGGGCCGGGGGTGGGTCGGCTCGGGGCAGGCGCAACCGAACCTCACGGGCCAACCCACCCCCTGCCCCTCCCTTCCCGGGAGGGGAGCAGCATCGTGACCGAGGCCACCCAGGATATCGACACGCTCGCCAAGGGCGGTCGAACCAACATCGCCGGCTTCGTCCTCCGCCTAGCCGCGCGCATCCCGTTCCTGTTCATCGCCGGCCGCATCTACGGGCCTGACCTCGTCGGCCGCTTCGCGATCGCGGTCGTGGTCGTCGAACTCGCCGCGCTGCTCGCCACGCTCGGCCTGAAACGCGGCCTCGCCCAGGCGCTCAGCAGCGCCGACCGCCCGCACGCCAACGTCGTGTGGGACGCGATGGCCGTCGCCTTCGTCGCGTCGCTGATCGCCAGCGCGGTGCTCTGCACCTTCCCGCAGATCATGTATCCGAACAGCGCGATCACCGGGCTCGACCGGTTCCTGCCGCTGATCATCGTCGCGATCGCCTGGTCCGACGTCAGCCTCGCCGCGCTCGCGTACCGCCTCAACGTCAAGGCCGCGGTGACGGCGCGCGCGGTGGTCGAGCCGTGGACGATCTCGATCGCCGCCTGGGCGTTCTCCTATTTCACGATCCGCGACGGCCTGGTCCTGAGCTATGTCGCATCGATGATCGCGGCGCTCGTCGCCAGCCTCGTGCCGTTCCTGCGCAGCTACGGCGTGCCCCGCGGCTGGTCGCCGCACCTCCGCCCGCTCTATGCGCTCGCCCGCGCCAACGTGCCGCTTGCCGGCGCCGACATCCTCGAATGGGGCAGCCGCAACGTCGACCGCTTCATCCTCGGCGTGATGTTCGAACCCAAGATCGTCGGTATCTATTACATGGCGCAACAGGTCGCGAGCCTGCCGCAGAAGCTCAAGACCAGCTTCGACCCGATCCTCGGCCCCGTCATCACCCACAGCCTCGCGATCAACGACCGCGCCGCGATCGCCAACCAGGTGCGGCAGGTCGCGTTCTGGATCATGGCCGCGCAAGGCGGGCTCGCGCTGATGGGCTCGATCCCCGGCGAAGCGGTGATGGGCGTGGTCGGCCCGCAGTTCGTCGCCGGCACCGCCGCGCTCGCGTTCCTGCTGACCGCCGAGGTGCTAGCCTCGACCGGCGCGGTCAGCGAATCCGCACTCGTCTACATCGCCCGCCACCGTAACCTAATGATCTCCGCGGCGATGCTCGCGTTCCAGGTCGGCCTCAGCTTCGCGCTGATCTTCACGATCCGCGCGCTGGGCTATCCGGTCAATTACCAGGCGGCCGGCCCGGCGATCGCACTGATGCTGTCGGTGGGCGTGACCTCGATCATCAAGGCGAAGCTGCTCGGCCATCTCCTCGGTGCGAAGGTATCGCCGTGGCGCTGGCCGCTGGTCTGGGCAGCCGGCGCCGCGATCGTCGTCGGCGGCGCCTTCACCGCCTTGCCCAAGCGCTACGAATGGGTCGAACTCGCGGTCGGCGAACCCGCGATCGCCGCGACCTATCTCTACATCCTGTGGAAATACGCGTTCGGCCCCGCGGACCGCGCGCTGTTCGGCAAGAAGCCGGAAGCCGTCGAGCCCGCGCTACCGCAGACCGGATCGCCGGTCCTCTAGGTCGTCAGTACGCGCGGGCGACCGCGAACTCGACCGCCTCGACCATCGCGTCCTTGGCGTTGCCATTGGCAAAGCCGCCGATCGAGTCGATCGCGCGCTGGCCGTAATGGCGGGCCCTCGCGAAGGTGTCGTCGATCGCACGGGTCGAGCGGATCAGGCGGACCGCATGTTGCAGGTCGGCGTCGCTGTCGCGGCGACCTTCGACCGCGTCCTTCCAGAACGCGCGATCCTCGGCCGAGCCGCGCGCATAGGCGAGGATCACCGGCAACGTCATTTTCCCCTCGCGGAAGTCGTCGCCCGCGTCCTTGCCCATCGTGTCCGCGTCCGAGACATAGTCGATCGCATCGTCAACCAGCTGGAACGCGATGCCGAGGTTGCGGCCATAGGCATCGAGCGCGGCCTCCTCGGCTTCCGGGCGCTCGGCGACGACAGCCGAAATCCGGCAGGCCGCGGCGAACAGCGCGGCGGTCTTCGCGCCGATGATATCGAGATAGCGCTCCTCGCCGAGATCGACGCGGCGCGCGGCGGTGAGCTGGTTCACCTCGCCCTCGGCGATGACCGCGCTGGTCGAGGACAGGATCTTGAGCGCCTTGAGGCTGCCCGCCTCGACCATCAGTTCGAAGCTGCGGCTGAACAGGAAATCGCCGACCAGCACGCTCGCCGGGTTGCCCCAGATGATGTTGGCGGTCCGCTTGCCCCGACGCAGGTCCGAGCCGTCGACGACGTCGTCGTGCAGCAAAGTCGCGGTGTGAATGAACTCGACCGCGGCGGCGAGCAGGTGATGCTGCGTGCCGCTATAATCGATCAGTTGCGCGCTCGCGAGCGTCAGCATCGGCCGCATCCGCTTGCCGCCCCCCGCGATCAGGTGACCGGCGAGTTCGGGGATCAGCGGTATCTCGGACTGCATCCGGCCGCGGA
Source organism: Sphingomonas faeni (assembly GCF_024273235.1). GTDB lineage: Bacteria > Pseudomonadota > Alphaproteobacteria > Sphingomonadales > Sphingomonadaceae > Sphingomonas > Sphingomonas faeni_A. Next base: position 113,013 of record NZ_JANBVH010000002.1, on the reverse strand, counting down.
TCACCGCATTGACCTGGTCCATATCGCCGGTGACGAGCTTGACCATCGGGTCCAGCGAGGGCTGTGACTCGGGATTGGGACGAAGGGTGTCGAGGCGGTGGACGGTAGCGCTCATCTGCCCGAGCCTCTGCCGCCTATGCCCCTGCAAAGCAACCCTTGGTGCCTCTTGCCGTTCGCGACCCATGCCCGCAAAAGGCGCGCCGAACCAACGAAAGGGTGCGTGGATGGCTGACGATCTGCTCAACGGATACCGCCAGAGCATCGACAATATCGATGCGGCGCTGATCCACATGCTCGCCGAGCGCTTCAAGGTGACCCAGGCGGTCGGCCGGCACAAGGCGACGCACGGCCTGCCGGCCGCCGATCCCGGCCGCGAGGAACGCCAGATCGCCCGATTGCGCCATCTGGCGGCAGAGGCGCAGCTCGATCCCGAGTTTTCGGAGAAATTCCTGCGCTTCATCATCGACGAGGTGATCCGGCATCACGAGCGGCTGGCGCACGAGCCGGATTGAGGCGAACACCCCGCCCGCAATCCTCCCCCGCCAGGGGGAGGTGTCGCCGAAGGTGACGGAGGGGGAGGTAAGCGACCACAGCTGTTGCGTATCCTCCCCCCTCCGTCTGGCAAGCGCCAGCCACCTCCCCCCTGGCGGGGGAGGATCATAGATTGCCGCCGAATCGCATGACGAAAACGTCATCCCTGCTCCACGTGTCGATCATCCCGTCGGGCGCAATCGGTTGCGAATGACATGGCTCTACCGATCCCTGCTCGCGCTGGTCCTGGCCGCAATCGGCGCGACCGGTTTCATGGCCTGGCTCGGCTATTTCGGTGGGCCGCTGTTCACCGACCTCCCCGCCATCACGACCCCGGCAAAGCCCCGCCGCCCGTTCGCCGCGGTGCTGCTGACCGGCGATCTCGGTTACAAGATCGGCATGGCACCGCAGATCGCGCGCCGGCTCGCGGCGGACGGCGTGCCGGTGGTTGCGGTCAACACGCTCACCTATCTGCGCACGACGCGGACGCCGGCGGACATCACGATGCTGATCGCCCGCGCCGAACAGCGGGCGCTGCGGTTCGGGCAGACCGACCGGGTCGTGCTGATCGGCCAGTCGTTCGGTGCGGACATGCTGCATGTCGGACTGGTCGACCTCGCCCCCGAACTGCGCGCGAAGATTGCGAAGGTCGTGCTGATCGTGCCCGAGAACACCGTCCAGTTCCGCGCGTCGCCGAGCGAAGTGTTCGATTACTGGACGCCGACCACCGATGCGGTGCCGACCGCCCGCCGCCTCGACTGGGCTCCGCTGCTGTGCGTCCAGGGCATCGAGGAGGCCGAGAGCCTGTGCCCGTTGCTGACCCAGCCCAATGCACAGCGGGTCGCCCTGCCCGGCGGGCACCCGCTTCACCGCGACGCCGATGCGCTCTACGACGTGCTATCGCGGTTCGTATTCGCGGATTGAGGATCGACCGATGGTTGCTGCACTGATGGCGCTCGCGATGGCCGCGGGCAGCCCCGCTCCCGCTTCCCCCGCTCCGGCTTTCCCGGTGGAAGGCGTCTGGCATAATCCGAAGAACAGCGTGGCGGTGAAGACCGGTGCCTGCCCCGACAGGACCGGCGGCGGCAAACTCTGCGGCTGGGTCGTCCGCGCCGACGACGAAGCGCAGGCCGACGCGCGCGATGGCGGCACCCCCAAGCTGATCGGCACCGCATTGCTCCGCGAATACCGTCCGAACGGTCGCAACCGATGGTCCGGGCAGATCTTCGTGCCCGACATGGGACGCACCTTCGGGTCGACGCTGACGCTGGTCGACGCGGACACGATCGACGTGAAGGGGTGCCTGATCGGCGGCTTCCTGTGCAAGACGCAGACGTGGCGACGCGGTTGACGCGCGTGACCCGGATCCGCAACTGGATCGCGCACCGCCGCGGCACGCTGATCGCGCTGGCGGTGCTGGTGGTCGCGGTGCTCGGCTTCGCGGCGATCCACAAGCTCACCGCGGAAATCCGCCTGTCGGAGGTCCGCGCGGCGTTCGCGGCGCTCGGCTGGCCCGAATTGTCCGCGTCGATCGCGCTGACGGTCGTCAGCTACATCGCGCTCACCTTCTACGACACGATCGCGCTCCGGGTGATCGGCCACCCGCTGCCGTGGCGCACCGCGGCGGTCGCCTCGTTCACCAGCTACACGATCAGCCACAATCTCGGCCTCGCGATGCTGACCGGCGGCTCGGCGCGCTACCGCGTCTACAGTCGCGCCGGCCTCGACGAAGCCGCCGTCGCGCGCGTCGTCCTGATCGCGGGCGTGACGTTCTGGGCGGGGGTGATCACCGTCGCCTGCCTGTCGATGGCGCTGCATCCGGGCATGCTGCCGATCGTCCGCTGGACCATGCCGCCGCTGCTGGAGCGGACGATCGGCATCGCGATCCCGCTGGCGATGCTGGCGATCGTCCTGCGATATCGCCGCGGCGGGGCGATCGGGCTGTTCGGCTGGCGCCTGCCCTTGCCCGATGCGCGCCAAGCGCTGGCGCTCGTGCTGGTCTCGACGGTCGACCTCGCCGCGGCCAGCGCGGCGCTGTTCGTGCTGTTGCCGGGTGCCTCGCCCGATCTCTATCCGGTGCTGTTCCTCGGCTATGCGGTGGCGATCGTGGTCGCGCTGATCAGCCATGTACCCGGCGGGCTCGGCGTGTTCGAGGCGGTGATCATCGCGACCATGCCGCAAAACAACGCGACCATCCTCGCCGCGCTGCTCGCCTATCGGATCATCTATTACGTCGCGCCGCTGATCCTGGCGGCGGTGCTGCTCGCGTTCCACGAGGGCCGGCAATGGCGGCGTCGCGACCGCACCGCCGGACAGGAGCGTCGCGGCACCGATCCACTGGCGATCGCGCTGCCGCTGGCGCCGTTGCTGCTGGGCGTGCTCGTCTTCATGTGCGGCGCGATGCTGCTCGTCTCGGGCGCGCTGCCCGCCGCGCCGGGCCGGATGGACATGCTGGCGAGCGTCCTGCCGCTGCCGATCAGCGAGATGGCGCATGTCGCGGCGAGCCTCGTCGGGGTGATGCTGCTGTTCGTCGCGCTCGGGCTGTACCGGCGGCTCGACGGCGCGTTCTGGGCGGCGCGGTTGTTGCTGGTCGCGGGGACGCTGCTGTCGATCGCCAAGGGCCTCGATTACGAGGAGGCGACCGTGCTCGTGCTGACCGCCGCCGCGCTGCAATGGACACGCGCGGCCTTCTATCGCCGGACGCGGCTGACCGCGGAGCCGCTGTCGCCCGAATGGCTGGTCGGGGTCGGCGCCGCGATCGGTCTGTCGGTGCTGATCGGCTTCTTCGCGTACCGCCATGTCGGCTATTCGAGCGACCTGTGGTGGCGGTTCGAGACCGACGCGAACGCCTCGCGCTTCCTCCGCACCAGTCTTGCGGTCGGGCTGTTGCTGATCGGCGCGGCGATCTGGCGGCTGTTCGCGGCGGCGCCCGTGCCGATGGTCCACGACGAACTGCCGCGCGACGTCGCCGAGGCGGCGCTCGCGCATGCCGACCGCACCGACGCGATGCTGGCCTTCACCGGCGACAAGCGGTTCCTGGTGTCGGACAGCGGCGATGCGTTCCTGATGTACCAGGTGAAGGGCGCGAGCTGGATCGTGATCGGTGATCCGGTCGGTCCGAGCGAGGCGTGGTCGGAACTCCTCTGGGCGATCCGCGCCCGCGCCGATGCCGCGCAGGGCCGGCTGCTGCTGTACCAGATCGGCCTCAGGATCGTGCCGATCGCGATCGAGATGGGGCTGAAGCTCGTCAAATACGGCGAAGAGGCGACCGTCGAGTTGGAAGGGTTCACGCTCGACACCCCCGACATGCGCAGCGTGCGCAAGGCGAGCCGCGTCGCCGAGCGGGCCGGCGCCGAGTTCGCGGTCGTGCCCGCAGCCGAGATGCCCGCGATCATGCCCGAATTGCACGCGATCTCCGACTGGTGGCTGGCCGACAAGAACCACGCCGAGAAGCGGTTCAGCGTCGGCCGGTTTGAGCCGGGGTATATGGCGAAGTTCGACTGCGCGGTGGTGCGGATCGAAGGCCGCATCGTCGCCTTCGCCAATGTCTGGGGCACGCCGAACAAGCAGGAGCTGTCGGTCGACCTGATGCGTCACGCCGAGTCGATGCCGCAGGGGGGCATGGACTTCCTGTTCACGCGGCTGATGCTGTGGGCCCACGAACACGGCTATCGCAATTTCTCGCTGGGAATGGCGCCGCTATCGGGGATCGAGGCGCGGCGGCTGTCGCCGACCTGGTCGAAGGTCGCCGCGTTCCTGTTCCGCCACGGCGAGCGCTTCTACGGCTTCGCCGGCCTGCGCGCCTACAAGGAGAAGTTCCGCCCGAACTGGACGCCGCGCTACATCGCCTCGCCGGGCGGCACGTCGCTGCTGCGCGGGCTGATCGATTTGCAGGCTCTGGTGAGCCGGTAAGACGTCCCCGTACACACCTACGTCACCCCGGACTGGTTCCGGGGTCCACCGTTCCGCGAACCGAATCCATCGATTGTGCGGCACCGTGGATGCCGGAACCAGTCCGGCATGACGAGGATCACGACGAAGATTGCTTTAAACCCGATATCGATCTGTCCTAGGGCTCACCCATGAGCTTCCTCCTGGCAATCGAAGGCGCCGACGGCGCGGGCAAGGCCACTGCCTCGGCATTGGTCGTCGAGCAGTTGCGCGCCGCCGGTCGCACCGCCGAGGTCGTGTCGTTCCCGCGGTATACAGAGACGGTCGGCGGCTGGGCGCTCGGCGCGATGCTGGCGGGAACGCTCCCGCGCGGCACGTCGCCGAAAGCAGCCGCGGTGCTGTACGCGCTCGACCGGATGGAGTCGCGCGATCACCTGGTGGCGACGATGGCGGCGAACGACATCGTGGTGTTCGATCGCTACATCGCCTCGAACATGGCGTATCAGGCGGCGCAGGTCCCGGCGGACGAGGCGGATTCGATGATGGCGTGGATCGCCGATCTGGAGACGGGATCGTTCGCGCTGCCGACGCCGGATCTGTCGGTGTATCTCGATACCCCCGCCGAGATCGCCCGCGGACTCATCCTGAAGAAGCGCAAGCGGTCCTACACAGACGATGCGTTCGACGCCTACGAGGCGGATACCGGGCTGCAGGACCGGGTGCGGACGAATTACACGGCGATGGCGAAGACGGGTCTGCTGGGTCGGTGGGCTACGGTCCCGACCGTGGAGAACGGCGCGTCGCGGGCGCCCGCCGAGATCGCTGCGGAGATCGTCGCCCTGCTCTACTGACGACCGCGTAAAACTCCAGTGGCTGATCCACTCCGGCGAACACTGCACCACCCCGGCGAAGGCCGGGGCCCAATTGGCGGGCGTTGCTAATTGAGCGCTGCCCTCCGTTACCGAAACCTCTCCAACTGGGCCCCGGCCTCCGCCGGGGTGGTGCCCATCAGGCAGCACGCCTTCCTAACTTTTTTGTCATCTACGGATTCCGCATTGCAGCATAAGTAAACGCCATTACTTAGCACGCTAATGACTTCCTCCCGTGCCGCTCTCGAATCCTCCTACGCCCGCACCCTCCTGCCGCTCGCCCGCCTGTGGCGGCAGGCGGCGGATCGGGCGCTCAGCGACATGTGCGTGTCCGCATCGTCAGGATGGGCGCTGGTCCAGGTCGGCCGGCTCGGCGACGACGTTCGCCAGACCGATCTCGCCACCCAGCTCGACGTGACGCAGGCCTCGCTCGTCCGCTCGATCGACCAGATGACCGCCGCCGGCCTCGTCGAGCGCCGCCGCGATCCCGCTGATGCGCGCGTCAGCCGGATCCGCCTGACCGACCGCGGCCGCACGCTCGTCACCACGATCGAGGCGAAGTTCACCACCCTGCGCCACGAAATGCTCGAAGGCGTCACCGACGACGACCTCGCCACCGCCTTGCGCGTGGCGGAGCAACTCGGTGCGCGGTTCATGGCGGATCGTTCGCGATGAGCCTGCCCCGATGATCCTCGCCCGGTTCGGCGCGAAGGAAGCGCTCTTTTCCGTCAAATGCTTCGTCGCCGCGATCCTCGCCTACTACATCGCGCTCAGGATCGGCCTGACGCGGCCTTATTGGGCGGTGACGACGTCCTATATCGTCGCGCAACCGCTGGCTGGCGCGGTGCTGTCCAAGGCGGTGTTCCGCGTCGCGGGCACGGTGCTCGGCGCGATCGCCGCGGTCGTGCTGGTCCCCAACCTCGTCAACGCGCCCGAACTCCTGTCGCTCGGCCTCGCGCTGTGGCTCGGGCTGTGCCTCTACATATCGCTGCTCGACCGGACGCCGCGCGCCTACGTCTTCCTGCTTGCCGGCTATACCGCCAGCATCATCGGCTTCCCCTCGGTCGCGACCCCCGGCGCGGTGTTCACCACCGCGGCGCTGCGCGTGCAGGAGATCACGATCGGAATCCTCTGCGGCAGCCTGATCCACGGCCTCGTTTTCCCGCAGACCGTGACCGCCGCGCTGCTCGGCCGGATCGACGCGATCCTGGCGGACGCCGAGCGCTGGTCGCGCGATTCGCTGGCCGGCGAGTCCGATGCCCAGCTCGATCGCGACCGCCGCCGCCTCGCGCTCGATATCAACGAACTGCATCAGCTTTCCATCCATTTGCCGTTCGACACCGCCCGCCTGCTGCCGCGCGTCCGGACATTGCGTGCGTTGCAGGCCGAATTGTCGATGCTGCTGCCCCTCGCGAGCGCGGTCGACGACCGGATCGTCGAGCTGAAGCGCGGCGCCGACGCTCCCCGCCCCGAGGCGCTTGCGCTGATCGAGGACGTCCGCGCGTGGCTGCGCGATCCGCCACCCGCCACCGAGCGCGGCGCAACCGCCGACGCGCTGATCGCCCGCGCGCGCGCGCTCGAACCGCCGGTCGATGACACGCTGATCTGGCGCGATGCGTTACGGTTGAGCCTGCTCGCCCGCCTCGGCGAACTGGTCGACGCACACCGCAACGCCCGCGACCTGCGCGATCAGATGCGCTCGCCGTCTCGCGCGCCCGTCACGCCTGCGGTCGCCCGCCTGCTCGCGCGCAGTGCCAAGCGCCCGCTGCACCGCGACCGCGGCATCGCCCTGCGCGCCGCCGCCGGTACGATCATGACGATCCTGCTGGGCTGCGCCTTCTGGATCGGCACCGGCTGGTCGGACGGCGCGGGCGCGGTGCTGATCGCGGGCGTGTGTTGCGCGCTGTTCGGTAACAGCGACAATCCCGCGCCGGCGATCAAGGCGTTCTTCTACGGGACCATCCTGGGGCTGGTCGTGTCCGCGGTCTACGCCTTCGCGATCCTCCCGCGGGTGACCGATTTCGTGACGCTGGCCGCCGTCCTCGCACCGCCGATGCTGATCGGCGGGATGTTCCTCGCGCGGCCCTCGACCTTGCTCGTGACGCTCGGCGCGCTGCTCGGCGGGTTGAATACGGTCGGGCTGAACGACCGCTTCGGCGGCGGGTTCGACGCGTTCCTCAACGGCGGCATCTCGCAGCTGGTCGGCACGCTGTTCGCGGTCGTCACGGTCGGCCTGTTCCAGACGATCGGCGCGGATACCAGCGCCCGGCGGCTGATCCGCGCGGGCTGGCGCGAACTGGCGACCCGCAGCGATTCGCCCGGCCGCCCCGACGCCGCCGGCTGGATCGCCCGGATGCTCGACCGCATCGGGCTGCTCGCGCCGCGGCTTGCGTTGCAGGGCGAGGATCCCGGCAAGCCGCTGCTCGACGCGCTGACCGACCTGCGGGTCGGCGTCGCGGTCGGCGAATTGCGCCAGTTGCGGCTCGACGGTACGCCGAACGAAGCCGCGCTGATCACGCCGGTGCTCAAGGGGATCGGCGCGCATTACCGCGCGCTGCGCCCCAACGAGCCGGCGCCGCCCGAACCCGACCTGCTCGCCGGGATCGACACCGCGATGACCGGGTTCGCGACCAGCACGCCAGACCGACACCGCACCAGCATGCTCGCGCTGACCTCGCTGCGCCGCAACCTGTTCCCGTCGGCGCCGCCTTATCTGGCACCTGCTTACGGAGTGGCGGCATGACCGGCGAAATCTCGATCGGCGGCGTCTATTTGCCGAGCCTCCTGCTGCTCGCGGTCGCCGCCGTCATCCTCACCGGCATCGCCACGCGGTTGCTCGCCTTCGCCGGCGCCTATCGCGCGGTGACGTATCGACCGCTCGTCGACCTGGCGCTGTTCATTCTCATCCTCGGGCTGCTCGCCCTGCTCACCGGACCTTCCGCATGAATCCCCGACTCAAATCGCTGCTCGCCCCCCTCGGCCGTTCCGTCGTCACGATCGTGATCGTCGCGCTCGCGGTGCTGGTCGCGCTATGGCTGTGGAAGCGGTACGAGACCGATCCGTGGACGCGCGACGGGCATATCCGCGCCGACATCGTCCGCGTGACGCCCGACGTCGCCGGCCTCGTCACGCGGGTCGCGGTGCACGACAACCAGGCGGTGAAGCCCGGCGACGTGCTGTTCGTGGTCGATCGCCCGCGCTTCGAACTGACGCTGGCGCAGTCGGACGCGTCGATCGCGAGCGCCCGTGCGACGCTGCTCCAGGCACGCCGCGAAGCGCAGCGCGATCTGGCGCTCGGCGATCTGGTCGCGAAGGAAACACACGAGCAGAACGTCGCTCGTGTCGCCACCGCGTCGGCCGCGCTCGCGCAGGCGCAGAGCGCACGCTCCACCGCCGCGCTCAACCTCGCGCGGACGACGGTGCGCGCGACGGTGCACGGGATCGTCACCAACCTCGATCTCCACCCCGGCGACTACATCGCGACCGGCGCGCAGGCGATGGCGCTGGTCGACACCGACTCGCTGCGTGTCGAGGGCTATTTCGAGGAAACCAAGCTCGGCAGCATCCATCTCGGCGATCCGGTGATCGTCCACCTGATGGGCGAACCGCAAGCGCTGCACGGTCGCGTCGACAGTATCGCCGCCGGGATCAACGACAGCGAGCGGACCAACACGACGAATTTGCTGCCGAACGTGAACCCGACCTTCAACTGGGTGCGCCTCGCGCAGCGCATCCCGGTGCGGGTGAAACTGACGCACGTGCCGAAGGGGGTGCAACTGATCGTCGGCCGCACTGCGACGGTGACGGTCGAGCCGCGCGTCGCGCCGGGGACGACGGCATGACGGCTAATCGTTCGTACGCCTCCATCCGCCCCACCCTCTTCCGTCATCCTAACGAAAGTCAGGCCCCAGGATCAAAAAAGCTGCCATTTGTGGCTCAGGGTCCTGACGTTCGTCAGGATGACGAAGGCAGGGGTGACCGTCTGGCGCACCGCGAGCGCGACCGTGACGGTTGGACCGCGGCTCGCGCCGGGGACGACGGCGTGATCCGAGGTCACCGCGCCGCTTCGCACGAACGCGCACCTTCTGCTCCCCTCCCTGGAAGGGAGGGGCCGGGGGTGGGTCGGCTTCCACAAATCCGAACCGTTTTGCCACGAGCCGGCCAACCCACCCCCAACCCCTCCCTTCCAGGGAGGGGGGCGGTTGCGTCCGTGGCTGTCCTGCTAGCCTCCACGTTGCTCGCCGCCTGCACCACCGCCGGCCCGAACTACGCCCTCCCCGACCGCGCGGCCGTCAACCTCCCCGCCGCCCAAGGCAAGTTCGACAGCGGCAACGAGACGGCGTTCGTCGACACCCCGCTTCCCGACCGCTGGTGGCAGCTCTACGGCGACCCCCGCCTCGACGGCTTCGTCACCGAAGCGCTCGCCGCCAATACGGACCTGCGCGCCGCCGACGCCAATTTGCGCCGCGCCGATGCGGTGGTCGCCGAAGTCGCCGCCGGCCGCACGCTGTCGACAACGCTCGGCGGTGGCACCTCGCTCGACCGCCCCTATGCGACCGGTGGCAATTTGCCCGGCACGCTCGACTACAATTTCAGCATCACGCTCGCCTACCCGCTCGACCTATCGGGCCGCATCCGCCGCGGGATCGAGGCGGCCCAAGGCGACGCGGAGGCCGTCGCCGCCGCGCGCGACAATGTCCGCGTCACCGTCGCCGCGGAAACCGCGCGCAGCTATGCCGCCGCGTGCACCGCCAACATGGTGCTCGCCGCCAACACCCGGATCCTCACGCTGCAACGCCAGACGCTCAGCGTCACGCAGCGCCTGCAACGCGGCGGTCGCGGCACCGCGTTCGACGTGACGCGCGCCAGGACCGCGGTCGACCAGAGCGAGGCCCTGATCCCCGCCCAGATCGCGACGCGCACTGCCGCGCTCTACCGGCTCGCCACGCTGATGGGTCGCGCGCCCGCCGATTATCCGCAGGACGTCGCGACCTGCGCCAAGCCGCCCGCGCTCACCCGCCCGCTGCCGATCGGCGACGGCAGTGCGCTGATCCGCCGCCGCCCCGACATCCGCGGTGCGGAGCGCTCGCTCGCCGCCGCGACCTCGCGGATCGGCGTCGCGACCGCCAACCTCTACCCACAAGTCAGCCTCGGCGGCTCGGCCGGGTTCACCGGGCCGGTGTCGTCGCTCGGCTCGACCAACGCATTCCATCTCGGGCTCGGACCGCTGATCAGCTGGAGCTTCCCCAACCGCGTCGTCGTCCGTTCGCAGATTGCCCAGGCCGGTGCGGCCGCGGACCAGGCGCTCGCGCAGTTCGACTCGACCACGCTCGAGGCCCTGCGCCAGACTGAGACCGCGCTGTCAGCCTATGCCCGCGAAGGCGACCGCAACGCCGCACTACGCCGCGCGCAGTCCAGCGCCTCGCGGGCTGCGGACCAAGCGGGGACGCTCTACCGCTTCGGCCGCACCGACTTCCTGTCGCTGCTGACCGCGCAGGCTGCGCTGACCACCGCGCAGGCAAACCTCGCCGCCTCCGACGCGCTGCTGGTCGATCGGCAGGTCGACGTGTTCAAGGCGCTCGGCGGGGGGTGGCAGACGTGAGGCTCCGCAGACGTGGGCTGGCGTCGATCAACAGCGAAGTGCGCGACGGCATCATGCCCGCCGCCGACACCATCGCGCGCGTTGCCAAGGATCCGGACGCGTTGCCGCATACGCCGAGCAACTACCGCATCACCGCCCTGATCATCGCCTGCGCGCTGTTCATGGAGCAGATGGACTCGACCGTACTGGCGACCGCGCTGCCGACGATGGCGCGCGATTTCGGCGTGCCCGCGACCAGCATGAGCTCGGCGCTGACGTCGTACCTGCTGGCGTTGGCGATCTTCATCCCCGCCAGCGGACGCCTCGCGGACCGGTTCGGCTCGCGCACGATCTTCCGCGCGGCGATCCTCATCTTCGTCGGCGGATCGATGCTGTGCGGCCAGGCGACCAGCCTGCCATTCATGATGGTCGCGCGCTTCCTGCAAGGGCTCGGCGGCGCGATGATGATCCCGATCGGTCGCCTCGTCCTGCTCCGCAGCGTCGCCAAGGAGGACATGGTCCAGGCGATGTCGTGGCTGATCATGCCCGCATTGATCGGCCCGATCCTCGGCCCCCCAGTCGGCGGCGCGATCGTCACCTATCTCGACTGGCGCTGGATCTTTTATCTCAACGTACCGATCGGCCTGCTCGGCGTGGTGCTGGTGACGCGCTACATCGGCGAGGTCCGCGAGGACAAACCGGTGCGCTTCGACGTGCCCGGCTTCATCCTGTCGGGCGTCTCGCTCGGCTGCCTGTTGTTCGGGTTCGAGATGACCAGCCGCACCGGCGAACTGTCGCGTGCCGTCGTGCTGATCGCGGTCGGGCTCGTCGCGGGTGTGGCCTACATCCGCCACGCGAAACACCGCAGCGATCCGATCCTCGACCTGTCGCTGATGCGCATCCCCACCTTCCGCCTGTCGGTGATCGGCGGATCGCTAACCCGCATCACGCAGGGGGCGCAGCCGTTCCTGCTGCCGATGATGCTCCAATTGGGCTTCGGCATGACCGCGGCGGCGAGCGGCGCGATCACCATCGCCGGCGCGATCGGTTCGCTGATGATGAAGAGCCTCGCACCACGCGTGCTCAGGCGCTTCGGTTTCCGCAACAGCCTGATCGTCGGCGGCCTCTGCGCGAGTTCGGGCTATGCGGTCGCCGGCCTTTTCCGCCCCGACTGGCCGATCCCGCTGATCTTCGCCGTGCTGATGATCTCAGGCTTCTTCATGTCGTTCCAGTTCTCGGCGTACAACACGATCGCCTATGACGAGATCCCGTCGTCGCGGATGAGCAGCGCGACCAGCTTCTACGCGACGTTCCAGCAACTGATGCTGTCGCTCGGGATCTGCGTCGGCGCGGCGTCGCTGCATGTTGGGATGCTGGGCACGGGGGCGACGCGGCCGGCACTGGCGGACTTCACGCTCGCGTTCCTGGTGGTGACCGTGGTGTCGGCGTCGGCGACGATCTGGAACCGCCGATTTGCGGTGAATGCGGGGGCGGAACTGAGCGGACATCGCCCCTAGCCAGACGCAACATGCCCCCCTCCCTGGAAGGGAGGGGTTGGGGGTGGGTCGGCCGGCTTGTGCCGATACCGCCGAATGATATGCGGAAGCCGACCCACCCCCGGCCCCTCCCTTTCAGGGAGGGGGGGAAGAAGTCGGCGTTAGGCTTGCGTCGCCGGCAAAGACGGTCGCGACAGCACCGACACATGCTCGCCCGGCTCGACGAACATCCCATGCGACTCCGCCCACTCCCCCGCCTTTTCGCTCGCCGTCAGCATCGTCAGGAACGGACTGAGCAACAGCCCCAGCGTCACCGGCGCAAGCCACGCCGCGGTGATCGGCGCGAACGGCGTGACCAGCAACAGCGCGACGCCCACCCCGACATGCCAGCGATAGCGCGGCATCACGTCCGCCAGCGACAACTCATGCGCGTCGCGGTTCTGCGGCGCCCAGCCGGACTTGCGCCCCATTAATATCCCGGCGAGGTCCATCATCTGCGTCAACGCGATCACCGGCGCGGACAGCATCGAGAACGGCACGTCGACCAGCACCGACCGCACGATCCCCCGCCGCCCGCCAAACCCCGCGCGCCGCTCCGCGTTCGAAATCGCCCAGATCACGCTCAGCAGCTTTGGGCCGAAGAGCAGCATCAGTGTTACGAACAGCACCTGTAGCGAGGTCTGCGCCTCGACGATGTTGCGCTCGCCGATCAGCGCCTGCACAACGCTCGTCGCGATCATCAGCAGCCACACCGGCGAGGTGATGAACGCCGACGCACCCATCAGCAATTGCAGCCGGCTGACCCAGTGGAACCCCGACGAGGTCAGCAGGCTCAGATGCTGGATATTCCCCTGCGCCCAGCGCCGATCGCGCACCGCCGCGTCGATCAGCGTCGGCGGATATTCCTCGAACGTCTCCTCGGTCATCAACATGTGCACCCGCCAGCCGCGCCGCCGCAGCAGCGCCGCCTCGACCATGTCATGGCTCATGATGACGCCGCCGAACGGCGCGCGGCCGGGCAGATCCGGCAAACCGCAACTGCTCGCAAAAGCCTCGATGCGGATCATCGCGTTGTGGCCCCAGAAGGTCGCCTCCGAGCCCGACCACCAGACGAGTCCCGCGGTCGAGATCGGGCCGTACAGGCGGCTGGCGAACTGCATCCAGCGCTGGAAGAACGTCACGCCATTGATCACCGCGGGCACGGTCTGGAGCAGCGCGACCGCGGGGCGGCGTTCGAGCACCTGCGCCATGCCGATGATCGTGTTGCCGCCCATCAGGCTGTCCGCGTCGAGCATCAGCATGTAGCGATAGCCGCCGCCGAACCGCCGGATCCACTCGGCCACGTTGCCCGGCTTGCGGCCGACGTTCACGGTCCGGCGCCGATAATAGAGCGCGCAGTCGAGCGTCGGGGCGAGCCTTTGCCACGCGGCCACCTCGGCCGCCTCCGCCGCTTCGCCCGAGTCGCTCAGGATGAAGATATCGAACCGGTCAGCGACACCGCCAGCCGCGATCGCGCGCGCCATCCAGGCGATCCGTTCGAATACTGCGTCGATGTCTTCGTTATGAACCGGCATCAGGATCGCGGTTCGACCTTCGAGCGGTTCGGATTGGCGCGGTGTCGGCACGAAGCCCGGATGGCCGCCCGTCATCAGCAGCACGAAGCCGATCGCCGCGTTCATGAAACCGAACGCGATCCATGCGAACAGCGGGAAGAACAACGCCAACAACACCGCGTCCCACAGGCTCAGCCCGTCGGCGAGCAGCGATTCCTGCACCGCGGACGATGCCGCGGTGGCGAGCAGCCCGGTCATCAGGATGAGGATGATCCGGCGCGCGAGCATATCGTCGTTCGAAACGACCATGCCCGGCCCCGGCTCGGGCGCGGACCAGGGCGGCGGCGGCCCGTCGAAACGCTGCGGGAGCATCTCGATCGGCGACTCGCCCGGCATCATGGCGGGAAGGTCGGGCATCAGAAGATCGGCGTCAGCACGGTTTCGCTGAGCGCGCGACCGCCGCGCGTGAGGAACAACCTGACGTCGGCCGGGCCCTGCGCATCGGGCGCGACGTCGGCGGTCACGCGCCAGCGGTTTTTCTGGCCGACGACCGGATACGCCGCGTTGGCGAGCACTTTGCCGCGGACGACGTCGATCTTGGCGGTCACGCCGCTCTGCCGGTCGAGCCCGGCAAGACCGTCGCCGATGAAATCGACCACGAGCTTTCGCGCGCCCTTCACCGGCTCGGCGCCCGGTCGGCCAGCCACGCCCTGCCAGCAATCGACGACATGCGCCGCGCTCGCGACCGCGGTCGGATCGGTCGATTTCCACGACAGCGTATAATCGAACTGCAACCGCTGCCCTGCCTTTGCAGGCGCGGCCGGCGTCCAGAACGAGACGACGTTATCCACCGTCTCGCTGTTGGTCGGGAACGCGTAGAGCATCACCGCGCCCTTGCCCCAATCGCCCTGCGGCTGGACCCACAGGTTGGGCCGACGATCGTAGAATGCGCCATCGTCTTGATAGTGATCGAAATTGCGGTCGCGCTGGATCAGGCCGAAGCCCTTCGGCGCCTGATCCGCAAAACTGTCCAGCGTATCGTGCGGCGGGTTGTTGAGCGGCCGCCAGATGCGCTCGCCCGCGCCGGTCAGCAGCGCGAGGCCGTCCGAATCGTGGATCTCGGGGCGCCAGTCGACCGCGGCGGCGCGATTGCCTTCGCCGTACCAGAACATGCTGGTCGCAGGCGCAACGCCGAGCCGTTCGACATCGCGCCGCAAATGAAGGACGGACGAAACCTGCTGCTCGACGCCCGCGCCCGCGACATGCCGCGACTGGAAGCGGTACGCGCCGGTGACGCTGGCACCGTCCATCAGCGCGTAGATCGTGTACGCATCGTTGCCGGTGCGCTCGATCCAGAATTCGGTGAAGTCGGGAAACTCCTCGCGGCCCGGCAGCCCGGTGTTGATCGCGAGCCCGCGCGCGGACAGGCCGTATTGGTCCTGCGAGCCGGCGGTGCGGAAATAGGACGCGCCCTGGAACGCCATCCAGTCGCTGGTCCCGCCCGGCGCCATGGCACGGAAGCCGGCGATGCCCAGCGCGGCGGCATGGCCCTCTTCGGCCTCGAACAGATCGCGCGAGAAGTCGATGCGGTGCGCCTGCCCGCCCTCGACGACGTTGATCGCGACCGGCATCGGCGCATAGCGACCGAGCGGAAACAGGCGGATGCCGCCGGCGAGCGTCTTATCCGCGCGGAAGCGGATGCTGCCGACCTTGTCGTAATCGATCGCGGCGGCGGCGGCGACCTTGGCGGGGGCCTGGTACGGCTTGGTCGCCAGCGTCGCGGCGCGCTGCTGGAGCGCGTCCCACGAGAACGGCTCCGCCTTTCCGCCCATCTTTCCGGGCGCTGCACGCATTGCCGCGGCGGCCTGCGGGAGGACACCCAACAGACCCAGCGCAGTCATTACTTCGCGTCGACCGATCATGCAGAGCGCTCCCTCGTCATCATGCTGCAATGCGGTAGCATAAGGACATCGGGCGCGCGCGTCGACAGGTCCCGCCCCCGGCGCGCCCTAGCGCGCCACGCGTCGCCAGCGAGCGCTCACCTGGACACGGTCGTGGATGTGGTGGCCGACGACAACTAGCATCGCGCCGGCACTTGCGCAGAGGAAGCCGATCGTGGCGAGCAGGAACGCGAGTGCGCCGGGTTGTGGGTGGAGGCGGACGAGCGTGTGGATCGCAGTGGCGGCGATCGTTAGCGCCAGGACGCCGCTCGCGCGGAGGCTGAGGTCGGTGCGGAGGCGGCGGGGCTCGGTCATGCGACGCTTGAACTATCGCTTGCCCCATAAGCGTTCGAGATCGATTTTGCGGGGGAGCCATAGTGTTCGCGTAGTGCGCAACCCCGTCATCCCGGCGAAAGCCGGGACCTCGCGCGGCAGGGGCGATCTGTTGCGGGGAGACCCCAGCTTTCGCTGGGGTGACGGATCTGGGCTGGGGTGACTGCAGGGGGTTGGGGTGACGGTTGGGTTGGGTAGCGTGACGGCTGGTAGCGCAGGATAACGAGCGGACCGCCCGCTTCCTTGTTCTCCCGCGAAGGCGGGAGCCCAGACTGGGTCCCCGCCTTCGCGGGGAAACAAACTGTCTTCTCCACTCAGGCGTCGACCAGCAACCGATATCCGATCCCGAGTTCGTTCGCGATCACCGTGCCAACGCCCCCCGTACCCTCCAGCTTCTGCCGCAAATTCCGCACCACGATGCGGAGATATTCGATCCGGCGGTCGTGATCGGTCGGCCACGCCGCTTCCAATATCCGCTGGTGCGTCACGACCCGTCCCGGATGCGCCGCCAGCGCCGACAGCACGTCGAACTCTTTCCGCGTCAGATGCGCCTCCTCGTTCCCCCGCCGGACGAGCCGGTGCTCTAAATCGATCTCCACCCCGTGCGCGCGCAACACCGTCGGCCGCGAGGTCGCCTCGCCGCGCCCCCGCAACGCGACCCGCAACCGTGCGAGCAGTTCCTCGGTATCGAACGGCTTGGTCACATAATCCTCGGCGCCGAGATCGAGCGCCGCCACCTTCTGGTCGGTCGCCTCCCGCGCGGACACGACCAGAATAATCGGATCGCCGAGCTTCTTCAGCAGCGGTACCAGTTCCAGCCCATCACGGTCCGGCAACCCCAGGTCGAGCAGCACCGCAGTCAACGGCCGGCTCGCCGCGATCCGCAAAGCCTCGCGCGCGTCGACCGCCGCCTCGACACCGTACCCCGCGCGCTCCAGCGTGTTCTTCAACAGCCGCCGGATGTGCAGTTCGTCGTCGACGATCAGGACCGTCTGCACGCTCATAGATTCGCTCCATCGGTCTCGCGGACCAGCAGCGCTACGGGGAAGCACAGGCTGAACTGCGCGCCCGTCAGGTCTTCGCGATTGCTGGCTTCGACGCTCATCCCCATCGCTTCGGCGAACGCCTTGACGATCGCAAGTCCGAGTCCCGTCCCACCGATCGCACGGTCGGACCCTTCGAGGCGGCGGAACGTCTCGAACACCTCCTTCTCGCGACCCGGCGGCAGGCCAGGCCCCTGGTCGATCACCGACAGCCTGAGCATCCCGAAGCGATGCTCCGCACGCACCACGATCGGCGTGCCCGGATCGGCATAGCGCCCCGCATTGTCGAGCAGGTTGAGCAGGCAATGGTGAAGCAGTTGCGGATCGACGCGTACCAGCGGCAGGTTCGGCGCGACGTCGAGTTCGATCGCATGACCTTCGAGCACGCGCTTCGTATCGTGCACCGCGCCCGCCACCGCGTCGGTGAGGTCGGTCGGTTCGAGTCGCAACCGCAGCGCCCCCGCCTCGACCCGCGCCATGTCGAGCAGATTGCCGACGAACCGGTTGAGCCGCGCCGCCTCGCTCTCTATCGTCGCGATCAGTTCGGGTGTGACGCCGCGGTGCAGCTCCGCCGCAGCCGCCATCACCGAGGTCAGCGGCGTACGCAGGTCGTGGCTGACAGACGACAGCAAAGCCGCCCGCAGCCGATCGCGCTCGCGCACCGCATCAACATCGCGCATCTCGACCTCGAGCCGCGCGCGCTCGAGCACCAGCGACGCCTGGTCGACCAGGCTCATCAGCAGCGGCAACTGGTCCGATCGCACCGGATCCCCCCCTGCCTCACGCGCGAGCCCGAGCACCGCCAGTGTCCGCTCGCCCGACCGCAAGGGCTGAAAAAACCATTCCGACGCCGCCAGCGTGCCCGACCCCCGACCTGCCGGCGTGCCCGTATCATAGGCCCATTGCGCGGCCGCCATCTCCATCGTCTCGAGCCGGTAGTCCGCGCCGTTCGCCGCCTGCACCGCAAGGCCGGGGTCCTCCGCGACGAGGATCACCGCACGCACGCCGAACAACCGGCCGATTTCCTCGCAGATCGCGCGGGCCAGCGCGACGGGCTCGTTGAGCGAGGTCAATTGGCGCAGGAAGCCGGCGAGCGCGGCGTTGGTGCGGGCGCTGGCGGCGGCGATATCGGCCTGCGCACGAACCCGAGACGTGAGCTGGCTCGTCACGAAGGCGATGCCGAGCAGGACGAGGATCGAGATCACGTTCTCGGGATTGTTGATCGTCAGCGTGCCGGTCGGCGGCAGGAAGAAGAAGTTGTACGCGATCGACGAGGCGATCCCGGCGAACAGTCCGGTGCGCAGGCCGAACAGGCTTGCCGCGGCCATCACCGGCAGCAGGTACAGCAGCGCGACGTTGCCGAGGTTGAGGATGTGGAACAGCGCGCTCGCGACGCCGGTGACGCCCGCGACCATCGCCGTCGTCCAGGCATAGCCCGCCTTGTTGCCCCAATCGCCGGTGCGCTTTCTGCCGGTCGGCGCCGCGGTACCCGCCTCCATCGGCAGGACATGGACCGCGATCCCCGGCGTCTCGCGGACGATCCGGTCCACGACAGAGCCGTGGCGCAGTTCGAACCAGCGCGAGCGAGCCGACTTGCCGACCACGAGCTGCGTCGCGCGGGCCTCGGTGGTGAAGGTCTTCAGGCCGTCGACCACGGACGTCGCGGGGACAGTGGCGACGTCGCCGCCAAGCTGGGTCGCGAGGTTGAAGACGGCGGCGAGCTGGCGGTGCTCGGGCTCGCCAAAGGTCTGCGCGCGCGGCGTCTCGATATACACCGCGGTCCACGGCGCGTGCATCGCGTCGGCGATCCGCTTGGTCGCGCGGACGAGGCCCAACGCGCCGGGCAATTCGCTGATCGCGACGACGATCCGCTCGCCACCTGCCCAGGTGCCGCCGACGCCCAATGCGCGGACGTGTTCGAGCATCTGCGCGTCGACCGCTTGCGCGGCGCGGCGCAGCGCGAGTTCGCGCAGGGCCGACAGGTTCGACTTGGAGAAGAAATGCGAGAGGGCTCGGGTCGCCTCTTGGGGGAGGTACACTTTCCCCGCCTTCAGCCGCTCGATCAGTTCGTCGGGGGGAATGTCGACGACTTCGATCTCGGCGGCCTCGACGATGCTGTCGGGGACGGTCTCGCGGACGCGGACGCGGGTGAAGGAGGCGACGACGTCGTTGAGGCTCTCGATGTGCTGGATGTTGATCGTCGAATAGACGTCGATGCCCGCGGCGAGCAGTTCCTCGACGTCCTGATAGCGTTTGGGGTGGCGGCTGCCGGGCGCGTTGGTGTGGGCGAGTTCGTCGACCAGGACGAGCGTCGGCGCGCGTTCGAGAATCGCGTCGAGGTCCATCTCGTCGAGCGTGCGGCCTTCGTAGGGGATCGCTTTGCGCGGGACGATCTCGTGGCCCCGCGTGAGCGCTTCGGTCTCGACGCGGCCGTGCGTCTCGACCACGCCGATGACGATATCGACGCCTGCGCGGCGGCGTTCGGCGCCTTCGGAGAGCATCTCGTAGGTTTTGCCGACACCCGGGGCGGCGCCGAGGAAGATCTTCAGACGGCCGCGACCCTCCTGCGACGCCTGTCGCAGAAGGGCCTCGGGGGATGGTCGTCCGTCGTCGTTCAACGTGCGCCCGTCGCGGGTTGTCCGGTTGCATCGAGGGCGCGGTTGAGCGCGAGGACGTTGACGCGCGGTTCGCCAAGGATGCCGAACAGCGGGCCGTCGACGTTGGCCGTCACCAGACCGCGGACCGTGTCGGCGGACAGGCCGCGAGTGCGCGCGACGCGGGCGACCTGTGCGTAGGCCGAGGCGGGCGACAAATCGGGGTCGAGACCCGAACCCGAGGCAGTGGCGAGATCGGACGGGAGCGGCCCCGTCACGCCTTCCGCGCGGCGCTTGGCGACATCGGCCTTGGTACGATCGACGAGCGCCTGGCTGGTCGGCCCGAGGTTCGATCCCGACGAGGCGAGGCCGTCATAGCCCTTGCCGGCCGCTGAGGGTCGCGTCTGGAAATAGCGATCGGCGGTGAAGGCCTGGCCGACGACGGTCGAGCCGATCGCCTTGCCATTGGCCATGACGAGGCTGCCGTTCGCTTGCGCGGGGAAGATGGCCTGTCCGATCCCGGTCATGGCCAGGGGATAGACGATCCCGAGCAGCAGCGCGAACAGGATCGTCATGACGAACGCGGGGCGAAGGGCGGAGGTGAAATCGGAGGTCATTGGATGCTTCCTTCTGCCGTCACCCAGCGAACGCTGGGGTATCGTGCCGCGTACGGCGCACTTCGAGGAGGGAGACCCCAGCTTTCGCTGGGGTGACGGGTTGGGGTTGGGTGGCGGCGTTCCACCCACTTCCGTCATGCCGGGCTTGTTCCGGCATCCACCGTTCCGCGTAAGCAAGAGTCGATGAGCGTGCGGAACGGTGGACCCCGGAACAGGTCCGGGGTGACGGAGGGGGTTGGGTCGGCCGGATGGCTGAAGTCATCATGCCAGTCCCAGCGCGCCGACCAGAAGGTCGATCAGCTTGATCCCCACGAACGGCGCGACCAGCCCACCCAGCCCATACACCGCCAGGTTCCGCGCCAGCAGCGGCCCCGCCGCCATCGGCTTGTACGCCACCCCCTTCAGCGCGAGCGGCACCAGCATCGGGATGATGATCGCGTTGAAGATGATCGCCGACAGGATCGCACTTTCGGGCGACCCAAGCCGCATCACGTTCAGCACCCCGAGCCCTGGATACAGCGCGACGAACATCGCCGGGATGATCGCGAAATACTTCGCGACGTCGTTCGCCACCGAGAAGGTCGTCAGCGCACCGCGCGTCATCAGCAGCTGCTTGCCCAGCCCGACGATCTCGATCAGCTTGGTCGGATCGCTGTCGAGGTCGACCATGTTGCCCGCCTCGCGCGCGGCCTGCGTGCCGGTGTTCATCGCCACGCCTACGTCGGCTTGAGCCAAAGCCGGTGCGTCGTTGGTGCCGTCGCCGCACATCGCGACCAGCCGCCCGCCCTGCTGTTCCTTGCGGATCAGGTCGAGCTTGTCCTCCGGCGTCGCCTGCGCGAGGAAGTCGTCGACGCCTGCCTCGGCCGCGATCGCCGCGGCGGTAAGCGGGTTGTCGCCGGTGATCATCACCGTGCGGATGCCCATCGCGCGCAATTCGCCGAAACGCTCGCGGATGCCCGCCTTGACGACGTCCTTGAGGAAGATCGCGCCGAGCAAGCGGCCGTCGCGTGCCACCGCCAGCGGGGTGCCGCCAGCACGGGCGATCTCGTCGGTGATCCGGCGCAGTTCGGTGGCGGCGGCGGTTGCCCCTGCCCCCGGATTGGCCTTCAGGATCGAATCGACCGCGCCCTTCTGGATCAGCGAGCCGTTGACCTTCACGCCCGAGATGCGCGTCTGGGCGGTGAACGGGATGACCTCAGCACCGTCCGGCAGGACGCTCGTCGTTACGCCGAACTTGTCGCGGGCGAGGACGACGATCGAGCGGCCCTCGGGCGTCTCATCCGCAAGGCTCGCGAGCAACGCCGCTTCGGCCAGCTCCTCGTCACGCGTGCCACCGACCGAGCGGAATTCGCTCGCCTGACGATCGCCGATCGTGATCGTGCCGGTCTTGTCGAGCAGCAGCACGTCGATATCGCCCGCCGCCTCGACCGCACGCCCCGACTTGGCGAGCACGTTGAACCGCACCAGACGGTCCATCCCGGCGATACCGATCGCCGACAGCAAGGCTGCGATCGTCGTCGGGATCAGCGTGATCAGCAGCGCCGCGAGGATCGCGACGGGCACGCGGCCGCCCGCATAGCTCGCGAAACCGGGGATCGTCCCGACCGCAATCAGGAAGATGATCGTCAGGCCGACGAGCAGCAGCGTCAGCGCGATCTCGTTCGGCGTCTTCTGCCGCTCGGCGCCCTCGACGAGTGCGATCATGCGGTCGAGAAAGCCTTCGCCGGGGTTGGCGGTGATCTTTACGCGGATCTCGTCGGAGATGACGCGCGTGCCCGCGGTGACGGCGGAACGATCGCCGCCCGCCTCGCGGATCACGGGCGCGCTCTCGCCGGTGATCGCCGCTTCGTTGACCGAGGCTACGCCCCAGACGACCTCGCCGTCGGCGGGGATCAGGTCGCCCATCGTCACGAGGACGATGTCGCCCGAGCGCAAAGCGCTGGCGGGGACGGACTCGACCTGATCGCCCTTCATGCGACGTGCGGTCAACTCGGCCTTGGTCGCGCGCAGCGACGCGGCCTGCGCCTTGCCGCGGCCCTCGGCGAGCGCTTCGGCGAAGGTGCCGAACAGCACCGTCAGCCACAGCCAGATCACCAGCTGCACTTTGAAGCCGACCGACAGCCCGTCGCCGCCGACGTTGACGAGGATCGTCAACAGCGTGGCGACCACCGCAGTGACGAACATCACCGGGTTGCGGATCAACTGCCTGGGATCGAGTTTCCGGAAAGCGTCGCCGATCGCCGGGATGATCAAGTCGGCCGTGAACAGCGACTTGGTAGGGGTGCGTGCCATTTTGGCTTGTCCCGTCAGAAGGTTTTGCCGCTGATCATCGCGAGATGATCGGCGATGGGACCGAGCGCGAGGCTCGGCAGGAAGGTCAGGCCACCGACGATCAGGATGATCCCGATCAGCAGGCCGACCCACAGCGCACCCGTCGTCGGGAACGAGCCTGCGCTTTCCGGCGTGTATTTCTTGGCGGCGAGCGACCCGGCGATGGCGAGCATCGGCACGATGATGAAGAAGCGGCCAAGCCACATCGCGACACCCAGCAGACCGTCATAATAGGGCGTCGCGGCGGTGAGGCCCGCGAACGCCGAGCCGTTATTCCCGACGCCGCTGGTGAAGGCGTAGAGGATCTCGGTGAACCCGTGCGGCCCCTTGTTGAGCGGCCCTGCAAGCCCGGCGGGCAGGACGGCGCTGAGCGCGGTGAAGCCGAGGATCACGAGCGGCAGGATGGCGATCGCCAGCACCGCCAGCTTCACTTCGCGCGCCTCGATCTTCTTGCCGACATATTCGGGCGTGCGGCCGACCATTAGGCCGGCGACGAACACCGCGAGGATCGCGAACAGCAGGAAGCCGTAGATGCCCGCGCCGACGCCGCCGATGACGACCTCGCCGAGCTGGATGTTGAGCAGCGGGATCATGCCGCCAAGCGCGGTGAAGCTGTCGTGCATCGCGTTGACCGCGCCGCACGATGCCGCCGTCGTGACGACCGAGAACAGTGCGGACGCGGCGATCCCGAAGCGGACCTCCTTGCCTTCCATGTTGCTGCCCGCGACACCGATCTGGTGGAGGATCGGATTGCCCGCGGCCTCCTGCCAATAGGTCACGGTGACGCCGGCGAGGAACAGCAGCACCATCGCCGACAGGATCGCCCAGCCCTGGCGCGTGTTGCCGACTGCCTTGCCGAACGTCCAGGTCAGCCCGAAGCCGATCACGAAGATCGACAGCATCTGGATCAGGTTGGTGAGTGCGGTCGGGTTCTCGAACGGATGCGCCGAGTTCGCGTTATAGAAGCCGCCACCATTGGTGCCGAGCATCTTGATCGCCTCCTGGCTCGCCACCGGGCCGAGCGCGAGCGTCTGCTTGAGGCCCTCCAGCGTGGTGACGTCGACCGTCGCGGCGAGCGTCTGCGGCACGCCGCTGGCGATCAGGAACAGCGCGTAGACGATCGAGATCGGCAGCAGCAGGTACAGCGTGACTCGCGTCGCATCCGCCCAGAAATTGCCGATCGTTGCGCTGGACCGCCGCGCAAAGCCGCGGAACAGCGCGAACGCCAGCGCGATACCGGTGGCCGCCGACAGGAAATTGTGGATCGTCAGGCCGAACATTTGGGCAAAGTTCGACATGGTGGATTCGCCACCATAGCTCTGCCAGTTGGTGTTCGTGGTGAAGCTCACCGCGGTGTTGAACGCAAGATGCGGCGCGAGGCCCGCGAGCCCTTGCGGGTTACCCGGCAGCACGCCCTGCAGGCGCAGGACCGCGTAGGTCAGCGCCATCAGCACCGCATTGAACATCAGCATGTGCAGCGCGTACCGGCGCCAGCCCTGCTCCGCCTTCGGGTCGATCCCGGCGAGCTTGTAGAAGCCCGTTTCGACCGGGCCGAGGACGGCGTGGATCGGCGTGCGGCGGCCTTCGTACAGTGCGAACAGCCACAGGCCGACGGGCTTGGTCAACGCCAGCAATATGCCGACGAAGCCGAGGATCAGGATCCATCCCTGGAGTGTCATGGGAGCGCGCTCCTAAAAGCGTTCGGGACGGATCAGCACCGCCACGAGATAAAACAGCAGCCCGAGCGCGACGATCGCGGCGAGCCAGAGGTCGAGGGTCATGGCTGCGTCCTCACGCGTTGTCGCACAGGCGGACATAGGCGAGAGTCATCGCCACCAGCCCGACCATGATCGCTATCCAGAGTAGGTCCTGCATGGCTCGGGTCCTTTCAGAACGCGGCGGTGAGGGAGGCGACGATCGTGCCGTCGGCAATCGATCCGGTGCCGTCCTGTCCGCGGGAGAAGCTCGGCTGGAGATACGCTGCACTGCGACGCGTGATGTCGGTGTCGACATAGCTGACGTTGAAGGTCAGAGTTTTATACGTAGTGTCCGCACCCAGCGACCAATCCCAATAGTCGCCGGTCGGCGTCACGCTGGTCGCGTTGGGGCCGAGGCCGTCATTGCCCCAGCTATGGCCGATATGCGCCTTGGCGGTGACCGGCGTGCCGGCAATCGCGAACGCGCCGTCGCCGGTGAGGTAGAGATTGTCGGTCTTGGCGCCGGGATTGGTATAGACGCCCACTGCGGCATCGGCGCCGGTGCGATACCATTTGCCGAGCGCCTGCTGTTTCGGCGCATAAAAGGCGCTGGCGGTCAGCGTCGCCGGGCCGGTCGTGCCACTGAGCTTCACATAAGGCTCGGCGTAATCCGTCTTCGAGGCGCCGCCCGGATACATGTACCAGGTCAGGCCGACGTCGAGCGTCGCGTTGCCGGCGAGCTTGTGCTTGTAGCCGCCGATCAGATCGAGCTCCATGTTCGAGCCGCCGAACGTGCCCCAGCCCGACAGGTTCGAACCCCAGGCGCCGACATACACGCCGCTCTGGTGCGCGATCGTCAGCCCGCCCTGGATCGCGCCGTCCTTGTCCGACTGCGACACGCCGCGCAGGCGGTAGTCGGTCGCGAGCGTCACCGAACCGGAGACGGTGACGGGAGAAGACGGCGCGGTATCCTGCGCGAACGCGGGCGTGGCGAGACCGGTCAGGATACCGCCCGTTAGAACTAGGCCGGCGACGAAACGAAGACTGTGCATTGCTATCCCCATGCGCGGTCCCTGCCGGAAGAGTGGCGGGCCGCGAGGACTGGCAATTAGGCGTGCGGAGCGTAGCAATTCGAGATCGATTGCCGGGCCAGCGCGTATGTTTCGCGTAGTATTGTCGAAAATTACGCCCGGCGTATCGTCAAAGTCGGCGCAACAGCCGCCCGAGCGTGCTCAAAGCCCTTCGCCGCCGACCCATTGCGCGTTCGACAGCCGGCGCGCGAGGTCCCAGCTCTGGACGCGGATGTCGGGCACGGCGACCACTTCCCACAGCCCGCCGCGGGTCATCGGGCCGATGCAGTGGATTCGGTCGTCGGGCGTGCCGTCGTGGCGGATCGCGCGCGATTGCGCATCGACGTCGACGCCGAGCCGCAGCGGATCGGGTCGGATCAGTCCGGCGGCGAGCAGGTGCTTCACGAGCGGTTCTTCGGAGCGCAAAAGATCGCCCTGCGGCCCGGTGCAGTTCACGATCCGCGCGGCGCGTGTAACGACGGTGGCGGTTTCGCCGCGTGGTCGCCAGGTCAGCTTTGCGTGGCGCCCGTCGGCCTCGGCGGAGACGATCTTGCCCGCGGCGAAGGTCAGTCGGCCGGTCGCGACAAGCGCCTCGACGCGGTCGGCGACGGCCGGCGCGAGGCGGTGACGATGGACGTCCCAATAGGGGCGCAGATGACGGAGGAAACGGCCGCGCAGGTCTTGCGACGCGGCCGACCACAGCATCTGGGTGACCGGGCGAAGCTCGTCCACCGCGCACCGCCAGCCTTCGACTGCGGCCCTTGCACGGACGTGGCGGACGAGGTCGGTCAGCCCGCCCTGCGGCTTGTCCGAGACACCGCGGTGCGCAGGCGCGCCGTCGACATGGCGGCGGGGCGACAATCCGCGGCGCGAGGTGGCGAGGATGTGGCCTGCGAACCCTTGCGCATCGAGCAACAGCGCTGCGTCGATCGCGGTCAGCCCGGTTCCGACCAGCACTACCGTGTCGTCCGCGCCCAACCCTTCGGCGAGGTCGGCCGCCCACGGGTCCGCGCAATACACGCCCGCTGGCAAGGCCTCCGGCTTCAGGCCCGGCGGCGTGTGCGGTGGCAGATTGCCGAGCGCGAGCACGGCGGTATCGGCGGCGATCGTCCGCCCGTCCGCCATCGTCAGCGTAACGCCGTCGCCGGTCACCGGATCGATCGCGCAGACCTCGCCCTCGACATGCGCCAGCCGGCCGTCCGAGTCCGCGATCGCCGCATCCAGCAGTTCGCGCAGATACGCGCCATAGGTGGTGCGCGGGACGAAGGTCTTGCGGTCGCCCTTGCCGTGCGCCTCCAGCCAGCGCACGAAATGATCGGGATCGTCGGGCAGCGCGCTCATGTTGCCCGCGCGGACGTTGAGCAGGTGATCGGGATGCGCCGCGCTATAGGCGACACCGCGTGCGAGCTGCCGGTCGCGGCGCTCGATCAGCGTCACGCGGGGGCCCTCGTGGCGCATCAGGTTGACCGCGAACAGCGCGCCCGAAAAGCCGCCGCCGACCACGACGACATGATCCTCGGGCCCCGCGATCCGCGGCATCGTTGTTCTGTCGTCCATCCGTTCGCCCACCCGTGCTGCCGCGGGACGCCATGCCCGATCGAAGCCGGCGAGCCCAGCCCTTACTCTGTTCCTCCCCCGCCAGGGGGAGGTGGCTGGCCCTTGCCAGACGGAGGGGGAGGAAAGGGTAACCTCGGTTCCGTGTCCTCCCCCTCCGTCACCTTCGGCGACACCTCCCCCTTGCGGGGGAGGATCGAGATTAGCAGTCAGGGCCGGAAGGCCCCGATCCCCGCAATCGCCATCTTCGGCTGATCCGTCGCCACCCGCGTAAAGCCCAGCATCAGATACCGCGCCTGCCGCGCCTTTGCGAAGGTGATGCGCTGCGTCGCGCGGGCATAGGCGATGTTGCCGAATTCCCCCTCTTCGGCCGGCGTCCAGATCTTGCCGTCGACGCTCGTCTCGACGCGGTAGCGCCCCGGCGGGCCCGCGTCGGGCAGCGCGTGGCGGGTCGGGGTCAGGCTGAACCCGGCGACGTCCTCCGCCTTGCCCATGTCGATCATCAGGATGACCGGGCTGGTCTGCGTCGGCGCGGGCGTCGTCCAGACGGTGGCGAGGTCGTCGTCGAGCACCGCCTCGGCGCCGGCCAGCGGCGGCTTCATTGCACCGGCCAGCGACATCGCCTTGGCGGGATCGAGCGACGCCGAACCGCCTTGCGTCGCCCCGGCGATCGTCCACCCGGTCTTCGAGATGATCTTGTTACCCACCGCCTGCGATGCGACGACCGCGACCGGCGCGACGCTCAGGAACAGGGACAGCTCGGTGATCGCCGGGCATGCCGGCGCCTCGACGATCCGCAACCGCAGGCGCCGCGCCGTGACAGGCTCGGGCAGGCGGATGATCCGCTGCGCACCGATGCACTCGTGCACCGCGACCTCGCGCCACGCGCCCTTGGCGTCCGCTACATCGATCGCGAACTTCGTCACGCGCACGCCGAGCGCCAGCGCCTCGCGGATCCGGATCAGGTCGAAGCGGCGTCCCGGTGGCAGATCGAGCACCAGCGACGGCGTCTTCATCGCATCGGGCGTGCTCCAATAGGTCTCGGGATTGCCGTCGAGCACGTTGGCCGGTGCGAACCGGCCCCCACGCGACGGTCCGCTCGCCACCGCGCCCTTCGCCAGATCGGTCGCAAAGCTCGCCCGCAACGCATCGCCGAACGATTTCAGCGACGCGAGATCGGGCTCGGCGATCAGCCCGCGGCGATCGGGCGGCAGGTTGAGCATCATGTTGGTGCCACGCCCGACCGACTCGTCGTGGAACTGCATCAGCCGCTGCGGCGACTTCACCTGCAGATCCTCGTCGGCATGATAGAACCAGCCCGGACGGATCGACGTGTTGGTCTCCGCCGGCCACCATAGCGGCGCCCCGCGCACGCCGGAATTGCCCTCGCTCTGGACGTACGGATGGTTCGGCATCGTCGGCCAGCACGGATCGCCCGCGCGCCCGTCCTCGTTGCCGACCCAGCGGATATCCGCGCCGAGCGGATCGAAGGTGCACGCCATCGGCTGCAATTTATGGACCAGCGCAATGATCGACGGCCAGTTGTAATATTTCGGCGCATCGATCTTCCGCGCCTCGCGCGCGCCGCCATAATAGCCGTCGCCACCGTTCGCGCCGTCGAACCACACTTCGAACAATTCGCCGTAATTGGTGCAGAGATCGGTCAGCTGCGCACGGAAATAGTCGATATACGCAGGCGTGCCGTAATCGGCTCGGTTGCGATCCCAGGGCGACAGATACAGCCCGTAGGATATCCCGCCGCGCCGGCACGCGTCGCCCAGTTCGCGGACGATGTCGCCCTTGCCGCCCTTGTACGGGCTGTTGCGGATGCAATGCTCGGTGAGTTTGGTCGGCCAGAGGCAGAAGCCGTCATGGTGCTTGGCGGTCAGGACGAGGCCGGTCAGCCCCGCGCTTTTCGCCGCCGCGACGATCTGGTCCGGGTCGAACGCGGTAGGGTCGAACAGCTTGGGGTCCTCGTCGCCATAGCCCCATTCCTTGTCGGTCCAGGTGTTCAGCGTGAAGTGGACGAAGCCGTAGCGCTCGCGCTTGTGCCACGCGAGCTGGCGGACGCTCGGCGTCGCCCCCCAGGGCTTGGGCGCACCGACCGGGGCAGCGGCACCCGCCCGGCCAGCAGCGGCGGTAGCGAGCGTACCGGCGATCAACACGCGGCGGTTCAGGTCTAACGTCATCGCGAAACTCCGGTGGTTGCTGGCGGCCGATCGGCAGGCGCGCGGCCAAAATCACGATTGGGCGTGTCGCCCATCTCGAACACGAGCCGACCGCCGCGCACGATATCGGCATGCGCGATCCAGCTCTTCGTCCAAGGCCGGCCGTTCCACGTCACCGACTGCACGTAAGGCCGGTCCGCCGCATTGCCGCGTGCCTCGACGACCAGCGTCCTGCCCTTGCCAACGCGCATCTCCGCCCGATCGAACAGCGGCGAGCCGAGCACATAGTTCGCGCTCACCGGATCGACCGGATACAGCCCAAGCGCGCTCAGCACGAACCACGCGCTCATCTGCCCGCAATCGTCGTTGCCGATGATGCCGTCGGGATCGTCCTTGTACATCTCGGTCAGCAGCCGCCGGACCATCGCCTGCGTCTTCCAAGCCGCGCCGCAATAGGCGTACATATAGGCGACGTGGTGGCTAGGCTCGTTGCCATGCGCATATTGCCCGACCAGCCCGCTGATGTCGGGCGGCGCATCCTTCGGCAGGATCGACGGCGCGTTGAACAGGCCGTCGAGCTTCTGCTCGAACTTCGCATCGCCGCCCATCGCCGCGATCAGGCCGTAGATATCGTGCTGGTTGAGGAACGTCGCCTGCCAGCCATTGCTCTCGGTATAATCGCGCCACTTCGACGAATGGCCGAGCGCGATCGGATCGTACGGTGTGGTCCATGTACCGTTCTCGAGCTTCGGCCGCGCGAACCCGATCGACGCGTCGAACACGTTGCGCCAGTTCCCGCTCCGCTTGCGCAACCGCGCAGCCTCGGCAGTCGCGCCCGCGGCATCCGCCAGATGCGCCGACGCGTAATCGTCATACGCATATTCGAGCGTGCGCGAGACCGACTCGAACACCGTGTCCGCGGGCACATAGCCCAGCGTGTCGTACGGCTTGACCCCCAGGCTGTTGTCCATCGTCGGCATCGCGAAATCGAACGAGCGGCGGCGCACGTTCGGCCACGCCGCGGCATAGTTCGCGGGTACGCCCTTCGCGCGCGCCTCGGCCATCACCGACACCGAATGCCAGCCGATCATGCATCCCGTCTCGACGCCCTGCAAAGGCCAGACCGGCGGGCCGTACGGGCTCTGCTGCGTCTGCCGGATCAGGTCGCCGACCAGCTCCGCGGTCCGCTCGGGTTCGATCAGCGTCAGCAGCGGATGCAGCGCGCGATACGTGTCCCACATCGAATAGGAGCTGTACGCGCGGTCCTTCCCCGTGACGCTGTGCACCTTGCGGTCGAGCCCGACATAGCGCCCATCGACATCCGAGAAGAGCGTCGGCGCAAGCTGTGCGTGGTACAGCGCGCTCGCCATGATCGTGCGCTGCGCCGGCGTACCACCCTCGACACTGACGGCGGCGAGTGCCGGCGCCCAGCGCTTGGAGGCATCGGCACGGTAGCGATCGAAATCCCAATGCCGCGCCTCGGCCGCCAGGTTCTTGCGCGCGCCCGCGACGTCGACCGCGGAGATGCCGGTGCGGATCACGATCGGCGCAGCGCCGGCGTCGTCATAATGCAGCACCGCCTTGACGCGCTTGCCCGCGACGCCCTTGGCGCCCGCTCCCTGCGCGACGTCGCCATCGCCGTAGAACACGATCCGGTCGGGTTTCCGCGACAGCTGCATCGCGAAGTGGATGCGCCGCCCCTTCGCCCAGCGGAACACGCGCCGGCTGCCGGTCAGCATGCCGGTCGCGTCCACGTCCAGCGACGCATCGTCGATCAGCACGCCGTGATCCCATTTGTCGAGGATCAGGTGCGACAGATCGATCAGGATATGCCCCGCGCCCGAGGGGAAGACATGGCGCTGGATGCCGGTCCGCTCGGTCACGGTCAGCTCCGCCCGCACGCCCGATTCCAGCGTCACGCGGTAATATCCCGGCTCGGCATGTTCGGCGGAGAAGCGCTGGCGATACCCCGCATCGGGATCGGTGAGCGTCCCCGGAACCAGCTGCACCTTGCCCCGCGTCGGCACTACCAGCACGTCGAGCATGTCACCGATCCCGGTGCCCGACAGATGCGTATGGCTGAACCCCATGATCGACGTGTCGGTGCGGTGATACCCCGAACACGCATCCCAGCGCTCGACATCGGTGTCGGGGCTCAGCTGCACCATCCCGAAAGGCAGCGTCGCACCCGGATAGGTGTGGCCGTGACCACCGGTCCCGACGAACAGATCGGGAGCGGCCGTGGTGCGCAGCGGGGCGGCGAAGGTGACGCGCGCGGTCAGCGCGAGCGCACCGCTCCCGGCGAGAAGCGAACGGCGGGAAATGGTCATGCGGGGGCTCCGAGAAGGGCGGGGCGTTTGGCGGCGATGTCGACGATCAGTTCGCCGAACAGCCCGTTGGCCCAGGCGAACCACGACCGCGTAAACTTCGCGCCGTCGTCCTGGCTGAAGGATTCATGCATGAACCCGGTGCCGCCATGCGTCGCCTTCAGCGCGGCCAGCGACCGCGCGACGGTCGCGTCATCGCCGGTCTCGAGCGCGTTCAGCGCGTGCATCACGATCGACATCGGCCAGATCTCGCGCAGGCCGGTATGCGGACTCCCGATTCCCTCCGCCGCCTTGCCGGTGAAGAAATACGCGTTGTCCTTGCTCCACGCGCGCGCCGCCGTGCGCCGCCAGAGCGGATCGTCGGCCTTCACCGCGCCGAGATACGCCAGCCCCGACAGGCTCGGCACATTGGCGTCGTCCATGAAGATCGCGTTGCCATAGCCATCGACCTCGTATGCCCAGACCGGCTGGCCGTCCGGACCCTTGGTCAGCCCGTGCAACCGCAACGCCGCCTCGACCTCGTCGGCCAGCGCGGTCGCATCCGCCGCCAGCGCAGCGTCGGGTCGGGCGCGCGTCGCGAGTTCCGCCAACTGGCGCAGCGCGCGGACCGCGAAGATGTTCGACGGGATCAGGAACGGGAGCACGCACGCATCGTCCGAAGGCCGGAACCCGCAATGGATCAGCCCGACCGGTCGCGACGGCGGCCCATAGCCGTCGAGCGCCATGCTCTCGCCGACGATCGGCGACGACCGGCGGAAGCGATACGGCCCCGGCCCGTCCTTGCGCTGCTGCTCGCGGAACGTCCGGATCGACGCGCGCGCGCCGTCGGCCCACAGCGCATCGAACGGCGCGGTGTCGCCGGTCGCCTGCCAATAGGCATGCGCGATCCACATCGGGTAGCAGAGCGAATCTATCTCCCACTTCCGCTCGCCGACGCCCGGCTTCATCACCGTGTCGTCGGTCAGCGACCAGCTCAGATCGGTCTTTGCCGAGGGGTCGTGCATGAACGCGTTGGCGTACGGATCGATCAGGATGCACCGCGCCTGCCGCGCGATCAGCCCGCGGAACAATTGCCGCAGCGCCGGATCGCGCTTGGCCAGCGGCAAATACGGATGGACCTGCGCCGAGCTGTCGCGCAGCCACATGCAGTCGATATCGCCGGTGATGACGAACGCATCGGGCTTGCCGTCGACCGCGCCCATGAACACCGTCGTGTCGAGCGTGTTCGGATAGCAATTGCCGAACATCCAGGCGAGTTCGGGATCGGCGATCTTCGCGGAAACGCGCGCGATCTCCGCCTCCACCGCGCGGCTGGTGTAGCGACGATCGCCAGGCTTCGGGCGCTTGCTGACGAACGTTGGCGTAGCCGCCCGCAACGGTCCCGCGACACCGAGCGCCGCAGCGCCCGCAATGAGCATCCGGCGATCAATCATTTCGGCAAATCCTTGGTTCCCGTCACGGTGAAGACGGTCTCGACGCCCGGCCCGTCGCCGGGCTGGCCGCCGCCGATATGCAGCCGGTATTCGCCCGGCACGACACGACGATTGCCCGCCGCATCGACGCTGCTCATGCCGCGAGGATCGATCGTAAATGCCACACGAGTGGTCTGACCCGGCTTCACTGTCTCGCGCCTGAACCCGACGAGCTGGCGTTGCAGCACGGGATCGTTGAAGCGCGGCTTTACCGCCGGCTCGGGCGGCACCAGATACGCCTGCACCACCTCGTCGCCCGCGACCTTTCCCGTGTTCTTCACCGGCACCTCGACCGTAAAGCTCTCACCTGCCGCGATCGTGCTGCGCAGCAATTTGGGTGCAGCATAGGCGAACTGCGTATAGCTCAGCCCGTGGCCGAAGCCCCAGAGCGGCGTGCCCGTGAAATACCGATAGGTCCGCTCGCGCATGTTGTAGTCGATGAACGCGGGCAGATCGCGCGTCTTCGCGTAGAACGTCACCGGCAGTCGCCCGCCCGGATTGCTCATCCCCGTCAGCGTATCGGCGATCGCCTGCCCGCCAGCCTGTCCCGGATACCAGCCGACCAGGATCGCGTCGGCATGCGCCTTCGCCCAGGTCATCGCGACCGCGCTGCCGGTCATCAGCACGACCACCAGCGGCTTGCCCGTCGCCTTGGCGGCTTCGAGCAACCGCACCTGCGCGGCGGGAAGCCCGATATCGGTCCGATCGCCGCCCGAGAACCCGGCCACCTCGATCTGCAACGCCTCGCCCTCGACCGCGGGCGACAGCCCGACGAACGCGACGATCGCGTCGGCATCCTTCGCCGCGGCAACGGCTTCCGCGACCTGCGCATCGGCGGGTGCGGTCCAGGTCAGCCGCAGCCCCTGATCCTCGCCGCTATGCGCCAGCTCGACGCGGATCGAATGCGCGCCCGCGGTCAGCGTCACCGGCGCCTCGACATTCTTGCCGCTGCCATCGTCGTCGGCGATTAGCTTGTCGTCGATCCACAATCGCGACGGATCATGCCCCTTGCAGTCGAAACAGCGCGGCACGTCGAGCCGGAACACATAGTCGCCCGCGGCCGGCGCGGTGATCGTCCCCGTCCAGCGCACCGAGAACGACGCCGGATCGATCCCCGGCGCCGGCGCGGTGCGGTCCCAGTCGAAGTCGATCAACCGATCCGCGCGCACCACCGGCGCCCCCGCGAAGTCGCTCCCTCGGAAATATTCGCCGCGCAGCGACAGCGCAGTGTCGGGCACCGGGACCGGCACGCCCTCGGCGATGCTCGACCCTTGCGCATAGCGCACCCCCTCAAACGATTTGCGCAGCGCCGCCAACGGCGTGATCGGCGCGGCCGCGGTACCGTGATAATTCGCCTCCAGCACATCGACGCTGTCGGCATTCGGCCCGATCACCGCGATCTTCGCCGACGGTTTCAGCGGCAGCACGCCGTTGTTCTGGACCAGCACCATCGCTTTCCGCGCCGCTTCCAGCGCCAGCGCACGGTGCGCAGGCGTATCGAACTCGCTCGGCTTGATCCTGTCCCACGGGCTCGTCGCCTCGAACGCCCCACCGAGCATACGCCGCACCGCAAACGTCCGCGTCAAACTCGCGTCGATCGTCGCCTCGGGCACCAGCCCCCGCCGCACCGCATCGCCGAGCGCCGCGTAGGTCTTCCCGCAGTTGAAATCCATGCCAGCGGAAATCGCCGCCGCCGATCCGCTCGCATTATCGGGTCGATAATAATGGTAGTTCGCGATATTCCCGACCGCATCGCAGTCCGACACGATCAGCCCCTTGAAGCCCCATTGCTTCCGCACCGTCTCGGTCAGCAGAGGCTCCGAAGCGCACACGGGGACCCCGTGAATCGAATTATACGCGCACATCGTCGACAGCGCCCTGCCCTCGGTCAGCGCCATCCGGAACGCCGGCAGGAACGTCGCCTCGCGGTCATGCGGCGAGATATCGACGTCGAACCCGTCGCGCCCCGCCTCTGGCCCGCTATGCGCGGCAAGATGCTTCGGCGTCGCGATCACCTTCGGATGCGCGAGATCCGGCCCCTGCAACCCGCCGATGAACGCGACGCCGAGCCTACCCGTCAGATACGGATCCTCGCCATAGGTCTCCTGCCCCCGCCCCCAACGCGGATCGCGGAAAATGTTGATGTTGGGCGACCAGATCGTCAGCCCCTGATAGCGCGTCCGGTCGCCCGCCGGCAGCGCATTGGACTTCGCCCGCGCCTCGGTCGACACGACATCGCCGACGCGCCGCAGCAGCGCCTCGTCCCATGTCGCGGCCAGCCCGATCGCCTGCGGAAACACCGTCGCCACGCCGTTGCGCGCGAGCCCGTGCAGCCCCTCGTTCCAGTAATCATACGCGGGCAGATTCAGCCGCGGGATCGCCGGCGCGACGCTCTGCAACTGCGCCGCCTTCTCGTCGAGCGTCATGCTCCGCACCGCCGGATCGACCGTCTGCGCGAGCGCGGACGTGGCGAGCAGGGCGGCAAGCGGGGAAGCGAAAAGCGCGGTGCGGATCATGATGTGGCCTTGGTCGGGACGGTCGCGCCGAACAGGCTGCGGACAGAGAGGGCGTGTTGAAGCGTCGCGAGCGATGCATCGGAGCGGACAGAGATCGTCACGGTGTCGCCGGCGGCGAGGTCGAAGGCATTGTCGGACAGCGTCGCGTCGCAATCGCCGAAGTCGATCCAGACGCCCCGCGCGAGCGACGTGGCCGAGACGGTCAGCGTATAGCCGCCGGGGCTCGAAACGATGGTCGCCTTCAGCGCGGGATCGACCAGCGCGACGTCTTTCGCCTTGGCGAAATAGACGAACTGCCGCGCGACGATCGTGCCATCCACGGTCACGTCCGCCACCGCGAAGGTCCGCGACGGATCCGCCTTGCCGAGCAGGTCGGCATCGGCGAACTTGCCCAGCGACATCGCCGCGAGCGGCGCCGCATCGACCGCCCCGCCGCGTTCCGACAGCAGCGTTCCGTCGCGGTCGATCACCCGCAGGCGCCAGCGCGCGGGGAACGCCTCGCGCTTGTCGGAGATCAGCGTGACGACGGTGTTGCCCTTGATGTGCTGCGCACCGATCGTGACCGGCGCATAGAAACGCCGGGCGCGGTAATGGCTCGCCTTCCAGCGATTGTGGAAGTCGATACTGCCCCAGGCCTGCCCCGCCCAGATCGAGTTGATCAGTCCGGGCCAGCTGTCGTTGAGCGTCCAGTACAGCGTGCCCATGTTCTGCGGACGCGATGCGCGCTGATGGATCACCGCCATCTCCAGGCCCTCCGCCTGAAGCAGTTGCGACAGATAGATATAGTCGACGAACGATTTCGGCTCGCCGTAGTCGGCGCGGATATAGCCGAGGATGCGGCCATTGCCCTTGCCGCTGTCATACGCGCTGCCGGCGATCTGGACCGGCATGTCCTCCGGGCGACGCGATCCCAGCATTTCGCGCGTGGTGCGCAGGCCGGGCATCGATTGCAGCCCGAATTCGGACATGAAGCGGTTTTCGGTGGTCAGGTAATCCTCGAGCGGCGAGCGCGCCCAGACATCCCAGTAATGCACGTCGCCATCGGTCTTCACTTCGGAGATGCCGTCATAATCGGTGGTCGGCGAACCGCCCCAATAGGGCGTGGTCGGCGACAGCGTGTTGACGACCGCGCGCAGATCCTTGTCGAACAACCGGCGGAGATGCGCGCCGAACGCCTCCTGCCCGTCCGGCCCGAGCGCACGCGCGAAGGCCTTGCGGTCGCTCCAATTGTCCCACCCGGTCTGGACCTCGTTATTGCCGTTCCAGATCACCAGCGAGGGGTGGTCGCGAAGCCGCCGGACCTGATCGATCGCCTCCAGCCGCGTGCTCTCGCGCAGCGCGGCGTCGTTGGCGGGCAGCGCGTTGCCGAACATGAAATCCTGCCACAGCATCAGCCCCAGCCGGTCGGCTTTGGCGAACACCGCATCGTCGGGATAATAGCCGCCACCCCAGATCCGCAGCATGTTCATGTTCGCCGCGACCGCCGCCTCCAGCACCGCATTGGTGCGCGCCGCGGGGACGCGCGACGCGATGCTGTCGGCGGGCTCGAGATTCGCGCCCTTGGCGAAGATCGGCACGCCGTTGATCACGAACGCCATGCCGCGCCCCCAGCGATCGGTATCGCGGCGCAGTTCGACGGTGCGCAGGCCGATATCGTGCGTCGCGGTGCCGAGCACGCGCCCCGCCTCGGTGACCGTCGCGGTGACCGCGTACAGATCGGGCTTGCCGTACCCGACCGGCCACCAGCGTCGCGGGCGTTCGATCCGGACCGGCAGCACGACCGGGTTCACCCCCGCGAACAGAGTCACGCGACGGTCGAGCCGTTGCGTCGTGCCATCGGGGCCGGCGATATCCACGCGCACGTCGACGGTGCGCGGCGTCGCGGCGTCGATCTCCACCGTCGCATCGAGCACCGCGACGCTGTCGTCGAGATGCACCTGCGCGACATGGAAGTCGCTGAGCCGAAGGCCGTCATACGCCTCGATCCGGACCGGCTTGCCGACGCCGATCGTGACGATCCGCGGCGCGAAGTCCCAACCGTAATGATAGGCCGCCTTGCGCACGTAATTGGCGGTCTGGCGGCCCTTCGGCTCGTCGCCGAACGCGCTGTCATAGGCGCCCGGCAACGGCACCTTCTCGGCCAGCGCGCGCGGCAGGAGCTTGCGGATCGGCGATTCGAAATCGATCTCGATGACGTTGCGACCAGGCTTCAGCAGCGCCTTGGCCGGGACCCGCCAACTGCGGAACATGTTGTCGGCGCGGAGCACGGCCGTCCCGTTGACGCGGACGGTCGCGAACGTGTCGAGCCCGTCGAAGGCGAGATCGACATTCGCCCGCGCCAGCATCGCCGGATCCAGCGTGAAGACGGTCCGATACTGCCAGTCGGACAGCCCGACCCATTGCGCGGCACGCTCGCCCTCGCCGACCCACGGATCGGCGAGCAGGTGCGCGGCGAGCAGGTCGGTCTGCACCGATCCCGGCACGCGCGCGGGCAACCAGCGCGTCGCCGCCTTGTGCGCGGCCGCGTTGGCATCGCCCGGTGCGAGGCGAACCTCCCATCCGGTGTCCAGCACGCGCGTGATCGGCCCCGCCGCGGGGCCCGCCGTGGGCTCGGCCAGCGCCGGGGCCGCCATCGCCAGGCCGATCACGACCAGCAGGATTCGACCGACGCGGATCACTTGGGAACGACTTGCCCGGCCAGTGTCCGGATCGTCAGCGCGCGTTTCAGCGCCGCCGCGGACGCCTTGGACGCTACAGTCACCGTAACGCTCTCCCCCGGCAGCAGATCGAACGCATTGTCCGACGGCGTCGCCTCGACCTTGCCGAAGTCGAGCCATACCGCGCGGGCCAGGTTGGTCGCGGTCAGTGTCAGGCGATTGGTCTCCCATGTCGCGGTCAGTCCTGGATCGGGCAGCGTCATCGTCTTCGGCGCTGCCGATACCAGCACGCGCGACGTCACGCGGCCATCCACCAGCAACTCCGCCACCGCGATCGTCCGCGCCGAATCGCCGCCCGCGAACAGCGTCGCATCGGGCAGCGTCGCCACCGCCGTTGCGGACAACGGCGGCAACGTCGCCGGCGTCTCGGTCGTCGCAAGAACCTTCCCATCGACATCGAGCGCCCGCATCCGCCACACCGCCTCGGTCGGCGTCGTCGCGTCGGAGATCAGGCTGACCTTGGTCGACCCGTCCTTGCGCTCGGCGGCAATCGCCAGCGGCGCATAGAAATGCCGCGCCCGGAATTGCAGCGCCTTCCAGCGACCGTAATAATCGATGCTGGCCCATGACGCGCCCGGCCAGACGTCGTTGATCTGCCAGAACAGCGACCCCATCGTTACCGGCCGGCACGCACGGTGGTGCAGCGCGGCGAGTTCGATCCCCTCGGCCTGCATCACCTGGCTGAGATACACGAACTCGGCGAAGTCGCGCGGCTCGCGGTATTTCTCGCGGATGTAGAACAGCAGCCGATCGTTGCCCTCGCCCTTGAGGAACTTCTGGTGCGCCTTCATGACCGGCGAGGTCGGCGAGAAGTCG
This sequence comes from Sphingomonas faeni, assembly GCF_024273235.1. Lineage (GTDB taxonomy): Bacteria > Pseudomonadota > Alphaproteobacteria > Sphingomonadales > Sphingomonadaceae > Sphingomonas > Sphingomonas faeni_A. The sequence continues at coordinate 73,897 of NZ_JANBVH010000002.1, read as the reverse complement.
GCATCGGTCGCAAACGTCCGGATCGTCTTCATCTCGGGCATCGACTGCAGGCCGTATTCGGACATGAAGCGCGGGCAGCTGTCGAGATAGGCCTCGACCGGTTTCTTGCCGCCCCAGACGTCCCAGTAATGCCGGTCGCCATCGCCATCGATGTCGGGCTTGTCCTCGTAATTACTGCTCGGCGAGCCCGGCCAGTACACCGCATCGGGATCGCGGCGCTCGGCGGCGTCGCGCAGCACGCGGTCGAAGATCACCGCCATGCCGACGCCGATCCGTTCCTGCTCGTCCGCGCCGACCGCCTTCTTGTACGCGATCCGGTCGGACCAGTTGGCCCAGCCGCTGAGCACTTCGTTGTTGCCCGCCCACATCACGATCGAGGGATGCGCCTGGAGCCGGTCGACCTGTTCCTCCGCCTCGATCCGGACGGTCTCGCGGAACTCGCGGTCGGGGGGCGTGATCGAGCCGCCGAACATGAAGTCCTGCCACACCATCAAGCCCATCTGGTCGGCGATGTCGTAGAACGCGTCGTCGAGATAATAGCCGCCGCCCCACACGCGGATCATGTTCATGTTGGCATCGCGCGCGCCGGCCATGACGGTGCGGATCTGGCTTTCCGGCACGCGCGCGGGGAACATGTCGAACGGGATCAGGTTCGCGCCCTTGGCGAACACCGGAATGCCGTTGACCACGAACGCGAACCCGCGCCCCTGCGCATCCTTCTCGCGGCGCAACTCGACCGTGCGCAGGCCGGTGCGGCGCTGTGCGGTGTCGATCGTCGTGGTTCCGTCGGTCAGCGTCGCCTTGACCGTATAGAGCGGTTGCGCGCCGTAGCCCGCGGGGAACCAGCGCTGCGGATTGGCGATGCTCACCGGCACCGCGACATGGCTCGCGCCCGCCGCGATGGTGACGGTGCGCGCCGCCTGTGTCACCTGACCATCGGGCCCGGTCACCGCGACCTGCACGGTGACGGGACGCTCCTCGCCCGCGACAACGTCGAGTTCGGCGGACAACCGCGCCTCGGTCTTGGTCAGCGCTTCCTGCGTCACGCGGAATGCTTCGATCCGCGCGTCGTCCCACGCCTCGATCCGCGCGGGACGCCAGATGCCCTGCGTGACGATCCGGGGGCCCCAGTCCCAGCCATATTGGTATTTCGGCTTGCGGATATAGGGCGAGGTCTGCTTGCCCATCGGCTCGTCGCCATAGATCGAATCATATTCGCCGGGCAGCGGGTGCGCGGTCTTCAATACCATCGGCTGCAACGTGCGGATCGGCGAGCGGAAGGTGATCAGCAGGTCGTTCGCACCCGGCTTCAGCACCGCCTTGACCGGCACCCGCCAGCGCCGATGCGCGTTGTCCGCGGCGAGCAGCTTCGTCCCGTTCAGCCGCACCTCGGCAAACGTGTCCAGCCCGTCGAACACGAGGTCGACATGATCGCGCGCGAGCTGTTCGGCGGTCATCCGCAAGGTCGTGCGATACTGCCAGTCGGTCAGCCCGACCCACTGGATCTTCGCCTCGTTCAGACCCTTGTACGGATCCGGCACGATCTTCGCCGCCATCAGGTCGGTCTGCGCGCTGCCGGGCACGGTCGCGCGCAGCCAGCGTGCCGCCTTGGGATGCGCCTTGGCCGCAGCCGTGTCGGCCGGATCGATCCGCATCGACCAGCCGCTGTCGAGCACGACGCTGGTACTTGGTGCGGCCCAGACGGGGGTGGCGGCGCTCGCGAGCAGGAGAAGTACAGTCCAACGCATCAGTTCGTCTCCGTCAGCTGCATCGATTCCACCGCGTAGATCGGTGACTCGAGCGACTGGGTAAATTGCAGGCAAAGGTCGGCGTCGCCCTTCCCCTCGGGAAGTTTGCCGCGGAACGTCATGCGGTTGGCGCTCGTCGCCGGGTCGGGCAGCGGGAAGGTCGCCGCGATCGTCCCCTTGCAGCCGCCCGCGCGCACGACGAGTTCGCCGTACGTCGTCACCGCATAATGCGGCACCAGCTTGCTCGCATCGTGCGCCAGCCCGTAGTGCCGGGCGAGCCGCGCGACATCGACGCTGAAGCCGCGCGCCACGTCGAGCGGCGCGGCCGGATACATCGTGCACGAGTCGAAGATGTTGATGTTGTACACCGGTGCCAGCGCGGTCGCCTCCGCGGTCAGCGGTACCCGCAGGTTGAGCGAGCCGCCCGGACACGCGACCATCTCCGAATTCGACCGGCGCAACAGCGCGGCACGGCTCGTCTCGAACAGCCGCGGCACCGCGGTCGGGCGCCCATCGCTCGTGAACGCAGCCGCGCGAACGACCACGCCAGGATTGAGCGACAGCGGCGACGCATAGGCCTTCGACCGCGCGGTCGGTTCCTTGCCATCGAGCGTGTAGCGGATCGTGCCATAGCCCGCCTGCGTCGCCAGCGTGACCGGCACCTTGCGCGCCCGCAGCGCATCGCCGCGCGTGCCCTGCACCGCGAAGTCGACCGCGAAAGCGCTGTCCGCCGCCGCGATCCCGGCCCGCGCATACCGCCCCATCTGAGGCTCCAGCCGCGCGACGAAGGCTGCATAATCCTGCGTGGTCTTCGGCGACCATGTCCGCTCGGCCAGCGCCGACAGCCGCGGGAACGTCGCGTGCTGCAACTGTTCGGGCGTCACGAAATATTCGCTGAACGCGTTGATCTGCGCGCCCATCACATGCTGCGCCTTGTCGGGTGCAAGGCCCTTCGGCTCGGGCTCGTACTTGTAGAGATCGGCGAGCGTCACGATCGCATCGCCGCCCGAGATCCGCCCCGCCGGCTCGTCGCCACGCGTGCTCTGCAGGCTGTCGAGATACAGCGTCGGCGCGGGGCTGAGCACCACGTCGTGGCCCTGATTGGCGGCCTCGACCGCGCCCTTCTCGCCGCGCCACGACATCACCGACGCCGACGGCGGCAAACCGCCCTCCAGGATCTCGTCCCACCCGATCATGCGGCGGCCGTGCTTCGCCAGATACGCGCCGAGCTGGTCGATCATCCAGCTCTGCATCTGCATCTCGGTCTTGAGGCCAAGCGCCTTCATCTTGGCCTGCACCGCGGGCGACCGCTCCCACTGGTCCTTCACCGCCTCGTCACCGCCGAGATGGATGAACTGCGACGGGAACACCTCCATCAATTCGTCGAGCACATGCTTGATGAAGGTCATGCTGCGGTCCTCCGGGCTGAACAGCCACGGGTTCACGCCCCAGTCGTGGCTGACCGCGGGACGATCGCCGAGCACGCCGACCTCCGCCGGATAGGACGCCACCGCCGCCTGCGCATGCCCCGGCAGGTCGATCTCGGGAACCACCGTGATCGCGCGATCCTTCGCATAGGCGACCAGCGCCTTCAGCTCGGCCTGCGTGTAGAATCCACCGACCTTCGGCCCCGGCGCGCCGCCGCTCGACGGTGGCGTCCGCCAGGCGCCGATCCGCGTCAGATCGGGATAGCGCTTGATCTCCATCCGCCAGCCCTGATCGTCGGTCAGGTGGAGATGCAGCACGTTCATCTTCTGCGCCGCGAGCTGATCGACCATGGCGTACAACGTTGCCATCGGCACGAAATGCCGCGCCGGATCGATCATCAGCCCGCGCCACTTGAAGCGCGGCGTATCGCGGATCGTCATCGCCGCCAGCGTGACCGGCTTGCCGATCGCCGCATCGGGGCTGAGCAACTGCGCCAGCGTCATCGCGCCGTGGACGAGGCCGGCATCGCCGCTCGCCGCGATCGTCACGCCGTTCGTGTCGATGGTCAGCACATAGGCTTCGTCGCCCGCGACGCCCGCATCCCGCACGAACCGGATCGGCCCAGCGCCCGCGTCGCCCGCCAGCGTCAGCCCGCGCACGACCTTCACCTGCTGCACCAGCAACCGCGCCGCCGTCTTCGCCCCCGCATCGGTCGCGACGATCCCTGCCCCTCCGCCGATCGTCAGCGTGCCCGTCCCGGTTTCCACCGAGGCCGGCATCGGGATCAGCTTCGGCTCGTCAGCCAGCGCCGCGGTGGACGTCATCAACAGCGCGAATGCGAGCGGGCGGAAACGGATCATGAAGGAGCCTTCGGCAATTGCGCAGGATCGGGCGGATAGGCGGCCGACCCCGCCTTGAACGGTTCATAGTCGCGGACGACGCCGCCGGCGCGCGCGCCCTCCGCGGTCAGGATATCGACCGTCACGGTGACGGGCGAAAGACGACCCGCCCACGACGCGGAAACCTTCGCCGTGCCACCCGGCGCGATCACCGGCAGTGCCTCCTCGCCCTCGCCCAGCAGCACGCGGTCGCCGCCCATCGCGCGCCAGTGGAGGCGCGCACCGATCAGCGGATAGGACGGCAACGCATCCTTCGCCGGGCCGGCGACGGTCGCGGTGAAGCCCGTCGGCGTTTCCCCCGCCATCGTCAGGTCGACGGTCGCCGAGACCGCGCGGTTGGCGGCTTCCCAGGCGAAATAGCTCGGCCGGCGCTGGCGATCGGGATCGACCAGACCGTGATCGACATAGCCGTCCGCAAGCCCCGCAAACAGGTTCTTGTTCGAGCGGTAATCCGAATAGCTCCAGAAGATCGCGCCACCGACCCACGGCCGCGTCGCGAACGCCGCGAGCTGATCCTTGAGGTTTTCGGTGCGCGCCACGTCCGCGCTCGCGCTGTCCTTCGAGAACGGTCCGGGCCAGCCGAACTCGGAGATGACGAGCATCCGGTCGGGATAGGCCTTGCCGAACGCGTCGAGCCACGGACCGACGCCCGACGCCGCGCCGCTCCAGGTGCCGAAATAGGCGTTGGCCATGACGAAATCGGCCTCGACCAGTGCGGGCACGCGGACCGGCCGGATCGCGATCTCGGAATCCGCGAAGGTCACGAACCGGCCGGGATCGATCGCATTGATATGCGCCTTCATGGCCTTCACGAACGCGAGCCCCTGCGGCGTCGCGGCCTCGCTCTCGTTCATGATGCTCCACGCGAGGACGCTCGGGTGATTGCCGCTCTCGGCGATCATCTCGGCCATCATCGCCTTGGCGCGGACCAGCAGCCGCGGATCGCCCAACTGCGCCGCGGTCATCTGCCAGATCGGGATTTCGGGGATCAGCAGCATGCCCGCGCGGTCGGCGGCATCGAACACGCTCTGCGGCTGCGGATAATGCACCGGCCGCGTCAGCGTCACATGCAGCGCGGCGAGATCGCGCATATCGTGCAGGATCGTCCCGCGCGTTTCAGCGGCACCCTCCCACGGCGAATCCTCGTGCCGCGTCACGCCGGTGAGGCGCACCGCGACGTCATTGACGTATAGCCGCCGGTCGCGGAGCGCGAGCGTGCGCAGGCCTATCGTATCCTCGCGCCGGTCGAGCACCACGCCCTTCTCGTCGCGCAACTCGACGACGATCCGGTACAGCTTCCCCGCACCGATCTGCCACCGCTGCGGCTTGGCAATCGTCAGCGCAGCGTCGGGCGTCGCCGCCGAAGACGCGGCCACCGTCACGCTCTTGGAAGCGCGCGCAACCTCGCGGCCGTCCGGATCGATCGCGATCGTCGTCAGTCCGTAGGTATGCGTCTTCGCGTCGATATTCTCGATCGCGACGCCGCTGGTGACGGTCGCGCTATCGGCGCGCAAAACCTGGCGAATCCGCTGGCGGCGGATCAGCCCGCCCTCGGCGATCCGCAGCGACACGTCGCGTGTGATCCCGCCGCTATGCCACCAGTCGTACCAGACGTTCCCCGAACCCTGGAGACGCATCGCATAGCCCGGAATCGTCGCAAACCCCGGCCGATCGTCGGCAGACACGACGATCCGGTTCGCGCCCGGCTTCAACACCTTCGAGACGTCGAGATCGAACGCGGTATGACCGCCCTCATGGCTCCCGACGAGCGTCCCGTTCACCCACACGCGCGCCGCGTAGAACACCGCGTCGAAATGCAGTTCGAGATGCTTGCCGACGATCGCCTCCGGCACCACCAGAGTCCGCGCATACCAGCCGACGCCCTCGGCACCCGCACCGCGCGACAGCGGCCAGCTATGCGGAACAACGACGCTTTCCGCCCCCGCAGGATCGGCTTTCAGCCATGCTGGATCAGCCGGCGCATCCTTCGCCAGCCAGAAGCTCCACCCCGCATCGAGGTCGATCCGCTCCGCCGCGGCGGGCAACGGCACCAATAGCGGCACCAGCATCAGGACGGCCGAGGCGAACCCGACACCCCACTGCCCGATCCGCTGCAACCCTGTCCTGATCTGTCCCGATATCATGCGTGGCGGTGTGCTTCCATCAAAGAGGGCGCCAACAAGGGCGTCGAAGAGGAGGGCGCGCCGGTCTCCCGGCGCGCCCCGTGGTTCACATCCTGAACGATACCGACGCGACGTACGTGCGGCCGTTCTTGTAGAACGCCGTCGGCCGATCACGCGAGCCGCTATACTGGATGTAGGTCGAGTCGAGCAGGTTCTGTGCGTTGACCGTCAGCGTGACCGCCTTGGTCAGGTTGAAGCCTGCCGAGAAATCGAGCTGGCTGTACGGCGCGACCATGTCGATCGAGTTCAGGCGGCCGATCGCGCGGAAATACGACGACCGGTAGTTATAGCTCAGGCGCGCCTGGAACGGCCCGTTCTCGTAATACGGGATCACGTTGACGGTGTGCTTCGACAGATAGGGCAGGTTCAGCCCCTCGTCGGTCGAACTCTCGGCGTAGGAGTAGTTCGCCTGCAGGCCGAAGCCGTGCCAGATCTCACCCTGTGCCGAGACCAGCGCACCGTTCACGTTCGCGTTGCCGCCGTTGAGCGGCTGCGACACGAGATAGGATGCGTTGCTCTGCGTCAGCTCGTTGAAGAACGTCTGGCGGCTGAGGCCGTTGAGGATGTAGTCCTTCACCTCGCGACGGAACAGTTCGAGTGACAACAGCGTCCCTTCGCGCGGGTAGTATTCCGCCGACAGTTCGTAGTTGGTCGACTGGTACGGCTTCAGGTTCGGATTGCCGCCGCTCGCATCCAGCGTGATGTCGTTGCGACCGACCGATCCGCCGAGCTGTTCGTAGCGCGGGCGTGCGATCACCTTGGCGACGCTGCCGCGGAAGATCAGGTGCGTGCCCGCTTCGTAAGCGACGTTCAGGCTCGGCAGGAACTTCAGATAGTCGTTCTCGACCCGCTGCGGGACGATCGTCGGCAGGCTGCCGTCGGTGCTGGAGACCTGGTTGGCATAGTTCGACACGTTCTTGGTATAGACCAGACGCCCGCCGATGTTGCCGCGGAAGCCGCTCTGGTCGAAGTTCAGCTGGACGTAGTTTGCCGCGACCGTCTCGTCGACGATGTACGAGGCGGTCGGCTTGGCGACGGCGACGTTCACCGAATTGGCGAGGATGTCGATCACCGTCTGCTGCGACAGGTTGATGTACTGGGTCGCGTTGCCGGTGCCGCCGGTGCCGTCGAACGTGCCGTTCGGCGTCGTCATCGTGTCGACGCCGAGGCTGGCCAGCGTGTAGTTCGACGTCGAGTAGTTGTTAAAGCCGCTCGCGTTCAGGCGGTTGCGGTGATCGGTGAACTTGCCGCCGATGCGGATTTCCTTGAACGGCCCCGCCTCGAACGGAATGACTGCGTCATACCCCGCGTAATAATCGCGATCGATCGTCTTGGAGAAATCGATGCCGCCGGCGCGCGCGGCGTTCAACTGCGTGCCGTTGACGATCACCGGCGCGCCGTCGATCGTCTGGAGCTGCGGGCTGTTGCTGCGGCGATAATTGGCGGGGTTGGTCAGGTCGCCGACATAATCGACGTTCGCGCTGTCCGAGGTGAAGCCATAGCTGTACGGAAGGTCGGTCCGCACATCGAGCAGATATTCGGGATTGCGCCCGCCGATCGCCTTGCTCCAGCCGGCCGTCGCCGACACGCTCGAGCCGCCCGGGCCTTCCCATTCGCCGACAAAGTTGAGGTTGTCGGTGGTCAGCTTGGTCTTGCGGATCAGCAGGTCGAGCTGCGCGCTCTGGCTGTTCGCCGAGGCCGCACCGAAGCTCGCATTGGTGACGACGCCGTTCGCGATCGTCGCCGACTGGAGAACGTCGCCGCTCCATGCGCCGGGAATGACGTACATCGACTGGCTGCTGTTGTTGTAGTTGCCGTCGATATGCAGGCCGTTGAGCGTCAGCGTGATGTCGTCGGTCGGCTTGGCCTGGACCGTGCCGACATAGCTGATGCGCTTACGCTGCTGCGTGAAATACGCGTAGTTGATGCCGAACGGCGACACCGCATTGGCGAGATCCTGGCGCGTGCCGCCGGTGACCGTCGCATTCGGGTTCTTCAGAACCGGCTGTCCGCTCGCGTCGAGGACCAGCGCGTTGTTCGCATCCTTCTGGAAGAAGCGGTCGCCGGCATTCTCGAAGCCGAAGAATTCCACGCCGGCGCGGGTCAGGTTCTGCTTGTCGTAGGTGACGGCGCCGAGCACGCCGAACGTGCCGCCTTCGTTGTGCCAGCTGTACAGGCCCGACGCGCGGACGTTACCCTTGTCGGCACGGTCGTTGTACGAATAGCCGCCCGACGCGAAGATCGAGTTGGCGGGCGTGTCGAGCGGACGCCGCGTGCGGACGATGACCGTTCCGCCGATGCTGCCTTCCTCGATGCGTGGCTCGGGCGACTTGTAGACTTCGAGGCGCTCGACGAGTTCGGGCGCGAGCAGCGAATAGTTGAAGGTCCGGCTGGTCGGATCGTTGTCGTTGCCGCCCCAGTCGGCCGAGGCGACCGCGTGGCCGTCGAGCAGCATGCGGTTGAGCGCCGGGTCGGTGCCGTGGATCGCGACCTTCTCGCCCTCGCCGAAGCGACGATCGATGCTGACGCCGGGAACGTGCGACAGGGATTCGGCAACGTTGCGGTCGGGGAACTTGCCGATCGCCTCGGCACTGATGACGTCGACGATCGCGTTGGCCTGACGCTTGACCGCAATCGCGCTGCGCAGGCTGCCGCGGATACCGGTGACGACGATGTCTTCGCCGGTTTCGTCGGCGACGGGCGCGGTCGGCGTTGCAGCTTGCGGTGCTGCGGCGGCATCGGCCGATGGCACGGCGACGGGATCTGCCGACGGCGCGGCGACCTGCGCGAACGCGCCTGGCGTTAGGGCGACGAGGACGACTGCGCTCGAAGCCAACAAAATCTGCTTACGGAAATTCATTGTCAAAGCCCCTTCCCTTTGGCGCCGCAGCGCCACCCCGACGCATGCCGCGCCCCTTTGATCACCCGCCGCTTGGTACTGTTTTGGTTACTATGTGAGCAGCTTGGCAAGACAACCGTATAACCAATTTGTTTGTGGAATCCATCGGAAATTACAGTTTGGTTACCAATCAGGTGCCCGGCCGCCAAATCTGCTTTATGGTTATATCACAGTATCTTGAGGTCCAGTTTCACCGAAAAGGACCTCCCATTCTCTGGCTGGCGCTCCAGCCCCGCTAATACCATTTCTTGCCGACCCCGGTGCTTTTGGGGATTGAAGCACGTGATTCGATCGGCCAAACGTAATATTATTACCGTTCGCTGAAGGCCCTCCGATGACTCTCGAAATCTGTGTCGACGATATCGCGGGGCTCGACGCAGCCGTCGCGGGCGGCGGCGACCGGATCGAGCTGTGCGCTGCCCTGGCGCTAGGTGGCCTGACCCCCTCGCCCTCGCTGATCGCCGCCGCGACGACCATCCCGATCCCCGTCCATCTGCTCGCCAGACCCCGCGAAGGCGGCTTCCACTATACCGCGCGCGAGGCGGCCATGATCGCTGCGGACATGACCGCCGCCAGCGACTCAGGCCTTGCCGGCGTCGTGATCGGCGCGAGCCGCAAGGATCATAGCCTCGACACCGACCTGCTCGCGGAACTCGTCGCGCATGCCCGCACCCTGGGTAAGGCGCGTGGTACGCCGCTGTCGCTGACGCTGCACCGCGCGATCGACCTGTGCGACGACATGCCGGCCGCCCTCGACGCCGCGATCGCGCTCGGGTTCGATCGCGTCCTGACGTCGGGTGGCCAACCCAAGGCGATCGACGGGCTTGCCATGCTGGCCACGCTGCATCGTCGCGCCGCGGGCCGCATCGTCATTCTCGCCGGCAGCGGCGTCGATTCCGACAACGTCTCGGAGATCCTCGCGACCGGCATCGGCGAAGTGCATGCGTCCTGCGGCAGCCTCGTCGTGTCCAGCGACGAGGACGGCACGTCCGCAACGGCCGCGCGCGAGCGCCAATTCGGCTTTGCTCCGGCCGCGCGCCGCCATACCGATGCGACGCGCGTACGAAATCTCAAGGCCGTACTTCGTAACACGGTCGGTCAAGCCGCTTGAACAATACCAATACATAACGTATCCAAGATCGGTTGCTGGGTCATTCTCGTTTCGAGGCCCGCTCCGGCATCATCGAAAGTCGCCTTCATGTCCTTTTCAACGAGCATTGGCAGGTTCCGGGATGGCAATCCGGCGCCGTTGTATGTCCAGCTTCAGCAGCTGATCCGCGATGCGATCAACCGCAACGTGCTGGCCAAGGACGACGCGCTGCCCGCCGAACGCGATCTTGCGATCGAATACGACGTGTCGCGCATCACCGTGCGGAAGGCGATTGGCGGGCTGGTCGAGGAAGGCCTGCTGACCCGTCGTCGCGGTGCGGGGACGTTCGTCGCCACCCGCGTCGAGAAGAGCTTCTCGAAGCTGTCGTCCTTCTCGGAGGACATGCAGTCGCGCGGGCGGACGCCCAGCAGCGCGTGGGTCAACCGCACGATCGGCATGGTGACGCCGGAGGAATCGCTGTCGCTCGGGCTGTCGCCGGGCTCTGCGGTGTACCGGTTCCAGCGCATCCGCTACGCCGACGACACGCCGATGGCGCTCGAATATTCGACGATCGCCGGATACTGCCTGCCGACGATCGATGCCGTCCAGGACTCGTTGTACGAAGCGCTCGAAGCGGCGGGCAACCGTCCGGTCCGCGCGCTGCAACGCCTGCGCGCAGTCCATTTCAGCCCGGAGCATGCCAAGATGCTCGGCGTCGATGCAGGCCATGCCGGCCTGTTCATCGAACGCCGCGGCTTCCTGCGCGATGGCCGGGCCGCCGAATTCACCCAATCCTATTACCGTGGCGACGCCTACGACCTCGTCGCCGAACTCAACGACATCTGACGCCGGCGCACGGGCGCCGGCCGGGGGGCATACCGTGACCGAGATTACCACTGCGTCGACGCCGACGCTGATGTTCAGCGAAGCCGCCGAAGCCGCCGACGCCGTCGCGCGGCTGCTCGCCGCCAACCGCGAGGCGCTGGCGGCACTCGGCGAGCGCCTTCGCGCCGCGCCGCCCGCCGTGGTCGTGACGTGCGCGCGCGGGTCGTCGGATCACGCAGCAACCTATGGCAAATACCTGATCGAGACGCTGCTCGGCGTGCCGGTCGCGTCGGCCGCCCCGTCGGTGTCGTCGGTCTATGCCGCACCGATGGCGCCCGGCACCGCACTGGTGATCGCGGTATCGCAAAGCGGCCGCAGCCCCGACCTGCTCGCCACCGTGTCCGCCTATCAGACGGCCGGCGCGCATGTCGTCGCGTTCGTCAACGATGAGTCGTCGCCGCTCGCCGAGATGGCCGACACGATGATCGCGCTGAAGGCCGGGCCGGAGCGCTCGGTCGCGGCGACCAAATCCTATATCTGCGCGCTCGCGGCGTTCGCGGCGCTGACCGCGGCCTGGTCGCAGAACGACGCGCTGACCAAGGCGATCGACACGCTGCCGACGCTGCTGTCGCGCGCGTTCGAGGCGGATTGGACGTCGGTGGTCGATGCGCTGGCCGACGCCAACAATTTGTTCGTGATCGGTCGCGGCTATGGCTACGGCATCGCGCAGGAAGCCGCGTTGAAGCTCAAGGAGACCTGCGCGCTCCATGCCGAGGCGTTCAGCGCCGCCGAAGTCCGCCACGGGCCGATGGCGATCGTCAATAACGGCTTCCCGCTGATCGCATTCGCCACCTCCGACGCCGCCGGCGATGGTGTGCGCGAAGCCGCAGCCGAGTTTGCCGCCCGCGGCGCCCGCGTCTGCCTCGCCGATGCGAAGGCGAACGGCGACACCGCCCCCGCCGCCTACACCGCGCATCCGGCGATCGAGCCGATCCTCATGATCCAGAGCTTCTACCGCATGGCCAATGCCCTCTCGCTGCGTCGCGGGCTCAACCCCGACGCGCCGCTGCATCTCAGCAAGGTGACGAAGACGGTATGAGCGAGTCCCAGTTTCATGTCGTCAACGGCACCGTCGTCACGCGCGACGGCCTGCTGAACGGTGCGACGATCCGCGTCGTCGGTGACCGGATCGCGTTGATCACCCCGCTCGAGCGGATCGCGTCCGAGGCGATCGACCTCGGCGGCGGCTGGCTCGTCCCCGGGTTCATCGACACGCAGGTCAACGGCGGCGGCGGCGTGCTGCTCAACGACCAGCCGACCGTCGAGGGCATCGCCGCGATCGGCGCCGCGCATGTGCCCTATGGCACGACCGCGTTCATGCCGACGCTGATCAGCGACACGCCCGAGGTGATCGAGGCGACTCTCGATGCGATGGACGCTGCGATCCTCGCCGGCGTTCCCGGCGTGGTCGGCGCGCATATCGAGGGGCCGTGGATCAACCCGTCGCGCAAAGGCATCCACGATCCGGCCAAGTTCCGGCTGCTCGACGATGCCATGATCGACCTGCTGATCCGTCCGCGCAAGGGCCGCGTGATGGTGACGCTGGCCCCCGAGCTGACCGACGCGGCGTCGATCGCACGGCTGGTCGCAGGCGGCGTGATCGTCAGCGCCGGCCATACCGACGCCGACTACGAGACGATCGTCGACGCGGTCGGCGCTGGCCTGACCGGGATCACGCATCTGTTCAACGCGATGTCGCCGCTGCTTCACCGCGCGCCGGGCGTGGTCGGTGCCGCGCTTGACGATCGCCACGTCTATTGCGGGCTGATCGCCGACGGCCTGCACGTCCACGACGCCGCGCTGCGTCTTGCGCTCAACGCACGACCAAATGACCGGCTGATGCTGGTCAGCGACGCGATGCCGTCGGTCGGCGCGGTCGACAAGGATTTCCGCCTTCAGGGGCGCTTGATCCATGTCGAGGACGGCAAGTGCTTCGGCGAGGACGGGACGCTCGCCGGCTCCGACCTCGACATGGCCGGCGCGGTCCGCAACCTCGTTGCGCGGACTCATGCCGACGTGCCGACCGCAGCGGCGATGGCGGCGACCTACCCCGCCGCATTCCTCGGCCTGTCCCACGAACGCGGCGCGCTCGCCCCCGGATTGCGCGCCGACTGGGTCGCGCTAACCGCCGACCTGAAGCCCGCCGGCACCTGGATCGGCGGGCACTTGGTAGCGGGCCCCCTCGCGCAGCAGGGGAACTAGACCATGAAGCCCATCATCCTGACGTCGCCCCTCCAGGGCTGGGCATCGCCTCTCGAGGCGGTCCCCGACCCGGTCTTCGCCGAACGGATGATGGGCGACGGGATCGCCGTCGACCCGACCGGCGATTGTCTGCACGCGCCGTGCGACGCGGTCGTGCTGAGCGTCCACGCCAGCGGCCATGCGATCACGCTGCGCACGCCCGAGGGCGCCGAGATCCTGATGCATATCGGGCTCGATACCGTGGCGCTCGGCGGGCGCGGGTTTACGCCCTGCGTGGCCGAGGGCGCGAGCGTGCAACGGCTCGATCCGCTGATCCGCTTCGATCTCGACCTGCTGGTCTGCGAGGCGCGGGCGGTGATCACGCCGGTGATCGTCACCAACCCCGAGCGCTTCACGATCGTCCGCCGCGAGACCGATCGGCTGGTCGGCGTCGGCGAGGCGATGATGACGCTGGAGCCGCGCGATTCAGCCGATGTCGCCGTGGTCGAAGGCGACACCGTCCGCCGTACGATCGTCGTGCCGCTGGTCCACGGCATCCACGCCCGCCCCGCAGCCCGCATTGGCGAGACCGCGCGAAAGTTCGTGTCCGAGGTGAAGATCACGAAGGATGAGCGCGACGGTAACGTCCGCAGCCCCGTCGCCTTGATGTCACTCAGCGTGAAGCTAGGCGACGAGATCACGATCGCCGCCACTGGCCCAGACGCAGCCGACGCGCTCGCGGCAATCGGCGACCTGATCCTCGGCGGCATGGGCGAGAAGGCGGAAGCGGGCGCAACCGCCACCCCGGCAGCAGCGCTCACATCCGTGTTCCCCCGCGAAGGCGGGGGCCCAGGAGCCACGAACGACGGCGCTGCTGGGTCCTGGGCCCCCGCCTTCGCGGGGGAACACGGAGCGCGCAAGCCGGCCACAACCCTGCCCGCAGACGGCCGCCTCCCCGGCGTCACCGCCTCCCCCGGCATCGCGATCGGCCAGGCCGGGCTCTTCCGCCTCGCCGAGATCGCCGTGACGCGCGAAGGGGCGGACGCGATCACCGAACGCGCCGCGCTCGATGCGGCGCTCGCCACCGTCACGACGCGTCTCGCCAGCAAATCGGCGACCGCGACCGGCGCCGAACGCGCGATCCTCACCGCGCATACCGCGCTGCTCGACGACCCGACCCTGACCGCCGCCGCACACGCCGCGATCGCGCAAGGCGACAGCGCCGCCTACGCCTGGCGCACCGCGATCCGAGCGCAGGCCGACGCGCTCCACGCCACCGGCGACGCGCGCCTGGCCGAGCGTGCCGACGACATGCTCGATCTCGAACGCCAGGTCCTGCGCGCACTCGCCGGCGAAGACCTCGACGAACGCCTGAGCTTCCCGCCGGGCACGATCCTGCTGGCCGACGACCTGCTTCCCTCGCACCTACTCGGGCTCGACACCGCGTCGATCGTCGGCTTCTGCGTCGAGCGCGGCGGCCCCACCTCGCACGTCGCGATCCTCGCCGCGACGATGGGGCTGCCTGCCTTGGTCGCCGTCGGCCCAGCGCTTGCCGAGATCATGGCGGGCACGCCGCTGATCCTCGACGCCGGCGCAGGCCTGCTCCACGTCGCCCCCGACGCCGAGACGCTCGCGACCGCGCAAGCCGCGTTCGACGCCCAGACCGAACGCCGCCGCGCAGCCCTCGCCAACGCCGCGCGCGAATGCCGCACGCAGGACGGCGTCCGCATCGAAGCGTTCGCCAATCTCGGCTCGGCCGACGATGCCGAGGCCGCGGTCCGCAACGGCGCCGAAGGCTGCGGCCTGCTCCGCACCGAATTCCTGTTCCTCGAACGCGACAGCGCCCCGAGCGTCGAGGAACAGACCGCCGATTACCAGCGCATCGCCACCACGCTAGACGGTCGCCCGCTGATCGTCCGCCTGCTCGACATCGGTGGCGACAAGCCCGCCCCCTACCTCCCGATCGCGGCGGAGGAAAACCCGGCCCTTGGCCTGCGCGGCATCCGCGTCGGCCTGGCCCACCCCGAGATGCTCGACGCACAGCTCCGCGCGATCCTCGCGGTCCGCCCCGCCGGCCAGTGCCGCATCATGGTGCCGATGATCGCAAGCCTCGCCGAACTCCGCGCCGTCCGCACCGCGCTCGACGCCGCAGCCGCCGCGATCGGTCACACGGATCCCGTCGCGCTCGGCATCATGATCGAGACGCCCGCCGCCGCGATCACCGCCGACCTGCTCGCCAGCGAAGCCGACTTCCTTTCGATCGGCACCAACGACCTGACGCAATACGCACTCGCGATGGACCGCGGCAATCCGGCGGTGGCGAGCGACCTCGACGGTCTCCACCCCGCGGTGCTGCGCCTGATCGCGCGCACCTGCGAGGGCGGTGCGGTCCACGGCAAATGGACCGGCGTGTGCGGGGGCCTCGCGTCCGATCCGCTCGCCGTACCGATCCTGATCGGCCTCGGCGTCACCGAACTCTCGTCCGCACCAGCGCTCGTGCCCGAGATCAAGGCGCTGGTCGCGACGCTCACGATCGACGCCTGTCGCGCACATGCCGCAGCGGCAATGAACTGTAT
Source organism: Sphingomonas faeni (assembly GCF_024273235.1). Lineage (GTDB taxonomy): Bacteria > Pseudomonadota > Alphaproteobacteria > Sphingomonadales > Sphingomonadaceae > Sphingomonas > Sphingomonas faeni_A. Next base: position 58,008 of record NZ_JANBVH010000002.1, on the reverse strand, counting down.
CTCAGCCGCGGACGTGCGAACGCTCGCCCGGGAGTTCCGCCCATGAAGTCGCTGCTCGAAGCTCTCCAGCCGCTCGGCCGCGCGCTGATGCTGCCGATCGCGGTGCTCCCCGTCGCCGGCCTGTTGCTGCGCCTCGGCCAGCCCGACCTGCTCGACATCGCGGTGCTCAGCGCGGCGGGCGATGCGATCTTCTCGCATCTCGGCCTGCTCTTCGCGATCGGCGTCGCCACCGGATTCGCGCGTGACGGCAACGGTGCCGCCTGTCTCGCGGGCGTGGTCTGCTACCTAGTCACCACGCAGGGCGCGCAAGCCTTGATGACCGTCCCCGCCGACGCGCTGAAAGGCCTGACCGGCGACACCATCGCACTCGCCACTGCGGCGTGGAAGGCCAAGGCGATCGCGCGTCTGGACGTGCCGATCGGCATCATCTCCGGCCTGATCGGCGGCAGTTTCTATAACCGCTTCTCGGCGATCGCGCTCCCCGAATATCTCGCTTTCTTCGGCGGGCGCCGGTTCGTACCGATCGTCAGCGGCGTCGCGGGCCTCGTGCTCGGGCTGGTCGTCGGCCTCGGCTTCGGCGCGCTCAGCGCGGGCATCGACGGGCTCAGCTACGGCATCAGCGGCGCGGGCGGCTTCGGCCTGTTCATGTTCGGCCTGCTCAACCGCCTGCTGCTCGTCACCGGGCTGCACCATCTGCTCAACAACATCGTCTGGTTCGTCGCCGGCGATTACCAGGGCACCACCGGCGATCTCCGCCGCTTCTTCGCGGGCGACCCAACGGCCGGAGCGTTCATGGCCGGGTTCTTCCCGGTGATGATGTTCGGCCTGCCCGCCGCCTGCCTCGCCATGTACCACGCCGCGCTGCCCGAACGCCGGAAAGCGGTCGGCGGCATGCTGCTCAGCCTCGCGCTCACCTCGATGCTGACCGGCGTGACCGAACCGATCGAGTTCAGCTTCATGTTCCTCGCACCCGTGCTCTACGCGATCCACGCGGTGCTGACCGGCGTGTCGATGGCGTTGATGGATGCGCTCGGCGTGAAGCTCGGCTTCGGCTTCTCCGCGGGGCTGTTCGATTACGTGCTGAACTACGGCAAGGCGACCAAGCCGCTGCTGCTGTTCCCGATCGGCCTCGCCTATGCCGCGATCTACTATGTCCTGTTCCGCACCGTCATCAAGCGCCTCGATCTCCCCACGCCGGGCCGTGAGCGCGACGCACCCGTGGCAGCGGCAACCGTCGCCAAGAGCGAACGCGGTGCTGCGTTTGCCGAGGCCCTCGGCGGCGCCGCCAACCTCACCAGCGTCGGCGCGTGCACGACCCGGTTGCGCCTGATCGTCGCGGACCAGAAGCTGGTCGACGAACCGAGGCTGAAGGCACTCGGCGCGCGTGGCCTGATCCGCCCGTCCGCCAACGCGCTCCAGATCGTGCTGGGTCCGATCGCCGATTCGGTCGCGGTCGAGATCCGCGACGCCATCGCTGCCGGCGGCGCAGCACCCGTACAGGCAGTACCCGCAGCGACGACCGCAGCCGACATCCGGCTGACTCCAGCCACGCTCGCCGCGCTCGGCGGCGCGGACAATGTGCAGGCGGCGACGCAGCACGGTACGCGCCTGCGGGTCCGGCTCGAAAATACCGACCGCGCCTCGACGCCCGCACTCGAAGCGCTCGGCATCCACGCGATCGCCCGGCCCGCCCCCGGACTGCTCCACCTGCTTGTCACCGGTGATGCCGGCTCAGCGATCATCGCCGATTGAGGTCAGTAAAAGAGACGGCGTCGATCGGAAAACCACCAGGCTTGGAAGAAATACCGAGGTTTCCGCTATCCTCATGTCTGGCGTTCGGTTCGAGAACCGAGCATATTGTCTGACATAACGCCGAGCGCGCCATGCGTGGTGGCCTATGCCTATGGAAACCCACGCCGATGTCTCTTCTGTCCGCTGCACGCCTTCTGCTGATCGGCACCTGCCTGACATCGGCCCTCACGGTACAGGCAAAGGCCAATCCGCTCGCGACGGTGGATCGAAACGGCAGCCTGGTCGCGATCGAGCCCTATGCGCCGAACATCGTCCGCGTGACGATCTCGCTCGACCGGACGCTCGCCGACGCGCCGCCGGGTGAGGGCCCCAATGCCAAGTCCGACGCGACCGGCTGGACGCACCGTACCGATGCCAGCGGCGACGTATTCGCTTCCAGCGCGCTGTCGCTGACCGTCGCCGCGCAGCCCTGGCCCAAGGCGCCGTCGCAGATGCAGCGTTACTTCGCGCCGTCGCTGCCGCCCGTGTCGATCGCCGTGCGCAAGCCCGATGGTTCGACGATCGCCGAGATGACCGGCTGGGAGATGTCGCCGCAAACCGTCAACGGCGAGAAGACGTTCCGCGTCGGTGCGAGCTTCGCAGTGCAGCCGAACGAGCATTATTACGGGCTCGGCCAGAACCAGGAAGGCGTGCTCGACCTCAAGGGCCGGACGATCGACTGCCGCCACAATTACGACGCGCCTGCGGGCGAGACGGTGTGCGTGCCGTTCATGGTCACCAACAAGGGCTATGGCATCGTCTGGGACAACCCGTCGGCGACCACCGTCTCCCCCGGCCTGTCGAACGCAACGCACTGGCAATCGAACGTCGGCGAGCGCGTGTCGTTCTTCGTCATCACCGGCGACACCACGGACGAACTCTACGCCGGCTACGCCAAGCTGACCGGCGCGACGCCGCTACCGCCAAAGGCCGCGTTCGGGCTGATCCAGTCGAAGGCGCGCTACGAGACGCAGGCGGAACTGCTCGGCGTCGCGAACGGCTACCGCAAGCGCGGCCTGCCGCTCGACGTCATGGTGCTCGACTGGTTCTACTGGTCGCGGATGGGCCAGTTGGACATCGACCGGACCTATTTCCCCGATCCCAAGGGGATGAACGACACGCTCAAAAGCATGGGGATGCATTCGATCATCAGCGTGTGGCCGCGGTTCGAGAAGGAATCGCGCTACTTCAACTTTCTCGGCACCAAGGGCTGGCTGCTCAAGGACAAGGACGGCGATGTTGTCGATGGACTTGCCATCCGCTCCGACCGCGCCGGCGCGCTGCTCGATTCGACCAACCCGGATGCCCGCGCGTGGTTCTGGGATCGGATCCGCGACAATATTGCTTCGCAAGGCTTCGACTGGTTCTGGCTCGACGAGACCGAGCCGGATCTGGTGCCGGACGGCAATTTCTTCTCGATCGGGTCGGGCGACCGGTATCACAATCTCTATCCGCTGGTGCACACCAGCGGCGTCGCGGAAGGCTCGGCGCGCGACCGGCCCGACTTCCGCAACCTGATCCTCGCGCGCGCCGCCTATCTGGGCACACAGCGCAACGGCGCCCTGTTCTGGTCTTCGGACGTGCAGGCGACCTGGGAGACGTTGCACCGCCAGGTTCCGGCCGGGCTCGGCTTTACCGCGAGCGGCATGGCGTATTGGAGCAGCGATACCGGCGGCTGGCAGTATCCGAACGGGCCGAAGGCGGAGCGTTCGCCGTTGCTCGATCCGGCGGGTGCGACCGCGATGTCGCCGAGCTACACCGACTATCCCGAACTGTTCACGCGCTGGTTCGCCTATAACAGCTTCACGCCGACGCTGCGCATCCATGGCCAGCGTCCGGCAACGGCGATCTGGGAATACGGAACGGCTGCCGAGCCGGTGCTCGCGGGCTTCCTGCGGCTCCGGTACGCGCTGATCCCATATCTTTATTCGCTGGGATACCAGACCTACCGGACCGGCGCGCCGTTCATGCGGGCGTTGTTCATGGATTTCCCGAATGATCCCGCGGTGGCGACGATCGGCGACGAATACATGTTCGGTCCAGCGTTCCTCGTCGCGCCCGTCACGGAGCAGGGCGTCACCAGCCGCAAGGTCTATCTGCCGGCTGGCGCCGACTGGTATGATTACTGGACCGAGCAGCGTTATGCCGGCGGCCAGTCGATCGTCGCCGCGGCGCCGATCGACCGCATCCCGCTGTTCGTCCGCGCAGGATCGATCGTCCCGATGGGCGTCCAGGTGCCAAGCACCGCGACGAAGCAGGCGCTGGAGACGATCAAGGTCTATCCGGGACGAGACGCGACCTTCACGCTGTACGACGACGACGGCGTGACCAACGCCTACAAAACCACTGCGGGCAAGACCAAGTCGGGGACCAGCGCCGTGCTGAAGTGGAACGACGCGTCCGGAACGCTCACCGCATCCGGTCCCTTGCCGACCCGCCAGGACGTGAAGACACTCGTGAAGATCGTGGCGCGGTAAGACCGGTCGTGCGGCAACCGACCGGTGCTGTCCGGTCAGTTGCCGATCCGGATCATCTCTGACAGGATTGCCCCCGTGTCCGACCCCGCTCCAAATGGCCTCACCCAGTCGCGCTGGCCCAAGCGGATCGGTCGACTGATCGATGCGATCTGCTTGGTGGCGCTGATCGCGGTCTTCATGACGGTCATCTACGGGTTCTGGCTGCGGGCGATGTGGGCGCACGGCTATTACCTGGCGGTGGCGGTGGCGATCCTGGGCGCGTTCGTGATCCTGATCGGCCTGGCACAACAGGCGATCGCGGCGCGCGACGTTGCGACGTGGCGCGACATGGCGGAATGGCAGATACGGGCGGCCCGGGCGGCTGCGGGTAAATCCGATGATGAGATCGAGCCGCATTCGGCGGCATATTACGAGGTGCTGATCGGCACGCTGGTGGCACATGCGGAGCAGGACGAACAGGACATTGCCCGTGAGCATTACCCGTGAGCGGTGATCCGCATCTCGAACTGGGCGAGAACCTGCCGCGCTTCCTGTCGCACTGGCTGGCGGCGTGCTTCGGGCATTTCCTGGTCGTGCTGCTGCCGTTGATCACCGACTGGACGCACGACCGCGATGCCACCTGGCCGAGCTGGTGGTCGCTGCTGCTGTTCGCGGCCTCGACCTCGCTAGTGGCGGCGATCGTCAACGCCAACCTGCCGGTCACGCCGCGCGAGCTGATCAAGAGCGTCGCGCTGGGGGTCGCGCTGAACGCGACGATCGTCATGCTCCGGCTGTCATGATCGGCCGGTCGCTGCTCGCACGACTGAGGCCGCGCGAACCCGAACTCGACCGCGATCAGATCGCCCCGCTTCAATTGCTGCGCGGGATCGCCGCCTCCGGCGTGGTGATCGAGCATCTGCTCGAACGCTATCTCCGGAGAGGCGCGATCCCCGATACCTTGCCCGAGTTCACCTCGCTGCTCGGCCAGGTCGGCGTCGCGACGTTCTTCGCGATCAGCGGCTTCATCATGGTCCACATCTCGTTGCGCGACGGTCGACGCCCGCCCTCGGGCCGCGCCTTCCTGCGCAACCGCTATTTGAGGGTCGCGCCGCTCTATTACCTCATGACGCTGCTGATCGTCCTGTTCGGCTGGCTCGCGCACCGGATCGGAGCAGCCAGCGACTTCCGCATGCCGACCGCCGCCGAGTTTCTGCTGTCGTTCGCGTTCATCCCCCACCGCGGCGGCAACGGCCTGATCCAGCCGATCTACGGGCTGGGCTGGACGCTGCATTACGAGATGTTCTTCTACCTGCTGTTCGCCGCAGGTCTCGCGCTCGGCGCAAGGCGCGGCGCGTATCTCGTGCTGCTGGCGCTGTGCCTGCTGGTGATCGCCGGAACCCGGATCAACGCCCCGCCCGACACGCTGAGCCTGCCGCTCGCCGTCTATGTCTTCACGCGCCCGATCATGGGCTATTTCGCAGTCGGGATCGGCATCGCGCTGATCCGCCACCGCTTCGGCGATCGCCTGCCTACCGTCCCCATGTCATTGATCGCGGCGATCGCGCTGGCCGCCCTGGCTGGCGCCGCGCTCGCACCGAGCGACCGGATGGCGATGCTTGCCACCGCCGTAGCACTGGCCGCGACCGTCCTCCTGTCACCCGCGCCATCCAAGACGTCGGAAGCGTTCTCCACCTTCTCCCGCGTGTTCGGCAATGCCTCCTACAGCATGTACCTGACCCACAGCTTCATCCTCGGCGCCTTCGCCTCGGCAACCGCATCGATCGTCGCGCGCGGCACCCCGGCGCTCGTGGCGATGGCGCTGCTGGCGTGCCTGCTGTGTTTCGCGATCGGGTGGGCGTCATGGCGGCTGATCGAGCGCCCCATCGCGACCCTCGTCAACCGGCGCCGCCCGTCGAGAGCCGAACTCGTCGCGCCGTGACGCGGGTTTTGCAACCTTGACCGTCGCGCCCTAGCCGGGCGCCCCGTTCGTGATCGGTGCCACCGGCAGGACGCGGCGGTCGGGCGAGGGCGGCAAGGGCGTGATCGGCGTTCCCGGTTCCCAGGCACGTGGCAACACGCGGCGCTCGCCCAGCCCTACGGTCGGCGCGGGCGACGCGGTATCGGGCGCCGCGCGGGAGCCGGTGAGTACGGGGCGATCCGCGGTGGCGACGGTGGCGGGTGGTCCCGCGGGAGGCGCAGTGCCTACCTCCGGAGAGGGCGCCGCACCGGCGACGGTCGGCAAGGGCAGGCTGGGCTCATTCCCGGCATATTTCCCGCGAAACGCGGCGGTTCGTCCGGCGGGGCCCAGCCAGCGATAGAAAATATGCGCGCCGATCACCGCGACCTTGTCGAGGCTGGAAGCCCAATAGGGGACGACGTAATTGGCGTGGTAATGCGTTGCCCAGCCGACCGGCGCGAACACCGCGCCCCCCAGCGCCGCCGCCGCGATCCGCGATGCACGATTCCATCCGGCCGGCGCGGGCGTATGCGCCAGCGCACCGTCGCAGATGAAGGTGAACTGACAGCCCGTCCTGCGCTGCGATCCGTCGAACACCACGCCGCAGACGGTCTTGGGATAAGCGGGATGTCGCACGCGGTTGAGGATCACCTGCGCCACCCCCCGCTCGCCGTCGTCGGTCTCGCTGCCGGCCTCGTAATAGATCGCCATCGTCAGGCACTGGAGCGAGCGCTGATAGTCGGTCAGCGCGCTGGTCCGCAGGCGAAACGCGGAGGCCGATTCGACAGCGCTGTTCGCGGTGGGCGTCGCGGCGTTCCACGCGACCGCCTGCTCCGGCGACAGCGGACGCAGCGTCCGGGGTGCGAACGGTGCCTCGATTCGCGCGGCGCGAACCGCCGTGCGGGCCCAGCTGGTGTCGTTCTCCGGCGGTTGTCTCAGGCTCATGATCGCAGCAGTGACCGAACCGACGATCAGGAGCACCGCGATCACCGCGGGGATCACCACGCCCGGATGGAAACGCCGCACCGGCGGCAACGCCGATACCATCGCCGGATCGAGCAGCAGCATCGATGGTACCGGCTCTTCGGGAGCATCCGGCTGTCGCCGATTGGGGTCGGTAGGCGCCATTTCCTCGTGAGTTAGTCCGTTGAAGCCCGCCACGCCAGCGCGTAACGACGGCCGCTATGGTTATGCCTCTCGCCTTGCTGCTTGCCGTGCCGTCGGTCTTGCAGGCCCTTCCCCAGCATTTTCCGATGCCGCAGACTGCCGGGCTGCAAGCCGTGCCGAGGCAGTCGCCACCCGCGGGCTCGTCGACCGCGCCGCTTGCCGGCGGACTGTTCAGCGCCAACCAGCTTCGCCAGCGCTGCCTCTCGAACGTCGCGGCCGACGCATCCTATTGCTTCGCCTATATCACCGGGGTGCACGATACCGTGCGCGCCTACGAGGCATGGCTGAACCAGCGCGAGTTCTGCGTTCCCCGCCATGTCCCGCAAGGCGACCTGCGCGAGGCGTTCATCGGCTACCTCAGGGACCATGGCGCCGACCTGTCGGGCGAGGCCGCCTCGGTCGTCGTGGTCGCGCTGAAGATCCGCTATCCCTGCACCGCCGACGGTCGGGCGGGCGCGGCGCCCCCTGCGGCGCCCGCCCGCGGCACCAAGCCCTGAACCCCGGCGGGTGCGCTAACCCGGCCTCGCCCTACTTCGACGTTTCGTCGTAACGGTACCGGTAATAGTCGTAGGACTGGCCGTAGCCCGCCTTTTTCGCGTTGTACTTCGTCATGACGCAACCGATCACGTTGCCCCCCGCGCGCAGCAGGCGCGAGACGGCGTTGCGCGCCTGGCCGAAATGCGCGCTCGACGCCTCGGCGACGAACACCGTCGCCTGGGTCGCGGCGGTAAGCTGGGCTGCGTCGGCAAGCGCCAGCACCGGCGGGCCATCGACGATCACGACGTCGTAATCGGGCTCGAGCGACGCCAGCAGGTCCTGCATCGCCGTCCCCGCGAACAGCGTCGCGGGATCGGGAGGCAATCGACCGCTGGGCAGGAAGCTCATGCCCGGCAGGCCGGTCGGGAGGATCGCCGCGCTGCACTCGGTCATCCGCGCCAGCACCGACGATAGCCCCGTGTCGGGCAGCGGAATCCCGAGCGTGCGGTGCAACGACGGTCGCCGCAGATCCGCGTCGATCAGCAGGACGCGACGCCCGAGCCCTGCGAAGTCGCGTGCGAGGGCGAACGAGGTGGTCGACTTGCCCTCCGACTTACTGCTGCCGGTGACCAGGATCGACCGCGGCGGCCCCTGGTTGGACGACAGTTCGATCGAGGTGCGGATCGCGTGATACGCTTCGGCGATCTCCGACTTCGGGTTGTTCAGCGCCGCCAGCGGGGCTTCGCCGCCGCTGTCCGGCACGACGCCGAGCAGCGGAATCCGCAGCTTTTCCTCGACGTCCTGCGGGTTGCGGATCGAGTCGTCGAGATAGTCGCGACCGAACGCATAGAGCATCGCGAGGCCGATCCCGGCGATCAGCGACAGCGCGATGTTGAGCAACGGGCGCGGCGAGGTCGGCTTGCGCGGCTGTTCGGCCAGATCGACGCTGGAGACGTTGTTGGACGTGATCCCCGCCTCGGCGCTGACTTCCTTGTAGCGCTGGAGCAGGCTCTCATAGAGCTGTCGGTTGGTGTCCACCTCGCGCCGGAGGATGTTGTACTGGACGCTGCGCCCCTGTTCGGCGAGCGTCGCGCCCTTGAGCGAAAGCACCTGCTGCGTGATCGCGCGGTTCTGCCGCTCCGCCGTCAGATACTGATTCTCGATCGACTTGCGGGTCTCCTCGGCCAGCTGGCGGATCTGCTGGTCGAGCGTGGCGATCTCCGCGAGCGCCTGGATGACGACCGGATGGTCCGGCTTCAGGCGGCGGCGAACCTCGCTCAGGCTGGCGAAGTCCTCTGCGCGCTTCTGCGACAGGCGCTGGACCGCCTCGTTGGCCTGCACTTCGGGTAGCGACATCAGCGGTGCGCGGCGCGCCTGTTCCCAGCGCTCGCGGGTGCGTATCCGGTTGGCTTCCGAGGTGGCCGCATCGGCGTTGAGCTGAATGAGGTTGGCAGTGACGAGCGAGCGCGGCGCGTTGTCGCCCTCGGCCTGACGCGCGCCGGCGCTGGCATCGATCAGCCGAGCCGAACGGGCATAGGCGATCAGATCCCGCTCGGATCCTTCGAGTCGCGTCTTGGCGAGGCCGAGCTGGTTCTGGAGGAACCGGCGCGAATAGGACGAGGCGGAGAATTTGCGCTGGATATTCCCCTCGATGAAATTCGTCGCGTAGCTGTTGGCGATCTCGGCGGCGAGCGCAGGGTCGCGGCTGGTGAAGATAATGTGGACGACGCGCGAATTGCGCCGCAGATCGACCGTCAGGTTGTTCTGCAGGACGTCGACGACCTGGTCGGAAAGGCTGGCGTCGCCTGGCTTGATCTCGATCTGGCGCGCGCCGGTCATCCGCTTCAGGAAATCGTCATTGGCGCCCAGCCCGAGGCTTTCGGAAACGCGCCGCGCGATCGCCCGACTGGTCAGCACGTCGACCTGCGTCTGCAGGAAGCGATCGGCGTCGCTGCCCGACGCCTGCGGGTCCGAATCCTCGGTGCCGAGAACCTTGGCGACCTGCTGGTCGATCTGGATGCTCGACTGCGCGGTGTATTTGCGCGGCATCAGCACCGCCGACGCGATCCCGAGCAGCAACGCGACGCCGACGATCGCGATCATCATGTAGCGATTGCGGAACACCGTCGCCCAGACCGCGCGAAGATCGATCGCGGGCTCATAGTCCTCGCCCTCAAGCGGGCCTCCCGCATGGGGCTCATACGCATGCGCGCCCGGATGGGCATAGGCCGACGGCACCGCGCCAGCATTTCGCCGGTCATCCGGCGCAAAGGCATTCGGCGTGGGGCCCGGCGTGGGCCCCGGGGTGGGCCCCGGGTTGGGAGCGCCTAGAGGGACATCGACACTCCCCATGGATCGGATCTCTTCCTGTAAACCTAGAATTGCGCGAAGATGCCGAAGCCGGACAGCAACGGTGCCGCCCGCAGGACGTCATGCCATGCCGATTTGCTGGCCGAATGACCGACGATGATCGTGTCGCGCGGCGCGATCGCCGGATCGGCGTCGTCGCCGCGACGGATCCGCTTGAGATCGAACACCGCGCCCATCCGCTTGCCGTCGATATAGCGCACGACGATCACCTGGCGCAGCGCCGCGTCCTCGCTCTCGCCCTTGGCCAAAGCGATCGTGTCGAGCAGGGTGGTCGGCCCGGAGATCGGATAGATGCCCGGCTCCTTGACGTCGCCCTGCACGGTGACGCGTTGCGCGACCGAACTGGCCACGGTCACCGTGACCTGGGGATTGACGTAGAAACGCTCGGCCAGCTTGGCGGCGAGCAGGTCGGCGAGTTGCGTGCTGGTGTTGCCGGCGGCCTGGATCCGCCCGATCAGCGGCATCGAGATGACTCCGGCGGCATCGACGACGACCCCGCGCGTGGAGATATCGGGCTCCTGGAACACGGTGATGTCTACGGTGTCCAGCGCGCCGATACGATAATCCTGGACCCGCGGCTCTCCCTGCGGCGCCGGAATAGTCTCGTAGGCACTCTCGCCAGTGCGGAGGTTCGGGCCAATATTATCGTCGGCGCAGGCGCCAAGCATAGTGCCAAGCGCGACCACCCCTATCCAGGTCGCTCGCATCCGTTGATCTTGCCCCTTCCGACTAACGTCCACTCGCATTACCCGATGCATTTGGTCAAGCCTGCACACCAATTTGTCATGGCCTGGATAGCGGGGTGATTCGGACCGAATCGATCCAGAATGTACCGGTCTGGCCGGCGCGCTCGCGCACCGAGACGCCCAGCACCTGGGACCGGCATGCGGGGCCGATCGAGACGGCGCCCTCGACCTTCCGCCATCCGGTGCCCTGACCGTCCAGCGAGACCGCACCGGTCGCTACCGGATCCACGGGCGAACCTGCGCAGGCGATCGACAGCGTTGCCGGCACGTCGGCGCCGCGGACCATCGCCTGGAGGCGCCAGCGCCCGGGCGGCAGGGTGATCGCCTGCGCCAGCGCGGTACCGCTCGACAGGCCGTCCGAGATGATCTGGACCGCGTGGCCCGTACCGTCGGCACCGCGGTCCGCCGGTACGACGCGTATCCCCGGCAATTTCGGCGCGCCCCAGGCATAGGGGATGACGCCGCTCGGCAAGGGTGCCGGCACCGATTCGAAGCCACCGTCGGCGATCAGGCCGCGACCGCCGCTCGCCAGCCACACCTGGCGCGCGCCGGCGATGTCGCCCGAATCGGCGAGCCGCCAGCGGATCAGCATCGTCTCGCTCGCGGTCACCGGGACGCCGGCCTTGCGCAACGTCGCGAGGAAATCGAGCGTGCGCGGCACCGACAGCGCCGCATCGCGCGAGATCGCATTGAAGAACCCCTGTCGCCACGATGGGCGATCGGCCAGCCGGGCGACGACGGCGGCAACCCCACCGGGCGCCATGTAGGTCGCGCGCATCTCCGGCATCAGCGCGTCGGGCAATTGTCCGCGGCGCAGCAACGCATCGATCCGTTCGGCCGAGATCCCGGCGCTGCCGACCTCCCGCGCCCGTTCCGCCAGCCAGAGTTGCAGCAGCGTATCGCGCCAGCCGAGCGCGGCGCCGGTCTGAAGCAGGCGGCTGCCACGCTGAGGCTGGTCGAGCACGAGATCGGCAAAGCCGTGTGCGCGGACCGCCTGCGCGTCGATCGGGACAATCGCCAGCGCGCGCGCCGCCGCTGCCCGCGATGATGCGGGATGCCCTGCCAGCTGTTCGCCGTTCGCGAGCGCGGACCATGCGCCCGCCGACCAGGGCGCAACCACCGTCGCCGCCCCGCTTTGCCCACGAAGCGTCAGGAACCGGCCGAGCGCATCCCCGCTCGCGACAATCCCGACCAGCGCCGCGATACCGCCTGCGATCCACGGCGCGGACCGTCGACGGGGTTGAGGAGGCGCGCCTGCGGCGCCGGACGTCCGCGATGGCTCGGTGCGTCCGACGGCCGCGATCAGACCCAGCGCCGCACCGAACAGCCCGGCGATCGCCGCCATGCGCAACGGATAATCGACCAGCGAGAACAGCAGAATCAGCAGGATCGCCGCGCCGCCCGCGACCAGTGTCGCGCGCTCCTGACGCTCGCGGGCCGCTGTCCAGCCCGATCGCAGCGCGACGATCAGGACGACCACCCCCATCAGCATGATGATCAGCGCCGGCAATCCGCCTTCCAGCAGCAGCTCTAGCCCGTCGTTGTGCGCGTGGTTGACGCTGAGCGGCGACACCTGCCCCAGCGGCTCGACCGTGCGATAGACCCGCTCGAAGCTGCCGAACCCGGTCCCGAAGGGAAAGGTCTCGCGCAGGATGTAGACCGAGTTTTCCCAATATTGGTAGCGCAGCTCCTCCGCCACCGTCGAGAAGCGGATGAAGACGCGCTGGAACAGGTCGGTCCGCGATACCAGGACACCGGCAACGACATACAGTGCCGCCGCGCCGAGCAGACGCCTGCCGGTACGCCGGACGCCACCGACGAGCGCCCCTGCGACGATCAGCGCGAACGGCAGCAGCAGCAACGCGGTCCGCGAACTGGTGGCGAGGATACCCAGCGACAGGAAGACGATCGTCGCGAGCGTCGCCAGCCGTCGCGGGGCGCCGACGCCCATGACGCCGGGCACCGCCGCAAAGACGATCGCCACGAGCAACAGTGTCGCCTGATGGTTGCGATTGACGAAGAACCCGACGCCGTAGCCGCGGTGCGCGGTGTCGTAGACGATCGGCGCACTGCTGATCCCCGCCGCGACCTGCAGCGTCGCGAGGATCGTACCGATCACCGCGCCGCCGACGATCAGGCGCAACACCATCACGCGGTCCGACAGGCGAAGCGACGCGATCGTCAGCATCGCCGCCAGCGGCACGAGCAGCGATAGCAGGGCGACGAGCGTATTGTCGGGCGTCAGGCTGAACGCGTGCCAGCGATCGGCCCATCCCAGCAGCGAAAAAATCTGCACGGCCGTCGCGCGATCGGGCAGGCCGTGCCACCAGGCTGACGGCAGCGGGATCATTTGCAGGATCAGCAGCGAGGCGGCGGCGGCGAACACCAGCAGGAAGCCCCCGAGCCCCATCGCGCCGGTTCCGCCGATGGTCGGGCTCGTCCGCGGACGAGCGGCGCGCACGATCAAAGCGAGCGCCAGCACCTGCGCACACAGGTCGATCAGCGGATATCCCATCCCCGCACCGCCGCCGAACAGCAGGACGACCAGGAAGAGAAGCGGGATCGCGTCATCGCGCCACGATGCGATCCGATTGCGCACGCCGCTGCCGCGGCGACGGACGCGGGCCCGGCTCACAGGCCGCACTCCATGAGGAGTGCCGCGAGATATCCGCTGTCCAGACGTTGCAATGCCGCCCCCCGTCCCAATCGATCGACCTTCGGGCAGCGCCGCGAGGGATCGTCATAATGATGTGCCGCCGTTCAGGACGGTGTCGCGCTGCGTTTGCGGGGGCACAGCGCGAAGCCGACCCGATACGCACTCCGACCAAAGTCATAGCAAGATGCAACGCCGGCCCATCGGCACACACTTTAATGCTGCGAAGACTTACCCGGTCGGCACCGTAGGTCTTCCCGAGCCCCCGAGCAGGTCACGACCATATTCACACGCTGCGTCGCAACGAAAAAGGCGAAGCGCCCGATCTCGAGCACCTCGCCTTTTCAATCGTACCGAACTTCAACTTTGCGATCCCGCGAGTCGCGTGACCGGTTCAGCCAATCAATTGGGGCTGGAGTCATCATCGCCGCCGCTAGCTACGACAGCAACGACTGCGACCAGAGCAACGACACCGAGAAGCGGCAGGAGGAACGGCGTACCTGCAAGATCGCTGTTGCGCTTCGTTGCGGAGCCGATGCGCGCCGGTGAACCAACTGCACCAACCGACTTGACGCTGTCGAAGCTGACGGCCTGTGGCCGCGCCGGCGCTGCGTATGCTGCACCTGCGAGAGCTTGGCTTGCAATCGCGGCTCCAAGAATCATCTTTTTGAACATCTTGTCGACCCCTTTGACGACGCGTCTGCGCCTTACCTCTAGTTATCCATCTGCCAGTCGATGAGTCAAGTAGAGATGAAACCCGATCACCGGATCGGCCGCCACTAGTCCTTTCGTTCCTTACAACTAGTAGTTTCATTCCTTACAATTGTGCGGCGGCGGCGCACCTTGACTCCCTTGGGCGGCAAAGAGACAGCAAGCGTGTCCTGTTTATCCCCCTCGAGATAGATCGCGCTCAATACGCCCGTTCGATACGCTCCCGTATCGATACAGATCCGGTTGTGGCGAATGTCCACGTCTGCCGTGATGCTGTGGCCGTGCACGACGACCGCCCCGAAATCCCGGTCGTCGTGCAGGAAGTCGTCGCGGATCCACAACATGTCTTCTCGCGCCTGACGATCGAGCGCGACACCGGGGCGAACGCCGGCGTGGACGAAATAATAGTCCCCCGATCGCGCGCTCAGCGGCAAGTGGCGAAGCCAGGCGAGCAAAGCCTTCGGAACGATCCGCCTCGCCCCGATCAGATAATCACGCACGTCCTGATCGGGATCGCGCGGAGGAATCCCAAAACTTGCAAGCGTCGCATCGCCCCCCACGGCCAGCCACCGGCGCAGCGCGTCGACATCGCCGTCCAGGGCCTGGAGCATCGCCTCTTCGTGGTTGCCGAGCAGGACGATCACGTCGCTGTTCCGCTGCTGGAGATCATAGAGCATCGCCAGCACCTCGGCGCTCTGCGGACCCCGATCGACCAGATCGCCGACCAGCACGATATAAAGAGAGCGCACCGGCGGCAGCGCTCGCGAATGCTCCCCGATCCTTTCGATCAACACCTGGAGAAGATCATATCGCCCATGAATGTCACCGATGGCGTATATTCGTTCACCCGAATCGGTGCTTGGCAACGCAATATCTCCAGTATAGCGTTCCCCGTGATGTCGTGGGGGGAAAGCACGACGATCTAGCGTGAACGGGTTCGTGCAATCAATTGATAGATTTCGGGATTGTACAAGACCGCGCCGGTGGAATATCGGAGGCTGGATGGTCTGATCGGGTATGGAAATCGATCGATTTCGGGCAGTATGCGCGCGATCGAGGACGGTTCCGACCTAGTTGTTGGCTCAAAAGGGGACGCGACGTAGTGGCTGAGGTTAGATCCGCGTCGGCCCGTGCCGCGCCCGAGCGGTTCTTCAGGAAACCGGGCAGACGCGACGGCGTTCGGCATGTCGAACAACACACCGCAAACACCGGCGATCCATGCCGCGACCCGTCCGACGATTTGCGCCGCAAGTCGATTGGGGCTAGCGGCACGCCGATGCGCATCCTGCTCGTCGCCTCGGCCGGAGGGCATTGGATAGAACTTCACCGCCTTAAAGCGGCATTCGTCGGCGCGGACTGCCAATTCGTCAGCACGTCGAAGGGGATGACCCCACCGCTCGGCGATCGAGAGGTGCTGGAGATACCCGACACCGCACGGGACTCGGCGTGGACCATGGCCCCCACGCTCGCCGGTCTGTTCCGGATATTTCGTGCGTTCGATCCACATCTGGTCGTCTCGACGGGCGCAGCGCCGGGGGCGATGGCCCTGCTGGTGGGCAAGATGTTCGGTGCACGCACGATTTGGATCGACAGTATCGCCAACAGCGAAGTCCTATCGCTGTCCGGACGACTGGTGCGTCCGATCGCCGACCTGCGGATCACGCAGTGGCAGCACCTCGCCGAGAAGAATCGGTCGCTGCGGTATCTTGGACAAATCTTGTGATCCTGGTGTCCGTCGGCACGCAATTGCCATTCGACCGCCTGATTCGCACAGTCGACCAATGGGCGACGGACCACCGACGCGGTGACGTGATCGCGCAGATCGGCCCGACGCACTATCGCCCGGTCACGATGAAGAGTTTTTCGCACATTCCCTATGATTCGTTCCGGGATCTTCAGAAACGGTGTGCGGTGATGATATGCCATGCGGGCATGGGATCGATCATAACCGCGATGGAATTCGGCAAGCCGATCATCGTCATGCCGCGAAACCATCAGCTCGGCGAACATCGCAACGGCCATCAGTTCGCGACGCTTCGACAGTTCGGCAATCGCCCCGGCATCTACGCCGCCGATACCGAAGTCGAGCTGTTGCAGCTGCTCGACCGTGTCGATGAACTCACGGCTTATCCGACGTTGAACGCGAAGGCGCCCACGTCCTTCATCGATCAACTGGCCACATTCGTGCACCGACCGGAAAAACCGCCGGCAATCAGGCGCATCCGGCATCTCCTGTCCGGAAAACGCGCAGACGCCGCCTGATCTCGGTCAGTGTCGCCTTGATACCGCGATGCAACAAATATCCTTGATGCTTTATTAGCGGCGTGTTAGCCAAGCGCCGACTGTGTAAATGGGGGTTTGCGTGAAGAAAAGAGCGGCTTTTGTCTTGCTAGCCGCCATCGTGCTCGCCGGCTGTTCGAAATCTGGACCGCCCCCCATCTCGAGTGGCGAACGCTATGCTGAAGGTGCGGCAAGCGAAGATATTTACAAGCTGGGTGCCGGCGACAAGATTCGCGTCATTGTCTACAACGAACCCCAGTTGAGCGGCGACTTCTCGGTCAGCAGCGATGGCGAGATCTCGCTGCCGTTGATCGGCAACGTCCAGGTCGCCGGCAAGCCGATCGAGCGCGTGACCCAGGAAGTCCAGGCACGCCTTTCCGACGGCTATCTGCGCGATCCGCGCGTCAACATGGAAGTGGCGACCTATCGCCCCTTCTTCATCCTCGGCGAAGTTCGCTCGCCTGGGCAGTATCCGTATCTGAGCGGGCTGACCGCGCTGAACGCAATCGCGACGGCGCAGGGCTATACCCCCCGTGCGCGCAAAGCGACCGTGCGGATCCGGCGGTTCGGCGATCAATACGAACAGGAATACGTCCTGACGCCCAATCTCCGTATCTATCCGGGCGACACTATTCGTCTGACCGAACGATTCTTCTGATCGTGAGCCCGATCCGGGCAAGCAAGTCGAAACGCCATCGATCGCTCTCGGCAGCACGGACCTGGAACGCGGACGACATGATGGGGGCATCGAACATCACACTGACGCGGGCTGCGTCGAAGCGCGTCTTGGCGAAGTGCGTATCGGCAAAACGCACGGCGGCGACGTCGTGGTTTGGCGGCGCACTGCTCGCCGTACCCGGGATGGTCGCGCCATGCGTGGCGATGGCGCAGACGAGCAGTTTGTTGCTGCCCTCCGCAACGACCAGCAGCGACGAATATGATCGGGGCCACAACATCAGCGTGACCGAGCGCCCCCACCCCGAATATGACGCGCTCGGCGTTCGCCTCGGTAGCTTCATCGTCAATCCGCAGCTGACGAGCTCGATCGGCTATAGCGACAACGTGTTCAACGACAATTCGAACAAGAAGTCCGACGTCTATTCATCGTTCGAACCCTATGTGAACGTCGCGTCCGACTGGTCCGTGCATCAGCTGCGCCTGACCGGAGCTGCCGATATCCGCCGCTTCGCCAAACAGACGCTGCGCGATCAGGATGCGTGGAACGTACAGGGCAGCGGGCGCGTCGACGTGACCCGCGACTTCACCGTCAGGCTCGATGCGCAGGCCGACCGCACGTACGAATCGCCGTTTTCCGCGGATGTCGTGGCGAATCTAACGGTACCGTCCCGGTACCTGCGGACGTTCCTCGGTACGCGCACGATCTATGACACCGGACGATCGCGGCTGATCGGCACCGTGGACCGGACATCGTACGATTTCAGCTCGGTACAGTTCGCCGACGGCGTCGTTCGCGACCAAGGCTATCGCGACCGCGTCACCTACGCCGGCACGGGCACGTATGAACTGGGCTTCACGCCGAGCCTGTCACTTTACGCGCGGCTCGAGGCTGACCGAAACAACTATCGGACGGCGCGGGCGTTCGACCTGCCGAACCGCGACTCCAACGGCTATCGCGCCGTGTTCGGATCCAATTTCGACATCGCAGGGGTTGCGCGCGGGACCGTCGGCATCGGCTATAGCTACCGCAGTTTCGACGCGAGCGGGACATACCGCAACACGAGCGGCATGTCCGTCGAAGCCCGCGCGGACTGGTTTCCGAGCGAACTAACGAGTGTCGGGGTTCTCGTTCAACGTCGATTGATCGACGTCGATCTTACCAACGTCGGCAGTTCGTGGGACAATCGCATCCGCGTGACGGTCGATCATGAACTCCTCTACAACATGATCGTCACGATCGGCGGCGAAGTCAGCAAGCGCGAATATCCCGAGCGATCTACCTCGACCAACGTCTATCGCGCCGAAGTCGGCAGTCGATACCAGGTCACGCGATGGCTGGGGCTGGATGCGAATATCGGATACGGCTCGAACAAACCGAGCGGAGCCGGGCTTGGCAATCCGTTTGACGAGTTGCGTGCGCGTTTCTCAATCCGTATCAGACGATAAGGACGAAGCATGTTTCGCTCAAAGAACAATGGCCTCTTCGCCAGATACTTAGGAACATCCTGACATGAAGGTCGTGAACGCGGCGGAGTCCGAAACCCGATTGAGCGACGTGATCCGTTCGGTGCGCGATGTCGTGCGTCGGCGGTTCCTGGTGCTGCTCGGCATCACCGCGGTGATCGCGGCAATCGGCATCGTCCTGACGCTCCGGATCACGCCCGTCTATCAGGGCGTGACGCGTATCCAGATCGATCCGAGCCGCAACCCGCTGGCGCGAACCGCCAGCGAAGCACAGGCGCAGCTCGCGAGCGAGGCGATCGAGACCGAGGTCTCGGTCATCCGGTCGATCGATCTGTCGCGGATCGTCGTCCAGCGGCTCAACCTGCTGAACGATCCGGAGTTCGGCGGCGGCCCCACGCCGGAAGGTCAGCCCGCGCTGTCACCGGCCGCCAAGCTCGACGTCGTCGCCCGGTCGGTCAACAGCCATCTCGACGTCGCGCGCGATCGGCTGACGTATATCATGGCGATCCGCTTCAATTCGCAGTCGCCCGAAAAAGCCGCGAAGATCGCCAACGCTTTCGCCACCGCCTATCTCGATACCAAGGTTGGTAACAAGATCGGTACCGCCGAGCGTCAGACCAAATGGTATCAGAAGCGCATGGACGAGCTCGCGGCGGAAATTCGCGTCGCCGACGAGAAAGTAGCCCAATACCAGGCACAGGCCGGGATCGTGCGGGGCGCGTCGAACCAGATGGGGACGATCGTCGACCAGCAGGTCGCGCCGCTTTCGCTCCAGCTGGCGACCGCCGAGTCTTTTGCAGCAGAGGCTCGTTCGAAGGAACAATCCGCGCAACAGCAAGTCCGTCGCGGCGCGCTGGACTCGATTTCCGACGTGCGTGAATCGGCGACGATCCAGGATTTGCGCAGCAAGCGCGCAAGCCTGTCTCAGACGCTTGAGGACGTTCGCGGCCGCTACGGCGAACGTCATCCCGATTTCATCAAGGTCCGCGATCAGGTTGCCGGCATCGACGCCGAACTGAACAAGGAAATGGGCCGCGTCGTACGGTCGCTCAATTCCGACGCCGGCGCCGCGGATGCCCGCGCCGCCAGCTTGCGCCAATCGATGACCCAACTCGAGCAGAAGCAGGCCGGAAACGCGCGTGCCTCGGTCATCGCCGCCAGCCTGCAACGCGATGCCGACAGCAAGCATGATGCGTATGAGAAGATCTCGCAGATGGCACTCGAATCGCGCCAGGCCGCGCAGAATTCGATCGCCCAGGCGCAGATCATCGACAACGCGGAGCCGCCGCAGTCGCCGAGCTGGCCCAACCGCCCTCTGCTGTTCCTCCTGTCGCTCATAGCAGGGTTCGGCGTCGGCATCGCGGTCATCGTGACGCAGGAGATGATGGTCACCGGCCTGCGCAGCATCGACGAGGTCGAGAGCGAACTAGGCGTCCCGCTGATCGCGGCGATCCCCAACATCCGGCAGGATCAGCCTGCCGATGTCGTGATCGACAAGCCGACCTCGCAATATGCGGAGGCGTTGCGCAACGCCCGTGCGTCGCTGCTCGGCGTCCGTGGTCAGGAGCGGCCGAAGATCATCGCAGTCACCTCGGCACTGCCGGGCGAAGGCAAGACCACCACGGCGCTGGCTTTGGCGCGCGTGATGGCGATGAACGGCGACCGGACGATCATCGTCGACGCCGACGTGCGCCGCGCGCAGCTGCGGATGATCACGCCGACCAAGGCGGACGGCGTCGGGCTGGTCGAACTGCTGCACGGCGATGTGACGCTGGACGAGGCGATCGAGCCGAGCGGCCTGCAGGGTCTCGACCAGATCATCATCCATAAGCCGTATTTCTCGTCGGAGAACCTGTTCGGCAACGACCTGATGCCGAAGATCCTCGAGGAGCTTTCGGGGCGTTACGACACGATCATCCTCGATCTGCCGCCGCTCGTCGGTCTGGCGGACGGCCGCTTCCTCGCCGCGCTGGCGGATGCGGTGACGCTCGTGATCCGGTGGAACAAGACGCCCAAGCATGCGGTGACGTCGGCGACGCAGTGGCTCAAGTCGGACGGCGCGAACCTGGTCGGCTCGATGTTCACGATGGTCGACACCAACTCGCAGGCGGTCGGCTCCTATTATTATTACTCGAAGCAATATTCCGAATATTACCAGGAAGCCTGACACTAACGAGACCGGTCGTGGTCACCGTATCATGACCGGTCGCCCCGCATCCCGCCTGTTCGTCGTGGACGGCGACAACGGTCTCGTCCTGTTCCGGTTCGAACATGGTCAGGGCGGACGAGCGTTCTTCTCTGGTTCGGCTCGAAACGCCGGCGGTGTCGGACGCGCATCGTTGGTGGCATCGACGCGATTTCCTGTCGACGACGGAGCAGATCTGGCCGGAGACCATCGCGGCGATGCTGACGGATACGAAGATCTGGCCCCCGACAGCGTAGCAGCGCTTCCGACGGGTCGCCCTCTCGTCGGGACCTGAGACTTGCCCGATCATGATCGCTGGGCCATCCTGCTTCATGACTAGCGGCGCTCTCAATCGAACGGTGCCAGTCGCGATATGGTTACTCACGGCTACCGTCGCTGGATGTCGAGATGCACCGCCCGCTGAAAAGACGGTTCTCGTAAAGGCGGACAAAGTCGGGACCGCCTTCTTCGACCGCCCCAAGGCGCTCGCCGCGGTACGAGCATCCTCGAGCCCGACACCGCTGGTCGTCATGGTGCAATCGAACCCGTGGCGAATGGTCATCGGTTCCGACTCGCCGACCTTCGCACTGTACAGCGACGGAACGGCGATTTTCCAAACCAGGAGCGGCTTCCGTTCCGTCAAACTGGACCGTGCCCGGACGGACGATCTGGTCCAGACATTCGGCGATCCTGCACTGGCGGCGCTTTCCGGAGACTATCGCGCAGCGAATGCCAGCGACCAGCCCGACAACGCCCTGCTGATCTATGGAAGCACGCCGCCCGTCTACATCACGGTCTATGGCTCGCTGGAGAACGCATCGGTCCGGTCCAAGCTGCCGTCATCGGTCCTGAAGGCCTATGATCGGCTCCGTGGCTTCTCCGCGTCCAATTCAAGGCCATGGCTGCCCGAAGCGGTCGAGGTGATGCTGACGCCGTACGAGAACGCACGCGAGCCATCGATCGCCTGGCCGAAGCGCTGGCCGGATTTGAACGACCCGACCACGCGGCAGCGCGGCGATTCGTACAGCATCGCCCTTCCTTCCGCAGAGCTACCGGCCTTGCGGGTGTTTCTCGCACGCCGAGCAACGAAAGGTGCCGTCGAGATCGACGGCAGAAAATGGGCCGCACACATTCGCCTGCCATTTCCTCACGAATCCCTGTGGATGGCGCCGGCAACCGGATAGAGGCCGAAGCTACGTGTCAGCGCACCTTCGAACACTGCTTCTCCGCCAGCGGCTGGTACGCGGCCGGCGTGCACGGTGCGGGTTCGCCCCAGATCCAGCTCGAGCCCACATAACCGAGATAGACGCGGCCGAAGACGTCGGGATCCGCGCCGATCGCGCTGACCTGATCCAGCGTCCCGACCGGGAAATCCACCAGCTGCTGCCAGCTCGCGGCGTTGTCGATCGACCGCCAGATGCCGTATTCGCCCGACACGCGCCCGGAGACGAAGATCGTCGGAAAGGTCTTGCCCTTCGCCGCCTTGCCGAACGCGATGTCGTCGACGCGGGTGACATTGGCCACGACCTGCCACGTCTTGCCGCCGTCGATGCTGCGACGCAGGCCGGTGTCGCTGGTGTGTTCGAACGCCGAGGTGAAGAACAGATTACCCGCATGGCCCGGCACCGACCGCAGCTTGGCCGCGAGTTCGCTGGACGGCGCGATCTCGCCTTCGAAAACCTTGCTCCAGCTCGTGCCGCCTTCGCTGGTCCGCCACAAGCCCTGGAGTCCCGCGTTGGCGCCCCCGCCGCTATGGTAGAGATAGAAGGTGCCGGGGACGGCCTTGTCCGCGGTCAGTGTCTTGCGCTGCATCCACTGCGCCTGGAACGATCCGGGCGTATCGCCGGTCGCGCCGGGCAGGCGGACGGCGGTCCAGGTGCGCCCGCCATCCTTGGTGTAGAAGGGCTGCCGATTGAACGCAGGCGCCCAGACGATATTCTGCGCATCGCCCGACGAAACCGCGATCGTCCCGAACGACATCCGCCAGGGGTCGTCATCCTTGGTGCCGGGCGGTGTCGGCAGCGTCGGGAACTTGCTCCACTTCCGTCCGCCATCGGTGCTGGTGCCCGCCATCACCGCGTTACCGTCCTCCGAACAGCATCCCATCCGCGCATCGGACGCGTTGCTGACGACGAAGCCGGGCCTGGCGGGCGTCCAGTCGAGTTGCGGCACCGTCATCAGCGCGCGTTCGCCGGGTGCGAACGTCGTCGAATACGCGTTGAGATCGTCCTTCACGTGGATGCCGAAATCCCAGCCTGCGAAGATCGGCGAGCCACCCGGCGGCTGGATGACGTCGTTGGCGACCAGTTCCTCGATCCCGCGCGTCTGGCTGACCCAGTCGAGCGCCCCCGTCCCGGGCGGCACGTCGGCATAGAACACGCCCATGCCGGCCGCGACCCACAGCCGGTTCGGCACGACCGGATCGAACATCATGTCCGCGGAGGTGAAGAACGGCGCGTTGGCGACGCGAAGCCAGGGGGGATCGCCTTCCCCGGCCTTCGCGCTGTGCGACACGCTGTTCCAGGTCGCGCCACCGTCGCTGCTGGCATAGCCCTGCCCGCCGCGATCGACGACGACGACCTGGTCCGCGCGCGGGTTGGCGACGACCGCGGCATATTCGCGCACCGTCAGGCCGAGATCGGCGGTCAGGTCGCGCCAGCGCCCGTCGCGGTACGACCAGATCGACTTTGTAAGATCATCGACACCGAAGAACGTGCCGCGGCGATCGAACGTGCCGCGCTGGAGCGTCAGCGGCTGGACGCCGGGCGCAGGCAAAGGCCTGAACGTCGCGCCGCGATCGGTCGAGACGAACATGCCGCTGCCCGATGCGAGTGCGAACAGGCGACCGGTAGGCTTGCCCCCTGCCGGCCGCTCGAACCAGATCAT
Organism: Sphingomonas faeni; assembly: GCF_024273235.1. Classification (GTDB taxonomy): domain Bacteria; phylum Pseudomonadota; class Alphaproteobacteria; order Sphingomonadales; family Sphingomonadaceae; genus Sphingomonas; species Sphingomonas faeni_A. The sequence continues at coordinate 34,187 of NZ_JANBVH010000002.1, read as the reverse complement.
CGTGCCCGGCGCCTGCACGCCCGCGTCGGGCTTCAGGTCCTTGCTGACCGGGACCGAGCCGACATGCGCCCAGTTCGCCCCGCCATCGGCCGATCGCCACAGTCCGGTGCCCGGCGTGCCGAGCAGGACCAGGTCGGGGTTGGCCGGATCGACCGCCATGAAGGGCCCGTGCAGGCGATATTCACTGTTCGCATCCCACACCATCGGGAAGGGATTGCCGGCGTTGGGCTGCGTCCAATGCCTGCCCGCATCGTCGGAGCGATAGACCCTGCCCTGCAGCGCCATGTACAGGCGCTGCGCCCGCGACGGCGCGACGACGATCTCATAGGCCCCGGCGGCGGCGCCGTTTTGCGTGCGGATGGTGTCGGGCATCGATGCCGCCGTGACGAGCTGCGCCCAGCGGTTCGCGCCGGCATCCCAGATATAGGCGCCATACACGTCGGTGCGCGCGACGAAGGTCTTGCCCGACGCATCGCTCGACAGGCCGGAGATCATGCCACCGCCGCCAATCGCGACATGCTTCCACTGATACGCCTCGTTCGCGACCGGCGCGCCGGCCTGCGACAGAGCGGGCGGCGCCGCATGCGCTTCGTGATCCACGCCGAACCAGAAGGCGGCGAGCCCGGCGGCCAGGGCGAGAATGATCATCGCGCCGAGGATCCAGGGCCAGCGACGGCGACGCGGTTGGACGAAATCCTCGTAGCGGACGGTACGGCGAACATGTGGTTCCATCGAACTCCCTGCCGATCCCGACTTCGCCCGGCGGCGGTCAGTCATGCGTTCTTGTGGCCAGATAGTAGATAGCGACCGGACTTGTCACGAGATAGCGCCATCCGAGCCGCACCGGTTCGCGAGCGGCGCGGTACAGCCATTCGAGGCCCATCGCCTGCATCCAGTCCGGCGCACGCGATACGCCGCCGCCATAATGGTCGAACAGCCCGCCGCAGGTCCGGATCCACGCGACGCCGCCCAGCAGGTGGCGGTTCTCCAGCGCGAACCGCTCCTGCGCAGGACTGCCCATGCCGACCCACAGCACGTCGGCCCCAGATGCGCGCACCTTCGCGCAGATTTCCGGGATCGCCTCGGGCGGGAAGAAGCCGTGTCGTGTGCCGACCACCTTGAGCCCAGGAAAGCGGCTGCGCAGATGCTGGGCGGCGCGGGCGGCGACGCCCGGACGCGAGCCGATGAAGAAGAACCGGATGTCGTCACGCGCCGCGATGGTCGCCGCGTCGAGCAGGAAATCCGTCGTCGCGGTGCGTTCCGCCAGCGGCTCGCGGCACAACAGGCGACTGGCGAAGACCAACGGCATGCCGTCGGCATCGACGATATCCGCGCCGTCCATGATCGCCCGATACCGCGCGTCACGGTTGTACGCGGCGACCACGCTGCCATTGGCCGAGGTCACGATCCGCGGCACCGGCAGCTCGCCGGCACGGGCCCGACGCGTATCGGCGAGCATTCGTGCGGCCAGTTCGTCCCGACGGAGCCGCGCGATCTTCATGCCGCCGATCGTCGCGGTCGGGACCTGATCGACAGCGTGCTCGTCTTGAGATTCAAGTTTTGATCCGGCTTCGACTTGGCCATGCGCACCGGTCGCCGGCGCGATATCTGCGTCGCGATCGAACAGCGGTTCGTCTCCCACCCGATCTTACCCCCGTCGACTGGTTTTGCCGGCCTTCACGATCCGCCGAGACCGTAAACATCTGACCCACATCAAGTTGTTGGCCATGCTATGCGCGGGGGGACAAAGCAATTGCAACCCCGCAAGCATTATCGCGAAACGCCGGGGTCGAGACGATAGACATCGTAGACTTCGTCCCCCGACGCAGCCCTGAGCGTGGCAAGCTTGGTGGTCGCCGCGCGGAACTTGGCGATGTCGGCGGGATCGAGCACCAACGGCCCGAACGTGCCGCGATCGATCACCTGCCGCTGCGTCAGATCATCGAGTGAGGCGGTGAGAAGGATCACCACCGGGCGACGCGTGACGTCGGCCAGGCGGCGCCCGGTCGCGAGCAACCGGCCCGGAGACATCGGCGCGGTTTCGGCGAGCGTCATCGGCACCAGCGGCGTGAAGCGGTCGCGGCGCACCGACCAGGTCGGGTTCGTTCCGTAATAGGGCAGGCTCTCGATCACGAAGTCGGGATCCGCGATCACGGTCGACCGCGCGAGACCCTGGCGGGCGAGCAGGTCGACAAGTGCCTTGGCCTCGCTCTGGGGCTGCGACTTCGCAGCCTGGACCACGGCGCGGGCGGTCGCCGGCAACTGCGCGACCAGCAGCATGAGAAACGCGATCCGGCCGACTCGCTCGGCCGCGCGAGCGAACGGGCTGTCGTAGCGGCCGCCAAAGCCCCTCGCCGTCAACCAGTGCAGCACGATGAAGAAGACGATCAGCAGCGCGACATGCCGGTAATGCCCGGGATAGACGAACACGAACAGGAGCTGCAGCCCGCCAAGTGCCGCGATCGCGGCCGCGAGCGCCGCCGGGCGTCGTGCGAACGCCGCCACGCTGCCCGTCACCAGCAGCGCCGCGACGATCGTGATGGGCACGTTCGCATTGAAATTGCCGAAGATACGCTGGAATTCCATGCCGGGTATCAGGTGGAGCAGCGTCTGCCCGATCGAGCGCTGCGTGGCGGCCGGTGCATCCTCGACCGAGGGGTAGACCGATACGAACGCCAGCAGCGCCCCGGCGCCGGCGAGGATCATGTTTATTAGCCACAGACGCTTCGCCGGGCTCCAGCCCCAGCCTTCTTCCGCGATCAGGTCGGCCAGCCAGAAGACCCCGAACGCGCCCGCCAGCACGACTGCATGGACATTGGCGTTGCACAACATTGCCAGCAGGCACCCCAGCGTCACGCCGCGCTTTCGGAAACGGGGATAGGTGGCGGCGAGCAGCAGCAGGAGCAGCATCGCCAGCCCGTAATTCCGTGCCATCACGACATAGTCGTAGGTCGCGAAGCCGCCGAACAGCGCGAGGATCGTCACCGGCAACGATAGCCGCGCGACGAACAAAAGCAGGGCGGCGCAGGCGATGCCGATCGCCAGAGCCGCCCCCGGCAGGACCAGCTTGGTCGCGAACAGGTCCGTGCCGATGCGGAGCAGCGCGTGCCACAGCAGCGGATGACCATAGCCCCGCGCCGCCGCGGGCATCGCCCAGATCGACTCGCCCTGCGTCGCCAGGCTGAGCGCGCGGACCTCGTCGCGCCACATCACGTGATGCGCGACGAGGAACGCCACGAGCACGAGCCAGACCAGCATGATCGCCAGCCGCATCGTCCAGAAGGACCGGCGACGCGGTGGCGCCGCACCCTCGCCCCGTGGGAACAGCCGGTCGAGCATCCGGTCGACGACCCCTAGCCGCGGCATCAGCGCCGCGACAGCGACAGCCGCGCCGGCCTCCGCACCAGACGAGTCATCCGCTGGCGCAGGCCGTGATGCGCCCCGGCACTCGCGTTGGAGTGGCGATAGGTGATCGCGATCGCGATCAGCAGGAACACCTGGGTCATCGACGCGGCGTTCAGCAGCGAGGATTCGGCCAGATTGTGCCCCGTACAGAAGATGATGAGCGCCAGCAGCAGCGAGCGGCGCGGCTTGGCGATCGACTGGCTCAACAGCAGCCGGATCAGCGGCCACACGATCAGCGCGATCACCGCCAGGATCAGCCCCGGCAGGCCGATCGTGACCAGCAGGTCGAGAAAGCCGTTATGGCCGTGCGCCGCATAGATCGCGACCCAGCCGCTGGTCAGCGTCCAGATCGGGCTGTCCGCGCCGATCTGCCAGAACGAGCTGAACCCTGCCCCCGTCCAGAGATGGTCGCGCGCATATTCCAGCAGCAGCGGCCAGATCGCACCACGCCCGGTCAGCGCGCCGGGATCGTTGAGGATGTCGGTCAGGACCGTGATGTTGGTGAGCAGGATCTCGATCGCCAGACCCGCGGCGATCAGCAGGACGATGCCGAGCACGACGCGGTAGCTGGCATCGTAGGGCCGGATCGCGATGCCTGCCACGAGCGCCAGCGCGAGCGATATCTCGGACGTGCTCGAATGCGTGAAATACAGGAAGATCGCGGCGGCCGCGACGACCAGCGCTGAGACCACCCGGGGGAACTGGCGGTTGTCGAACACGAACAGCAGGATCGTGAACGCGCACGCTGCGCCCGCGACGTTCTTGTGCGGAATGATGCCGCGCCAGTCGCCGACCACCGACGAGACCTCGCCGAACACCTCGGAGTGGATCCCGTACGGGCTGAAGAACACCATCAGGTAATTGATCGCCAGCAGGATCAGCAGCGCATAGCGCGCGATTTTCAGCGCGCGATCCGGCCCCAGGTCGTTAACCTGTCGAAAGGTCACCCAGACCACGATCGCGGTCAGCGTCGCCCGGCGGAACGAGATCGACGGCTCGATCGCCCACGATACCGTCACGAAGCAATAGGCCAGCAGGATCGCGAGCCCGAGCGGTATGCAGAACAGTTCGCGCTTGCTCGGCATGCCGCTGGCGATCAGCAGGGCGAGGAATATGACGATGTGCAGGACCTGGTTGACAGCATCGCCCTCGCCGATCTTGCCGCGAAACGCCCATTCCTGGACCGGCGACGTGCCGATCAGGACCAGCCACATGAAGACCGCGAAACAGATGTTGGCGACGATGTAGCGGCGGCGACCACGCAGGACCGCCGACCGTGCCGCACCCGATCGGCGTTGCTGAACTGCGGTGATCGTGGTGGCCATCGGGTCGTTCCTATCCCGCCTGCGCGGGCGGAGCCAGCACCGCCTCGTAACGATCCAGCATTCGCGCGTTCGAGGCCTCGGCGCCGAGCCGCGACGCGAGCCCGCTCCAGTGCGATCGCAGCGCCGGATCGTCGTGCAAGGCTCGCAGCGCCGAGGCCAAGGCGACGGGATCGTCGAGCGCCACGACGATCCCGCACCGCATTCCGTCGCGTGCGGTGATGCCCTCGACCTGCACCGGCACGTCCGACACGACCAGCGGCAGGCCGAGCCGCGCCGCCTCGATCAATGCGAGGCTGTGCCCCTCGTAGCGGCTGACCTGGACGAAGACGTCGGCGGAGGCTGCCTTGGCGAGCGCGGCCTCGCGCGGGATCAGCCCGGCAAAGGCTACGCGGTCGCCGAGGCCCAGGTCCGCGACGAGCGCACGCAGCGCAGCCTCATCCTCGCCCCCGCCGACGATCTCCAGCATCGCGCCCGGAACGGCGGCGATCGCGCGGATCAGCATCGGATAGTTCTTCTGGTAGGTCAGCCGCCCGAGGGCGACGACACGCAACCGATCGCCCCCCGCCTTTACCCGAGGCAGGGCATCTAGGATCCGTTCGACCCGCTCCGACAGCGCGTTGTGGATCGTGAGCGTCCGCGCGCGGTAGGTCGCGGGCTTGTGTGCCAGCGTCGCGCCGACCGCGTCCGACACGCTGATGATTCCGGCGACGCACGGCAGGCCGCCGGTCCAGCCGTCGATCCGGTCTAGCAGGCGGTTGTGCGTATCGGTCGGCGAGTGATGCGACAGGAACACGCGGGTGCGCACGCGCGCGACCGTTACCGCGAGCGGCAGCAGCACGTTCGCCGCCGGCATCGCAGACACGACCGCGGCGGGTCGCTCGCGCCGCAGATAGCGGACCAGCGCCGCGAAGGTGCGGACCGCGCCGAGCACCGATCGCGGACGGGCGTCGGCAACATGGTGCCAGACCTCCATGTCGACGCCTTCGCCCTCAGCATCGGCGGGCGGATAGAGGACGAAGCGCTTCACCGGATGACCGCGCGCGATCAATCCCTCGGCGATGTCGTCCCAGAGTTCGCGCAAGCCCCCGGCCGCCGAATGCGTGATCGCGAAATGGATCGCACTGGTTCGATCCGTCATGCCGGCCCGTCCAGCGCGGCGACGGTATGCGCCGACAGCCAGGCGCGATCCTCGGCGGCGTCACGCACCCAGCGATCGATCATCTCGCCCCATTTGACCGGGTTCTGCATCCGGTGCCACGCCGCCGCCGATCCTTGCGACACACGTGCGTACAAGGCCCGGTCGGTCATCAGCCGCACGATCGCATCGGCCAGTGCGCGTGGCTTGCCGGCTGCGAACACAATTGCACTCTCGCCGTCCTCCAGATGCCCGTGGAACATCGGATGGTCCGACGCGATCACCGGCGTGCGCGAGGCGAGCCCCTCGAACAGCGTCAGCGGCAGGCCTTCGGGGAAGTTGGGGCGGCTGGGCACGATCACCGCATCGGCATCTTGCATCACCGCCGGGATCGCACCGTTCGGAACCAGCCCGAGGAACCGGACACGATCGGCGACGCCGAGGCGTGTCGCAAGCGCCGCAAATTTTTCGGTTGTGCCGACGCCAGCGACGTCGAGCCGGACATCGAGGCGGTCCTTGAGCAACGCAACCGCGCGGACCATGTCGCCGACGCCCTTCTTCGCGCTGATCGAGCCGACATACAGGAGTCGGCTGGGGTGACCGGAGGCCTGGGTCTTGCACGGTTGCGCCTCGGGCGTGCGATGATGCGGAAAGTCCCACGCCAGCACCTTGTCCGCGCGCACGCCGATGCCGACCAGCGCGCGGGCGGCATTGGCGCCGTGATTGGCGACCAGCGTCACGCGGCGGTCGTTGAGCAGCTTCGGCAGTCGCCGGAACCTGATCCAGCGATAATAGGGATTGGCGAACGAATCGGCCATCACGACGCCCAGACGGACGTCGTGCTCCAGTCCCCAGCGGATCAGCGGCAGCATCGGCCCGAACACGATCAGGTGGGTCGGCGCGAACCGCTCGATCAACGCCAGCACCGGCGCGGGGTTCTGATCCGGATTGGTGTCCGCGCCGATCACCGTCACGCCGCTGTCGAGCGTTTCCCAATAGGCGGGCGCGAGCGAGCAGAGGAACCCGACCGCCTCGTGCTGCGCCTGCAACGCGGCAAGCTGATCGAGGACGTAGCCGTGCCCGTAATAGGTCTCCCCACCGGTGGCGCGGCGCAGGCGATCGGCCTCGCGGTAGTCGCCGGCATAATGGACGATCAGCAGCCGCGTCATCCGATCCTCCCAAGCCCCGCCAGCGGCGTGCCGAACCCGAGCTGCCAACGCACCGCGAGCATCACCGCGAACACCGCACAAGCAGCGCCGATCGCGAGCGCATCCTGCCGCCAGAAGCTCATTCGCACGCGGTGCAACCCGACCGCGATATAGCCATATTGGAGCAGCTCGGTGACCGCGACCGCGACGACCGCGCCGGGGAAGCCCGCGATCCGGTGACCGGTCGGCAGCAACACCGCGAGCGTCGTTAGCCGCATCAAATTGGCCACGCTCGCATAGAAAGGCCGCCCGGCGCTGAGCAGCAACGCCTCGTTGAGGTTGGACAGCACCGCGAACACCGCGCCGCCGAGCAGGACCGACAGCATCCAGCTCGCCGCCTGGTAGCGCGGGTCGTAGATAAACAGGATCAGACCGTCGGCGACCGATGCGGCCAGTGCGAGCGCCGCACAGACGCCCAGCGTGAACACGGCGCGCGAGCCGGCGATCGCCGCCATCTGCCCCGCCCGATCGTCCTCGGAAACGCTGGCAAGCGCGGGGAAGATGATCTGATAGCTCATCCGCCGCGCGAGCGTGGTCGGCAGCTCGGCGATCGCGCGCGCGATGCCGTAGATGCCGAGCAGCGCAAGCGGCGCGACCCGGCCGAGATAAAGCCGGTCGAGATTGGTCGCGGCGTACATCACCAGCGAGGTGATCGCGATCCACTTGCCGAAATGGATGATCCGCCGGACGACATCGCGGTCGAAGCGGAGGCGCTGGCCGGGGTCAGGCAGCAGGTAGCTCAGCGCCGAGCGGATCGCGACCGCGAGGACGAGGCCGATGACCGACGCCCAGACCGAGCGCAACCACGCCGCCAGCGCGACCTGCACCGCGAACGCCAGCGCCTCGCACGACAGCTCGAACAAATTGCGGCGGCGGACCTCCATCTGCTTGACCAGCACGAAGATCGCGGTCGAGTGCGCGCCACCGATCATCGGCGACAGCGCCGCGACGAGGAAGATGCGGACGTCGATGCCGTAAGCGTGCGCGAGGAACGGCGCGGCGATCAGGAAGACCAGGCTCAACAGCACGCCGCGCAGCAATTGCAGCGTCCAGGCGGTGTCGCGAAACTGGCGGTCGAGCCCGTCGCGGTGGTGGATTATGTTCTGCTCGATCCCCACATCGGTCAGCAATTCGACCCCGAGGCGGATCGCGTTGACGACGACCATTACGCCGAGGATCTCGGGCGCGAGCAGATAGGCGAGGACGATGTTGAGCCCGAACTTCAGCCCGGCGGACACGACGAAGGTGCCCGCCGTCCAGACGAACTTGCCGAGATAGCCGGACGCGGTGCTCATCGCCCCGGCGCGGACAGGTCGCGCGCGGCAACGGGTGCATCGGCGGGGCGGCGGGCGCGGACGAGGCCCTGGAGCATGCCGATCGCGATCACGTTCCACGTCACCAGCGAGTAGAGCCCGACCCGCAGGCTTCGGCGGCGCATCGTCAGGAACGCGACCGGCAGCAGCAGGATCGCGAGCAGGGCAAGACCCTGGCCCATCGCCAGCGCGACGAGCATCGCCAGCCACCAGCCATAGACGATCACGCTGTAGCGCAACTGGGCGAACCCGCGCAGGACCTGCGACCAGTGCGGGCGGCCCCAGGCTGCGCGGATCACTTCGCCCGGACCGCCGGCATAGCCGGTGCGCAACCGTCGCCACATCAATTGGTAGCCGCCGGTGGCATGGCCGTGATGCTCGACCGCGGGCACGTCGATGCGTGCGAGTCGCCAGCCGTCCGCGCGCAACCGGGCGCCAAGCTCATATTCCTCGAACGCGTGGAGGTTGCGGTCGGCGAAATGCCCGACGCTCCGCACCGCCGCGACACGGTAGAGCCCGCCGCAATCGAGCCGGTCGACATCGCCCGCCACCGCGCTGCCCTTCACGCGATCGTTGCGCGCGCGCAGCTCGAACTCGATGCTGTCGGTATTGACCTCGCGCACCCGGCCACCGACCGCGGCGTGGCGGGGGTTCGCCTCGAGGAACGCGATGCCCGCTTCGAGAAAGTGCGGGTCGAGGACCATGTCGCCGTCGAGCAGGTAGAAATAGTCGATGCCAGCGGTCTCGGACGCGGCCTGGAATGCGAGTTGCGCGCCGGTGCCGCAGGACCGCTCGGCAGGATCGGCGAGCTGCGCGATCCGCGTGCCGGGATGTGCCTGCGCCAACGCTATCGTGGCGTCGGACGATCCGCTGTCCGCGAGCACGACCAGCCCGCCACCGACGCGATCGAGCGCGGCGCGCGCGCTGCCGATCGCGGCGTCGATATGCGCCGCCTCGTTCAGCGCCTTGATCCCGACTGCGACCGTCACTTTGCCCCCGTGTCCCCACGCGAGCGATAGCGTGCCAGATACGCGGACGCCATCGCCTCCGGACTGAAGCTGCGGGCGAGGTCCTTGCCGTAGCGAGCCGCAGTCACGCGCGCGGTCGCCGGATCGTCGATGACCTTCGCCAGTTGCGCACCGATCCCCGCGACGTCGTCGACCGCGGCCTTGAACGGATAGTCGGTCGGGATCGCCTCATCGAGGCCCGGAGCGTCGGTCGTCACCAGCGCGATGCCTGCCATCAACACCTCGAGCGGGAGCAGCGCAAATCCTTCGAACCGTGACGGTAGCAGGACCGCGTCATACTCGTGAAGGCGTTCGGACAGGCGCTCGATCGGCGCGGTCATCCGGACATCCCAGCCCGCCAGATCGTCTGCGAACCCTTGGCCCACCAAGTCTTGCATCGCGCCGGAGCCGGCGATCGTCACCACGACGTCGCGGCGCCCCGTGCGGGCATGGGCGTCGCGGAGGATGGCAGGCAGCAGGTCGGCGCCCTTCTGGTGGACCAGGCGTCCCGCGAACAGCAGTCGTACCGGGCCTGCTTCCCTCCCGATCGGAGACGCCGGCGGTGGCGACACGCCGTTATAGATGACGTCGGCGACCGGTCGGCGGCTACGCGTCAAGATCGCCGCGTCGGCGTTGGCAGCGTTGCGCGACACGGCCACCGCGTCACCCCCGGCGAGCTGCTGAGTCACCCAGCGCCCGATGCCGCCCCAGGCGATCCACAACTCGCTGTTATGGACGGTGCGCAGCAACGGCGTGCGGCGGACACGGCGCGAGATGAGGCCCGCCACCGCCAGCGTCAGTTCCGGTATCTCGGTATGGACATGGATCAGGTCGGGCCGCTGCTCGGCCACCGCGCGTGCGAGCGACCGTGCCGCAAAGACCACGCCGCCCGACTTGAACCCGCGCTCCGTGCCGAACCGGAACGGCACGTGCCAGCGCGCCAGTCGATCGGCCATGTCCTGCCCGACCTTGCTCAGCGGCGACTGGCGCAGCACCGCGAACAGCGAGAACTCGATCCGGTCGCGCAAGGCATCGATCAACCCCAGCGCGACATTCTCGGCACCGCCCATGTCGAGATGCGTGATGACGTGCATCACGCGGATCCGCGGCGGCGCGGCGGCCGGTCGCGAAGGCTCGTCGTTCGTACCCGTCACCAGATGATCCGCCCCCCGCATCACCGCGTGGCGTAGCAACGCCCGGCACGCGCGTCCATCGCGGCCCTAGCAGCGTGCCGTCGCGCACTATAGACCGGCGGCGCGAGTGGGGGCGTCGGCACAGGTGAGCGAGAGCATAGCGACAGGATCGGCCGCGACCGCGGGGATGCGAACGCCCGCGCCGCAGGACGGGCGCGCGCTCCGCTATCGGCCGGATATCGACGGGTTGCGGGCGCTGGCGATCCTGCCGATCCTGCTGCTGCATTGCGGCGTGACCCGGCTGCGCGGCGGGTTCGTCGGGGTCGACATCTTCTTCGTGATATCGGGCTTCCTGATCACCGCGATCATGGTGCGCGACATCGCCGAGGCGCGCTTCTCGATCCTGCGCTTCTATCGCCACCGGATCGTCCGCATCCTGCCCGCGCTGCTGGTGATGATGACCGTCATCCTCGCGCTCGGTTGCGTGATCCTGCTGCCCAACCAGTTGCGCGACCTCGGGCGGAGCGCCGCGGCGACCAGCGTGTTCGGGTCGAACGTCTATTTCTACCTGACGTCGGACTATTTCGCGGCGGCGTCCGATGCCAAGCCGCTCGTCCATACTTGGTCGCTGGCGGTCGAGGAGCAATTCTACCTGCTCTACCCTCTACTTCTCTGGTCGCTCCGGGGGCTGTCGCGCCAGCGTCTCGCGCAGGTGATCGCCGGCCTTGCAGTCGCGTCGTTCGCGATCGGCGGGTGGCTGGCGACCGCCTACCCTTCCGCCGCGTTCTTCCTACTGCCCGCGCGCATCTGGGAATTGTCGCTTGGCGCGCTGGTCGCGCTCGGCGCCGTACCGACGATCGAGAACCGCTCGGTCCGGGCGACCCTGTGCATTCTCGCCATCGCAGTGATCGCCGCGAGTTGCGTCGCGATCAGCAGCGGCTGGCCGTTCCCGGTGCCGTTCGCGTTGCCGCCCGCGGTCGCGGCGGCAGTGCTGCTGGCTTACGGTGCGCAAGGCCCAACCGCGCGGCTGCTCGGCGCGTGGCCGCTGCGCACGATCGGACTGATCTCCTATTCGGCCTATCTCTGGCATCGTCCGATCATCGCCTTCTACCAGATCCGCCACGGTTCGACGCTCGCGCCGGTCGAGACGGTCGGGCTGCTCTGCGCGTCGCTCGGCGCGGCATGGCTGAGCTTTGCGCTGGTCGAGCGTCCGGCGAGCCGGCGTTGGCGCAGCGGATCGGGGCTCGTCCCGCATGCCGTCGCGGTCGTGCTGCTCGTGGCGATGGCGATCACCGGGCTGACGATCGCCGCCAGGGCCGACGACATCCGCCCGCTCTCGCCGCGCCAGGCGCTGGCCGCCAGCTATCTCGGCTGGGACTCGACGGACGCCGGCAAACGGCAATTCAGCACGGATCGCTGTTTCGCGCTGCCGACCGGTCGCCCCTTCTCACCCGACTGCCTGCGGTTGTCGGCGACCAAGCCCAATATCGCGCTGCTCGGCGACAGCCATGGCGCGCATTTCTCGCAGGCGCTGCGCACGCTGCTGCCGGGCGCGAACATCGTGCAAGCTACCGCGGCGGGGTGTCGGCCGCTGCTGCATGGGAAGGGCCTGCCGATCTGCCGCACGACCATGGACGCAGCGTTCGGCACGCTGGATTTCGCCAGGATCGATACGGTGGTCCTGTCCGCTCGGTGGCTAGACTTCGAACAACCGGCATTGCTCGACACGATCCGCTGGCTGCGCGCCCACGGAACACGTGTCCTCGTGATCGGACCCTCGGTCGAGTATGATGCGGACCTTCCGGCGTTGATCGTGCGATCAGACGGCGACGGCAACTCGACGCTCGCGGATGGGTTGCGACTTATGGACCGTATCGCGCTCGACCGCGCGATGGCGGGGCCGGTCCGCGCGGCCGGCGCCGATTACGCGTCCGCCATCGAAACCGAGTGCACGGGCAAGACCTGCCGCCTGACCACCGCAGACGGCACACCGCTACACTTCGATCATTCGCACTTCACGCCGGCCGGCGCGCGAGACACGCTGGCAGTGATCCTGGCACATCACCCGGTCATTCGCCGGCCATAAGCACCGGCCGATGCTTGCGCTTGCGCTTGCGCAGTTCGCGCATCACGTCGTCGCCCGCCTGCTTCGACGGATCGACCCGCTTCTCGTCCATCGTGCAGTAATGCGCAAAGGCGACCGCGAAGAAGAAGATCGTGCTGACGATGCCGTCGCGCTCGAACAGGCCGCTCTCGGTGATGTTGTGCCCGATGCAGAACATCAGCATCGCCGAGATCAGCGCACCCCGCCCCCTCGCCACCTCCTCGCTCGCGAGCAGCTTGGCGAGCGGCCAGACCGCCATCGCGAAGACCATCAGCAGGACGCCGGGGATACCGACCGTCACGAGCTGATCGATATAGCCCGAATGGCCGACCGTGATCTTGGTGACATAGCCCTGGCCATATTCGAAGATCGGGCTGCCCGATTCGATGTTCCAGAACGACCCGAACCCGGCGCCGAGCAACGGGTGGTCGCCGGAGTATTTCAACAACGCCGCCCAGATCTGGCCGCGTCCCGTAAATGCCTTCGGTTCCAGGAAATTGGACTGGACCATGCCCGCATAGGCGCTGGTCAGGAACCAGACGGCCGATCCGACGACCATCAGGATCGGGATCAGGTATCGGCGCAGGCGGATGCTGACGAGTTCGAAGATCATCCCGCCGAGCGACGCGAGCACGACCATCCCCGCCGACGTCTTCGACTGCGACTTGAACAGGAAATACCCGGCCACCAGGATCGCGACGATGCGGATCGTCGGCGGTATCCGTTTCGCATCGAACAGGAACATGATGATGCACAACGCGCACACCGCGCCGGCAAAGTTCTTGTGCCCCAGGAACCCGCGCCAATTGCCGATCAGCGCGGTCGCCATGCCGTCCTCGCTCATCAGATGCATGCCGACCATCGGATCCAGCACCACGACCACGTACGAGATCAGCACCGACGCCAGCAAGGAATAGCGCAGGATTTCGACGTTCAGCTGGTAGCCGCCGTTTCGCACCACGGCGAACACCATCCACGCGACCAAGGTCGTCAGCAGGACGCGGCGAAACGCGGTGCCGGGATCGATCGCCCAGCTCAGGCTGATCCAGCACCACGCCAGCGCCAGCAGCATCGGCCACGAGAAGGCGAGCAGCGAGCGCGGCGTGGCCGTCGGCCGGATCGCGTAGACGGTGAGCGCCAGGATCGCGAGATACCCGATCTGTCGTACGACGCTGCCCTCGCCAGCCTCGCCGCCCTCGACATTGGTCATCAACGGACCGAGCATGACGAGGCTGATCAGCGCGAGGATGGCGATGCGCAGCGGCATCAGCCGGTCGCCGTCCCCCTGCGATACCGGCGATGCGATCGATCCACTGCTGCGCCGGGCGACGCCCTTGCCGCGCTCGATCAGCCAGTCGCTCCCCGAATAGGCGGGTCGTCCGGACCGTCTTTTCGCGCTGTCGGGGCTTGAAACCATGCGGAGGATTCTCTCGATAGAACAGGTCGCTGTCGCCGACACGGCGGACGATGCGCGCACGATCGTCGACAGCATTTCTACCGGTCGCGATCTCGGGCGTCCAGCGGCGCGCGACCATGGCGTCGTCTTCGCGCCGGACAAGCACTTTGCCATCGATCCGTGGACACGACTTGTACTGTGTCGCGTACCCGGTTTGTTCGACCGACTCTACTTAACCCAAAGCAGTCAAAATGAACGCATCTCGCCAACTCGGAGCTTCCAATGTCGATTTTTACAACTTATTGAGGCTTTTGGCCCGGTGAATGGTTGAACCCGATGTCGCACGCCGTTACGGCGTCCGCAGACAATGGAGTGCTATATGGCCGAAGATACCACCGACCTGAATGCGGTCGAACTCGCAACCGAGCTGACGATTGCTTGGCTGGGGAACCCGAATACGCGCAGCTCGGCCGATGACGTCCCTGCCTTTCTCGGCAAGATGCATGAGACCGTGTCCGCGTTGCTGGGCACGTCGAGCGAACCAGTCGCCGCCGAAACTGCGACGGAATACACGCCTGCCGTAACGGCACGTAAATCGCTGGCGTCGAAGGATCACATCATCTCGATGATCGACGGCAAGTCGTACAAGACCTTGCGTCGTCACCTTGCGACGCACGGCATGACTCCCGCCGAGTATCGCGAACGCTATGGCCTGAAGCCCGATTACCCGATGGTCGCCGAGAATTACTCGGAAAGCCGTCGCGCGATGGCGAAGAAGATCGGCCTCGGACGCAAGCCCGGCCCGCGCAAGACCGATTCGGCGCCGGCCCAGCCCGCTGCACGCAAGCGCAAGACGGACATCGCCGCCGCCGCCGAATAAGCGACGCAGCCAATGCCGGCCAAAAGGACCGGCGCCGCGAGGCACCGGTCCTTTTTTGTTGCTCGTACCGTGGGAACGCGGCGGCGTTACTTGGCGAAGATCCCACGCCTGTAGAGCAACGTGATCGCCACCCGCCGGTTTCGCGGGTCGGCAGGGTCTTTCACGATCAGCGGTTCGCGGTCGGCGACGCCTTCGATCCGCTCGAACCGCTCCTCGGGCGTGCCACCCGACAACAGGCGCCGTCGCGTCGCCTCGGCGCGCCCCGAAGACAGCATCCAGTTGTTCATCGCGCGCGGATCGCCATACGGCACGCTGTCGGTATGGCCGCGGATCATGATCGGGTTCTGCATGCCCTGCACCGACCCCGCGATCATCCCGATCAACGCGGATGCTTCCGGGTCGAGCGCAGTGGTGCCGAGCGCGAACATCGAATAATCCGCGTCGTCGACCAGATCGATACGCATCCCGTCCTGGGTCGGCACGAAGCGGACGTGGCTTGCGAGGCGCGAGAGCTTGGCGTTGCCCGCGATCTCGCCGAGCACGCGCCGACGCAATACCTGGAAATTCTTCCGGTCTTCCTTGGTCAGCGCATCGCGGCTCTTCAGCGAACCCTTCGGCCCCGTCCCCGCCGACGGCCCACCAAGCCCGGCATCGGGGATCGCCAGTTGCGCCATGCTGGTCTGGCCCGGCTTCGGCCCGATGCGGTTCTTGTCGAGGATCGATTCGCCCCCGAACAGCCCGCCGCCGCCGATCCCGAGCGAGCGCGTGTTGAGGATGGTCGGCGCGAAGTAATCGGCGATGCCCTTGCGTTGTTTCTCGGTGGTCGCGCCGACGATCCACAGCAGCAGGAAGAACGCCATCATCGCGGTCACGAAATCGGCGTACGCGACTTTCCACGCGCCACCGTGATGGCCGCCATGCCCCTCGATATAGATCTTCTTGACGATGACCTTGGGCGGCTGGTTCGTCCCGTGAGGCGCGCGCGCGGCCACGACGTTACTTGCCCCTCAGCCCGTCGAAGACTTCGGCGAAGCCCGGCTGGTTCTTGTGCGCGATCCCTGAGCGCGCGGCCTCGATCACCAGCGGCTGCGGATGGCCGTGCAGCGAGGCGATGATGATCTGCTTCACCACGTCGTAGATCGACGCATCGGCATCGAGCACCTGCTTCAACCGGTTCGCGAGCGGCGCGACGATGCCGTACGCCAGCAGCACGCCCATGAACGTGCCGACCAGCGCCGAGCCGATCATCGCCCCCAGGATCGACGGCGGCTTGTCGATCGAGCCCATCGTCTTCACCACGCCGAGCACGGCGGCGACGATGCCGAGCGCGGGGAGTGCGTCGGCGAGGCTGGCGAGCGTGCCGTGCGCAGCCTCCTCCTCGTGATGATGCGTCTTGATCGAGTGATCCATCACCTCCTCGACCGCATGCACGTCGAGCGTCCCCGACGACACCACGACGAGGCGCAGCGTATCGGCGATCAGGTTGACGAGCGCCTTGTCCTTGAGAAGCTTCGGGTATTCCGCGAACACCGCGGAGGACTGCGGATCCTCGACATGCGGCTCGAGCGCGATCGGCCCGTCCATCCGCAGCATCTTCATCAGCTTGCTGACGAGGAAGATGACGTCGAGATAATCCTGCTTCTTGTACTTCGGGCCCTTGAAGACCTTGCCGAGTCCGGCACCGAGGCCCTTCAGCTCCTTGCCCGAATTGCCGATGATCAGCGCGCCGGCGGCGGCACCGCCGATGATCAGCATCTCGTGCGGGATGGCCTCCATGACGGGGCCGAGCGCGCCGCCGGTGAAGGCGAATCCGCCAAACACCATGACGAGCAGGACGACGATGCCGATGACCGGAAACATGGTGTTCGAAATTCCCCCAGGGCCGATGGCGGCACTTGCGTCGCCACAGAATTAACCGCCTTTGGTAGCCAACCGGTTACCAGGACGCCGTCGCACGCGATTAAATTCGGATCAGCGCAGATAATCGAACAGCGACAGCGCCGAGAGCTTCGAGAAGCTCGCCTGCGTCGCCGACAGGATCGTCATCGTCTTCTGCAACTCGACCACCGTCGTAGTGATGTCGGTATCCTCAAGCCCCGACCGGGTCGCCTCGCGGTCGGCCGCGACATCGGTCAGCCGCGACGTCTCCAGGTCGACGCGGGCAGCACGCGCCCCGAGCGAGGCCTGTACCGTCGATACCTGATCGGACGCGGCGGTAATGTCCGCTAGCGACGTATCGAGCGAACTCGCCTTGAAATCGTCCGACTGCAGCGCGGTCGCGATCGCCGAGAGCATGGCGAGCGTGTTGGTACCGCCCTCGATGCTGCCATCGGGCTTGACCTTGCCGCCGACAGTGAAGATGCGCGCCGCGGTCTCGTTCGCCTGGATGCTCTGGCCGTCGCCGATCGGGATGCCCGAGACCGGTTTCGACGCGAGCGCATAGGTTCCGTCGGTCGCGACCGCAGGGGCGCCGTCGGCACCCCCGAACAGCGCCTGCCCCCGCACGTCCTTGCCATTGGCGAGGTTGGCCAGCGTCGCGACGATCCCGGCGATCTGTTCGCCGATGGCCTTGCGGTTGGCCGCGTTCAGCGTGCCGGTCTTCGCCTGCGTCACCAGCTCGGTCGCGGACTGCAACTGGTCGGTGATCGCGGTGAGGCTGGTATCGCCCTGCTTCAGTACCGATTCGGCGGTGCCGAGATTGGCGGCATAGACCGTGTCGTTGGTGGTATCCCGCTTCAAGCCCGCCAGCCGCTGATACGCGGCGCTGTCCGACGACGGCGCGGTCAGCCTGGTCCCGGTCGAAATCTGGTTCTGCAACGCCTCCGTCTTCGCGCTGAGCGAGTTCATCGACGTCGATGAGCGATCGTAGAAGAGGCTGGTGGCGATCTGCATGCGCGTTACCGTAGATCGAGGATGGTCTGGAGCGTGTCGCGCGCGGTCTGGATCACGCGGCTCGATGCCTGATAGGCCTGCTGAAAGCGGAGCAGGTCGACCGCCTCGCTATCGAGATCGACACCCGACGCGGACGCGAGCGCACCGACCGCACCGTCGCGGATCGCGACCTGCGCATCGGCGACCACCTTGCGCTGTTCGAGCGCGGCGGCGTTGCCGGCGATCAGCGTCGTGGTGCGTGTCTCGAAGCCGCCGCTGGTGCGTGCTCCGTGCAAAGCGGAGAGATTGGACGCATCGCGCTTGCCGCCGGTCACGCTCGCGGCGGCGATCCTGCGGCCATCGACGAGTGCGACGGAAATGTCGGTCGGCGTGTCGCCGGTTGCGAACAGCGCGGTGCCCGCATTGCCGTCGAGGTCCCGGCCTTGCGCCTGGACTGCGTTGACCTGCGTCGTGAAGTCGGTGGCGATCGCGTTGAGCGACCCGCGCGCCGCGGCGATCCGCTGCGCGCCTTCCGCGAAACCGGCGAGCGCGCCGCCGGTCGGCGACAGCGCGGACGTGACGTTGCCGCGCGTGACCGCGAACTGCACCGCGCCCTCGTCGTTGCGCGCATAGGACGCCTGCGCGCTCTCGCCGCCGGCAACGAAGACCGAGCCCGCCGCGCCGCCGAGCCGCACGGTCGTCCGCCCGAGATCGTCGAACGACGTGGTGATGTCGGTGATCGTGCTCATCTGTTCGAGCATCTGGTCGCGCTGGTCGGCGAGTTGCGCCGCGGTCGACGATCCCGGCGCGGTGCGCGCGATGCCGTCGTTGATCTTGGCAAGCGCGGTGCCGAGCGCATTGAGCGACTGTACCGCCTGCGATGCGGTCGAATCGAGATCGGCGGCCGCGGTATCGAGCGCCTGCCCGGTCGCGGCAAACGCCGCCGCGGCCGTCCCGGCGGATTCGAGCATTACCGACCGCGCCGGTTCCGAGGTCGGATCGGCGGCGAGTTTCTGCGCCGAAGTAAAGAAGCTGGTGAGCCGGTCGCCGAGCTGGTTGTCGCCCAGCGCCGTCTCGATCCGGTTCATCCAGGTCACGCCGGTCTCGGTCTTGGCGAGATCGGTGCCCGCCGAGCGGACCGCCTGCGACCGGTATGCGTCGGCGCTGCGACCGGTACCCGTAACCGTGACGCCGCTGCTGCTGACCGAGGTCCGCGCGTTCAGCCCGCCGCCGACCGACGACACTTCGGCAAGCGTCGTCGTCCGCCTTGTATAGCCCGCATTGCCGGTGTTCGCGATGTTCTCCGACACCGTGGACAGCGCGGTCTGGTACGCGCGCACGCCCGAGGCGCCGATCGAAAGGAGATCGCTCATGGCGGCGAGTCTGCGCCGGTCTGGTTAAGATCGGATTGAGACTTGGCGAGAAAGTCCGTCATCGCCTTGCCGATGCCGAGCGGCGTGTGCTCCGCCATAGACTTCGCGATCAGCCCGTCCTGCATATCGGTGAAGGTGTCGATTGCCTTCGAATCGAACAGCGGATCGCTGAGCTTCGCCTGGCGCATGCTCTTCAGCATCATGCCAGTGAAGACCGCCTCGAACTTCTCGCCCGCCTTGTCGAGATTGTCCTTCGACTTGAGGCGGCTCGTATCGGTCGAGATGCCGGTCGTCGGGGCGGGTGCGGAAAGCGGGCTCACAGGACGATCAACTCGGCCTTGAGCGCGCCGGCTTCCTTCAGCGCCTCGAGGATCGCGACCAGATCGGCCGGCGATGCGCCGATTGCGTTGACCGCCTTGACGATGTCGGCGAGCTTCGGGCCTGGGTTCAGCAGGAACATCGGGCGACGCTCCTCCTCGACCGCGACGCGGCTGTTCGGGACGATCGCGGTCTGGCCCTGGCTGAACGGCGCGGGCTGGCTGACCTGTGGCTTCTCGTCGATCCGCACCGTCATCTTGCCGTGCGTGATCGCCGCAGGCCCCACGCGGACCGCCGAGTTGATGACGACGGTGCCGGTGCGCGCGTTGACGATCACCTTGGCGGAGGGCTCGGCGGAGACGACGTCGAGATTCTCGATCGTCGACATGAGCGTGGCGCGGACGTCGGCACCGAATGGTGCGCGCACCGCGACGGAGACCGCGTCGATCGCCTGCGCACTGCCGAAGCCGAGCTTCGAGTTGATCGCGCCAGCGACGTTCTGCGCAGTCGTGAAATCGGCGCGTGCGAGGTTGAAGGTGAGCGTCGGCGCGCTGTCGAACCCGGTCGCGACCGCGCGTTCGACGGTGGCGCCCTCGGGGATACGCCCGGTCGAGGGCACGTTGACGACGATCTTGGACCCGTCCGCGCCTTCCGCGCCGAGCCCGCCAACCGCGAGGTTGCCCTGCGCCATCGCGTAGATCTGGTTATCGGCACCGAGCAGCGGGGTCATGATCAGGCTGCCGCCGCGGAGGCTCTTCGCCTTCCCCATCGATGCGACGGTGATGTCGAGCCGCTGGCCCGGCTTGGCGAACGGCGGCAGTTCGGCGGTGATCATCACGACCGCCGCGTTCTTCATGCCGGGGTTCGCGGACGGCGGCAGCTGGAGCCCGAAGCGCGATGCGACCGCCTTCAGCGACTGGACGGTGTATTCGAGATTGTCGTCGCCGGTGCCGGGGAGGCCCACGACGATGCCATAGCCGGTCAGCTGGTTCGAGCGGATACCCTGGAACCCGCCCAGGTCCTTGATCCGGTCGGCCGAGGCTGGCGCGGCGATGAGGCAACCGGCGAGGATAGCGAAGAGAAAGCGGATCATGGGAAACCTCAAGCCGGAACGCGTGCCCTCACCCTTCGCCGCCTTCGGCGTCTCTCCCTCTCCCCTTGGGGGAGAGGGAAGGGGCCCGGCCGGCGCTTGCCGGGTGGGAAGGGTGAGGGCACGCCGGATCATCAAAACGGGCTGACGACGGAGAAGAAGCGGCTGAGCCACCCCTGGCGGCCGGCGCGGGCGACGTCGCCCTTGCCGGTGTACGAAATCTGCGCGTCGGCGACCCGGGTCGACTGCACGCGGTTGTTGGCGTCGACGTCGGCGGTGCGGACCAGGCCCTTGATCTTCAGGAACTCGTCGCCGCGGTTGAGCGTCACGCGCTTCTGGCCCTGCACCAGCATCGTGCCGTTCGGATAGACAGCGGCGACCGTGACGCTGACCTCACCCGACAGCGAGTTGGCTTGGTCCGCCGCGCCGGTGCCGTTGAAGGTCCGCCCGCCGCTGAGCGTCGCGTCGCTCTTGTTGAACAGGTTGAGGAAGCCCGTGGTCGGTGGCGTGATGCTGCCCGAGCCGTTGCTGTCGAGCTTCGAGCCCGACGACTTCGACGCGGCTGTGCGCTCGACCAGCACGATCGTCAGCGGATCGCCGACCTTCCGCGCCCGCCAGCCTTCGTACAGCGCGGCATAGCCGTCCTGCGCCTGGAAGATCGAACCGGTCGCGACGACCGGGACCGGCTGGACCGGCAGAGGCCGCGCGACCGAGAAATCCTCGGGCGGCGCCTTCTTGCCGAACAGGCTGGCGTCTGCCGACGGCGCAGCGAGGATCGCGGCGAGCGCGGCAAGCGATGTTGAGACGGTGCGCATCACAGGTTCTGGTTGACGTATTTGAGCATGTCGTCGGTCGCCGAGATCATCTTCGAATTGACCTCGTACGCGCGCTGAGTCTCGATCATGTCGACCAGTTCCTCGACGACGTTGACGTTCGACGCCTCGAGCATGCCCTGCTTGATCCCGCCGCGACCGTCCTGCCCAGCGACGCCGACGTTCGCCGCGCCGCTCGCTGCGGTCTCGACCAGGTAATTGTCGCCGGTCGCCTGGAGCCCTGCCCCGTTCGGAAAGCTCGCGACCTGGATCTGGCCGATCTGCGACGCCTCGGTCTGGCCGGGGACCATCGCCGAGACGGTGCCGTCGCGGCCGATCGTGATCCCCGTCGTCCCCTCGGGCACGGTGATGCCGGGCTGCACCTGATAGCCTTCGCTAGTGACCAGCAGGCCTTCGGCGGAGCGCGAGAAATTGCCGGCGCGGGTGTAGCCGAGCGTGCCGCCGGGCATCTGCACCTGGAAATAGCCGTCGCCGTCGAGCGCGAGGTCGAGGCTGTTGCCGGTCGTCTGCATCGCGCCCTGCGTATCCATCCGCGCAGTGCCCTGGATGCGGACGCCGGTGCCGAGGTTGAGCCCGGTCGCGTATTTCGTCTCGGCGGTGCTCTGCGTGCCGGGCGTCGTGACGGTCTGATAGGCGAGCGTCTCGAACGCGGCGCGGTCCTTCTTGAAACCCGTCGTGTTCACGTTGGCGAGATTGTTCGAGATGACGCGCATGCGCATGTCCTGGGCGTCGAGCCCGGTGCGCGCGATATGCATGGCTGCGGATGACATTCGTCTGTTCCTTCTAGCTCGGCAGGCGCATCAGCGATGCACCGCTTTCGTCGATTTCCTTGGCGGATTTCATCATGTTGGCCTGGACTTCGTAGCTGCGCTGGTTCTCGATCATGTCGACCAGCGCCTGCGTCATGTTGACGTTCGATCCCTCGATCGCGCCGCCCTGAACCTTCGCGTCCATGTCCTCGGGCAGCGCCCCGCCGCCGCGCACGCGCAGCAGATTGTCGAGGCCCTTCACGGTATCCGACCCCTTGGTGTCGGCGAGCTTGAGCTTGTCGATCACCTGCGGCGCATTCGCGTCGCCACCCTGCGGCACGATCGAGATCGTCCCGTCGGCGGCGATCGTCAGCGACTGGTAGGGCGGCAGAGTGATCGGCCCCCCCGAGCCGATCACCGGATGCCCGTCGCCGGTCTGCAGCACCCCCGATGGCGCCACCTCCAGGTCACCGCGGCGGGTGTACGCCTCCGAGCCATCCGACGCCTGCACCGCGAGCCACGCGGTCGTGCCGGTGATCGCGACGTCGAGCGGACGCCCGGTCAGCTGGATCGCGCCCGGCGAACGATCGGCGTCGGTCACCTCTTCCGAAGTCGGCGCGCGTGCCTCGATCGTGCTGCCGTCGCCCTTCAGGTTGAGCCGGTCGAACACCACGCGATCGGCGCGGAATCCCGTCGTCGACGCGTTCGCCATGTTGTTGGCGATCGCCGCCTGCGCCGCCATGTGCGCGCGCAGGCCCGTCGCCGCGGTGTAGACCAGCTTGTCCATTCAGAATCCCCTGCCGCTAGTGCTTAGCTGCGGATGTTGAAGATGGTTTCGGAGATCTGGTTGGCGGTATCCAGGGCCTTCGAATTCGCCTGGAAATTGCGCTGTGCCGCGATCAGGTTGACCAGCTCCTCGGTGATGTCGACGTTCGACCCCTCGATCGTCCCCGACATCAGCTTGCCGAAGCCGTTGGTGTCCGCCGAGCCCAGCGTCGCCGAGCCGGAGATGCCGGTCGACTGCCAATAGCTGCTGCCGAGCTGGCGCAGGCCTTCGGGGTTGGAGAAGTTGGCGAGCATCACCTGCCCGAGCGCCTGGGTGTCGCCGTTCGAGAAGCTCGCCATGACGACGCCCTTTTCGTCGACCGTCACGCCCTGGATCTGGCCGACCGCCTTGCCGTCCTGCGTGCGCGAGGCGACGCTGAACGCGCCCGACAACTGCGTCGTGCCCGTGCCGAAGGTGAAGTCGATCTGCTGCGGCGCGGTCGAGTTGGCGGTGGTGAACTCGTCGTATTTGATCGTCCCCGCGGGGGCGGTCATCTTGCCCGTGCCGTCGAACGTCATCGTCGTGCCGGCGGTACCACCCGACGTAAGCTCCTTGTCGCCGACGAAGCTGTGGACTTCCCAGCCGCTGTCGGCGTTACCCGTCGTCGGGGCGGACACGCGCTTGAAATAGTTGGTCAGCGTCATCGCGTTGCCCGACGCGTCGTAGACGGTGGTCTGGGCGGACTGGTTGTAGCTCGACGGATCGAACCGGTCGAACGTCGTGGTCGTCGGGATCGCCGAGTTGGAATTGAGGTTGAGCGTCATCCCGACCGTCTTGGTCGGCAGCGGTACGCCGCTCGTCTCGGGCAAGCGGAGGCTGAGTGCGGCATCGACGCCGGTCGCGACCACCGTGCCCGAGCCGTCGACCGGGAACACCTGCAGGTGCGAGCCCTGCGCATCGACCACATAGCGGTTGGCGTCGACCAGGAAGCCGCCGTTGCGCGTGTAGTTCACGGTCGCCGATTCCGCGTTCGGCTTGACCGCGAAAAAGCCGTCGCCGGACACCGCGAGGTCGAGGCTGTTCGACGACTGGATCAAATTCCCCTGCGAGAATTGCTGGCGGTTGGCCTTCACGACCGTACCGGAGCCGACCTGCTGCGACGGTGCCTGCGACACGCTCGACGCGATCACGTCGGCGAATTCGGTGCGGCTCTTCTTGAAGCCGTTGGTCGCGACGTTGGCGAGATTGTGCGAGATCGTCGACATCTCGGTCTGAGACGCCTGCAGCCCGGAGAGCGAAGTATAGAAGGACATGGCGATTTAGCTCCTGGAAAGTCTGGGTTCAGCCGATCTGGCGGACGGCGGTGGCGGGGACTTCGCCGATGCCGGGAAGCGTGAGGATGGCGGCGCCGGTGGTGGTCGACACCGACTGGACGGGCGCCCAGACCAGGCCGGTCGCGCCGACCGTGGTGCCGTCGTTCTGCGCTGCGACCGCGACCGTGAACGGCCCGCTGCCGGCATCAGCACCGGCGGCATCCCTGCCGTCCCAGTCATAGCCGATCGTGCCCTTGGCCTGCTTGCCGAGCGACATGGTCTTCAGCACCGCGCCGTTCGCGTCGCTGATCGTGACGTTGACGTCGGTCGCGGCGCCGGCCAGTTCGACCGACCCGGCGATGCCGCCGCCCGCGCGACCGTAAGCGGTGCTACCCTCGGTCAGGACGGTCTTGCCGACATAACCCATCGCTTCACTGGTGCTGGTGACGCCCAGCTTGTCGGCGATCGCCTTCATCGTCGAGTTCATCTCGGAGATGCCCGACGTGGTCGAGATCTGCGCCATCTGCGCGACCATCTGGGTGTTGTCGACCGGGTTGAACGGATCCTGGTTCTGCATTTGCGCGGTCATCAGCTTCAGGAAATCGGACTGGCCTAGCGTGCTGGACGACTTGGTGGTGGTCGCCGCCGCGGCGGTCGACGTGCGCGTGATGCCGAGGTTGGACAGCGTGGTATCGAAGGAGGATGCCATGATCAGCGGCCTAGCTTGAGGGTATCGATGATGAGCGACTTGGCCGTGTTCATCACTTCGATGTTGTTCTGGTAGCTGCGGGCGGTTTCCATCATGTCGACCATCTCGCGGGTTTCATCGACCGCCGCCTCGAAGATGTTGCCATCCTTGTCAGCCATCGGATTGTCGGGATCGTAGCGCTTGGTCGGCGCGTCGCCCGCGGTAACGACGCGCTCGACGTCGACCGTGGACATGCCGCTGGCGGCGTCGAAGCTGGTGCGGAACACGGGCTTCATGGTCTTGTACGCGGCCTCGGCGGATCCGGCGGTGCCGCCGGCATTGGCGAGGTTCGACGCGGTCGTGTTCATCCGGACGAGCTGCGCGGACATCGCGCGGCCGGCGACCTGGAAGATCGTCATGGGCTGGTTCGACATCCTATTCCCCCTTCAAGGCGCGCGTAATCTGGCCGATCCGCCCGTTCAGGAACGACAGCGTCGTCTGATACTGGACGGCGTTCTCGGCGAACGCGGTCTGCTCCTGGCTCAGCTCGACGGTGTTGCCGTCCATCGAGGTCTGCGTCGGGATGCGGTATTTCGTGGCCGCATTGGTGCCGCCATCATTCTCGACCGACGCGAGCGCCGCCTGGAAATCGATGTCGCGCGCCTTGAAGCCGGGCGTCGACGCGTTGGCGATGTTCGACGCCAGCACACCCATGCGCTGCGAGCGCACCTCGAGTGCCGCCCCATGAACTCCGAAAAGCGTGTCGCCTGACACAGACCTGTCTCCTGGCGCACCGATTGCGCAACCGGACATAAGCAATGGCCGTGCCAGTTTTGGCGATCAGGGTGGCGGATGGTGGTTTGCCGGGTCGCGGCAAGGGGGCGGCAAGGCGAACGGCAAGCGGTTGCCGGTGTTGCAGGGTTGGCCGGCAAGGCGGTTGCCGTATGATGCGATGGCTTAATTGAAAGCGGCAAACCGAACTGCCAGCCCGCACGACCACTATGTTTCCCCGCGAAGGCGGGGACCCAGACTGGGCTCCCGCCTTCGCGGGAGAACAAGGAGCGGAGTGCTGTCGCTGGCAATCTCCACCACCCCGGCGAAGGCCGGGGCCCAATTGGGGGACGTCGCTCACTGAGCGCGCGCGTCGTTACTGCGACCTCTCCAATTGGGCCCCGGCCTTCGCCGGGGTGGAGCGCCGGGGTGGTGCTGAATGGCCCAAACACTACCCTTCTTCCCCCCTCCCTCGTGAAGGGAGGGGCCGGGGGTGGGTGGGCCGCTTGGCGAATTCCGGAGACAGCAACGAACCCACCCACCCCTAGCCCCTCCCTTCACGAGGGAGGGGAACAGAAGACCAGGGCCCCAACATCACGCAGGACCGCGCCCTCCCAATCCGGCACACCCCTTGCATCACCCCACGCACATGATCACGCTCGCCCAACTCCTCGACCCCGCAGCGTTCGCCATCGTCGGTGGCGGCACGGTGCTGGCGGTCGTCCTCCGCACCCCTTTCCGCGATCTCGGTCGCGCGCTCGCCGCCGTCACGACGCTCGCCCGCGGACGGTTCGATGCCGACCCGTTGCTCCAGCAGATCACCGCGCTCGCCCGCATCGCCAAGCGTCACGGCGTGATGGCACTCGATCGCTCGGTCATCACCGACAGGGACGTCGCCGCGGGCATCGCCGCGATCGTCGACGGCGCCTCGGCCACCGACGTCGCGACGCTCGTTCAGCACCGCCGTCGCGCCCGCATAGAGCGCCACGTCGCCGCCGCCGACGTCTGGGCCGGCGCGGCAGAGGTCGCGCCGGCGATGGGCATGGTCGGCACGCTGATCGGCCTCGCGCAGATGTTCGCGACGATGAGCGATCCCGGCGCGATCGGCGGCGCGATGGCGGTGGCACTGCTCGCCACGCTGTACGGCGCACTATTCGCCAACCTGCTCTTCATGCCGATCGCCAACCGCCTGCGCGCGCAGGGCCGCAACGAGGCGTTCGAACGCGCCCGGATCGAAGCGCCGCTCGTGGCGCTCGCCGAACGCGAGACGCCGCGCGGGTATGTGACACCCCATCCAGGTCCAAGCCTGGCCACCGTCGCGTGAACGCCAGCGAATACCCCGACTCGCCGACCGGCAAGCCGCTCTGGCTGATCACGCTCGCCGACCTCGCGCTGTTGCTGGTCGGCTTTCTCGTGCTCCTGCAGGCGACGCAGCACATCGGCGGCAAGGATTTGGCAAAGGGTATCCGCGAAGGCTTCGGTGCGAACGATGCGGAGCCGGCGCCGATGCCCGTCGCCGCCGCCGGCATCCTCGATTTCGCGCCCGGCTCGGCGATCCTGCCGACCACGCCCGGCGCGCTGGTCGCCTGGGCGCGCGAGGCCGCGCGTGATCCCCGCGTGATGTTCACCGTCACCGGCTCGACCGACGGCACGCCCGCCGATATCGACCGCGTGACCGGCAGCGCCGCGATCCTCGCCGCCGACCGCGCGCGCGCCGTCGCCGCCGCGCTCGCCGCGGTCGCACCGGCTCGGGTCGCGATCGTCACCGCCACCAAGCCCGGCCGCCGCGCCGCCATCGTCTCCGTCGCCTTTGTCGGCGAACCGCTTAGGACAACCCCATGATCCTCCCGCTCCTGCTCGTCGCCGCCAGCTTCCAGGATACCGCCGCGCTCGATCGCTCGGTCGCCGCCTTTACCGGCCGCCCGACCGGCGCCGAGGGTGGCGCGCGTACGCCGGTCGACGCGCGACTGCGCCTCGCGACCTGTCCGACGGTGTCGCTGTCGTGGCGCACCGAGCAGCATGATGCGGTCGTCATATCCTGCGCCGGCCCCGCGTGGCGGATCTTCGTGCCGGTCATCCGGCCGGCGAACGCCCCCGCCGCGATCGCCGCGTCGTTCGTTCCCGCCGCCAAGGTCGCCCCGGTCATCAAGCGCGGCGATCCGATCGTGATCGAGGCCGGCACCGAGGGATTCTCGATCAGCCGCGAGGGCGTCGCGATGGGCGACGCAGCCCCCGGCGGCCGCTTTATGGTCAAGGTCGACGACACCCGCACGCCGGTCCAGGCGATCGCGGTCGACGCCGGCCGCGCGACGCTTCCCGGCTGGTCGAACTGAGCCCGGTCGAACTAAATTCCGACCAACAGATTAATTTGCCTAAAGCTTTTGTCGGTGCGGCCGTTTCTCCTGATGTCAGCGCAAACCAGAGGATGCGGACATGGTGGACTCGATCGGCGCGAAGCCGTCAGTAGCAGGAGATCGCTCCGTCGCGCGCATCGCCGCCGCGACGCCGACGACGGTCGTTCAGACGCCGGTACAGACGGCAACGCAAGCTGCGCCACAACCGAAGTCGATCGCGCTCGCCAAGTCGATGGCATCCGCCCCGCCGGTCAATGCCTCGCGCGTCGCCGAGATCAAGAAGGCGATCGCCAGCGGCAATTTCCCGATCCTTCCCGCGACCATCGCCGATCGGCTGATGGCGCTTCGCCTGGACTGGACTTCGAATGACAAGGCGTGATGCCCTGATCCGCGTGATCGACGCGCTCCATGCCGAGATCGCCGCGCTGAAATCGAACGACGTCGCCAGCCTGGAGCGTGCGACGGCGGACAAGCTCGCCGGTATCGAACAGATCGCGGTGCTGGGTACCGGCCCCGCGGGCACCGAGATCCGCGAGCTGGCCGACGAGGCCAACCGGCTCAACGAGACCTGCCGGATCTATACCAATCTGATGGCGGCAAATGTCCGCCGCCGCCTGCAAACCCTGACCGGCGACGGCGCCGTTGCCGGCTATCGGCCGGGCCTGAGGGCGGCGTACGCCTGACTTCTGCGCCCCTCCCTGAAAGGGAGGGGTTGGGGGTGGGTCGGCTTCCCCAAGCTTCGAACCGTCGAGGCACAAGCCGGCCGACCCACCCCCTGCCCCTCCCTTCCAGGGAGGGGAGCACGTTGTGGACCGGGGCGATTGCAGCCTGCACTTACAAAACTGGCACGCCCCTTGCTGAGACCCCCCTGAACCAGGGGCACCGCACACGGGCATGACCGTCAATCCTATCACTACCGGCCGGATCCAGTCCGCGATCGCGCTTGCGAGCAGCAAGACGGGCGTGGATTTCGACTATCTGCTGGGCCAGGCGAAGCTCGAGAGCGGGCTCAACGCCAATGCCAAGGCCGGCACGTCGAGCGCATCCGGCCTCTACCAGTTCATCGAACAGAGCTGGCTCTCCGTCGTCAAGAAGCACGGCGCCGAGCACGGCATGGCCTGGGCTGCGAACAGCATCGGCCAGTCGTCGAGCGGGCGTCTCTCGGTCGGCGATGCCGGCACCAAGGCCGCAATCCTCGCACTGCGCAACGATCCCAACGCCGCCTCGCTGATGGCCGCGGAATATGCGTCGGACAACAAGGCCTCGCTCGAAGCCACGCTGAACCGCCCGGCGTCGGGCACCGATCTCTACATGGCGCATTTCATGGGGCTCGGCGGCGCGACCAAGTTCCTGAAGACGATGCAGGCCAACCCGCAGGCGAGCGGCGCCGCGCTGTTCCCCGCCGCCGCGCGCGCCAACCACAACGTCTTCTACGATTCGAACAACCAGCCGCGCACGCTGTCCGCGATCTACGACCGCTTCGCCGACAAGCTCGGCGGTGCCGCCGCCGGCGCTAGCGCGACCGCAACGTCCACCAGCTACGCGTCACAGGCGCTCGACATGGACGGCAGCACGGTCATCACCGGCAGCAACGAAAGCGCCGACGACGCGCTCGCCTGGGCCACAACGGCGATGGGCAAGTTCACCGGTCGGACGACGCAGGCCGCTGCCAGCATCCTGCGCCCGACCCCCGAGACCGCACGGCTCGCGTACATGATGCTCGCACGGCTGGGCGGCTAAGCGATGAACCGCATCCTTTCCAACGCTCGCGCGTCTGTGCTGCCGCTCGCGATCCTGCTGCTCGTGCTCGTCATGGTCGTGCCGATCCCGGCGTTCATGCTCGACATCTTCTTCGTGGCGAACATCGCGATCAGCCTCGCCGTGCTGATGGTCGCGCTCAACGCACAGAAGCCACTCGACTTCTCCGCCTTTCCGACCGTGCTGCTGTTCGCCACGTTGTTCCGCCTCGGCCTCAACGTCGCCTCGACGCGCATCGTGCTGGTCCACGGCCACGAGGGCGAGAGCGCCGCGGGCCATGTCATCGAGGCGTTCGGGACGTTCCTGATCGGCGGCGATTATGTCGTCGGCATCTTCGTCTTCGCGATCCTGATGATCATCAACATGATCGTCGTGACCAAGGGCGCGGGTCGCGTGTCCGAAGTCAGCGCGCGCTTCACGCTCGACGCACTGCCCGGCAAGCAGATGGCGATCGACGCCGACCTGAACGCCGGCCTGATCACCCCGGACGAGGCCAAGGCCCGCCGCGTCGAAGTCTCGACCGAAGCCGATTTCTACGGTTCGATGGACGGCTCGTCGAAATTCGTGAAGGGCGATGCGGTCGCGGCGATGCTGATCCTCGCCGCCAACATCATCGGCGGCCTGATCCTGGGGCCCGTCAGCCACGGCATGACGATCGCCGACGCCGCGCATAACTACATCCTGCTCGCGATCGGCGACGCGCTCGTCGCGCAGTTGCCGTCGCTGATGCTGTCCATCGCCGCCGCCTCGATCGTCACGCGCGTCACCTCCGACAAGGATCTCGCTGGCCAGATCGGCGGCCAGTTCGGGTCGCCCCGCACCTGGACTCCGGTCGCGGTCATCCTCGCCCTCCTCGGCATCTTGCCTGGCATGCCGCACATGGTGATCCTTTCCGCGGCCGCGATCGCCGGGTTCGCCGCGTGGAAACTGCGCCAGATCGAACTGCGCCCCGCCCCCGTCGTCATCGTGCCGGTCGAGACGATCGACCAGTCGAGGATCGGCTGGGACGAGGTCACCGACGGGATGCAGGTCAATCTCGACATTGGTTACGGACTGGTCCCCCTTGCCGACGAGCGGCGCGGGTCGCCGCTGATGGGCCGGATTACCGGTGTGCGTCGGCAGCTGTCGAAGGAACTCGGGTTCGTCGTGCCGCAGGTCCGCGTGCGCGACGACATCAACCTCGCGCCGTACGTCTATCGCATCCTCGTCAACGGCGTCGTCGTCGGCGAGGACACCGTGTCGCCCGACGAGATGCTCGCGCTCGATACGGGCCAGGCGTTCGGCGACCTGTTCGGCAAGAAGGTCAAGGATCCGACCTTCGGCCTCGACGCGACCTGGGTCGATGCGAGCGACGCCGATGCCGCGACGGGGGCCGGCTATCTCGTGGTCGATCCCGGTACCGTGATGGCGACGCACCTCAACCACCTGCTCGGCCAGAACGCGGCCGAGCTGCTCGGCCAGGACGAGGTGCAGGCGCTGCTCGACGGCCTCAAGGAGCGCGCCGCGCAGTTGGTGGCCGCGCTCGCGCCGCTGCCGATCACGACGCTGACGCAGGTCCTGAAAGGTCTGCTCGCGGAGAACGTGCCGCTCAAGGAATTCCGGCGCATCGCAGGGGCCATCGCGGTCGCGGCGCAGCGCACGCAGGATGCCGAGGAGATAATCGAGACGATCCGTCCCGAGCTCGGCGCGCTCATCATCCAGAAACTGTGCGGCGTGCGCGAACCGCTGCGCGTCATGACGTTGGAGGGTCAATTGGAAGGTCTGCTCGGCCAGGCGATGCGCGCCGATCAATCGCGCCGCCACGTCATCGAACCCGATCTCGGCCGCCGCATCGTCGAGGCGCTGCAACGCGCCGCCGAGCCGCTGATCGCCGAGGCGAAACCGTTCGCGCTGGTCGTCCAGCCGGCCATCCGCATCGCCATCCGCAAGCTGGTGAAGACCTGCCTGCCCGATACGCCGGTGATGTCGTTCTTCGAGGTGCCGGAGGAAAAGGCCGTCGAAGTCGTCGCCGTCATCGGCGCCTCGCAACAGGCGCTGGCCGCATGAGCGCCCTCCCGATGCGCGGTGCCTTCGCAGACTCGCAGCCATTCACCGGCCAGCCCCTCACCTACCGCCCGCACCAACGCCCCGGCGGCGACGCGGACCAGCTCGTCAAACAGCATCTGCCGCTGGTCCGCCGGATCGCCTGGCACGTGCATGGCAGCATGAGCAGCAGCGTCGAGGTCGAGGATTTGATCCAGGTCGGCCTGGTCGCACTGGTCGAGGCCGCCGCGAATTTCGACGAGCGCGGCATGCCGTTCAAGACCTACCTGATCACGCGTTTGCGCGGCAGCATGATCGACGAACTCCGCCGCCAGGCCACGAGCACGCGCGGCGCAATGCGTCGCCGTCGCCAATACGCAGACGCGATCTCGACGCTGACCGCCCGCACCGGCAAAGCCCCGGGAGAAGACATGATCGCAGAGCATATCGGCGTCACGATCGAGAAACTCCGCACCGACTACGTCACCGCCGACTCAATCCGCTTCGATTCGATCGACGAGATGTATGCGGACGATCTCCCCTGGTTCGCCGACGACACGCCCGACGCGTTCGAGCAGCTCGCCGACAGCGACATGCGCGAAGCCCTGATCAAGGCGATCACCGCACTCCCCGAACGCGAGGCACAAGTGATCCAGCTATACTACGTAGAGGAACTCAACCTCGAGGAAATCGGCGAAGTCTTCGGCGTCGGCTCCGCACGCGTTTGCCAGATAAAGGCGTCCGCCCACGCCAAGTTGAAGAAGGCGCTCGCCCGCCAGCATTGATCCGGCCACTGCGCGATCAGCCGTTTACCGCGGCGTAATTCAGCCTATGCTCCCCTCTACAGGGAGCGGGACCGGATGAACCTCGACACGTCGTTGATCGAGCTTGGGCGCGTCGATATCGTTGCGCTAAGGACCGCGGTGCTGTCGCTGGACGCCGATGCCTGGAGCTTGGACAAGGCGGACCGGGTGGCGCTCGCCGGCGACCGGCCGGGTGCCGCGATATTCCTGTATAACGACACGCCCGCGACGTTCGACCGCTGCACGCTGGACGAGGCGCGCACGAGCGGGATCGTCAACGTCCTGCGCAACATGCGGCATCCGATTTTCGACATCGTCGACCGCCTGATCGAAACCGCGATCCGTCCGACCTACCCGCATTGCGACACCCTGCGCGTGCAGATCGCCGACCTGCCACCGAGCGCCGCGATCGGGCGACACCGCGACGACGGCATCCTGGCCGCGATCCACCGCCTGCACGTGCCGATCGTCACAAATGCCGACGTCGTGTTCGAGATAGACGACGCGCCGTACACGCTGGCCGAGGGCATAATGTACGAGCTCAACAACATCGCCCCGCACGCCGTCCGCAATACAGGCACGCAACGCCGCATCCACCTGCTGGTCGACATGCTGCCGAACGCAATCGGGCGATGCGCGTATCACGACGATCGCCGGGCGATGGCCGTCGCCGTCATCCGCACGCGCATCGCCTGCGCACCGCGATCATGACGGAATCGGCCTATGACGACCCGTCGGAAATCGATCGGCAGACTCTCGCCGGCCGGCACCGCGCCGTCATAGGCGGGGCATGGGAGGAGATCGGCCGTCTCCAGCTGGAGTTCCTGATCGCCCGCGGACTGGCGGCGCATCACGTCCTGCTCGACATCGGCTGCGGCCCGCTGCGCGCCGGCGTTAGGATCATCCCCTATCTCGATCCCGGCAACTATTGGGGCATCGACAAGAACGAGACGCTGCTGCGGATCGGCTATGACCTGGAGCTGCGCCGCTGCGGGGTGCAGGATCGCCAGCCGCGCGACCAACTGCTGTGCCTTGCCGATTTCGCGTTCGACCGGATCGACGCGCGGTTCGATGTCGCCATCGCGCACTCGCTGTTCACGCACCTGTCGCTCAACCGTATCCGCCGATGCCTCGCGCGGCTGGCGCCATCGTTGAGGACCGATGCGCGGCTGTACGCGACGATCTTCGAGGTCGAACCGGGCCAGGATCGCGAGGCGGCGATCGTACACCCGCCCGAGGGCGTCGTGAGCCACAGCGACCGCGCATTTTACCATTACGACCGCCGCGACCTTGGCTTTGTCGTTGAGGATCTGCCGCTGACGGTCGAGCATATCGGCGACTGGGGCCACCCGCGCGGCCAGCACATGGTCGCGTTCCGGAAACTTTGATCCGCGCGAGCACGCCGCGGTCCAGAACCGGAAAACCCCGATGGCGTGAGCCACCGGGGTTCCATACCGCCTCACAGATGTACCGAAAGGCGGGTCCGACCGGGCACCGTCACCCTGCGGGGGGCGGTGCCGGTGCCGGTCCGGATCAGCCGAGCAGCTTCAGCACGCTCTGCTGGCTCTGGTT
>NZ_JANBVH010000001.1 GCF_024273235.1 Sphingomonas faeni | reverse complement strand
ACAAACTTCGTCGCGTGTTTTCAAAGTAACGGATCGTTCTTGGCGCAGAAAATGGCGTCTTATAGGCATTTGTCGATCATTCTGCTTTCGCGCGCACGCAATTGAAGCATATAATCGCTATTGTTAGAGTCTTGTCTGTTTACAATGTCTGTTCGGGCCGCTTTTGTGACTGATTGTTACGCTTGTAAGTGGTCCGCCTAGATGTACTTTCTGGCAAAAGTGTCTTCAGCCAGCCGTTCGTTCGTTTCCGTACGTAGATCCGCTCTGTTCGGCGGCCATAGCGCTCGATACGCGCCTGTCGGCGCTGCCTCCGCCATGCCCATATCGCAACCGGAGTCAGGATAAGAACTGCGAATATCACTTCGGTTGTCATTAAAAAGTCCCGCCTTGGGACTAGCAATAGCATAACATCGGTTTTTTAACATTAAATTTTGCTTTGTTCGGCAACTTAGCTTTAAGATATTGAAACGCGTGGGTTTAGAGATGAAATTTCGTGATGAATAAATTATTCATCATACAGTTGATCTGTCGCGTCATCGCGCGGGATGTCGTACAGATATGATCTGATTTGATTGTCCGAGGTAATATGCATCTGGCTTGGCCAGGATATCAATCTCGCAGTCACCAAATTGCGATTATCTGTCATGCGACGTCGAACGCCTTGGATTCTGCATTTCGGTGAAAGCATTTGGCAACGAGGCTGCTAACGGCAGCAGTTACCAATATGACTGCGTTGGCGCTGACCGTCCGCGATATGGATTTGGAGAGCGGGTCAAACGATCCCGCTCTCGGGCAGAATGTGCGGTCTGGGACGGTCGATGCTGCCCCAGACCGATGGATCATCGCTTGGGCTCGTCACAGAATGCGGAGAAGATTTGGCTCGGCGCAAGCAGCGTTCTGTCGGAGGACACCCCTTCTTCGAAACGTCACCGGATCACGTCTCTTTGCACCGCAGTATCTAACGCCGCGGGCGCACCGCCTTCAACGCGATCCGGACCGGCTGCATCGTCTCGGCCGGCTTGAACGACAGCAGCATCACCAGCGCGACGCCGGCTATCGACGCCGCGCCGAGGAATCGCACGAAACGCTCGCCGGTCAGCGGTGCGCCGCAGTGGAACAGCGCGGCCGTAAGCACGAGCGCAGCGACGAGGCGTAGCGCGCGGATCGCTGACGGCGCGGCGATCCCCAGGTCGCGGCGATACCGGAAGGAGGTCGCCGCCAACAGCAGCCAGCCGAAGAAGCACAATATCGTGGCTTCAAGCATGAACGGTCTCCGATTGTGGTTTGCGGATCTTCGCGACGGGCCTGCTCCGGGCGGAGCGCCACGCGCCGAGTGCAAGCATCGCGGCAATCGCGAGCATGGCGAAATCGAATGCCGCGAAGAGCGTGTCGCCGGTCAGTATCGATCCCGGCAATCCGCGCGACGTCGTCAGCGTATCGACCACCGGGATCGCCGCGAACGCCGCGGCTCCAATCGCGAACCCTTCGGTCCACGCGCGGCGTGCCGGTCGCAACACCTGCAACACTGCAACGGCGCCCCATGTCCAGAACATCGTGGCGACCTCTGCGTCGGCGCGGTTTGCGGTTTCGGCTGGGATCAGGCGGTTGGCGAGGAGGTAGGCGGCCATCCCGATCGGCAGGCCGGCGATGACACCGATGTTCAGCCGCTCGACCAGCTTCAGCCCGAAGAACGGCGTCGCGCCCGGCTTGCGACGCTTGGCGGTCCAGAGCAGCAACCCGGTCCCGACCATCGCCGCACCGGTGAGACCGAGCACGAAATACGCCCAGCGCAACGCCGGCCCCGCAAACTGCGCGACGTGCAGCCCCAGCATCACGCCGGCGGTGGCGAGCGCGGGCCCGACGCCGCCAGCGCCTTCGAGGAACCGCCCGTCGCTGCCCGCATAGGTGACCGACGGACCGCGTCCGTTGAGCGAGGCGTTCGCATGGCGGTACAGCGTGACCCTGCTTGCGGCATCGTTCGGGTTGCGCACCACCAGGGTCGCGACCGGCGCACCGAAGCGTCGCTCGGCATCCGCGACCAGAGGACCGATCGCCACCAGCGGCTTGGCCGTGCCCTGCGCCGCGCGCTCGGTCGGCGTGCCGAACGCGGCTTGCGCGAAATCGGCGGGCTTGGCGTAGTTCGCGGTGACCGGCCACGGCATGTACATCGCCACCAGCGTGATCAGCCCGGTATAGGTGATCATCGCGTGGTACGGCAGCGCCAGCACTGCCGAGACGTTGTGCGCATCGAGCCAGCTGCGCTGTCCCTTGTTCCAGCGCAGCGTGAAGAAGTCGGCGAAGATGCGCTTGTGCGTGATCACGCCCGACACGATCGCGCCCAGCATGAACATCGCGCACAGCCCTGCGAGCCAACGTCCCCAGGGATGCGGCAATTGCAGCTGGAAATGGAAGCGATAGAAATGCTCGCCGCCGCGGGTCTCGCGCGCACGCACGACATCGCCCGTCGCGGGATCGAGCACGATTTCGGGTGCGCGCCGCCTGGGAGCCTTGGGGTCCGGCTTGCGCTGTTCGAAGACCCGCGTCACCGCGGTGCGGGCATCCGGGAGGTAGACGTACCATTGCAGATCGTCCGCGCCGACACGCTGCATGTGCGCCACCGCGGACTCGGCGGCGTGGGCGCTGGTGACCGGCTTCGCGCGAAATTCCGGCTGCATCCACTGCGTGATCTCGGGCCGGAAATAACTCGCCGTACCGGTCAGGAACATGGCGAACAGGATCCAACCCGCCAGCAGGCCCAGCCAGCCGTGGATCCATGCCATGCTCTGTCGCAAGGTGGTTCTCGCCGCCGAACTCACGGACGTACGCCGAGCAGCCAGAGTAGGCCGCCGCCGACCAGTGCGATTCCCCACACGAGCGCTGCGACCCGCAAAACGCGGTGTTCGTGGAAACACCAGAGGGCGATGCCTGCATAGATCGCGAACGACAGGACCATGCCCCAGTTCGTCGCTTCGACGCGCGCGATCGGGAGCAGGCGGGCGAGCAACGTCGCCAGCACTGCCGCCGCGGCATAGCCGCCGACGAGCGCGGTCGTGCTCCGCAACGCCATGGTCCAGACCACCGGACGGACTGTCCGGCCCTTGGGAAATGGGCCGGGTTTCAGGATCCGACCGTGCATGAACATTCTGTCATTTTCCCTTGCGGTGCGTGCCAACCGTCTTTAGCGGGCCTTGCGAGTCATTATCAATATCAAAAGTGGACGGCGCAATGCGGGGACGATTTACAGGCGGGATGCTGCTGGGTACGGCTCTAGGCAGCGTCGGGACGCCGGTGTTCGCGGCAGATTTCACCGCGGCGTCGGCGCCGACCATGGCACGCGATGCGGCGCCCACCGGTGACGATACGCAAACTCGCAGCGACGAGATCGTCGTCAGCGGCGAGCGCATTCGCAAGACCGGCAGCACCGGCACCAAGACCGAGACGCCGCTGATCCGCACGCCGCAGGTCATCACCAGCATCGACGAAAAGGAACTGACGCTCCGCAACGCGCTGTCGATCAACCAGGCGCTCGGCTATGTTGCGGGCGTCTCGCCGAACCAGCGCGGCAATGTCGCCACCCGCTACGACCAGCTCTACGTCCGCGGCTTTGCGCCGGGCCAGTATATGGACGGCATGCGTCTGCTAGGCGGAGTCTATTCCACGCCGCAGATCGACTTCCACCTCGTCGAGCGCGTCGACGTGATCAAGGGGCCGGCATCGGTCCTGTATGGCAACTCCACGCCAGGCGGACTGGTCAACCTGACCAGCAAGGTCCCCTATGGCGAATCCGGCGGGCGGATCGAACTGGCGGGCGGCAATTTCGACCTGTTGCGCAGCGCGATCGACGTGAACCAGCCGCTCGATAAGGATCACAAATGGCTGTTCCGCGTGATCGCGGGTGCGGAGCGGTCGGACGGTTTCGTCGCGATGACCGGCAACCGGCGCTATTACGCGCGGCCGATGCTGACCTTCGCGCCCGACGAGGCGACCAGCGTGACGCTGATCCTCAATTACCAGCGCGATCCCGAATCGGCGTCGTACAGCGGCGTGCCGGTCTACGGTTCGGCGCTCGCGAACCCGTCCGGACAGTTCGCGACCGATTTCAACGTGAGCGAGCCTGCGTACGAAGCGTTCGATCGCAAGCAGAAGTCGGCGACGCTGCTGTTCCGCCACGACTTCAACGACAGCCTGAGCTGGGCGACGAGCGCGCGCTACCTCGACGTCGATCTCCACTATCGCCAGATCTACCTGTCCGCGTTCGCGACGACGGGCACGGGCGCCAATCGCAACACCGATTTCTCGACGATCGTGCGCGGGGGCGGTGGGTCGGACGAATCGTTCCGGACGATCACGATCGACAATCACGCGACCGCCAAGTTTGCGACCGGGCCGTTGCAGCACACGCTGCTCACCGGCGTCGACTGGCAGAACAACCAGGGTAGCAACGACCAGCAGTTCAACACCGGCGTCGCTGCCGATC
Source organism: Sphingomonas faeni (assembly GCF_024273235.1). GTDB lineage: Bacteria > Pseudomonadota > Alphaproteobacteria > Sphingomonadales > Sphingomonadaceae > Sphingomonas > Sphingomonas faeni_A. The sequence continues at coordinate 226,318 of NZ_JANBVH010000001.1, read as the reverse complement.
CGGCGACCAGCATCCCGAACCTGAGCCTGTTCGCGCCGGTATATGGCGGAGTGCAGCCTACTTTCCCGCTCAGCCAGACGCGCAGCTTCCGCAAGATCGACCAGGTCGGCGCCTATGTGCAGGACCAGATCGCGATCGGCGGGCTGCAACTGATCGCGAGCGGCCGCTACGACTGGTACGACCAGACGACGGTGAACCGCAACGCCGCGGCAGGAGCGGCCAGCGGCGTGACCCGGCTTCACCAGACCGCGTTCACCGGACGCCTCGGCGCATTGTACGAAACCAAGTTCGGCCTGGCGCCGTTCGTCAGCTATTCGGAAAGCTTCGAGCCGCAGACCGGCACCGCGTTCGACGGCGCAGCGTTCGTGCCCGTCACCGGTCGCCAGTACGAAGCAGGCCTGAAATACCAGCCGCGCGGCACCAGCGCGCTGTTCACGCTCTCGGCCTTCGATCTGCGTCGCCAGAACGTACCGACGACCGATCCCGCCAACCCGAACTTCCAGGTCCAGATCGGCGAAGTGGCGGTACGGGGCATCGAACTCGATGGACGGGGCGAGATCACGCCGGGCCTGACGGTCACGGTCGCCGGCACCTATACCGATCCGAAAGTCACGCAGGGCACGCCAGTCGTCGGCACCGGCGATCAGCTCAGCGGCGTTACCGGCACCAAGCCGCTCGGCATATCGACCTGGAGCGCATCGAGCTTTGTCAACTACGACCTGTCACGCATTAGCGGCGGCGGCGCGCTGTCGGGGTTCAACATCGGCGGCGGCGTCCGCTATGTCGGCAAGTCGGACGGCACCGCGACGCGCGTGGCAGCAGGCCAGACGCTCACCACCCGGTTCCAGTCGCCGGGCTATGTGCTGGTCGATGCGGTGCTCGGCTATGATCTCGGCAAGTTCGGCGACTCGCTCAAGGGCATGAGCCTGACCGCGAACGTCGCGAACCTGTTCGACAAGCGCCACATCGCCAGCTGTTTCTTCGTCAACAGCTGTTACTTCGGTGCCTCGCGGACCGTCGTCGGATCGCTCCGCTTCAACTGGTGAGGCGGTTGTGCTGGCGTTTCGTTCGCGCCGGACGGGACGTCAGCGCATATCCTCGATCGGCGCGGTCAGGATGACGCGCAGGCCGGGCATGTTGTCGTCCTGTTCGATCGTACCGGACAGTCCGGCGACGACCGCCTTCATCATCCGGCTGCCAAAGCCCTCGCGCGTGCCCGATTTGCCGACGCCCTGGTCCGCGACGATCAGGCGCAGCCGGTTGCGATGCTGTTCCAGCACGATCTCGATCGGTCCGGCGCGACCCTCATAGGCATATTTGCTTGCGTTGATCACCAGCTCGGTCAGCACCAGCCCGATGTTCACCGCGCGATCGGTCGCGACCAGGATCGGCGCGAGATCCAGGCTCATCCGCGCTGCCCAATCCTCGCCGAGCGAGGTCTTCATGTCGTCGGTCAGCTCCTCGAGATAGCGCGACAGATCAACCGACTCGACCTGGTCGTCGCGGTACAGTCGACGGTGGACCAGCGCGACCGCCGCGAGCCGGGCCTGCGCTTCGGCGAGATGCTCTTTCACCTTTGCGTCGTCCGACGATTTCGCCTGGAGAGACAGGAACGCGGCGACCAACTGGAGGCTGTTCTGGACGCGGTGATTGACCTCCTTCATCAGGACGTCCTTCTGCGCGATCAGGATGTCCTTGTCGGCGAGCGTGCGTTGCAGGTCGCCGTTGAGAAGACGAAGCCGCTGGTTGACATGGGCGTCGTGGAACGCCCGGCGCAGACGATGCGCGGCCTCGATCTCCTCGCGGGTCCAGCACCGCGATCGACCGCTAACCGCCTGCGTCCAGGATTCGAACGAGGTGCGCGGCGTCAGCACTGCGTTCGGATCCACCGAAACCGCCTTGTGCGGATTGCCCGCCCATTCGACTTCCTCGATCTGCTCGGCGCGGAACCACAACAGCATCGCGCCCTCATCGATGAGCGGAAGCGCGAGCACGCCGCTGGCCGCTGCCCTGTACGTCTCGGCACGAGGATAGAGCGAGGGCAGTTCGTGCGTCGCGAACGGCTCGATCCCGTTCTGCGTGACCGCCCACTCCGCCAGGTCGAGCACGTCCTCCTCGGCAGGGCACAGGCCGTGCATCGCCACCACCGCGCCATCGACGAACGCGAAGCCGTCGCCGTCCAGCATACGCCGCAGGTCGTCGCGCAGTGCGGTGACGATACCGCGCGGGGCGGGGTCGGTCGCGAGCTTCGGGATGACCGCGTCCTCCGCCGCCCGCAACCGCAGCCGTTCGCGGTAGGTCTCGGCCTCCTCCTTCGCGCGGATCTGGCGGGCGAGGCCGCTCGCCAGAGTCGACGAGGCCGCGCGGATATCGGGGGTCAGCACGCGCGGCGATCCGTGATGGCAGGCGATCATGCCCCACAACAGGCCGTCCTTGACGATCGAGATCGAGGCCGACGCCGCGACCCCCATATTGGCGAGATAGCGCAGGTGGATCGGCGACACGCTGCGCAGCGCGACATCGCTGAGATCGAGCGTCTCGAACCCGGCTGGTCGCAGCACCGCGGGCGCATAGTCGATCGCCGGAATCGTCCGAGTCCTGTTGCGCACATACAGCGCGCGCGCTTGCCGGGGGATGTCCGAGGCGGGAAAATGATGGTTGAGGAAGGTGCCGAGTCCCGACGCCTTGTCCTCCGCCATCACGCGCCCGGCTTCGTCGTCGAGGAAGCGGTAGACCATGACGCGGTCGAACCCGGTCAGTTGCCGGAACGCGATCGCCGCGCGCTCGCACAGCGCCTGGAGATTGCCGGCGCGTTCGAACGTCATCGCCATCGCGTTGAGTCGGCCGAGCATCGCCGCGGCGGTGACCGGCACGCCCGCGACCGGTTCGAGCTCGACCAGCACGTGATCCGCGCTGCGATGGAGCGTGACGTCGAAGTGTTCGGAAACCCCGGTCACCGGCGCGCCGGCCAGCGCAACTCCGGCGACCGTCTCGCTGGTCGCGAACAGCGCCGCGATATCCTGCGCCAACAGCGCGGACAGGTCTCGCCCCAGCCAGTCGACGGCCAGCCGGGTCTCGATGTCGCCGGCCCCTGCGACGATCGCGAGGGTCGCGGCGTCGGCGACCAGCAACAGGCCGTGCGGCTGGATTGCGCCCGGGATGTGGATCTGTTCGCGGTCGCACGCGGTCAGGTCCAGCCCCACGTCCGCGGCGGGGATGGCAGTGTCGCTCGGCGCGCTCATGAACTCGAAACTCTCGTGATAGCAGCCCGACCATGCCGCTACCGGTGGAACAAAGCAAATACCGGCAAGGGTTTAGCGTGTTAACCCAGGGCAGTATCGCGTGGCGCGCTCTCGGCATAGCGGCGCGCGATCACGGCGCAGGCGATCAGTTGCAGCTGGTGGAACAGCATCAGTGGCAGGAGGATGACGCCGACCTGCGCGGGCGGGAACAGTACGCCGGCCATCGGCACGCCCGATGCGAGGCTCTTCTTGGAGCCGCAGAATTGGAGGACGATCGCATCCTCGCGGGGCAGTTTCATCAGCCGCGCGACGGCGAAGGTGAGCGCCAGGACGAACGCAAGCAGCGCGGCGCAGAGCAGCCCGATCAGGATCAGGTCGCCGATCGACAATTTGGTCCAGAGGCCCTCGACCACCGCGGCCCCGAACGCGCTGTAGACGACCAGCAGGATCGAGCCGCGATCGACGACGGTGAGCATCGCTTTCCGCCGCGTTACCCACGCGCCGATCCACGGACGCAGCAGATGCCCGGCGACGAACGGGACGAGCAATTGCAGCACGATCGCCTCGATGCTGTCGATCGAGATCCCGCCGCTGCCCGACGTCTCCATCAGCAACGCGACCAGCGCGGGCGTAACCACGATCCCGAGCAGGTTGGAGAACGATGCGCTGCATACCGCCGCCGCGACATTGCCGCGCGCGATCGCGGTAAAGGCGATCGACGACTGCACGGTCGAGGGGAGCAGCGTCAGGAACAGCAGCCCGGCAGCGAGCGGTCCATTCACGAACGGCAGTGCGCTGAGCCCTAGACCGAACAGCGGGAACGCGACGAAGGTCACGGCCAGCACCGCGAGGTGCAGCTTCCAGTTGCGCAATCCCGACAGAATCGCGTCACGCGACAGCTTCGCGCCGTGGAGGAAGAACAGCAGGACGATGCCGATATCCGCCGCGTAGCCGACGATCGTCGCCATCTCGCCGCGCGCCGGCAACAGGCTCGCCAGCACGACGGTGCCGAGCAGCATCAGGATGAACGGTTCGAAGACCGCGAGGAAGCGGCCGATCACGGATGCGCTTTAGCGTATGCATCCAGCGTCGCGAGATGGCCGCTGAGCGCCTCGTCGTCGAGGAAGCTGCCGAGGAAGCTGTTCCGCGCGAGCGTCACCACCTGCTCGCGCGAGAGATTCTTCGCGCGCGCGGTCTGGCGGAAATTCTCGCCGATATAGCCGCCGAAATAGGCCGGATCGTCCGAATGGATCGTCGCGCGCAGGCCGAGATCGAGCATCCGGTCGATCGGGTGGTTCTCGAGCCGGTCGACGTTGCGCAACGCCACGTTCGACAGCGGGCACACGGTCAGCGTCATCGCATCGCGGGCCAACCGTGCGACCAAGGCCGGATCCTCCAGCGCGCGATTGCCGTGGTCGATCCGGTCCACCTGAAGGATATCGAGCGCCTCGTGGATATACGCGGGCGGGCCCTCCTCGCCGGCGTGCGCGCACAGCATCAGCCCGGCATCCGCCGACGCAGCGAACACGCGCGCGAACTTCGATGGCGGATGGCCGACCTCGGACGAATCGAGCCCGACGCCGATGAACTGGTCGAGCCACGGCTCGGCCTGCGCGAACGTCTTGAACGCATCCTCCTCGTCGAGATGGCGGAGGAAGCTCATGATCAGGCCGACCGACATGCCATGCTTGGCCTGCGCCTCGTCGATGCCGGCGAACAGCCCGCGTGCGACCACGTCGAACGGTATGCCGCGATGCGTGTGCGTCTGTGGATCGAAGAAGATCTCAGCATGCACCACGCCGTCCTGTGCGACGCGGTCGAAATAGGCGACCGCCAGATCGCGGAAATCCTCCTCGGTCTGGAGCACCGCGGCGCCCGCATAATAGATGTCGAGGAAGGTCTGCAGATTGGTGAAGCTGTACGCCGCGCGGACGTCCTCGACGCTCTTGAACGGGATCGCGACCTTGTTGCGCTCGGCCAGCGCGAACATGAGTTCGGGCTCCAGGCTGCCCTCGATGTGCAGATGCAGTTCCGCCTTGGGCAGGTGCGTGATGAAGTCGTCTGTCATGGCTCGTCCTGTCGCTTGGGTCGCGTCGGCTGCAACCATTCCGCGCGCCATGCACTACCGCAAGTGCGAAAGCCGTTGCATGACAATCCTGTCACGTTACCGAGCGCGTGAACGCACGCAAAGGATACCATCGATGCCGACAGGATTGGTCGCACTGCTCGACGACATTGCCGGGATCACCAAGCTCGCCGCCGCCAGCCTCGATGATATCGGCGCGGCGACCAGCAAGGCGGGCAGCAAGGCGATCGGCGTGGTGGTCGACGATGCCGCGGTGACGCCGCGCTACATGGTCGGGTTCGAGCCGAAGCGCGAGCTGCCGATGATCGGCAAGATCGCGCTTGGCTCGTTCCGCAACAAGCTGCTCTTCATCCTGCCGGCGGCGCTGGCGTTGAGCGCGTTCGCACCGTGGCTGCTGACGCCGTTGCTGATGATCGGCGGCACGTATCTATGCTTCGAGGGGGCGGAGAAGATCCTCGAGGCGTTCGGCGGCGGCCATGCCGAGGAGGTGGTGGACGCGCCGACCGACCCGAAGGCGCTGGAGGCGCAGAAGGTCTCGGGCGCGATCCGCACCGACTTCATCCTGTCGGCCGAGATCATGGTGATCGCGCTGTCGGACGTCGCGACCAAGCCGATCTGGGAACAGGCGATCGTGCTGGCGCTGGTCGGCATCGTCATCACCATCGCGGTGTACGGCGTGGTCGCGCTGATCGTGAAGATGGACGACATCGGCCTGCATCTGGCGCAGCGCAACGGCGCGGCGGTGCAGGCGCTCGGGCGCGGACTGGTGAAGGGCATGCCGCTGGTGATGTCGGCGCTGTCGGTGATCGGGACTGCGGCGATGGTGTGGGTCGGCGGCCAGATCATCGTCCACGGCGTCGAGGATTTCGGGTTCACGACGGTGCCGCACTGGATCCACCACACGGCCGAGAGCGCCGCGGCGGCGGTGCCGGTCGCGAAGGGGGTCGTGAACTGGGCGGTTAACGCGTTCTTCTCGGGGATCGTCGGGTTGATTCTGGGCGGCGCGATTGCGCTGGGGTTGCATGCGGTGAAGGGCAAGAAGGCGCACTAAGCAGGAGAGCGCCGTTCGCCCTTCGTTGTTCTCCCGCGAAGGCGGGAGCCCAGTCTGGGTCCCCGCCTTCGCGGGGAAACAGGGTAAGCCAGAGGAAACCGTCACCTCGCGCAACCACCCTGGCGGAGGCCGGGGCCCAATTGGGGGACGGGAGTGGCTACGGACAGTCCCTCGTTACTTCTACCTTTCCAATTGGGCCCCGGCCTTCGCCGGGGTGGTACTCATTCGCCGGGTGGGGGATCGGGAGGAAGGAAGCGGCGCCTACTTCCCCGTCCACTTGTCCATCCACCCGATCACCTCACCATACCATTGCCGCGAGTTCTTCGGCTTGAGCACCCAGTGGTTCTCGTTCGGGTTCACCAGCAGCCGCGACGGGATCCCGCGCCGCTGCAACGCGGTGAACGTCGCCAGCCCCTGCGTATACGGAATGCGGAAGTCCTTCTCGCCGGTGATCACCAGCATCGGCGTCTTCCACTTGGCGACGTAATTGACCGGGTTCCATTTCTCGAATGCCTGCGGGTCCTCGTAATAGGCTTTCCCGCCATGCTCCCATTCGTCGAACCAGAGCTCCTCGGTCTCGTAGGCCATCGCGCGCGCGTCGAACACGCCGTCATGCTGGACGATGCACTTGAAGCGATCGGGCCACTGCCCCTCGAACCAGTTCATCATGTAGCCGCCATAGGACGCGCCGAGCGCGCAGGCATTGTCGGCATCGAGCCACGCGAACTTGTCGGTCGCGGCCTTCAGACCCTTTTGCAGATCCTCGAGCGGCCAGCCGCCCCAATCGTTGCTGATCGCGTCGGTGAAGCCCTGGCCGTAGCCGGTCGACCCGTGGAAATCGACCGCGACCAGCCCGTAGCCGGCGCCTGCGAACACCGCCGGGTTCCAGCGATAGGACCAGCTGTTGTTGCTCGATCCCTGCGGTCCGCCGTGAACCATGTAGGCGATCGGGACTTTCCCCGCCGAGCCGTACGGCTTCACCGCATAGCCCCAGACGGTGTCGGCGTTCGCGCCCTTGAAATTGAACCGCGTAACGGTCGGCATGTCGATCCCGGCGAGCTTCGTCGCGTTGACCTGCGTCAGGCGCTGCGGTGCGCCGGTGCCCAGACGAAAGAAATCGGCGGGTGCGGTGAGGCTGTCCATCGCCACCACCGGCCCGCGCGGCGTGATCGCGACCGCGCCGACATGGCCCTCCTGCGTCAGCCGCGTGACCGCGCCGCTCGACGCATCGACGCGGAACAAGGGCGTCTCCTGCGTGTCGTCGGCGGTGACGTAGAGCGACTTCGAATCGGGCGCCCAGGCGATCGAGCCGACCGACCGGTCCCAGCGCTCGGTCAGCGACACCGTCTTGCCGCTGGCGATATCGCGCAGCGTCAGCACCTGGCGATCCGCCTCGAACCCAGGCCGCCGCATCGCGAAATAGGCGAGCGTGCGGCCATCGGGCGATACCGTCGGGAGGTTGTCGGTCGCCTTGTTCGCGGCGGTGAGGTTGACCGGTGCGGCCGAGCCGTCCGCCGGGACCGAGAAGATGTCGAGATTGGTCGACAGCGCCTCGATCCGCCCAGCCTCGCGCATCGCGAAATACACGGTGCGGCCATCGGGGCTCCACGAGACTTCCTCGCCGCCGCCGAACGGCTTGGACGGCGCATCGCCGACCAGCGCGCCGACCAGCGGAACGCCGTTCCCGGTCGCACCCGCGGCGGTCAGTGGCAACACGAACAGCTGCGAGCGCGTGCCGTCCGCCCATGTATCCCAATGCCGCACGAACAGCTGGTCGTAGGTCCGCCCGGCCCCCGCGTTCGGGTCCTTCTTGACCATCGCCGGCTCGAGGCTCGGTGCACCCGGCTTGCGATCCGCCCAGACGAGCAACTTGTCGCCGGTCGGCGCGACCTTGAAACCGCTGAACCCACCCTTGAAGCTGGTGACGCGCCGCGGCGTGCCGCCGGTGACGGGCACCGACCAGACCGCGTCCTCGCCGCCCTTGTCCGAGGTGAAATACACCGTGCTGCCGACGATCTGAGGATCGTTCTCGTTGACCTGCGGATCGGCGAGCAGCTTCACCGGCGTCGCGCCCGGTGTGCTGAGATCGAGCCGCCAAAGGTCGAAACGCCCCTTGTCCGCCGCGAGATCGGTCTCGCGCTGCGCCCAGACGAGCCAGCGTCCGTCCTGCGAGGTGGTCGGCGCACCGACGCGGCTGAGCATCGTCACATCGTCGATGGTGAGTTGCCGGGCGGCGGCAGGGGCACTCGCAAAGGCGAGCACGGCGAGGCTGGCAGAGAGCAGGGTCTTCATGGCGTGCTTGATAGGACGCTTGCGAGATCGCGCGCAATCACCTCGATTGCTTGCACGCCCCGGCTTTGCCTGCACGCCCCAGCTTTGCTTGCACGCTCAGCTTCGCTTGCGTGAAAGCACCGGTTCAGATCATGGCGGTATCAGGTCATGATCGCCCAACGCCTCCAGGATCGCCTTGCATGTTGAAGTCTTTGATCCGCGGAATGGCGAGCGCGCTGCTTGCGGTTGCCATGGCGACCGCGTCCGCCGCGCAGGTCGTTCCCCCGCCCGCGAGTGGCGCGGCGCACGTGCAGGCGCACGTGCAATTGCCGGTCGATGCGCTGATGCAGGACGCGGCGGAATATGCGCGACGGTTCGGTGTGCCGTTCGACGAGGCGTTGCGGCGGCTGCGGGCGCAGGGCGACAGCGTGCCGGCGACCGACGCGCTGCGCGAAACCTTCAAGGACCGCTGGGCCGGAATCGCGATCGAGCATCTGCCGACCTACCGGATCGTCGTGCTGCTGACCGGCACCGATCCCGTGCCGGACCAGCAGGTCGTCGCCGGCGGGATGACCGTTCCGATCGTCTTCCGCACCGGCGCCACCGCGACACGCGACGCGGTGCTCGCCGCGATCACCACCTATCAGGCGAAGATCCGCGATTCCCTGCCGCATCCGCCCGGACTCGGTGTGGATCAGCGGACCGGCGAGCTTGTCGTGATGACCGCCAGCGCCGACGCCGATCTCGACCGGAACGGCGAATTGCGCGCGCGGATCGCGGCGATGACAGGCGTGCCGGTACGCATCGATGTCGTCGATCGGCCGCCGGTCGACATGCAGGTCGAGGCGGCTCCCCCTGCAACCGACGCGACGCCTGCACAAAGTGGCGCGATCGAGGGCGGCGCGATCGAGGGTGGCGCCATCGAGGGTGGCGGGCGTGTGGTCGGTACCGTCGATGGCAAGCGCTATGCCTGCACGACCGGCTTCGTCGTGTCCGACGGGATGCGCAACGGCGTGGTCACCGCGGCGCATTGCCCGGACACGCTCTCCTATGTCGGCAAGCGCCCGTCGGACGGCAGCCGCGAGGAATGGCCGCTGGCGTTCGTCGGGCAATGGGGCTGGGGATATCAGGACGTGCAGGTCAACGTCGCGACCGCCCCGGGCATCGCCTACGCGCCGCTGTTCTACGCGGACACCGCCAAGACGCTCGCGCGGCCCGTCGCGACATGGCGCTACCGCACCAGCACGCGGGCGGGCGACTTCGTGTGTCATCGCGGCGAGCGGACCGGCTATAGCTGTGCGGTGGTGGCGATGGTCGATTTCGCCCCCGCCGGCGATCTGTGCGGCGGCGCGTGCCTGCCGACCTGGGTCGCGGTCGAGGGGCCGACGTGCAAGGCCGGCGACAGCGGCGCGCCGGTGTTCGAGGGCACCACCGCGCTCGGCCTCGTCAAGGGTGGGACCTATCGCCGCGACGGCACGTGCCTGTTCTATTATTACATGTCGACGGACTATCTGCCGCAGGGCTGGACGTTGCTTCATCGGTAACGGGGTGCCGGGCGGGCCGATTGTGTCTCCTCGCCAAGCGCTGTAGTCCCGCCGGGAACACGGCGCCGTCGAGCGCCGATCGGCGGCCTATCGACACGGGCGGAACATGGACTCCTCGGGCCTTGAGGCCGTTTTCCTCGCGAACCGCGACACGCTGCTGCGGTTTCTCCGGTCGCTCGGTGCGGGCGATGCGGCGGAGGATCTGCTGCACGAGCTGTGGCTGCGGATCCAGACCGCGCCGACCGGGCCGATCGCGTCGCCGCTGTCGTATCTGTACCGGATGGCGAACAACCTGATGCTCGACCGCCACCGCGCGGTGCGGCAGGCCGAGAAGCGGGATCGGGAATGGACGGAGGCGACCGGCGGCCCCTCGCTCGATCGGTCGGAGGAGCCGTCCGCCGAACGGGTCGTGATCGCGCGCGAGCAGGCGGCGCTGGCGGAGACCGCATTGCAGTCGGTCGGCGACCGCGCCGCGCGGATATTCCGTCGGCACCGGATCGACGGGATCGAGCAAAGGATCGTCGCCGCCGAGTTCGGGGTGAGCCTCAGCACCGTCGAGGGCGACTTGCGGAAAGCGTATCGTGCGATGATCGATGCGAAGCGACGCTATGACGAGACCTGAGTTTTCAAGGTCGTACCGGATCGTCTCCGTCATCGCGTATAGGAGGCCATGATGGCGGAGCATGACGATATCGACGCCCCTGCGCTGAACGGGGCTGCGCTGGACTGGGTCGTCCGGATCGGTAGCGATGCGTTCGACGACTGGCCGGCGTTCCACGCCTGGCTGGAGGCGGACCCGCGTCACGCGGCGGCGTATCATGCGATGTCGGCGGATATCGAGGAGATGGCGGCGTCCGTGCCGGCCGAGATGGCCGCGCCGGTCGTCGTGCCGATGCCGAAGCGGCGCTGGCCGGTCTGGACCGGTGGCGCGATCGCGGCGTCGTTGGCGTTGTTCGTCGGCTATGAGGCGCTCGACACGCGCACGCACCCCTATGCGGTCGAGACGGCAGCGGGGGCCATGCGGACGGTGCAGCTCGCCGATGGGAGCAGCATCGCGATGGGTGGTGCGACACGCCTGATGCTCGATCGCGACGACCCGCGGATCGCGACGCTGGAGCGCGGCGAGGCGATGTTCGTGGTCCGGCACGACGACAGCGATCCGTTCGAGGTGAGCGTCGGCGGCGCGCGGCTGGTTGACGTCGGCACCGCGTTCGACGTGAAGTACGCGCTGGGCGATACGCGCGTCGCGGTGTCCGAAGGCGCGGTCGACTATAATCCGGGACGCGACGGCATCCGGCTCGTGAAGGGGCAGGGGCTGCTCGTCCGCGACGGCAAGCCGACCGTGACGGCGGTCGACGTCGCCAGCGTCGGATCGTGGCGCGACAGCGTGCTGGCCTATGAGGGCGCGACGCTGGCCGAGGTCGCGGACGATCTGTCGCGCGCGCTCGGCGTCGACCTGCGCGCCGACCCGACAGTGGCGAAGCGGTCGTTCAGCGGCAGCATCGCCACCGCCAAGCTGGTGGGCGATCCACGGCTCGCCGCGCCGCTGCTGGGTGTCGCGATCCGCAAGCGTGGCGGCCACTGGGTGATGTCCTCCCGCTCGTGAGGATGCACGGATGTCTGGTCGTCGCGGCGCTCGCCGTCGCCGCTCCCGCGCAGGCGGGGCAGGGGGCGGTCGACCTGCCGGCAGGGCGTCTCGGCGATGCGGTGCTGGCGCTCGGGCGTCAGTCGGGGACGAGCATCGTCATCGGCGATCCGGGGCTGTGGGCGCGGCGCGTACCGGCGGTGCGCGGGCGGATGAGCGCGCGCGCGGCGCTCGACCGGCTGGCGTCGGCGGTGGATGCGGATGTCGTCGCGGCGGGGGCGGTCGGGTGGCGGCTCGTGGCGCGCGCGCCGCGTGTCGTGGCGGTTCGGGTGAATCGGCCGAGGGTCGTTCCCGCCGCCGCACCGGTGGCAGAGGGCGCGGATATCGTCGTGACCGGCAGCAAGCGCGACGTGCGGTTGCGCGATTTCGCGGGGCAGGTGGCGTTGCTCGACGGGGTCGATCTCGCGCTCGGCGGCGCTGGCGGGACCGAGGCGATCCTCGCGCGGCTGGCCAGCGTATCGTCGACGCATTTAGGGGCGGGGCGCAACAAGCTGTTCATCCGCGGCATTGCCGATTCCAGTTTCACGGGGCCGACCCAGACCACGGTGGGACAGTATTTCGGTGACTTGCGGCTGAGCTACAACGCGCCCGACCCCGATCTGCGGCTGTACGATATCGCGTCGGTCGAGGTGCTCGAAGGACCGCAGGGGACGCTGTACGGCGCAGGGTCGCTTGGCGGGATTATCCGCACCGTGCCGAACACGCCCGAGCTGGGCGCGGTGTCGGCGTCGATCGCGGGCGGTCTGTCGGCGACGTGGCACGGTGATCCGGGTGCGGATTTGGGCGCGACGCTGAACGTGCCGCTCGGCGAGCGGGTGGCGCTGCGCGTCGTCGGCTACGGCGTCAGCGAAGGCGGGTATATCGACAATCCGGTGCTCGACCGGCGCGACGTGAACCGGACGCGGATCGGCGGCGGTCGCGCGATGCTGAGGCTCGATGCGGGGAATGGCTGGACCGTCGATCTCGGCGGGATCGGGCAATGGACCAAGGGCGACGACAGCCAATATGCCGATCGCGACGCGCCACCTTTGACGCGATCGAGCGCGATCGTGCAGGGTTTTTCGGCGGATTACACGATGGGGCAGGTGGTCGTGTCGGGCGCGATCGGCGGGCTGAAGGTCAAATCCTCGACCGGGATCGTCGGCCAGACGCTGACCGAGCGGTACGACGCGACGCTGCCCGAAGGCGAGGCCCGCGTGTTCGCGCAGCGCAACGCGACGTCGATGATCGCGAACGAGACGCGGGTATGGCGGCCGATGCGGAACGGCTTCGGCTGGGTGGTCGGTGGCAGTTTCACGCACAACCGGACGCGGCTGTCGCGGTCGCTCGGGCCGGTCGATGCGCCCGCGCCGGTGACGGGTGTGACCAACAGCATCGATGAGGCGACGCTATACGGCGAGGGGAGCGTGCAACTGGTGCGCGGCCTGATCGCGACCGCGGGCGCTCGGGTCACGCGGGCCTCGCTGGCAGGGACCGGCGAGGACGTCGCGCCGGCGCGGCTGGAGACCGTCGCGCTTGCCCGCGCGCGCGTGACCGCGGACCGGATCGAGACGAGCGTGCTGCCGTCCGCCTCGCTGATCGCCGCGGTGCTGCCCAAGGTGTCGCTGTACGGACGGTATCAGCAGGGATTCCGCCCGGGTGGGCTGGCGATCGAGAGCGATTTCGTGCGGCGGTTCGAGAATGATCGCGTGCGGACGCTGGAGAGCGGCGTGCGCTATGGGCTTGCCGGGATTGACAGCGCGTATCTGTCGGCGAGCGTGTCGCACACGATCTGGCAGGATATCCAGGCGGACTTCATCGACGCGACCGGCCTGCCGAGCACCGCCAATATCGGCGACGGGCGGATCTGGACGTTCAGCGCGGCGGGCGGGTGGAAGCCGGTCGCCGGCCTGACTCTCGACGCGGGCTTCACCTACAACGACAGCCGCGTGACGGAGCCCAGCCCGGCGCTGTTCGTGGCGCTCGCGCGGATGAGCCAGGTGCCGAACATCGCGCGCTATGCCGGGCGGCTGGGGGCGGATTACCGGCGGGATGTCGGGCGTGACCTGGAACTGCGGATATATGGGTGGGCGCGCTATGTCGGGCGGTCGCGGCTCGGGGTCGGGCCGGTGCTGGGCGAGGAGCAGGGGGATTATCTGGATACCGCGCTGACCGCGCGGGTCGGGCGGCCGTCGTTGGGGGTTACGCTCGGGGTGACGAACTTGACCGACAGCGTCGGCAACCGGTTCGCGTTGGGGACGCCGTTCCAGGTGGGGAGCGGGCAGATTACGCCGCAGCGTCCGCGCACGATCCGCATCGGCCTCGACGCGGCGTTCTAACCCCCCTCCCTGGAAGGGAGGGGTAGGGGGTGGGTCGGCTTTCGCATGTTCGAACGGGGGTGGCTCAGGCGGGCCGACCCACCCCCAGCCCCTCCCTTCCAGGGAGGGGAGCTAGAAGGCGCCGACGTTTACGCCTTCGCGTTCGCCAGCGCGCGTTGGTCCGCGGGGAGCAGCGCCAGGGCGGTCTTGTAGCAATCGTCGACATGCGAGTTGCCGACCAGCTTCATCGCGCCGAAGCTGATCGTCGCCGCCACCGCCGAGCCCGCGAACGGGATGAACTTCGCCATCGATCCGACCGCGACGCGTGCGCCGACGCGGCGGAGCAGGGCGACGACGATGCGCTTGGTCACCATCCGGCCGATCATCGTGTTGCCGAGGCTCGACGCCATTACCAGCGCCTGTTGCGCGATCTGCGGCTCGAGCTTTTGCACCTGGTCGTGATCGAGGCCGAAGCGCTTGCTGATCTCGGGCAGCAGCTTGGTGAGCAGGCCGATGTCCGCGACGATATCCGCGCCGGGGATCGGCACGACCGCGGCCCCCGCCGACATCATCGAGCGCGTCGTGACGAGCCGCTTGCTGTCGTCGCGGATGCGGTCGAGTTCGGCGATGGTGGTGATCATGCTGGCATTTCCCTGAAATTCTCGAGCCGACAACGCGCCGCCGGGGTCCTGGTGCCACGGGATAATTGCGCGCGGTTCAAGGTTCGCGAGCCGCGCCTCCGTCCTCTGTTCGAAAACACATCGAAAAGGGTTCCGTATGCGTCGTCTCCTACTGACCACCACCTGCCTGTTCGCCGTGACGACAGGCGTCCAGGCGCAAACCGTGATCGACACCAAGCGGACCGATGCGGTGCGGACCTCGACGATCAAGGCGGGCGCCCCCGACAACCTCAAGATCGTCGCTGCGGGATCGGTAACGCCGACCAGCGGCACCGCGGTCACGGTCGACAGCGTCAACTCGGTCACAAACGAAGGCACGATCCAGGTCACCAACGCCGATGGCTCGACCGGCATCCTCGCCAATGCCGGCACCGGCGGCGGCATCACCAATGCGGCGGCGGGCAAGATCATCGTCGACGAAAGCTATGTCGCGACCGATATCGACAAGGACGGCGACCTCGACGGGCCGTTCGCGGCCGGCACGGGACGCACCGGCATCCGCACCGCGGGCGCCTACACGGGAGCGATCGTCAACAGCGGCGCGATCACGGTGAAAGGCAACGACTCGGCGGGCATCTGGCTCGGCGGCCCACTGACCGGCGCGTTCACGCATGACGGGCAGACCTCGGTCACCGGCGATCGCTCGACCGGCGTGCGGATCGCGGACGTGACCGGCAACGTCCGGCTCGCGGGGACGATCGCGGCGATCGGGCAGGGCGCGGTGGCCGCACGCGTCGATGGTAACATCGCGGGTGCGCTGGTGGTGCAGGGCGCGCTGGGCTCGACCGGCTATCGCTATGTGACGGCCCCCGCCGACCCCTCGAAGCTAGAAGCCGACGATCTGTTGCAGGGCGGATCGGCGCTGGTCGTCGCCGGCGACGTGTCGGGCGGGATCGTCTTCGCAGTGCCGCCGAAGGACGCCAGCACGACGGATACCGACGAGGACAAGGACGGCCTGCCCGACGCCACCGAAGGCTCGGCTGCGATCACCTCCTATGGCGCGGCGCCGGCAGTGCAGATCGGCTCGGCCACGCGGGCGGTCGCGATCGGCGCGGTCGCGGGGACGGGAACCGGCTTCGGCCTGATCGTCGACGGCGGGATCGCGGGCAGCGGCGTGTATGGCGGTGTCGAGGGCAACGGCCTGGCGATCGGCGGGCTCGGTGGCGCGGTGACGATCGCCGGCGGGATCGGCATCAACGGCACCGTCGCGGCGGCGGCGAACGGCGCGAGCGCGACTGGGTTGAAGCTCGGCAGCGGTGCGTCGACTCCCGAAATCCGCAATGCCGGCGCGATCTCGGCAGCCGGCGGCGGCACTGCTGCATCGCGCTCGACGGCCGTTCTGATCGACACCGGTGCCTCGGTCGCGACGGTCCGCAACAGCGGCACGATCAAGGCGACTGCACAGGCGGCCGACGGCACCGCGATCGGCATCCTCGACCGGTCGGGCATCGTCACGCTGGTCGAGAACAGCGGCAGCATAGGTGCTTCGGGGGCGCTCGCCACCTCCGAGCGCAACGTCGCGATCGACCTCTCGGCGAACACGACGGGCACGATCGTCCGCCAGACCGCGGTCGCGACCGGCATCGCCGCGCCCGCGATGGTCGGCGACGTGCGCTTCGGCACCGGCAACGACCTGTTCGACGTCGCCGACGGCACCGTCACCGGCACCGCACGGTTCGGGAGCGGCACCAACCGCCTGGCCTTGTCGGGTGACGCGAACTTCACCGGCGGCGCGGTGTTCGGCGCGGGCAACGACGCGCTTACGCTGGCCGGTACGTCGGTGTTCAACGGTGCGGCGGATTTCGGTGGCGGTACCGACACGCTGACGCTCGGCGGCACCTCGCGCTTCTCCGGCACACTCGCCAACGCGCAAGGGCTCGCGGTCGCGGTCGCCGGCGGCACGCTCGACATCACCAAGGCCGCGTCGATCGCGTCGCTCTCGGTCACCGGGGGCGGCGTGCTCGCCGTGACGCTCGACAAGGCCGGCGGCACCAGCACGGCGATCCAGGTCGCGGGCACCGCAGCCTTCGACAAGGATTCCAAGCTCGCGCTGAGGCTCACCAGCGTCGTCGATGCCGAAGGTCGCTACACGGTCCTACGCGCCGGTACGCTGACGGGTGCCGCAAACCTCACCGCGACCACGACCCTGCTCCCGTTCCTCTACAAGGGCAGCATCGCGACCGGCACGGGCAACGAGCTTGCGGTCGACGTGGCGCGCAAATCGTCGACCGAACTCGGGCTCAACCGCTCGCAGGCGTCGGCCTATGATGCGATCTACAAGGCGCTCGGCAACGACGAGAAGATCGGCGGCGCGTTCCTCAACATCACCGATGGCGACGCATTCCGCGGCTCGGTCCGCCAGATGCTGCCCGACCATGCCGGCGGCACGTTCGAGGCGGTCACGATGGGCTCGCGCGCGACCGCCCGGGTGCTCGCCGACCCGCACGGACCGTTCAAGGACGAAGGCAAATGGGGGTATTGGGTGACGCAGGTCGCATGGGGCACCTCGAAGAGCGTCGCCGATACCGCAGGCTACGACATCAGCGGCTGGGGCGTGTCCGCAGGCGCGGAGTACAAGACCGGCGTCGGCAATTTCGGCACCTCGCTCGCGTATCTGAACGGGCAGGATGCCGATGACGGCACCAACAACGAAGTGCGATCGAACCAGTATGAGCTGGCCGGATATTGGCGCGGACATTGGGGCGGTCTGCAGGCCAATGCGCGCGTCTCGGGTGCCACGATCAAGTTCGACGGCTCGCGTGATTTCAGCGGTGCGATCGGCAGCGAAGCGGTCGATCGGACCACGAACGGCGATTGGAACGGCACGCTCTACGCAGCATCCGGCGGGCTGTCGTACGAGGCAGGCAAGGGCAAGCTGATCTTCCGCCCCGTCCTCGCGATCGATTACTACAAGCTCAAGGAGGACGGCTATAGCGAGACCGGCGGCGGCAAGGCGATCGACCTCGTGGTCCAGTCGCGCACCAGCGACGAACTCGCGGTCACCGGCAGTGGCGCGCTGGGGCTGAACTTCGGCGGTCCCGACTATCAGGACGGCTGGTTCCGCGTCGAGGCCGAGGGTGGCCGTCGACAGATCGTCGGCGGTGGCCTCGGCGCGACCACCGCGGCGTTCGAAGGTGGCCAGTCGTTCACGCTGACCCCCGAAAAGCGCACCAGCGGCTGGGTCGGCAAGCTGCGCGGCGTCGGCGGCAACGGCATCTTCCGGATGGGCGGCGAGTTCAACGCCGAGCAGCAACAGGGCCGCGTCGCCCTGTCGCTGCGTGCGAGCCTGCAGATCGGGCTGTAGGCGGCGGCTGTTTTCGGGGGCTGGTAATGGCTCGATTCCGCCCCCGGACTGTTGTCGGCCCAGGGAATGACCAGCGAATGAGGAGCGAAGGAACATGGCCGAGGACCGGTTGGACATCGATATGAAGAAGCTCGAGGACAATAGCGACCTCCGCCAGGTCGAGTTCGAGGCGGAGATCAGCGACGAGCGTCATCAGTTCGCGGTCCAGTACGATGTGCTGGAGGCGCTGAGCACGGTGTCGCCGGAGGGTGAAGCGGTCGCGATCTTCAGGCAGCATGCCGACGAGATCGCCGGGATGGGTGCGACCGCGCTCGCCCGCGATCCCGACCAGGAGGTCGTTGTGATCAGCGAGAACGATCTGGACTAGCGGCGGCTTCCGGACGATCCTGCCCATCGATCCGGCGGTGTCGTCCGGACTGGTGGGAGACGGATGATGAAGTCGATCTGGACGGGCGCCGCATTGGCGATGACGATTGCCGCCGGCACTGGTGTTGCCGATGCCCAGAAAGCGAGCCCGGCGATCACGAGAGCACTGGCCGATCCCGCGCGCGCCGATCAGCAGGGCGACGATGCACGCCGCAAGGCCGCCGAAGTGCTGGCGTTCTCGGGCGTGAAGCCGGGCAACGTCGTCGTCGATTACTTGCCGGGTGCGGGATACTGGACGCGGATCTTCACCGGCGTCGTCGGTCCGAAGGGGCATGTCTATGCGATATGGCCGGCCGCCGGTGCGAAATACGCCGAGACGTCGCTGCCGGCGTTGCAGGCGCGCGGCCTCGGCAACGTGACGGCCGAGGTGCAGCCGACCAACCTGCCGACCTCGCCCCGGCCGGTCGACGTGTTCTGGACCGCGCAGAATTATCACGACATTCCCAACAAGGGCGCGGGCGAACCGGCGTTGCGGGCGTTCGACGGCGCGGTGTTCCGGATGCTCAAGCGTGGCGGCACGTACATCGTCATCGATCACGCCGACGCGCCCGGCAGCGGCATGAGCGGCACCGAAACGCGGCACCGGATCGATCCGGCGGCGGTGAAGGCGCAGGTCCAGGCGGCGGGGTTCAAGTTCGTCGGCGAATCGACCGTGCTGCGCAACCCGGCGGACGATCACAGCAAGGCCGTGTTCGATCCGGCGATCCGCGGCCAGACCGACCAGTTCGTCTACAAGTTCCGCAAGCCGTAAACACAACGTGCCCGACCGGGGAGCAACCGATGCTCCCCGGGGAGGTCGCCCATTACCCCATGCGCGTGGCGCCAGCGGCCTTGACCTGCGCGATCGTCGGATAGCCGTTCACCGCCATCAGCAGGTCGGCCTCGGCGAGAATGCATTTCAGGACATGCGCGGCGCCGTTCGCACCGTCGAGCGCCAGCCCGTAGGTATAGGGTCGCCCGATGCCGACGGCCGTCGCACCGAGTGCGAGCGCCTTGACCACGTCGCTGCCCGAGCGGATGCCCGAATCGAACAGCACCGGCACGTCGCCGCTCGCCTCGACGACCGCGGGCAGCATGTCGATCGCGGCGATCCCGCCATTCGCCTGCCGCCCGCCATGGTTGGAGCAATAGATCGCGTCCGCCCCCAGGTCGATCGCGCGCCTGGCGTCGTCGGGATGGCAGATGCCCTTCAACACGATCGGCAGCGATGTCAGCGACCGCAGCCACGGCATGTCGTCCCATGTCAGGACCTTGCCGAACGTGCCGGCCCATTGCCGAACCGCCGCCGCCAAATCCTCGCGCGGCGGCTTGGCGAGCATCGCCTTGAACACCGGATCGCTGAAGTAATTCTCCAGGACATGGCCGCGAAGCTGCGGGAAATTGGCGGCGTTCAGGTCGCGCGGTCGCCAACCCGTTACCCAGGTGTCGAGCGTGACGACGATCGCCTTGTAGCCCGCCGCCTCGGCGCGGCCGACGAGGCTCTCGGTCAGCGCTTTGTCCTTGGGCGTGTA
Organism: Sphingomonas faeni; assembly: GCF_024273235.1. Classification (GTDB taxonomy): domain Bacteria; phylum Pseudomonadota; class Alphaproteobacteria; order Sphingomonadales; family Sphingomonadaceae; genus Sphingomonas; species Sphingomonas faeni_A. The sequence continues at coordinate 206,261 of NZ_JANBVH010000001.1, read as the reverse complement.
GAGCTGGAAGAACCCCGGGGTGTCGCCCAGCGCGCCGGCAACCGTCTCGAGCGGATCGTTCGACAGCGTCGACTGGATCAGCGGTACGCCGGTCATCGCCGCCGCCCGCGCCGCGGCGACGTCGCCGTGCCCGTCCTGCGTGCACATCCCGTTGATCCCGACCGGGCTCATGAAGATCGGGCTGGGCAGAGCCATGCCGAACAGGTCGATCGACAGGTCGCGGTGCGTGCAGTCGACCATCATCCGCGGCGTCATGCCCCAGTGGCGGAACGCGTCGGCATTCTGGCGCTGCGTGAATTCGTCCCCGCAGCCGCCCTGGAGATAGCCGAGCACGGACGGTGGCAGCGCCGCCGCGGCTCGCGCCTCCAGCGATGCGAAGTCGACCGGGACAGTCGGCACGACCCCGGCAAGCCCGGCGAAATAGATCGCGTTCTGATAATCGCCGTAATGCGGCATGGTCATGCTCCGAAGCGTGTCGCGGTCAGTCTCGATAGCCCGGATTGACGCGGTCGAGCTTGCGCAGCAACGCCGGCCAGGCGAGCCCGTCCGCCAGCATCCGCATGCCGGTAGCGCTCGATTGCCCCTCGACCTTTTCGGCCACGCCCTGGTTCGGCGTGTTCAGATTCTCGCGACCCGCGCTCAGCATCAGCACCTGCGCCTCACATGCACGCTCGAGGAAATACATCCGCAGGAACGCCTGCGGCACCGATTCTCCGACGGTCAGCGTCCCGTGATTGCGCAGGATCATCGCGTTCTTGCTGCCCAGGTCCACGACGAGCCGCTCGCGTTCCTCCAGCTCGGTCGCGATGCCCTCGAAGTCGTGATAGGCCACGTCGTGCCCGGCGATCATCGCGGTCTGCGTGTGCGGCAACAGTCCCTCGGCCATCGCCGACACCGCCTGCCCGTGCGGCGTATGCAGATGCAGCACCGCGACCGCGTCGTCACGCCCGCTGTGGATCGCCGAATGGATCACGAAGCCCGCGCGGTTGACCGGCGCCGGCGTATCCATGACCTTGTTGCCGTCGACGTCGATCTTCACCAGCGACGATGCGGTGATCTCCTCGAACATGTGCGTGTACGGATTGATCAGGAAATGATGGTCCGGCCCCGGCACGCGCGCGGACAGATGCGTGAAGATCAGATCGTCCCAGCCGTACAGCGCGACCAGCCGGTAGGCCGCGGCCAGATCGACGCGCAGCGCCCATTCCTCGGGAGAAACCTGTTCCTGTACGGTCGAGACCGACTTGAGTGCCGTCGCCATCATCCATCTCCTGTTGCCGCGCCGTTGCTACGGTCGATGATCCCCTGATACGCCGCGATCCCTGCAAATATTGTCACCATGGCGACAATCCCGAAAATTCGCGTATCGTTGAGGCCATGCGCGACGTCGATCACGACATGCTGGCAAGTGACAGCTGGTTTGGGGGCATACCCCCCGGCCGCCGCGCGCTGCTCTTGCGAGAAGCCCGGACCGAACGTCTGGCGAACGGCGCCAGGATCTATGGATCGGGCGACCCGCCGAACGGGCTGTGGGCGGTATTGGACGGGCAGGTCCGGCTGAAGAGCCTGTCGACCAATGGCAGCGAACTGCTCGCGCTGATCGTGCGTCCGGGAACATGGTTCGGCGAGCTGTCGACGCTCGACGGACATCCGAGGCCGCATGACGCGATCGCGTACGGGCCGACCTCGCTCCTCCATATCGCGATGCCCGCGTTCGGACGCGCTGCCGCCGCGGCGCCCGAACTCTACCGCGATCTTGGCCTGCTGGTGTGCGCGCACCAACGCACCGCGCTGCGGTTCATTACGCAGAGTATCGGCCAGTCGATCCGGGCGCGCCTGGCGCAGGCCCTGCTCCGGGCATCCTCGGCAAGTGCGGGCGGGGTGAACATCCGCCAGGAGGAACTTGCCGCGGTGGTGGGAATCGCGCGCCAGACGCTCAACCGACATCTCAAGCGATTCGAACGGGATGGCCTCGTCGCGATATCCTATGCGCAGGTCGTGATACGTGACGTGCCCCGGTTGCAGGGTATCGCCGCGGAGTGACGGAGCGGCTAGGGGGCGGAGACGATGGCGCCGATTGCGTGCATGATCGCGATCGGTCCGAGGCAATAGATACGGGCGTAAGAGGATGATGGTTTGCGTAGCGCGAAACTGACGAGAGCCGATCGCCTTTGCGACACGTCCGATCGCAGACACTGCGTCCGACCATGACTCCTTTGACCTTCGATCGCCCGGACGAACAGGCGCGCGCGCGTCCCGATTGCCACCAGGCGATCAGCATCCTCGATCTCTTCACCATCGGGATCGGGCCGTCGAGTTCGCATACCGTCGGGCCGATGCGCGCGGCGTGGCTGTTCGCGGATCTGGTCGCGGACGAGCAGCCGGTGTCGGTGCGTGTCGACCTGTACGGCTCGCTGGCATTGACCGGGCGGGGGCATGCGACCGACAGCGCGGTGATGCTCGGCCTTAGCGGTGCGCAGCCGGAGACGATCGATCCGGACCTGATCCCGGTGCGGCTGGCGGCGATCCGGTCGAGCGGGCGGCTGATGCTGGCCGAGCGGGTCGAGATCGGGTTCGAGGAGAGCCAGCATCTGCTGTTCCATGCGCAGACCTTCCTGCCGGGGCATCCCAATGCGGTGACCTTCACCGCCTCGTTCTCCGATGGGCGGAGCGTCGAGCGGACCTATTTCTCGATCGGTGGCGGCGCGATCGTCGAGGCGGGGTCGGGGCCGGTGAAGGCGAACATCCTGTTGCCGCGGCCGTTCTCGTCGGGGGCGGAACTGCTCGCGACCGGCGACGCGACGGGCATGACGATCGCCGAGATCGTCCGCGAGAACGAGATCGCGTGGCGGCCGGACAGCGAGACCGATGCGTTCCTGGATGCCGTCCGGGACGCCATGTTCGCGTCGATCGATCGCGGCTGTCGGCAGGGTGGTATCCTGCCGGGCGGGCTGAAGGTGCCGCGTCGCGCGAAGGCGTTGTTCGAGGGGTTGCAAGCGCGCGATACCGCGGCCGATCCCTCCGCGGTGTTCGAATGGGTGAGCCTGTATGCGCTCGCGGTGAACGAGGAGAATGCGGCGGGTGGCCGCGTCGTGACCGCGCCGACCAATGGCGCGGCAGGCGTGCTGCCGGCGGTGCTGCGTTTCTACGAGAATTTCACCAAGGACCCGACGGCGAAGGGCGCGCACGACTTCCTGCTGACGGCGGCGGCGATCGGGTTTCTCTACAAGAAGCGCGCGTCGATCTCGGCGGCCGAGATGGGGTGCCAGGGCGAGGTCGGCGTCGCCTGCTCGATGGCGGCTGGGGCGCTGGTCGCGGCGCTCGGCGGGACCAACGAACAGATCGAGAATGCCGCCGAGATCGGTATGGAGCATAATCTCGGCCTCACCTGCGATCCGATCGGCGGACTGGTCCAGATTCCCTGCATCGAGCGCAACACGATGGGTGCGATCAAGGCGATCAACGCCGCGTATCTGGCGCTGCGGGGGGACGGTCGCCATATCGTCAGCCTCGATGCGGTGATCGAGACGATGCGCCAGACCGGTGAGGACATGCGCTCGCAATATAAGGAGACGTCGCTTGGGGGCCTGGCCGTCAACGTCGTCGAATGCTGAAGGATTTCCCATGACTGCCCCGACGAACCCGCTTCTCGATACGCTGTCGCTGCCCCGTTTTGCGGAGCTCTCTCCCGACCAGATCGCGCCGGCACTCGACGAGGCGATCGCGCGGCATGAGGCGATGGTCGAGGCGCTGACGACCGCGCGGCCGACCGATTTCGCGGGTGCGTGGCTGCCGTACGAGCGGGCGAATACCGAGATCGGCGCGATCTGGTCGGCGGTGTCGCATCTGCACGGCGTGGCGGACACGCCAGAGCTGCGCGCGGCGTATTCGGAGGGGCAGAAGCGGCTTGTCGAGAACGACATGAAGGTCGGGCAGAACCGCAATCTGTACGAGGTGTTCGTGGCGCTGAGCGTGTCGCCTGAGTTTGCCTCGCTGTCGGATGAGGACCGGGTCGCCGTCGAGCAGACGATCCGCGATTTCAAATTGTCGGGCGTCGCGCTGGAGCCCGAGGCGCGCGATCGGTTCAGCGAGATTTCGGTCGAGTTGTCGGGCCTGTCGAACGAGTTCGGCAGCGCGGTGCTCGACGCGACCGACGCGTGGTCGGAGCTGGTGACGGACGAGGTGGATCTCGCGGGGATTTCGGACGCGGACAAGGCGATGTTCGCGGATGCCGCCAAGGCGAAGGGGCTGGAAGGCTGGCTGGTCACTTTGCAGCAGCCGAGCGTCAACGCGGTGCTGACCTTCGCCGAGAACCGTGAATTGCGCGCGCGCGTGTACCGCGCGTTCGCGACGCGTGCGTCGGACCAGGGGCCGAATGCGGGCGAGTTCGACAACAGTGCGCGGATCGCGCGGATCCTCGAACTGCGGCACGAGGGCGCGAAGCTGCTCGGCTTCACCGATCCGGTCGCGTGGTCGCTGGAGACCAAGATGGCTCCGAACGGCGCCGAGGTGATCGCGTTCCTGCGCGATCTGGCACGGCGCGCGAAGCCGGCCGCGGAGCGCGATCTCGCCGAATTGAAGACGTTCGCTGCCGAGCAGCTCGGGATCGCCGATTTCGAGCCGTGGGATGCGGGTTTCGTGTCGAACCGGTTGCGGCAGGATCGCTATGCGGTCGATGCACAGGTGGTGAAGGCGTATTTCCCGGTCGAGCGCGTGATGGAGGGCTGGCAGACGTTGATGCAGCGGCTGTTCGGGATCAAGCTGGTCGAGCGCGACGACGTCTCGCTGTATCACGACGATGCGCGGTTCTTCGACGTGGTGGACGAGAGCGGGACGGTGTTCGCGGGGCTGTATCTCGACCTCCACGCGCGCACCGGGAAGCGTGGCGGCGCATGGATGGCGCAGGCGCGGCCTCGGCTGCACGACGGCAACACCGTGAGGGTGCCGGTCGCGTATCTCGTGTGCAATTTCGCACCCGATGGCGGCGAGACGCCGTCGCTGTTGTCGCACAACGACGTGACGACGCTGCTGCACGAGACGGGTCACTGCATCCATCTGCTCTTCACCAAGGTGAACCGGCCGAGCATCGCCGGCACCAACGGCTTCGAATGGGACGCGATCGAGCTGCCGAGCCAGCTGATGGAGGATTTCGCCTGGGACAAGGCCGTGCTGACCGGCATGTCAGGCCACTACAAGACCGGTGAGAAGCTCCCCGCCGACCTGTTCGAGCGGATGGTGAAGGCGCGGCATTTCCAGGCGGGGATGTTCATCCTGCGCCAGGTCGAGTTCGCGCTGTTCGACCTGTTGCTCCATCTCGGCACGATGGGCAGCGACCCGATCGAGGTGATCGAGACGGTGCGCGACGAGGTCGCGGTGATCCGCCCGCCCGCATGGCACCGCTTCCCGCATGCGTTCAGCCACATCTTCGCAGGCGGCTATGCGTCGGGCTATTACAGCTATCTCTATGCAGAATTGCTGGCCGCGGATGGCTTCGAGGCGTTCGCCGAGGCCGGCCTCGTCGATCGCAAGACCGGCGACCGGTTCCGCGAGGAAGTGCTCGCGCGCGGTGCGACGCGGCCGGCGGCGGAGAGCTTCCGCGCGTTCCGCGGGCGTGATCCCGAGCCGACTGCGATGCTGGTCCGGCACGGGCTGCAAGGGTGACCAAGCGGGTCGACCGACGCTGGTTGTCGGAGGCGGTGCGGCGGATCGAGGCGGACTATAACCGGTCCGCCGACACGCACCTGATCCGCGTCGATTTGCCACGATATCCCGGCATCGTGTTGTATCTGAAGGACGAGAGTTCGCATCCGACCGGCAGCCTCAAGCACCGGCTCGCGCGGTCGTTGTTTCTGTATGCGTTGTGCAACGAATGGATCGGGCCGGAGACGACCGTCATCGAATCCTCGTCGGGATCGACCGCGGTATCGGAGGCGTATTTCGCCCGGATGCTGGGCCTGCGGTTCATCGCGGTGGTGCCTGCGACGACCGCTAGCCCCAAGCTCGACGCGATCCGTTTTCATGGCGGCGAGATCCACATGGTCGACGATCCGCGCACCGTCTATGCCGTCTCGCACCGGCTCGCGGCCGAGACCGGCGGGCATTATCTCGACCAGTTCACTTATGCCGAGCGCGCGACCGACTGGCGCGGCAACAACAACATCGCCGAAAGCATCTTCGCGCAGATGGCCGAGGAGGAGCATCCGTGGCCGTCCTGGATCGTCTGCGGCGCGGGGACCGGCGGCACGTCGGCGACGATCGGGCGCTTCATCCGCTATTGCCGGCACGACACGAAACTGTGCGTCGCCGACCCGGTGCATTCGGTCTTCCACCGCCATTTCGCGGACCGTTCGGTCACCGCTTTGCCCGAAGGGTGCGCGTCGCGGATCGAGGGGATCGGGCGACCGCGCGTCGAGCCGAGCTTCGTGCCGAGCGTCATCGACCGGATGATCGCGGTCGAGGACGCCGACAGCATCGGCGCGATGCGGGCGTTGTCCGACCGGCTCGGGCGGCGTGTCGGGGGATCGACCGGGACCAACCTCTGGGCCTGCGCCGGACTCGTCGAGGAGATGGCGGCGGCGGGCGAGACGGGGAGCATCGTCACGCTGTTGTGCGATGGCGGCGAGCGCTATGGCTGCACCTATTACGACGATGCGTGGCTCGACGAGCGCCAGGTGGCGTGGACCGATGCCGCCGCACGGATGACCGCTTTTCTGGGCTGAGTAACCGATGACCGCATGGCAGTTCTGGATCGACCGCGGCGGCACGTTCACCGATGTCGTCGCGCGGCAGCCGGACGGACGGATCGTCACCGCCAAGCTGCTGTCGGAAGATCCCGAGCGCTACGGCGACGCGGCGGTCGAGGCGATCCGGCGATTGACCGACGGGGCGGATGTGCCGCTCGAATTGCGGATCGGCACGACCGTCGCGACCAACGCGTTGCTCGAGCGCAAGGGCGAACCGACCGTCCTCGCGATCACGCGCGGGTTCGGCGATGCGCTGCTGATCGGGCACCAGGAACGGTCCGACATTTTCGCGCGCGACGTGAACCGTCCGCCGCCGCTGTTCGCGCATGTCGTGGAGATCGACGAGCGGGTCGGCGCCGAGGGCGATGTGCTCCGCCCTCTCGATGCGGAAGCGGCCCGCGCAGGTTTGCAGGCTGCGTTCGATAGCGGGCTGCGCGCCGTCGCGATCGTCCTCATGCATGGCTATCGCTTCACGGCGCACGAGGAGGTGCTGGCGCAGATCGCGGCCGAGATCGGCTTCACGCAAATCTCGGTCAGCCACCGCGTCGCGCCGCTCATCAAGCTGATCGGGCGCGGCGATACGACCGTGGTCGATGCGTATCTGTCGCCGGTCGTCGATCGCTATGTCGCGGGCCTGAGCGACGCGCTGGGTCAGGACGCGCTGTTCATGCAGTCGTCGGGCGGACTGGTCGACGGCGCAGGCTTTCGCGGCAAGGACGCGATCCTGTCGGGCCCGGCGGGCGGCATCGTCGGCATGGCCGCAACGGCGCGCGAGGCCGGGTTCGCGCACGTCATCGGCTTCGACATGGGCGGCACCTCGACCGACGTGTCGCACTACGCCGGCACGTACGAGCGCGACACCGAGACGCTGATCGCCGGCGCCCGCATCCGCGCGCCGATGCTGCGGATCCATACCGTCGCGGCGGGCGGCGGCTCGATCTGCCGCTTCGATGGCGAGCGGTTGATCGTCGGCCCCGAGAGCGCGGGCGCTGTGCCGGGGCCTGCGTGTTATCGGCGCGGCGGGCCGCTGACGGTGACAGATTGCAACGTGATGCTCGGCAAGGTTCGCCCTGAATTCTTCCCAGCGCTGTTCGGACCGGCAGGCGACCAGCCGCTCGATGCCGAAGCGGTGACCGCCCGCTTCGCGGAGTTGCCGCTCGACCCGCAAGTCGCAGCGGAAGGGTTCGTCGCGGTCGCCGTGGCGAACATGGCGAATGCGATCCGCACGATTTCCGTCGCGCGCGGGCATGACGTGACGCGGTACACGCTGGCGTGTTTCGGCGGGGCCGGGGGGCAGCATGCGTGCCTCGTCGCCGATGCGCTGGCGATGGACCGGGTGATGATCCATCCGCTGGCCGGCGTGCTGTCGGCGTACGGCATGGGGCTCGCCGATCGCCGGGTTCTGCGTGAGGCAACGTCAGGCACGGCGTTCGCGGACTATGCCGCGATCATGCAGGCGCTGAACGGGTTGGCGGAGGCGGCGCGCGACGCGCTGGTAGCGCAAGGCGTCCCGGCGGACGACGTGCGGATCGAACGCCGCGTGCATCTGCGCCGAGGCCAGACCGACCACACCATCGAACTCGATCTCGCCGAACCGCCAGCGATGATCGCCGCGTTCGACGCCGGGCACGTCGCGCAGTTCGGTTTCGCCAGCGAAGCGCCGCTGATCGCCGACCGTATCGTCGCCGAGGCCATCGCCGAGAGCCCGCCGATCGACGCCGCGCTCGTCGCGTTCCCGGACGAGCCTGCCGCACCGCTGTCCGTCGTCCCCGTCTATATGGCCGGCGAGTGGCACGACACGCCGGTCCTTGCGCGCGAAGGCCTCCCCGCCGGACACGGTATCGACGGCCCCGCACTGATCCTCGATAGCGTCTCGACCACGATCGTCGAGCCCGGCTGGCGCGCGCGCGTCGATCCGATCGGCAACCTGATCCTCGACCGCATCGCACCACGCGTCGGCGCCAGCATCGGCACCGACTCCGATCCGGTCCGGCTGGCGATCTTCGCCGGTCTGTTCATGAGCATCGCCGAGGAGATGGGGGCCGCGCTCCAGCGCTCCGCCGCGTCGGTCAACATCCGCGAACGCCTCGACTTCAGCTGCGCGCTGTTCGACGCGCACGGCAACCTCGTCGCAAATGCGCCGCACATCCCGGTCCATCTGGGCTCGATGGGCGAAAGCATCCGCACGATCATCGACGCGCGCGGCAACGGCGCAGACGGCCGCGGTATCCGTCGCGGCGACGCCTACGCGCTCAATGCGCCGTATCGTGGCGGGACGCACCTCCCCGACATCACCGTCATCATGCCGGTCTTCGCAGGAGACAGCGACGCGCCAGCCTTCTTTGTCGCTGCCCGCGGCCATCACGCGGACGTCGGCGGGATCACCCCCGGATCGATGCCGCCCGAGAGCCGCTCGGTGGAAGATGAGGGCGTGCTGCTCGACGACGTCCTCGTGGTCGACGAAGGTCGCTTCCTCGAAGCGGAGATGCGCGCAGTGTTCGCAAGCGGGCCGTATCCTGCCCGCAACATCGACCAGAACATCGCGGACTTGGCCGCGCAGCTCGCGGCCTGCACGCGCGGCGCGACCGGGCTCGCACGGCTGGCGGACGAGTACGGCACCGACGTCGTCGCTGCCTACATGGAACACGTCCAGGCCAATGCCGACGCCGCCGTCCGCCGCCTGATCGCGACGCTCAACGACGGCAATTTCGCATACGAAATGGACGACGGCGCAGTGGTCCGCGTGGCCGTCCGCGTCGACCGCGACGCCGCGACGATGGAGGTCGACTTCGCCGGCACGAGCGAGCAGCGCCCGACCAACTTCAACGCCCCCGTCTCGATCGTCCGCGCCGCGGTGCTCTATGTGGTGCGCGCGCTGATCGACGAGGCGGTGCCGCTCAACGACGGCTGCCTGCACGGCGTGACGATCCGCGTGCCCGAAGGCTCGATGCTCAACCCGCGCTACCCGGCCGCGGTCGTCGCCGGCAACGTCGAAACCAGCCAGGTCGTCACCGACGCGCTGTTCGGCGCGCTCGGCGCGATGGCGGCGAGCCAGGGGACGATGAACAACTTCACCTTCGGCAACGACACACACCAATATTACGAGACCATTGCCGGCGGCGCAGGCGCAGGCCCCGGTTTCGACGGCGCGTCGGTGATCCAGACGCACATGACCAACAGCCGGCTGACCGACCCCGAAATCTTCGAGACGCGCTTTCCGATGTTGCTGGAGGAATTCTCGGTCCGCCGGGCCTCGGGCGGGGCAGGCGCGCACCGCGGCGGGGATGGCGCGACGAGGCGTGTGCGGTTCCTCGAAGAGATGACAGCCTGCATTCTCGCAAACCGCCGCCGCGTGGCCCCGTTCGGCATGGCGGGCGGCGACGCGGGCGGGCGGGGCTCGGCCACTGTCGAGCGCGCCGATGGCAGCGTCGAGCACCTCGGCTCCACCGCCAAGGTCGACATGCGGCCGGGCGATGTGTTCGTGATCGAAACGCCCGGCGGCGGTGGTTTCGGGAAAGCGTGACCGTACTCGCGCCACGCGGGAGACGGACTTTCGCCTGATGGCGAAGGCGCTGGACGTGCAGTAAAGCGCTGCACCTACTTCTGCTCCCCTCCCTGAAAGGGAGGGGCAGGGGGTGGGTAGGCGGGCTTGAGTCGCCGACGTCACAAGATCCGGAAAACCGACCCACCCCCAACCCCTCCCTTTCAGGGAGGGGAGACCACCGCGACGACTGGTTGCGATACCGCGACGAACGCGGCACACACGGCACGCATTCGATCAGCCTGAAAGTGAGCCCATGACCGCATCCCGTTCCCGCGCCCTGTTCGTCCGTCTGCTCGCGGGATCGGTGCTGGCGATCGCCGCGCCCGCTATCGCGCAGACCACCAACAACGCGCCCGGTGCTGCGGCGGCGCGGACCGAGGGCCCCACGGCGCGACCATGGATGAACACCGCGCTGAGCGCCGACGCCCGCGTCGACCTGCTGCTCAAGGAGATGACGCTCGACGAGAAGCTGCAGCTCACCTTCGGCTATTTCGCGACCAATGCCGACTGGCTGAAGACGCCGGTCAAGAACTGGGTCTATCCGAAGGACGGCCTGCCCGCGTCCGCCGGGATCGTCCCCGGCATCCCGCGGCTCGGCATCCCGAACCAGTGGCAGACCGATGCCGGCGTCGGCGTCGCCAGCCAGCGCGGGCCGACGCCGCGCCTGCGCACCTCGCTGCCGTCGGGGATCGCGACCGCGGCGACCTGGAACCCCGAGCTGGCGCAGGCCGGCGGCGCGATGATCGGCCGGGAGGCGTTCCTGTCGGGCTTCAACGTGCAGCTCGCGGGCGGCATGAATCTCACGCGTGAGCCGCGCAACGGGCGCAACTTCGAATATGGCGGCGAGGATCCGTTGCTGGCGGGCGTCATCACCGGCCACGAAATCAGAGGCATCCAGTCGCAGCACGTCGTCTCGACGATGAAGCATTACGCCTTCAACGGGCAGGAGACGAACCGCTTCACGATGGATCACCAGATCGGCGAGCAGGCCGCGCGCCAGTCCGACCTGCTCGCGTTCGAGATCGCCAACGAGGTCGGCCAGCCCGGCTCGGTGATGTGTTCCTACAACCGCGTGAACGGCCATTATGCGTGCGAGAACGACTGGTTGCTCAACACAGTCCTGAAGCGCGACTGGGGCTTCAAGGGTTATGTCATGTCCGACTGGGGCGCGGTGCATTCGACCAGCGAGGCCGCCAATGCCGGGCTCGACCAGCAGTCCGGCTGGGCGTTCGATCGCTCGGCCTATTTCGCCGATGCGCTGCGCGAGGCGGTCAATAACGGCCATGTCAGCGAAGCGCGCGCGACCGACATGGCGCGGCGCGTGCTGTGGGGCATGGTCTCGGTGGGCGCGTTCGACACCGTCGTGGCGGGCGATCAGGCGACCAAGATCGACTACACCGCCCACGCCGCCGTCACGCGCGCAGATGCGGAGGAAGGCATCGTCCTCCTGAAGAACACCGCGGGTCTGCTGCCGCTCGCCAAGACCGCGAAGTCGATCCTGCTGATCGGCGCGCATGCCGATGTCGGCGTGCTGTCGGGCGGTGGATCGTCGCAGGTGTATTCGCACAATGCGCCGACCAACGGCCTGATCGTACCCGACGAGTTCCCGAGCGGCTTTCCCGGTCCCAAGACCTATCACGCCTCGTCGCCGATGAAGGCGTTGCAGGCGCGGACTGGCGCGACCGTCACCTATCTCGACGGCAAGGACGTCAAGGTTGCTGCCGCAGCGGCGCGGAAAGCGGACGTCGTCATCGTGTTCGGCGAGCAGTGGACGGGCGAGTCGATCGACGTTCCCGACCTGAACCTGCCCGACAACCAGAACGCGCTGATCGACGCGGTCGCGGCGGCAAACAAGAAGACCGTGGTCGTGCTCGAAACCGGCGGTCCGGTGGTGATGCCGTGGCTCGGCAAGGTCGGCGCGGTGCTGGAGGCGTGGTATCCGGGCACGGCAGGCGGCGAGGCGATCGCGCGCGTGCTGACCGGTGAGGTCAATCCGTCGGGGCACCTGCCCGCGACCTTCCCCGCGTCGCTCGCACAGACCCCGCGGCCCAAGCTGGAGGGCGATCCGAAGCTCGATCGCGACGCGCATCCGATGGGCAATTACAACATTGAGGGCGCGGCGGTCGGCTATAAATGGTTCGACAAGACCGGCGCCAAGCCGCTGTTCCCGTTCGGCTATGGCCTCTCCTACACCAACTTCGCGATGACCGGCCTGACCGCGGCGCCCGCGGGCAAGGGCATCAAGGCCGACTTCACCGTCCAGAACACCGGCGCGGTACAGGGCAAGGCGGTCGCGCAGGTCTATGTGTCGGGCGCCGGCTGGGAAGCGCCCAAGCGGCTCGGCGCGTTCCGCAAGGTCGATCTCGCCCCCGGCAAGAGCCAGACGGTGTCGGTAACGATCGACCCGCGCCTGCTCGCGACGTTCGACGTCGCCAGCGGCGGCTGGAAGATCGCGGGCGGCGACTACAAGGTCATGCTGGCAACCTCGGCAGCGGATATCGTCCAGACCGCAACGGTCCGCGTTGCCGCGCAGACGCTCGACGCCCGGGGACGCTGAGCGAGTTCGGCGGTTATCCCGTTCGAGTTAAGCGGCGTCGCCATTCGGTTCTAGGCGCCAGATCAGCTCTTCTCCTCCGTCATGCCGGGCTCGTTCCGGCATCCACGGTCCCGCACGATCGAGAGATTTTGGTTCGCGGAACGGTGGACCCCGGAACCAGTCCGGGGTGACGGAGCGCGTTGGGACACGCGCCCAAAGCTGAACCTCGAGACGTCCTGGACATCGCTTTCCGTCCGGATCAGCGCAGCCGGCGCGGGTCGACCACGACGTATTTGATGTGCTTGCGATCATAGGTGTAGGTGATCCGGACCAGCCCGTCGCGCGTCTGGATCACTGCGGGATAGGCATAGCCGTCGGGGAGCGGCTTGCTCTCCAGCGTCAGTACCGGATGCCAGCGCACGCCATCGTCCGACAGTGCGATATTCAGCGGCCAGCGCGGTCCGTCGCCGGGACGGTCGGGCCAGTGCCCGCTGTGATTGTACACGATCAGCTGTCGCCCATCCCGCAGCGTCACCGCATCGGTCCCGGCATTGGGGTTGGGAAGGTCGATCGCAGCCAGCGGCGACCAGGTGCGACCGGTATCCTTCGACCAGCTCATCGCCAGCGCACCCTGCCGCGTGCGGGCGATCAGTTCGAGCCGGCCATCGGGATAGGACAGCACGCTGGGCTGGATCGCCTCGATATGCATCGGCGAGGGGATCGGCGGCTCGACCGTCCAATGCGCGCCGCGATCGGTGCTCAGTTCCATGCGGAGCGACCAGCGATTGGCCTCCGCGGTACCTTCCTCGCGGCTCGACGGCGATAGCCAGCTGCCGTCGCGCAGCACGACGGGCTTGTTCTTGATCGGCCCCAGGACACCATCGGGCAGGCGCTCCGGCCTGCTCCAGCTACGGCCATTATCGGTCGAGCGGATCATCATCCCCCACCAGTCGCGCGGGTTCGGCCCGACCTTGTAGAACAGGCGGAGGTCGCCGCGGGCTGGCTGGAACAGCACCGGGTTCCACGTCGGAAGGCGGCCCCCATCCGCGCCGATCCCGCTCGCCACCGGTTCGGGCGCCGTCCAACTGTCGCCCACGCCGCCGCCGTTGCGCGACGTCCAGATCCGGACATCGGCATTGCCTTCGCCCGATCCGGCGAACCACGCCGCCATCAGGCTGCCGTCGGCGAGTTGCACGATCATCGACGCGTGGGCTTGCGGATAGGGCGCGTGCGCGTCGATCACCTCGGCCTTCAGGATGGCAGCCGCCACGGATGGCCGCGGGGCATTGCCGGGAGCGGCAGCCCCCGACAGCATCGCTGCCAGCCCGATGATCGCCGCCTTCACGCCGATTTACGCCCGCCCGCGAATCGCCGCGATCCGCTCGTCGATGCGGCGTTCCAGGATCGTCAGCGGCATCGCGCCCTCCTTGAGGATGTCGTGGAACTGCTTCAGGTCGAACTTGTCGCCGAGCGCCGCCTTCGCCTTCACCCGAGCCCGCGTCCACGCCATGTGACCGACCTTGTAGCTGCAAGCCTGCCCCGCCTGCGTGCAGTACCGCTCCACCTCGCGCTGCGTCCGCGGCCGTGCGAAGCCGGTCGTCGCGACCATGTAATCGGTCGCCTTCTCGCGGCTCCACTGCTTGGCGTGGATGCCGGTATCGACCACCAGTCGCGTCGCGCGAAACAGGAACGACTGGAGATAGCCCGCGCGTTCCAGCGGCGACCCATACGCCCCGAGCTCGTCGGCCAGCTGTTCCGCATACAGCGCCCAGCCTTCCGAATAGGCCGAGAAGAAGCCGATCTTGCGCAACGTCGGAATGTCCTTCGATTCCTGCGCGAGGCTGATCTGGAGGTGATGCCCCGGTACGCCCTCGTGATAGGTGAGCGAGGGCAACGTGTATTTCGGCCAGTCGCCGACGTCCTTCAGGTTGACGAAATAGATCGCCGGACGGCTGCCGTCGAGCGAGGCGCGATTGTAATAGCCGTTCGAGGCGCCGTCCTGGATCTCCACCGGCACCGCACGGATTTCGAGCGGCTGCGTCGGCACTTCCGAGAAGGCTTGGGGCAGCTTCGCGTACATCGCCTTCACGCTGTCGTTCAGCCCCGCGATCAGCTCCGTGCGACCCTCGGCCGTGTTCGCGTAGAGCTGATCGGGCATCACGTTCAGCTTGGCGAGCCGCTCGCCGACGGTGCCGGTCGTGAACCCCTGCGACTTCAGAATCGTGTCGAGCTGCGCGGTGATCTCCGCGACCTGCGCCAGGCCGATGCGGTGGACCTCGTCGGGGCTCATCGTCGTCGTCGTCGCCTGGTTCAGCGCCATCGCGTAGATCGCATCGCCGTTCGGCACGCGCCAGATCCCGTCGCCGGGCTTGGTGGTCGGCTTCAACCGCTCGATCAGCGCGATCTGGCGGTCGAGCGCGGGATAGACCTTCTCGTCGACGATCTTCGCGGCGCGCGCCTGCCAGTCGCCGGCGAGGCCCTTGGCCGCAGCGCGCCTGACGAGCGACTGGACGATGCTCGACGTCGCGGCCGGCTGGCCCCGCAGTTTCCGCATCTGGCCGAGCGTCAGGTCGAGCGACCAGCCGGGCGCGAGCAAGCCACGCGCGGCCTCCGCCTGCTGCATCGCGCTCTCCTGGTCGAGCAC
Source organism: Sphingomonas faeni (assembly GCF_024273235.1). Classification (GTDB taxonomy): domain Bacteria; phylum Pseudomonadota; class Alphaproteobacteria; order Sphingomonadales; family Sphingomonadaceae; genus Sphingomonas; species Sphingomonas faeni_A. The sequence goes on along the minus strand of NZ_JANBVH010000001.1, from coordinate 190,794 downwards.
CGTGCCGAACTGGTCGAGCCGCGCCAGATACGCCTCCGCGTCGGGCGTCGCGTTGATCGTGTGTGCGGTGTTGAGGAAATCGGGCACCTGGAAATAGGCGCCGCCCTGCTGGAAGATCCGGTAGGGGCGGATCGGGCTGTCCATGCCGAATGTCTCGGGCGCGGCGATCTGCGTGTTCAGCGAATAGCGCACTACTTCGAGGTTCAGCTTAGCCGCCGGCGAGAGCCCCGCGCCGTCATAGCGCGCCAGGCTCGCGATCGACGCCTTGGTCTCGGCGACGTCGCGCGCGCGCTTTTCGGGCGTCCTTGGCGAGAGCTGGCTCTTGAGGCCGGCGAGCGGGCCCTTGTCGAGGCCCAGCGAGGTCGCCAGCTCGGGCGACCGCGCAACGCTCTTCTGGAAGATCCGCTCGAACTCCGCATTGAGCGCGGTGTCGCCGGTCGACTGCGCGAACGCACTGGACGGCAGCAAGGTTGTGGCGAGCGCGGCGACGCCCCCCGATGCGAGGAACTGGCGACGATCCATGACGAACTCTCCCGTGAACTGGCCCGCATCTTCGCGGATCGGGACGCGAACCGCCAGAGCCGAACCGACACGAAATCGACGCAGGCCGGGGCGCGACCATCGAAACCCCCGGAACCACGGCCGCGATCATAGGTTGGACAGGAGAGCCCGGCGGTGTCCCCATCCCCCCCAGGGACCCGCCGGGTTTCGTATGCGTAGGTGAGGTTGAAGTGCGAAACGAGACATCCAGGCGTGGAGCCGACGCACGTTTACAGGCCATCGGCGAGACGCTGCGCTCGTCCTGGCAAACGCCGACCGATACGATGATCACCGACGATATTCCGATGCTGCTCACGCGCCTGTCACAGGTTCAGGCCCGCAAGAAGCGCTAAGGCGGTCGGCTCGGGCGCCGTGGTTTGCGCCCGAGCCCGTGACGCTGCCCGTCACGCTGCCCGGGACGCTCCCGTCACGCTTGGCCGGTCAGCTCGCCGGCTTGGCCTTCATGGCTTCGATCAACTTCTTGACCTCCTGGCTGCGGCCGCGCGGCATGATCAGCACGTCGTTGCCGCTCGCGACCACGATCAGGTCCTCCACCCCGACGAGCGAGACGCGGATGCCGTCGCTGCGGACGAAGCATTGTTTCGTGTCGATCGCCAGAACCGCGCCGTCGCCCTGGCTGCGATGGGCATTGCCCTGGTCGTCGACGTCGCTGATCGCGTGCAGCGCGTCCCAGCTGCCGACGTCGTTCCAACCCATCGCGACCGGCACGACCGCGACCCGGTCCGCCTTCTCCATCACTGCGTAATCGATCGAATCGTCCGGCGAGGCGGCAAAGGCAGCCGCGTCGGGATAAATCCGCGTACCCTCGGTCCGCGCCTTGTCCATCGCTTCGCGCGTCGCGATCAGGATGCCGGGATTGAACTGCGCCAGCGCCTCCAGATACGCGTCGGCTTGGAAGAGGAAGATCCCGCCGTTCCAGGCGTGATCGCCGCTGGCGAGCATCGACTGCGCCTTGTCGAGCGGCGGCTTCTCGACGAACCGTGCGACGCGGTTGACGCCGGGCTGGAGCTCGTCGCCGATCTGGATCCAGCCATAGCCGGTCTCGGGCGCGTCGGGTGCGATCCCAAAGGTGACGAGCCACCCCTGCGTGACGAGCGGCATCGCCGCCTCGATCGCGGCATGGAACGCCGCGATATCGCCGATGACGTGATCCGAGGGCATCACCAGCAACGCGTCGCCGCCACCACCCGCGGCGATTGCCGCGAGGGCGATCGCCGGCGCGGTGTTGCGACCGGCCGGTTCGAGGATCAGTGCCTGCGGCGTCGCCCCGGCATCGGCGAGTTGCTGCTCGACCAGATCGGCGTGGCGCGCATTGGCGACGACGATCGGCGCGGCATAGCGTTCGCCCTGGGCACGGCCTGCCGTCAACTGGAGCATCGTCTCGTTCGCCGTCAGCGCCAGCATCTGCTTGGGCATTTCGGGGCGGGACATCGGCCAGAGGCGCGTACCCGAACCACCTGAAAGAATAACGGGAACGATCGTACGTGCAGTCATGAAGCCTCCTGATGCGCTGTGCTATAGCGCAGTCGCCACGCGTGCCAATCGCCGAATGGTCCAAATGGATGCGTGGTCTTCAGGCTTTTTTGGGGAATTGCTGCGAAACGTGGCGTTCAAGTGTCGGTAGCGTTTACAATGATGCGTCGGGATAGCGGACGATGATACGGCTCTTCAAGCATTACGTACCCTATGCGGTCCTCCTGCTCGGCCTGGTCGACGCAGTGTTGCTGGTGACGTCGGCGGAGATCGGCTGGGTCGTCCGCGCGCATCAGATCGGCATGGCCGTCGCGCCGATCCATACCCGCATCGCCCAGTTGCTGACCTTCGCCATCGCGCTGCAGGTGTCGCTGGTCGCGGTCGGCGCGTATGGCGTCGCGTCGTTCCTGTCGTTGCGCTTCGCCGCCGCGCGGCTGGCGGTGGCGCTGTCGCTCGGCGTGATGTTCCTGTCGCTGATCTTCTTTCTGGTGCCGCCACTCGCGCTGTGGCGATCGAACCTGCTGTATTCGACGGTGATCGCGACCGTCCTGCTCGTCACGGTGCGCGCGCTGCTCGGCAAGACGCTGGGGGGCGAGACGTTCAAGCGGCGGATCGTCGTGCTGGGGGCGGGCACGCGGGCGGCGCGGATCCTCGCGCTGTCCGAACAGCCCGGCGTGAATTTCGTCGTTGCCGGCTTCGTGCTGATGGGCGAGGCAGACCCGGTCGTGCAGAACGCGACCCCGCGCGGCGATATTCCCAACCTCGCGGCGCATATCGTCGACCAGAATGCGAGCGAAGTCGTCCTCGCGCTCGACGAACGCCGCAACGCGCTGCCGATGAAGGATCTGCTCCGCGTCCGCACGACGGGCGTGCAGGTCAGCGAGATATCGTCCTTCCTCGAGCGCGAGACGGGCCGCATCGACCTCAAGAGCGTCAATCCGTCCTGGCTGATCTTCTCGGACGGGTTCGCGTCCAGCCGGATGCTGTCGAGCGTCTTCAAGCGCGCGTTCGACATCGTCGCCAGCGGGCTGCTGCTCGCGATCACGCTGCCGATCATCCTGCTCACCGCGATCGCGATCAAGCTCGAGTCGAAGGGCCCAGCCTTCTATCGCCAGCGTCGCGTCGGTCTCTATCACGAGGGTTTCGACATCCTGAAGCTGCGCTCGATGCGGCAGGATGCCGAGGTCGCAGGGACGGCGGTGTGGGCGGCGGAGGACGATCCACGGATCACCCGCATCGGCCGGTTCATCCGCAAGGTGCGGATCGACGAACTGCCGCAGACCTGGACCGTGCTGAAGGGCGAGATGAGCTTCGTCGGCCCGCGTCCCGAGCGCCCGCAATTCGTCCAACAGCTCGAAGAACAACTGCCCTTCTACGCCGAGCGACACATGGTGAAGCCGGGGATCACCGGCTGGGCGCAGATCAATTATCCGTACGGCGCGTCGATCGAGGATGCCCGGCACAAGCTCGAATACGACCTGTATTACGCGAAGAACTATTCGCCGTTCCTCGACATGTTGATCCTGTTGCAGACATTGCGCGTCGTGCTGTGGCCGGTCGGCGCGCGATGATCGCCGCCCTGGTCATGGCATGATCACGACGCTGGTGCTGTGGAGCCACGCGCTCGCGGCGCTGCTGTTCGGCGCGCTGGCGCTGGCGCAATTGCGGCAGCCCGGCGGGCATTGGCCGCATGCCGCGCTCGTGGTCGCACTGGCGACGACCAGCCTGTGGGCGCTCGCAGTCGCCGGGATCGACTCGCGCGACGTCGCGACGCGGATCGCCGCCAGCGTGCGCGACATCGCCTGGCTCGGCTTCATGCTCGCGCTGGTCCGACGTGATCGGGCGAGCAATCATGCGCTGAGTGCCGTCTATTTCGTGGTCATGGCGCTCGCCGGTACCGCCGCCCTGCTGGCGATCGTCGAGCAGATGGCGCTGGATGCCGACGCGCTGGCTGCACTGGCATCGGCACGGACCCTGCTGCGGATGATGGGCGCCGTCAGCGGCCTCGTGCTGGTCCATCACCTCTATCAAGCGGCCCCGGCCTCGCGCGGCGGCATCCGGCTGGCCGTGCTGGCGCTTGCCGCGATGTGGGCCGCTGACCTTGTCGTCTCGGCCTCGGTCTATTTCGACGCGCGCTGGACCATCGCCACGATCGTCGCGCGCGGCGTCGTGATGAGCGGTGTCGCGGTGCTGCTCGCGGTCGGCGTGCACCGCAGCGGCGACTGGACGCTGGCATTGTCGCGCCCGATCGCGGTGCGCGCGCTGTCGGCGGTCGCGCTCATACTCTACGCCGGCATTACCGCGCTCGCGACCAGCATCGCCGCCGGCTATGCCGGGCAGCATGCGCGCACCGTGCAGACCGCGATCGTGTTCGGTGCGACCGCGAGCATATTGGCGCTGCTGTCGACGCCGTGGCTGCGCGCCTGGACCAAGGTGAAGATCGCCAAGCACCTCTTCCGTCACCGCTATGACTACCGCGCCGAGTGGCAGCGTTTCACCGATACGCTCGGCAGGCCGGGCGTCGGTGCCGAGACGCTCGATATCCGCGTGGTGAAGTCGATCGCCGACCTGACCGACTCGCCCGGCGGCCTGTTGCTGGTGGCCGATGGCACGTCGCTGGGGCTTGGCACGGCGTGGAACTGGCTCGGAACGGCCGATGGACCGCTTGACGACGCGCTTGCCGCTTACCTCGCGCGCGACGCCCGGATCGTCGAGCTCGACCCGGTCCGCGCGGGCACCGCATCCGCCGAAGACCTGGCGAGCGTACCCGCGTGGCTCCAGGAAAGCCCCGAAGCCTGGGCGATCGTCCCGCTGGTCCATGGCGGCGCGCTGGTCGGTGCGATCGTGCTGGCTCGCCCGCCGGTCGACCGGGCGCTCGACTGGGAGGATTTCGACCTGCTTCGGGTCGCCGGGCGGCAGGCGGCAAGCTATCTCGCGGAGGATCGCGCGCATGCGGCGCTGGCGGATGCGGCGCGGTTCGACGAGTTCAACCGCCGCTTCGCGTTCATCCTTCACGACATCAAGAACCTCGTCAGCCAGCTGACGCTCGTGGCGCGCAACGCCGAACGCCATGCCGACAACCCCGATTTCCGCGTCGACATGGTCGCGACCCTCAAGGACTCGTCCGATCGCATGAACGCGCTGCTCGCCCGCCTTTCGCAGCACGGCCCCGTCCGCGGCGAGCCACTCCAGCCGCTCGACGTGACCGCGATCGTCGCGCGTGTCGCGACTGCCCGCCGGGCCCAGCACCCGATCGTAATGCGCGGTGGCGCAGCCAGCGCGCTGGGCCATGCCGCTCGCCTCGAACAGGTCCTCGGCCAGCTCGTCCAGAACGCGATCGAGGCCAGTGGCGCGGACGATCCGGTCCTGCTGTCGGTGGAAACGATCGGCGACCGGGTGGCGATCGACGTCATCGATCACGGCTGCGGCATGACGCCCGGCTTCGTCCGCGACCAGCTCTTCCGCCCGTTCGTGTCGTCCAAGCCCGCGGGGTTCGGCATCGGCGCGTTCGAGGCGCGACAATTGGTGCACGCGATGGGCGGCGCGCTCGAGGTCGTCAGCCGCGAGGGCGAGGGCACGCGCTTCCGCATCCTGCTTCCCGCCGTGCTTTCGCTGGAGGCGGCGGCATGAGCGACAAGGGCCGCCCCGTCCTGCTGATCGTCGAGGACGATCTCGGCCTCCAGCGTCAGCTCCGCTGGGCGTATGAAGGCTATGAGATCGTCGTCGCCAGCGACCGGACGCAGGCGCTCGATGCGATCCGTGCCTATGAGCCCGCCGTCGTCACGCTCGACCTCGGCCTGCCGCCCAACCCGGACGGGGTGACCGAAGGGTTCGCCACCCTGCGCGATATCCTCGCGATGAAGCCCGATACCAAGGTGATCGTCGCCTCGGGGCACGGTGCCCGCGAAAGCGCCTTGCAGGCGATCGCCGACGGCGCCTGGGATTTCTACGCCAAGCCGATCGATATCGATGCGCTCGGCCTGATCGTCAGCCGCGCGTTTCATGTCCATGCGCTGGAGGCGGAGAACCGCCGCCTCGCCGCGCGGATCGATTCGGGCGGTTTCGGCGGCCTGATCAGCGCCTCACCAGAGATGGCGACGGTCACGCGCACGCTGGAACGGGTCGCACCGGCCAACGTCTCGGTGATGCTGCTCGGTGCGAGCGGCACCGGCAAGGAACTGCTCGCGCGTGGCCTGCATGACGCGTCGCCACGGTCGCGCGGCAATCTCGTCGCGATCAACTGCGCGGCGATCCCCGAGACCCTGCTCGAAAGCGAGCTGTTCGGTCACGAAAAGGGCGCGTTCACGGGCGCTGTGAAGACTACCGAGGGCAAGATCGAACAGGCCGCCGGCGGCACGCTGTTCCTCGACGAGATCGGCGACGTGCCACTCGCGCTCCAGGTGAAGCTGCTACGCTTTCTCCAGGAGCGCGTGATCGAACGCGTCGGCGGGCGCAAAGCGATACCGGTCGACACGCGGATCGTCTGCGCCACCCACCAGAATGTCGACGCGATGGTCGCCGACGGTCGGTTCCGCGAGGACCTGTATTACCGCCTCGCCGAGATCGTCGTGCGGATCCCCGCGCTGGCCGATCGGACCGGCGACGCGGTATTGCTCGCGCGCCACTTCGTCACGCGCTACGCCGCGTCGATGAACCCCGTGGTCACCGGCCTTGCTCCCGACGCGCGGGCCGCGATCGACGGATGGGGCTGGCCGGGCAATGTCCGCGAGCTGGAGAACCGGATCAAGCGCGCGGTGATCATGGCCGACGGCAAGCTGGTCACCGCGACCGATCTCGACCTCGACGGCAAGGCGGAGGATGCCTCTGCGCTCAACCTGCGCGCCGCCCGCGAACTCGCCGACCGTAAGGCGATCCGCCAGGCGCTGGCACGGGCGGACGGCAATATCTCCGGCGCATCGCGCTTGCTCGGGATCAGCCGGCCGACGCTCTACGATCTGCTGAAAAGCTACGACCTTCATGCCTGACCCGACCTATCCGATGCTGCGACGGCGCAGGCGACGGCGGTGGCTGAAATTGCCGGCGGTGATTCCCGGCGAGCGTGTGCGCCTGCTGGCGATCTGCGTGTTGTGTCTCGTCGTCGTCGGGATCGGCATCGCGCTTGCGATGCGCGCGCCGCGGCCCGATGCGCGTCGGTCGCTCGCCGACAGCCTGGCGACGCTGGACGCCGGAAACTACAGCGCCGCGCGGACCAACGCGCAGGCCGCGATCACCGCCGCGCCAACCTGGGCGATCGCGCATGCGGTGCTCGCACGTGCGCATCTCGAACTCGGCGACGGGCTGGCTGCGGAGGCCGAACTGACGCGCGCGGAGGATGCCGGGATGCCAGCCGATCGCCTGCACCAGCTCCAGGCGCATGCCCGTTTGTTGCAGGGCGATCCCGACGGTGCGCTCGACGAGGTCGCGGAGGCGTCGCCGCGCTATGCCGACTATGCGACCCGCATCGCCGCACGCGCCTATGCCGCGCAAGGGAAGATCGTCGAGGCGCGGGCCGGGCTCGAGGCGCTGCTCGCTCGTACGCCCACCGATGCGGCGGCGTGGACCGATCTCGGACGCCTCCGCCTGATTGCGGGCGATGTCGGCGGCGCAGCGGTCGCGGCAACTAGGGCAGTGGCATCGGCGCCGCACGATCCCGCCGCGCTGACCTTGCAGGGCGAGGTGGTTCGCAGCCGTTACGGCCTGATCGCCGCGCTGCCATGGTTCGAGGCGGCGCTGCAGCGCGACGCCTATTATCACCCGGCGCTGATCGAATACGCCGCGACGCTCGGCGATGCCGGACGCAATGTCGACATGCTCGCGGCGACGCGTGCGGCATTGCTGGCGCGGCCCGGCAGTCCGCAGGCGCTGTATCTGCAGGCCGTGCTCGCCGTACGCGCGGGACGGATCGATCTCGCCCGCTCGCTGCTCCAGCGTAGCGGCAATGCGGTCAGGGGACTGCCGGGGACACTGCTGCTGTCGGGTAGTCTCGACTATGCGCAAGGCAAGTTCGAACTGGCTGCGATGACCTGGCGGCGGCTCGTCGCGCAGCAACCGCTCAACATCGTGGCGCGACGGTTGCTCGCCGCGGCGCTGCTTCGGTCTGGAGACGCGCGCGGCGTGCTCGACACCCTGCGCCCGATCGGCACGCGCGCCGATGCCGACAGCTATTCGCTGACGCTGATCGCGCGCGCCTTCGAAGCAGCGGGGGATTGGGGATCGGCCGCGACGTTTCTCGATCGCGCGGCCGCCGGCCCGGTGGCGCCGGCGGCCGTATTCGCCACCGATGCCGCGATCGGTGGGCTGTTGGCGGAGGCCGCTACGGCACGGGGTGACCCGACCTATGTGCTCGGCGTGATCCGTTCCCAGATCGCCAGCGGCGATACCGCAGGCGCGATCGCCCGCGCACGCGGCCTCGTCGCGGCAGGCCCGGGCGCGCCCGCCGCTCAACTCGCACTCGGCGACGCGCTGGCCGCTGCGGGGCGGTACGGCGAGGCGGCGGGATCATATGCACGCGCCGCCGACCTTTCGTTCGACGAGCCGACGATGTTGCGGCTTGTCGATGCCCTCGGTCGAGCAGGGCGCGCGAACGACGCCGCCGCGTCGCTCGCCCTGTATCTGTCGCAAAACCCGCAAAGCCTCACCGGTCAGCGGTTGCTCGGCCATTGGCAGGTCGCCTCGGGCGATTGGGATTCGGCGATCGAGACGCTGGAAGGCGTGCGTCGTCGCGTGGGGAATCGCGACGGCGGCGTGTTGATCGACTTAGCGCTCGCCTATGCGGGTAGCGACGACGGTGCCATCGCGGTTCGCTATGGGCAGGCGGCATATCGGCTCCTGCCGATGAGCGCGACCGCCAGCGATGCGTACGGCGTCGCGCTGGCCGCGAATGGCGATATCGCGGGTGCACGGCAGCTTCTGGCCAAGGCCGTGCGACTCGCCCCTGCCGACGCGGCGATCGCCGGACATCTCCGCCAGCTCCGCTGAATGCTTGTTTCGGCGGGATCGTAACGCCAAGAGCGAGCGATGACCGACCCCCTCGACCGTATCGCCGCCGCGCTCGAACGCCTTTCGCCGCCACCGCCGCCTGCTGCCGACCCGCTCGCGCATCCGGCCTATGTCTGGCGGAACGGCACATTGAGTCCGGCGCGCGGCTTTGCGCCGCTACCGCTCGCGACGCTGGTCGGGGTCGATCGGCAGAAGGCGGCGTTGCTGGCGAATCTCGACCGCCTCGCAAAGGGCCACGCCGCGCAGGACGTTCTTTTGTGGGGCGCGCGGGGGACCGGCAAGTCGGCGCTCGTGAAGAGTGCCGTCGCGGCAGTGCAGCAGGGCGGTAGCGACCTCGCGCTTGTCGAGATTTCGGACCTTGCCGAGCTGTCGACCCTGTTCGCGACCTTGGCCCCGGTCGATCGTGCCTTTGCGCTGTTCGTCGACGACCTGGGGTTCGAGGTGCCGGCCGAGGCGCGGGCGCTGCGATCCGTGCTGGAAGGGGGGGCGGAGCCCAGACCCGCCAATGTGCGATTGCTGGTGACCGCGAACCGCCGGCATCTCGCGCCGCGCGACATCGCCGAACAGGAAAGCGCGATCAATCCGCGCGATTCAGCGGACGACCATCTGGCGCTGGCCGATCGATTCGGCCTCAGCCTTGGCTTTCATGCGCTGGATCAGGATGGGTATCTGGCGATCGTCGCAGCCTATGCGGCGGTACATGATCTGAGTTTCGAACCGGGCGAGGCCATCGGTTGGGCGACACGACGCGGCAGCCGATCGGGGCGCGTGGCGTGGCAATATATCGTCAATCTTGCGGGGCGAGCCGGAAAGGCGCTCTAGCCCGAAACGGGTGGGCCGACGCCGAGGCGCCGGCCCGGCAACATCAGTTGCTGTCCGAATCGTCGTCCTTGACGATCGCGATAACGCCGATCGCTGCAACGCCAGCTGCGATCAGGATCGCGAAGATGCCGCCGCCGCCTGCGAGGTCGCTCTTGTTGTTCGTCACCGAACCGGCGCGAACAGGTGCTGCAGCTGCAGGAGCAGCCGACGCAGCAACCGAAGTGGTCATCATTGCGATCGCGAGTGCGCCGCCGGTAAGAGCCTTGAGCTTCATAATAGTCTCCAGAGTTAAACTACGCCAATGTATCGCAACGCAATATATGTCAAATCGTTCCTGCCGGGATTTGCGTGTAATTCAGAGGTGTTGCATTCCGATCACGGTGCGCCGTCGACCATCTCGGCCAGTTCGAGCCAGCGTAGTTCTGCTGCTTCCTTCTCGGCGCGCGCCGCCTCGATCGCCGCGGTCAGCTTCGCGAACGTCGCGTGGTCGCGCATGTACAGGTCCGGCTTGGCGAGCTTGGCCGCATCCGCCGCCATCTGCGCGTCGAGTTCCTCGATCCGCTTGGGCAGCAACTCGTAATCGCGCTGGTCCTTGTACGTCAGTTTCGCACGGGGGGCGGCCGCCACTGGCGCGGTCGCTGAAACCTTCTTCGATGCCCGTTTGCCGGTCGTCGTCGAAACGCGACGCTTTTCCCAGTCCTCGTACCCGCCCGCGACCACGTCGACCGTGCCCGAGCCGTCGAGCCCCAGCGTGATCGTCACGGTCCGGTCGAGGAAATCGCGATCATGGCTGACGATCAGCACGGTGCCGTCGTAATCGCCGATCACTTCTTGCAACAGATCGAGCGTCTCGAGATCGAGATCGTTGGTCGGCTCGTCGAGCACCAGCAAATTCGACGGCTTGGCGAACTCGCGCGCCAGCAACAGCCGCGAGCGCTCACCACCGGACAGCGAGCCGATCTTCGCGTCGACCATGTTCGGGTCGAACAGGAAGTCCTTGAGATAGCCGTGGATGTGCTTGCGAACGCCAAGCACGTCGATCCATTCGCCGCCGTCGACGACGACTTCGCGGACCGTCTTCTCGGGCGCCATCAGGCTGCGCTGCTGGTCGATCACGACTGCATCCAGCGTCTTGGCCAGCTTGATCGTGCCGCTGTCGGGCTCGATCTCGCCGGTCAGGAGCTTCAGCAGCGTCGACTTGCCCGCGCCGTTGCGGCCGACGATGCCGATCCGGTCGCCACGCGTCACCCGCAACGTCAGGTCGCCGATGATCGTGCGGTCGCCATAAGCCTTGGTGACGTTCTTGGCGTCGATCACGACCTTCGACTTGGTGTCGTCGCTGCTGGTGGTCAGGTTCGCAGAGCCCTGCGGCCCGATCATCGACGCGCGTTCGGCGCGCATCTCGTGCAGCTTGGTCAGGCGGCCCTGGTTGCGCTTGCGCCGCCCGGTGACGCCGCGGAGCAGCCAATGCTCCTCCAGCTTCAGGCGCGCATCGAGCTTCTCGGCCTGGCGCTGTTCCTCGGCATACACCTGCTCGGTCCACGCCTCGAACCCGCCGAAACCGATCTCCGCCCGACGGATCGCGCCGCGGTCGAGCCACAGCGTCTGCTTGGTGAGACGGGTCAGGAAGGTACGGTCATGGCTGATGACGACGAACGCGCCGCGGAAGCGCTTGAGCCAGTCCTCGATCCATTCGATCGCGCCGATATCGAGATGGTTGGTCGGCTCGTCGAGCAGCAGCACGTCGGGGTCCTGCGACAGCGCGCGGACGATCGCCGCCCGGCGCCGCTCGCCGCCCGAAGCGGAGGCAGCCTCGCGCGACAGGTCGATTCCGAGCTGATCCGCGATCGAATCCGCCTCGTAATTCACCGGCGCATCGTCGCCCGCCATCACATAGTCACGCAGCGTCGCGAATCCGCGCAGGTCGGGCTCCTGCTCCAGGATCACGACGCGGGTGCCGGGGACGATCGTCCGGCGCCCTTCGTCGGCGATCACGCTGCCGCCGAGGAGTTTGAGCAAGGTCGTCTTGCCGGCGCCGTTGCGGCCGATCAGCGCGAGCCGGTCGCGCGGTCCGATGTGAATGTCGAGGTTGCGAAAGAGCCATCCCGAGCCCTGGACGAGCCCGAGGCCTTCGAATGCTAAGATTGGTGCTGCCATGTCCGCGCCACGTAGGGGGGCGAAGTGATGCAGGCAAGTTACACCTCGCGTGCTTCGTGCTGCCGGGCGCCTGTCGCGATCATTCACAGGCTGTTCAATGCGGGAGGCCTATGCCACGGCCATGAAGATGTTGCTTTTCCTTGCGACCTTGGCCGCGGCGCCTTTAATGATGGGTGCCGCACCGATGCTGGTGGGGGACCCCCCGCAGCGTCGCAGCGATCAGATGTCGGCGTTGCAGGCGCGCAGGACGGGCGCACCGTCTTTGCGCGAGATCGAATCGCGCGTGATCCCGACGATGAAGGGCGCGCAGTATCTCGGCTCGGACTATGATTCGGGCAGCGCCATTTACACGCTGAAATTCCTGCGCGATGGAACCGTCATCTGGGTCGACGTCGATGGCCGCAACGGCCAGATCGTCGGCCGCACGGGTCGCTGAAACCCCCAATCGAGAGGACTATCATGCGCGTTCTGATCGTCGAGGACGAGCCGAATCTCGGCCAGCAATTGAAGAATACCCTCGAGGGGGCCGGCTATGCGATCGATCTCGCGGTCGATGGCGAGGAGGGGCATTTCCTCGGCTCGACCGAGAATTACGACGCGGTCGTGCTCGATCTCGGCCTGCCGGAGATCGACGGGCTGACCGTGCTCGATCGCTGGCGCAAGGAGGGGAAGACGATGCCCGTGCTGGTCCTGACCGCACGCGACAGCTGGTCCGACAAGGTCGCCGGGCTCGATGCAGGCGCGGACGATTACGTCGCCAAGCCGTTCCAGAGCGAGGAACTGATCGCCCGCCTGCGCGCGCTGATCCGCCGCGCGTCGGGCAACGCCTCGTCCGAGCTGACCGCAGGCGACATCCGCCTCGACACGCGCAGCGGCAAGGTCACGCGCGCCGGCGAACCGGTGAAGCTGACCGCGCAGGAGTACAAGCTGCTGAGCTACCTGCTCCATCACAAGGGCAAGGTCGTCAGCCGTACCGAATTGATCGAGCATATCTACGACCAGGATTTCGATCGCGATTCGAACACGATCGAGGTGTTCGTGACGCGCATCCGCAAGAAGCTCGGCCAGGACGTGATCACGACGATCCGCGGCCTCGGCTACAGCCTCGAAGATCCGGACGCCTGATCGGTCCGGTCATGGACAGCGCTCCGATATCTGCCCCCCCGACCGCCGAGACGCCGCTCCGCGTACCGGCGGCCGTGAAGGGTTCGCTGTCGCGGCGAATGATCCTGATCGCGGCGGTGTGGATCGTCGTGCTGCTCAGCGGCGGCGGGTTCGCGCTCGACCGCGTGCTGAGCCAGGCGGTGACGCGCAATTTCGACGACCAGCTCGAATATGTCCTCCGCTCGCTCCTGAACTCGGCCGAGATCGGACCGGAGGGCGAGGTGATCTTCTCGCGCGATGCCGCGGCCGACCAGCGTTTCGTCGAGCCCTATTCCGGGCTCTACTGGCAGGTGTCGGGCAAGGGGCGCGAGGACTTCCCGTCGCGGTCGCTCTGGGATCGCAAGCTCGCGTTCGGCAGCCCGCACGACGATCGCAACGCGCATTTCTACGACAGCACGCAGTTTCCCGACGAGAAGCTGCGGATCGTCGAGCGCGATGCGGTCATCCCCGGCTCCAAGGTGCATTGGCGGTTCCAGGTTGCGCAGAGCCGCGACGGGCTCGATGCGCAGATCCAGACGTTGCGCCGCACGCTCGTCCGCAGCTTCGCGCTGCTGGGTCTAGGACTGATTATCCTGGCGGCGCTCCAGACCTTCTACGGGCTCTGGCCGCTGCGCCGGGTACGCGAGGAGATCGCCCGGATGCGCGCCGGCCAGTCGAACCGCGTGTCGAGCGCGATGCCGGTCGAGGTCGCGCCGATGGTCGAGGAACTGAACGCGCTGATCGAGCACAACGAGCGTCAGGCCGAGGAAGCGCGCCGTCACGCCGGCAACCTCGCGCATGCGCTGAAGACGCCGCTGACGGTGATCATGAACGCCGCCACCGCGCAGTCCGACGACCTTGCCGATACCGTGATCCGGGAAGCCCGGACGATGCGCCGGCAAGTGGACCACCACCTGGCGCGGGCGCGTGCAGTCGGCCGCCGCGGGTCCGCGCACAGTCGCGCCGACGTCTGGCCCAGCCTCGAATCGGTCGAGCGCGCGGTCGGGCGACTGTACCGCCACGTCCGGATCGACGTCACCGGCCCGCGCGGGTTGCAGGTCCATGTCGAGCGGCAGGATCTCGACGAGATGCTCGGCAATCTGATCGAGAACGCCGCGAAATATGGTGGGGGCAGCGTGTTCGTCACGGTCGGCGCGCAATCGGGCTTCGTCGAGTTCCTGGTCGAGGACGACGGCGTCGGCATCCCGGAAGAGGAACGCGTCCGCATCTTCGATCGCGGCGTGCGGCTCGATACGGGGAAGCCCGGGACCGGCTTGGGGTTGGCGATCGTGCGGGACGTCGCGGAGATATACGAGGGCACGGTAGCGCTGGAGGAGAGCGAAGACCTAGGCGGCCTACTCGTGCGCCTCAGGTTGCCCGCCGCGAACTGATCTTCCCCCCTCCCTGAAAGGGAGGGGCCGGGGGTGGGTAGGCCCAATCGAGCCCCAGCGGTTCGGCCCCGCGGAACCCGACCCACCCCCAACCCCTCCCTTTCAGGGAGGGGCGCAAGTTAAGGTCACCCCCGCGACCGCGCCTGCCGATACGTCCCCAGCACCCGCAGCCATTTCGAATGGAACCCCAGTTCCTCCAGCGCATGGTCGAGGTTCGCGTCGCCCGGCTTCCCCACCACGTCCGCATAGAATTCCGTCGCCGAGAAACTGCCGTTGCGCTGATAGCTCTCCAGCTTGGTGATGTTCACCCCATTGGTCGCGAACCCGCCAACCGCCTTGTAGAGCGCGGCGGGGACGTTCTTCACCTCGAAGATCAGCGTCGTCATCCATTCGCCGCCGACCGGCTCCTGCGCCGCGGGCGGCTTGCCGCCGCGCGCCAGCACCACGAACCGCGTCGTGTTGTGATCCGCATCGGCGATGTCGGTCGCAAGCAATTCCAGCCCGTACAGCCCCGCGGCGGCAGGCGGAGCCAGTGCCGCGATCGCGGGATCGGCCAGTTCCGCCACCTTCGCCGCAGCCCCAGCCGTGTCGGGATAGCTCACCGGCTCGATCCCGTGCGCCTTCAGCCAGTGCCGGCACTGGCCCAGCGCCTGCGGATGGCTCATCGCCTGGCGTATGCCGTCGCGTGGACCCGCACCCATCAGCGCATGGCGGATCGGCAGGAAATGCTCGCCGGTGATCACCAGCCCCGATTCGGGCAGCAGGAAATGAATGTCCGCGACCCGGCCGTGCAGCGAATTCTCGATCGGGATGATCGCGCAGTCGGCGCGACCGTCCTTCACCGCGTCGATCGCGTCGGAGAAATCGAAGCAGGGCAGGGGCAGGCCGTCCGGGAACGCCTCGATCGCGGCGACATGGCTGTTCGCGCCTGGCGCACCCTGGAACGCGACGGCGCGCGCGGGGTCTGCGGCGGCGGCCTCGGTCATCCGCGCGACGATCGGGCGGGCGGGTACGGCGAAGTTTTCCATCCGCCGGGCGCGTAATGGGCGACGCGCGCATGTTCAATAGCGGGTGCAGGCGCGGCTTGCGGTGCGCGCCCGCCTTTTCTATGGCTATCCCAAACAGAACAGGGCGGATGCGCAAGATGGACAATCGGACCAATACGATCGCCGGCTGGGTGCTCGCAGGATGTGGCGCGGCGCTCGGGCTGTCGATCGTCGGTGGGATGATGTTCCACGGCGAGCGACCCGAGAAGATGGGCTACGCGATCGAAGGCGTGGTCGAGGAAGGCGCAGGCGGTGCCGCCGCCGACGTGCCGATCGCCTCACTGCTGCCGACCGCCGACGCCGCCAAGGGCGCCGAAGTGTTCAAGAAGTGCGCGGCCTGCCACACGATCAACCAGGGCGGCGCCAACGGCGTCGGCCCGAACCTGTACGGCACGCTCGGCGAAGCGATCGCCAAGGGCAAGGGCGGCTTCGCCTTCTCCGCGGCGCTGGCCGGCGTCGGCGGCACCTGGGACTTCGACAAGATGAACGCGTGGCTGACGTCCCCGCGCAAGTTCGCCAACGGCACCAAGATGACCTTCGCCGGGCTAGGCAACGCGCAGGACCGCGCCAACGTGATCCTGTATCTCAACCAGCAGGGCTCGAACCTCCCGCTCCCCGCGGCACCCGCCGCGGGCGCTGCACCGGCCGCCGGCGCGGACCAGCCTGCAACCGCCAACGCGGCCGAAGCTGCGGTGGAGAACGGCGCGGATACCGCGGACATCGCCAACACCGGCACGCCCGCCTCGGGCGCCCCGTCGATCGATCCGGAAGCTGCCCGCAAAGGCGCCCGCTCGGAGAAGTAATCGCTAATGGCCGGGATGACCGGCAAGGCTTTATCCTCCCCCCTTGGTGGGGGGAGGATAGGTCCAAGATGCAGGGCGTAGTCTACGTTCCAATCCTGCCCCATTCCGTCATCCCGGCGGAAGCCGGGACCCACGGTTGCGGTCAGCGTCATAAGCGGACGCTCCGTGTCCATGGGTCCCGGCGTGCGCCGGGATGACGGAGTGGGTAGTAGTTGGAACCGCGAGTAAACTCAGCCCTCGGCGGCTTCCTTCTCCGCCCGCTCGCGATAGAACGACTGCACCGCGTTCCAGGCCTCGTCCGCCGTCTCGACATAGCGGAAGATCGACAGGTCCTTCTCGCTGACGACGCCTTCCTCGACGAGCGCATCGAAATTCACGACCCGCTCCCAGAATGCGCGCCCGAACAGCAACACCGGGATCGGCTGGATCTTCCCCGTCTGGATCAGCGTCAGCAGTTCGAACAACTCGTCGAACGTCCCGAACCCACCCGGAAACGCCGCCAGCGCCCGCGCGTGGAGCAGGAAGTGCATTTTCCGCAGCGCGAAATAGTGGAACTGCACCGACAGCGATGGGGTTACATACGGGTTCGGCGCCTGCTCGTGCGGCAGGACGATGTTCAGCCCGATCGATTCGGCCCCGACGTCGTCCGCGCCGCGGTTGGCCGCTTCCATGATCGACGGGCCACCACCCGAGCACACCACGAACTGCCGCCAGCCACGCTCGTCGCGCGGCAGCACGCTGACCTTCGCCGCCAGCTCGCGCGCGACGTCGTAATATTTCGACTTCTCGACCAGCCGCTGGGCGATCTTCTTCGACTTCTCGTCGGTCGCCAGTGCCAGCAACGCCTGTGCCTTCGACGGCTCGGGGATACGCGCCGAGCCGTAGAACACGAACGTCGAGCCGATCTTCGCCTCGTCGAGGACGAGTTCGGTCTTCAGCAATTCGAGCTGGAACCGCACCGGCCTCAGGTCTTCGCGCAACAGGAAGTCCATGTCCTGGAAGGCAAGCCGGTAGTGCGGGTGCTGCGTCTGCGGCGTAGAAACGGAGTCGCGGGCGGACTCGGCATCCTGGCTGGCGTTCGCGAAAACGCGCGCCGGTACTCGTGTATCTGTCATTCAGGCGGGATTAGAGGAAAGCCAGGCGCAGGGCTAGACTGCCGTTTTCCTGCGAATGCAGGAATCCAGGGTTACGGAGGACGGCGTTCGTGACCCTAGGCTCCTGCGTTCGCAGGAGAACATTAGCGGCAGAAATTCGCGCGATCGTCCTCAAGATGCAGATGGTTGCGATGCGCGGCGTTGTAGTTCGGGCTGAGCACAGTCCCGAACCGCTTGCACGCCGACGCGCGGATCGTCTGGAGGAACTGCCGGACCTGCGGATCGGACGAGTTCCAGTCGTTCAGCACGGTGATTCGCCGCCCGTCCTTCAACACGAATCCACCGACATCGATCGCGTTGGCGATCGCATGCCCCGACCGCCGGCTCGCATTGCGCGCGGAGCCGACGACGTTGCGGCAGGCATAGCTCCCCATGCTGTCGATCCGCGCGAGTTCGCTGCCGAGCATCTGATACGCGGCGGGCGCCACCGCGTTGCGCGTCCAGCCGATGAACGCGCGGGCCGCGCCGCACCGGACCGCAGTTAGGTTGGCGACCGGCACGCCGATATCGACCAGCTTCACCGTCCCGGCGAGACCGCAACCGGGCCCGGTCTCGCGGTCGGGCAGGACCTGGAACGACACGTGGAGCTGGCGCAGGTCGGCCAGGCACTGCGCGGTCTCGCGATTGCTCGGGACGGAGAGATCGGGGCGAGTTTGAGTAGAGGCAGTGGGACGATCGGCGCGTCCGCAACCGGCGAGCGCTACAAGTGCGATCGCCACTATTGTGCGACACCAAAGATTATTCGAACGTCGCATCCTCGGCGATCTGTGGCCGAGCTTGCCGGATGTCGCCAGCCCTATCGCGCTGCATCTGCGACAGGCGGCGCATGATCGTCGTCAGGGCGATCGTCAGCGCGATGTCGACCGGCACCGCGGCGACCGTGAACCAAGAGGCGGCTATCAACTGCTCGGCGGTCTCGGCCCGCATCGACAGGCGAAAGTCGATGTTGGAGATGATCGACGACGCGATCCAACAGCCCCACCAGATCCGCAGCACGGCGGGAATGGGGACGGCGTCGGGCGCATCTGGATCGGCGGAGACCTGCCATGTCTCGCCGACCGCCTGGAACGGTTTCCAGAGATTGGCGATGGGCACGAAGAACCAGCCGACCGCCCAGCCTGGCGTGAACGCCATCGCCGGACCGATTGCGTGCGCGTTGCGGCTGGTACGATAGATCCAGCGCAGCACCGCAATGCCGGCGGCGACGACCGCTAGCACATTGAGCACGCCCGTCGCAGCGAGGACCTTCTCCAGACCTGCGAACGACTCCGCCGGTGCAATCGCGCCGCCGAGGCCGCCCAGCACCCGGATCGTGTACAGCGCGGACATGCCGAGCGCCACGTCGGTCGCGAGCCAAATCCAGATCAGCGCCGTGGCGAGTCGCGTGAGCCGTGCAGTGTCGACCAATGGCTCGTGATCGGTGACGACAGCAACATATCTTGGGTCGGTCACGACGGCGTGACTGCTCTACTACGTAACAATCGTGCGCCTGCCGCGCCAGCGTCTTTGGCAGACTCGCGCATGTCATTTCCCCCGAAAATTTTCAGGTTAGTGACGGTGGCGAAACGAAACAACTGTCCCCGATGCGGTTGACACTCCCGGGAACGCCGTTAGGGCCGGCGACGGGCCACGCGGTCCCAACGCCGCGCGTGCTCTCTGTGAGGAGAGATACATTGACGAATACGACCTACGCACCCGCTACAGGTGCGCCTGCGCTGCCTGCTACGAAGCCCGCACGCCCCTTTTTCAGCTCCGGTCCCTGCGCGAAACCGCCTGGTTGGTCCGCGGACAAGCTCGCCACCGATTCGCTCGGTCGCTCGCATCGCTCGAAGATCGGCAAGACCCGCCTCCAGTACAGCATCGACCTGATGCGCGAACTGCTGAAGCTCCCCGATACGCACCGCATCGGCATCGTCCCCGGCTCCGATACCGGCGCGTACGAGATGGCGATGTGGACGATGCTGGGCGCGCGTCCGATAACCGCGCTCGCCTGGGAAAGCTTCGGCGAGGGCTGGGTCACCGATGCCGTGAAGCAGCTCAAGATCGACCCCACCGTGATCCGCGCCGACTACGGCCAGCTTCCCGATCTGAACGCGGTCGACTGGTCGAACGACGTGCTGTTCACCTGGAACGGCACCACCAGCGGCGTGCGCGTGCCGAACGCGGACTGGATCCCGGACGACCGCGAGGGCCTGTCGTTCGCCGATGCGACGTCGGGCGTGTTCGCCTACGACATCGACTGGACGAAGATCGATGTGGCCACCTTCTCGTGGCAGAAGGTGCTCGGCGGCGAGGGCGCGCACGGCGTGCTGATCCTCGGCCCGCGCGCGGTCGAGCGGCTGGAGACGTACACGCCCGCCTGGCCGTTGCCGAAGGTGTTCCGCCTCGTCTCGAAGGGCAAGCTCGCCGAGGGCGTGTTCAAGGGCGAGACGATCAACACGCCGTCGATGCTCGCGGTCGAGGATGCGATCTTCAGCCTCGAATGGGCGAAGTCGCTCGGCGAAGACGGGCTGATCAAGCGGTCGGATGCCAATGCCGCGGCGCTCGACAAGATCGTCGATGAGCGCGATTGGCTCGGGCACCTCGCCGCCGATCCGGCAACGCGGTCGAAGACCAGCGTATGCCTCACGGTCGAGGGTGCGGACGAGGCGTTGATCAAGGCGATGGCCTCGGCGCTGGAAAAGGCTGGCGCGGCGTATGACGTCGCCGGCTATCGCGACGCGCCTCCGGGCTTGCGTATCTGGTGCGGCGCGACCGTCGATACCGCCGATATCGAGGCGCTCGGCCCCTGGCTCGACTGGGCCTACGCGACCGCCAAGGCCGGCTGACCAGCTACCGCGCCTCTTTTAGCCCTCCCTCCAACCAACACCCCCCATTCCGTCATCCCGGCGCACGCCGGGACCCATGGACACGGCGCAGTCGCCCATGAAGCGAACCGCAACCGTGGGTCCCGGCGTCCGCCGGGATGACGGGGAGGCGGTGAGGATCGGAACGGAAGGCGGCACCCCAATTCCCCCGAAATTCCCAGGAGCAATCCCATGCCAAAAGTCCTCATCTCCGACAAAATGGATCCCCGCGCGGCGCAAATCTTCCGCGAACGCGGCGTCGAGGTCGACGAGATCACCGGCAAGACGCCTGCCGAACTCATGGCGATGATCGGCGAGTATGACGGCCTCGCGATCCGCAGCTCGACCAAGGTTACCAAGGAAATCCTCGAGCACGCCACCAACCTCAAGGTCGTCGGCCGCGCCGGGATCGGCGTCGACAACGTCGACATCCCCGCCGCCTCGGCGAAGGGCGTGGTCGTGATGAACACCCCGTTCGGCAACTCGATCACCACCGCCGAGCACGCGATCGCGCTGATGTTCGCGCTCGCCCGGCAACTCCCGGAAGCTGACGCTTCCACGCAGGCCGGCAAGTGGGAGAAGAACCGCTTCATGGGCGTCGAGCTGACGTCCAAGACGCTCGGCCTGATCGGTGCGGGCAATATCGGCTCGATCGTCGCCGACCGTGCGCGCGGCCTCAAGATGAAGGTCGTCGCGTTCGACCCGTTCCTGACGCCCGAGCGCGCGATCGAGATCGGTGTCGAGAAGGTCACGCTCGACGAACTGCTCGCCCGCGCCGACTTCATCACGCTGCACACGCCGCTGACCGACCAGACGCGCAACATCCTCTCGGCCGAGGCGCTCGCCAAGACCAAGAAGGGCGTGCGGATCATCAACTGCGCCCGCGGTGGCCTGATCGACGAGGTCGCGCTGAAGGCGGCGCTCGATTCAGGGCAGGTCGGCGGTGCGGCGCTCGACGTGTTCGTCGAGGAGCCCGCCAAGGCATCGCCGTTGTTCAACACGCCGAACTTCATCAGCACGCCGCATCTCGGCGCGTCGACCACCGAGGCGCAGGTCAACGTCGCGATCCAGGTCGCCGAGCAGATGGCCGATTTCCTGATGTCGGGCGGCGTCACCAACGCGCTCAACATGCCGTCGCTGTCGGCCGAGGAAGCGCCGAAGTTGAAGCCGTACATGGCGCTCGCGGAGAAGCTGGGTTCGCTGGTCGGGCAGCTGACCACCGGCGCGGTGTCGCGGATCTCGGTGCATACCGAGGGCGCGGCGGCCGATCTGAACCCCAAGCCGATCACTAGTGCGGTGCTCGCCGGCTATCTCCAGACGCAGACCGCGACCGTCAACATGGTCAACGCACCGGTGCTGGCGCGCGAGCGTGGCCTTGAGGTCCGCGAAGTCCGTACCGAGCGCGAGGCGGACTATCACACGCTGCTGCGCGTCTCGGTGAAGACCGAGGACGGCGAGCGGTCGGTGGCCGGCACGCTGTTCGGCGATTCGGCGCCGCGTCTGGTGGAACTGCTGGGGATCAAGATCGAGGCGGATCTGGCCGGGCCGATGCTGTACGTCGTCAACGAGGATGCGCCTGGGTTCATCGGTCGTCTCGGGACGGCGTTGGGCGAGGCCGGGGTGAACATCGGGACGTTCCATCTCGGGCGGCGTTCGGCGGGTGGCGAGGCGGTGCTGCTGCTCTCGGTCGACGAGGCGGTGACCCCCGACCTGTTGACGAAGGTCCGCGCGCTGCCAGGCGTAAAGACCGCAATGGGCCTCAACTTCTGACAAGACTCCCTCTCCCCTTGGGGAGAGGGTAGGGGAGAGGGGCAGTACCGAGAGATGGCGTTTGGGGCGCCCCTCTCCCCGGCCCTCTCCCCAAAGGGGAGAGGGAGCAGTGCCCAAGACCGACGACGTCATGCTGGGCCGTGCGAAGGTCATGCGGTCTGGACAGACCGGTCCGGAAATGCGGCTGTGGCATCAGGTTCGCGCCAAGCGCTTCCAAGGCGTGAAGTTCACCCGCCAGGTCGTGATCGGCGCGTTTATCGCGGATTTCGTCGCACGTTCGCACATGCTGGTCGTCGAGCTTGACGGGGATACGCACACCGACCAAGCACGCGACGCCCGCAGGACGGCGTGGCTGGAAGAGCAGGGATATCGGGTGATCCGTTTCGCCAATACCGATGTGATGACCAATCTCGAAGGCGTTTTGCAGGTGCTCGGCGATGCACTGGTGACGCGCGTGGACCAGATACGATGACCGCACTCCTCCCCGAAGGCTTCCGAGATCGCCTCCCGCCGTTCGCCGATTCGGCAGCGGCACTGGAGGCCCGCGTGCTCGAAGCCGCGCGCCTGCACGGCTACGAACGCGTCGACCCGCCGCTCGCCGAATTTGCCGACGGTCTTGAGATGCGGCTCAAGGCCGGCGGCCTCCACGACGCGGTGCGCTTCGTTGATCCGGTGTCGCAGCGCACCCTCGCGATCCGCCCCGACATCACCGCGCAGGTCGCGCGGATCGCCGCCACCCGCATGGGCCACCACCCGCGCCCGGTGCGCCTCAGCTACGCCGGCTCCGTGCTGAAACTGCGCGCCTCGCAGCTCGCGCCCGCCCGCGAGACCCGGCAGATCGGCTGCGAACTCATCGGCCTCGACTCGGTCGCCGCCGCGCAGGAACTCGTCGCGGTCGCGGCCGACATGATCGCCGCCGCCGACGTGACCGGCGCGTCGATCGACTTCACGCTCCCCGACCTGGTACCGACGCTCGCCGCCGGCCCGCTCCCCGTCGCACCCGAGCAGATCGCCACCTTGCGCGACCGGCTCGATGCCAAGGACGCCGGCGCCGTCGCCGCACTTGCACCCGCCTATCTCCCACTGATCGAAGCCGCTGGCCCGTTTGCGCAAGCCATGGACCGCCTCCGCGCCTTCGACACCACCGGTGCACTCGCCTCCCGCCTCGACGGTCTCGCCCGCATCGCCGAAGCACTCGACGGCCGCGTCGCGCTCACGCTCGATCCGACCGAGCGGCACGGCTTCGAATACCAGACCTGGCTCGGCTTCTCGCTTTTTGCCGATGGTAGCGCCCGCGAAGTCGGCCGCGGCGGCACCTACACGGTCGTCCACGAGAACGGCGCCGAGGAAGCCGCCACCGGCTTCTCGCTTTACGCCGACGCCCTGGTCGAGCGCACCGCCACCGTCGACCGCCGCCGCCTCTTCCTCCCGTTCGGCACCCAAGCCAGCGAAGGCGCGGCAATGCGCGCGCAGGGCTGGGTCACCGTCGCCGCCTTAGACGCCGGCGACACCCCCGAAGCACAAGTCTGCACACATCTTTGGGTGGCGGGCGAGCCCCGCGCGCTGTAGGCGCTGCGCGAACGAACGACCCCGTCATGCCGGACCTGTTCCGGCATCCACCGTGCCGCAAACCAATCGATGGTCGATCACGCGCGACGGTGGACCCCGGACTAAATCCGGGGTGTCGACACTGATTTCACTCTGGCTGGATACTGGTCCCGCCATATACTTGGAGACACGATAGTGGCCAACGTAGCAGTCATCGGCGCGCAATGGGGCGACGAAGGCAAGGGCAAGATCGTCGACTGGCTCGCCGAGCGCGCCGACATGGTCGTGCGGTTCCAGGGCGGGCATAACGCCGGCCACACGCTCGTCGTCGGCGACAACGTCTACAAGCTGTCGCTGCTGCCGTCGGGCATCGTCCGCGGCACGCCGTCGTTCATCGGCAACGGCGTGGTGCTCGATCCCTGGGCGCTGAAGGACGAGATCGCGCGGTTGGGTGCTCAGGGCGTCGTCGCGACCCCGGAGACGCTGCGGATCGCCGATACCTGCGCGCTGATCCTGCCGTTCCACCGCGATCTCGACGGCCTGCGCGAGGATGCGAGCGGCGCCGGCAAGATCGGCACGACTCGTCGCGGCATCGGGCCTGCCTATGAGGACAAGGTCGGTCGCCGTGCGATCCGCGTGTGCGATCTCGCCCACCTCGACGATCTCGGGCCGCAGCTCGATCGCCTGACCGCGCATCACGACGCGCTACGCGCCGGCTTCGGCGAGCCGCCGATCGACCGCGCCCGCCTGATCGCGGAACTTCGCGAGATCGCCGGCTTCGTCCTCCCGTTCGCCAAGCCCGTCTGGCGCGACCTCAATGCCGCGCGCTCGGCCGGCAAGCGGATCCTGTTCGAGGGCGCGCAGGGCGTGCTGCTCGACGTCGACCACGGTACGTATCCGTTCGTCACCTCGTCCAACACCATCGCGGGCGCCGCAGCCGGCGGGTCGGGCCTCGGGCCATCCGCGGTCGGCTTCGTGCTCGGCATCGCCAAGGCGTACACGACGCGGGTCGGCTCGGGACCGTTCCCGACCGAGCTCGAGAACGAGACCGGCGAGCGCCTCGGCGTCCGCGGGCATGAGTTCGGCACCGTCACGGGGCGGAAGCGGCGCTGCGGCTGGTTCGACGCGGTGCTGGTGCGCCAGGCGGCGGCGGTCGGTGGCATCACGGGAATCGCGCTGACCAAGATCGACGTGCTCGACGGGTTCGAGACCGTGTCGATCTGCACCGGCTACAAGCTTCGCGGCGAGACGCTCGATTACTTCCCCGCGCATGCGGCGGACCAGGCGCTGGTCGAGCCGATCTACGAGACGATGGAAGGCTGGCAGGAGACGACCGCCGGCGCGCGCAGCTGGGCCGACCTGCCCGCACAGGCGATCAAGTATATCCGCCGGATCGAAGAGCTGATCCGCTGCCCGGTGACTCTGGTTTCGACCAGCCCGCAACGTGCCGACACGATCCTCGTCCGCGATCCGTTCTCGGACTGATACGCAAAAAGCCGGGCGATCGCTCGCCCGGCTTTTCATTTACGTGAGAACGGTTGGATCAGCGCGGCGTCGTCGTGCCGGTCATTCCACCCGTGGTCGAACCCATCGTGCCACCGGCGGTCGTGCCACCCATGGTACCGCCCGTCGTACCCGTCGTGGTGCCGGTCGTGCCGCCCATCGTATCGGCGCCCATCGTGCTGCCGGTCGTGCCCGACATCGTGCTGCCCGTTGTCCCGGTACCGCGGGTCGTGCCGTTCATCGTGCCCGACGTCGTCCCACTCGTACGGCTACGCGCCTTCGTGCCACGCTGCGTGCGCGTTGTGGTCGACTGCGTGGTCGTCGAAGGATTCGCTTGATCCATCGTGCCGGTCGACATGCCGCCGGTCGTGCCGCCCATGGTCGAACCGCCCATCGTGCCGCTGCCCATCGTGCCACCCGTGGTGCCGGTCTGGGCCATCGCCACGCCCGGAATAATCAGGGCTGCGGCTGCGATCGAAGTCAGAATACGCATTGTCACTCTCCTAAGTTATTGAAGAGCAAGCGCTTCAGTGCTGCGTAATGTTCCGTCGTCAGCCGCACTGACCCCGATGCAGCAACGCCTGGTCGGCCAGCACGAGCGCCACCATCGCCTCGACGACGGGGACTCCGCGGATGCCGACGCACGGGTCGTGACGCCCCTTGGTGGCGATCGTCGCGGCTTCGCCGGTCGGGCTGATCGTCTCGACCGGGGTGAGGATCGAGCTGGTCGGCTTGAACGCCACGCGCAGGCGGATCGGCTGGCCGGTCGCGATCCCGCCGGCGATCCCGCCTGCATGGTTGGCAAGAAACTCAGGACCATCGACACCGGGACGCATCGGATCCGCATTAGCCTCGCCTGACAACGCGGCGGCAGCGAACCCGTCGCCGATTTCGATTCCCTTGACCGCGTTGATGCTCATGCAGGCGGAGGCGAGTTCGGAATCGAGCTTGGCATAGAGCGGCGCGCCCCAGCCTGCGGGCACGCCGATCGCCTCGCACGCGATCACGGCCCCGAGCGACGAGCCTGACTTGCGTGCCGCATCGACAAGCGCCTCCCAGCGGAGCGCGGCGTCGGCATCGGGGCAGAAGAAAGGGTTCTGGTCGATCTGCGCATCGTCGAACTTCGCCGGGTCGATCGCATCGCCACCGATCGCCTCGACCCAGGCGCGGACGCGGACCTGGGGCACGACGAGCCGCGCGACCGCACCGGCGGCGACGCGTGCCGCAGTCTCGCGCGCGGACGAGCGGCCACCACCCCGGAAATCGCGAAACCCGTATTTTGCGTCATAGGCGTAATCGGCGTGGCCGGGGCGATAGGCCTTGGCGACATCGGAATAATCCTTCGAGCGCTGGTCGACATTCTCGATCATCAGGCTGATCGGCGTCCCGGTGGTGCGACCCTCGAACACGCCCGAGAGGATGCGGACGGTGTCGGGCTCCCGCCGCTGCGTGGTGAAGCGCGACGTGCCGGGGCGACGCTTGTCGAGCCAGGGCTGGATATCGGCCTCGCTCAGCCCAATCCCCGGCGGGCACCCATCGACCACCGCACCCAGTGCAGGCCCATGCGACTCACCCCAGGTGGTAAAGCGGAACAGCCGTCCAAACGTATTGAAACTCACTTCCCCCTCTCCCCAACGGGGAGAGGGAGGGGCCCATGCAAAGCATGGGAGGGTGAGGGCACGCCCGTAAGGCCATAAAGGATAGCGGCAAGCACACCGTCCATCCGCTGCATCACGTCGTTGTTCCAGACACGGATCACACGATATCCCTTGGTCGCGAGGAAGGCGGTTCGGCTGTCGTCATAGGCGAGGTCGTCGCTATGCCGGCTGCCGTCTACCTCGACGACTAGCCTCGCGTCCATGCAGAGGAAGTCGGCGATGAAGGGGCCGATCCAGACTTGGCGACGGAACTTAAAATTGCCGAGGCGGCGGCTGCGGAGGTGGTACCACAGCCTGTCTTCTGCTTCGGTCACGTTGCGCCTTAGCTCACGGGCTCGGTTTAGTGCCTCTGTGCCGTCGTGTTGCCTCATCTTGCCCTCACCCTCCCATACTTTGCATGGGCCCCTCCCTCTCCCCGGAGGGGGAGAGGGGTTAGACTAGCGCGATATCGGGGGCGTCTTCGGCCTTCATGCCGATCACGTTGTAGCCGGCGTCGACATGATGCGTCTCGCCCGTCACACCGCTCGCCAGGTCACTCAGCAGGTAAAGCCCCGCGCCGCCGACGTCGTCGATCGTCACGTTGCGCTTCAGCGGCGAATTCAGCTCGTTCCACTTCAGGATCAGGCGGAAGTCGCCGATGCCGCTCGCCGCCAGCGTCTTGATTGGCCCCGCCGAGATCGCATTCACGCGGATATTGTCGCGGCCAAGGTCGACCGCGAGATACTGCACGCTGGTCTCGAGCGCCGCCTTGGCGACCCCCATCACGTTATAGTGCGGAATGACCTTCTCGGCGCCGTAATAGCTGAGCGTCAGCATCGCACCGCCCTCGGTCATCATCTTGGCCGCGCGCTGTGCCACCGCGACGAACGAATAGACCGAGATGTTCATCGTCATCAGGAAATTGTCGAGGCTGGTATCGACGAACCGCCCGCGCAGCTCGTTCTTGTCCGAAAATCCGATCGCATGGACGACGAAGTCGATCGTGGGCCATTCTTCCGCCAGCTTGTCGAAGGTCGCGTCGAGCGCACCCATGTCCGACACGTCGCAATCGAAAAGTCGCGCCACGCCAAGCTGCTCGGCGAGCGGGCGTACGCGCTTCTCCATCGTCTCGCCCTGATAGCTGAACGCGAGTTCCGCGCCCGCCTCGGACAGCTTCTTGGCGATCCCCCAGGCCAGCGACTTGTCGTTCGCCAGGCCCATGATCAGCCCACGCTTGCCCGCCATCAAACCGTTCACGCCATCCCCGCCTATACCTGCATATCCGTAGCGGGTTGCTCTAGCGTTGTTTCGGGTGGTTCCGCCAGTGCCGCGTTGAGATGGGCGCCGAATACCAGCCCGAGCCCGATGACATAGAAAAATAACAGCATGATGACGACGCCCGCCAGACTGCCATAGGTAAGGTCGTAGCCGCCGAGCCGCGACAGGATCACCGGCAGCAACGCGGTCGCGCTGACCCACCAGGCGGTTGTGAACAAGGCGCCCGGCCATTTGGGGCATTTCGAATAGCGATAGCGCGACGGCGTCACCGAATAGAACAGTAGGTACAGCGCGCCGAACATCAGCAGGCCGGGGATCAGCCGCGACAGCCCGACCCAGCCCGCGGCATCCTGCGCGAAGGGCACGAGGCGGTAGATGAACTGCTCGGCCGCGGTCAGGATACCCTGGACGAGGAACGACAGCAGCGCGATGATCACCGATCCGACGATAACCGCGGACGATCCCAGCCGCGATTTCCAGAACGGCGCGGTCGCCTTGTTCCCGTACGCGCGGTGGAAGATGTCGCGGATCGTCTCGACGAAGCTGCCGACGGTCCACAACCCGACGAGTGCGCCCAGCCACAACAGCGACCCGGTCCGCGCGGCGAGCACGTCGGCGATCGGCTTGCGCAACAGGTCGGCGACATTGGGCGGCAGCACGTTGAGGAACGATTCGACCGCGCGCACCGTCTCGACGCTCTGCCCGAAGATCGACAGGATCGCCGCGGCGACGATGAAGAACGGAAACACCGTCATCAGAGCGAGATAGGCGAGGTTCCCCGCATGGATGAACCCGTCGTTGAACACGCCGATCGCTGCCCGCTTGAAAACCTCGAACGCGTAACTGCCGGGCCTGACCTTCGCCATGCCACGGTTCAGTCGGGTACGGGCCGCGCCATGATCGTGGGAGCGGGCTTCGGGGGTAAGGCTATTATCATTCACAAGGCGTTCAGACGCCCATGGACCCTCGTGGGTTCCCCGCCGCGCGCCCATCCCAGCTCTCGACGAACGCAGTGAGCGCCGCATCGCTTGCCGGAATGTCGATCATCAGCGTGACCAGCTGGTCGCCCCGCGTGCCGCCCTTCTTGTGGAAACCCTTGCCCTTGAGGCGCAGCGTCTTGCCCGACGTCGTGCCCTTGGGGATCGTCAGCATCACCGGCTTGTCGACCGTCGGCGCCTTGATCGAGCCGCCCAGGACGGCCTCGGCCAGCGTGATCGGCAGCTCCAGCCGGACGTCGTCGCCATCGCGCGTGAAGAACTTGTGCGGCTGGACCTCGATCGTCAGGATCGCGTCGCCCGCGCCGCCCGAACCCTGCTCGCCCTTGCCGGCCAGCTTCATCTGCGTGCCCGTCTCGACGCCCGCGGGGAGCTTGAGGTCGAGCGTCTTGCCGTCGGACAGCGTCACGCGCTGCGGCTCCAGCGTTGCCGCCTCGACGAACGGGACCTGCAGACGATACGCGACGTTCTCGCCCTTGGGCTGCGGCCGCCGGCCGAAGCCGCCGGAGAATCCGCCGCCGCCGCCACGTTGCGCGCCACCGAACAGCCCCTCGAAGATGTCGCTCATGTCGGGACCACCGGGGCCGCTCTCATAGCCTTCGCTGCGGAAGCCGCCGGGATGCGCCCGCCCGCCACCGCCGCCGAACCCGAACGGCGCGGCCGGGTTGCCGTCGCCATCGATCTCGCCGCGATCGAACCGCGCGCGCTTGTCCTTGTCGTTCAGCAGGTCGTACGCGTTGGTGACCTGGCTGAACTTCTCGGACGCCTTCGGATTGTCCTTGTTGCGATCGGGATGAAGCTCCTTGGCGAGCTTGCGATACGCCTTCTTGATGTCGGCTTCGGTCGCGTCGCGCGCTACACCCAGGGTCTTGTACGGATCGGCCACTTACGTCCCCATTCTTACTTGCGCGTCTATGTGGGGCGAGGGCGCCCGCAACGCAATTCCTGCATCAGGAAGACTGTTGCCGGTCTCCCCCTATCGGTTCTCCCGCGAAGGCGGGAGCCCAGGGTCCCAGGGATAGTGTTCGCGGCTACTGCTTTCCCGCTTTCGTAGCGAGAACGCCTGAGTGTCAGGCCTGCACCGCTTCGTCCAAAGGCGCGACATCCACGCTCACATCCATATTCTGCGCGCCCGAGCCGAGCACCACGCCATCCACCGGCGCGATCTCCGCATAGTCCCGCCCGACCGCCATCACGATGTGGTCGCTGGCCATCCAGATCCCGTTGGTCGGGTCGACCCCGACCCAGCCGCGCACCGGCCCGCACCACAGCAGCACCCAGGCATGCGTTGCATCCGCCCCGACCAGCCGTGGTTGACCCTCGGGCGGGATCGTCCGGATATACCCCGACGCATACGCCGCAGGCAGCCCCGCCGCCCGCAAGCCCGTGATCATGATCTGCGCGAAATCCTGGCACACGCCCTTGCGTTGCAGGAACGCCTCGTGCGGCGGGGTATCGACCAGCGTCGCGTCCGCATCGAACTCGAACTCCTCCTGGATCCGCCGCGCGAGCGCGATCCCCGCCTCCAGCGCGCCGCGCGACGGATCGAGATCGACCGCGCAATAGTCCGCGATGGCCTGGTCGAGCGGGATCAGCGGCGAGGGGTAGATGTAGTTCGCCGGGCTCGCCGCGGAGAGATCTGTGCTCGCCCGTGCCATCGTCGCGATTTCGCCCAGCGTCGGATCGCTCGCGTCGGGCACCGGCACGAGTCGGTCGACCGTCATCCGCGACCGGCTCTCGATCGTCAGGTGCCGGACCGGACTGTCGACCACCAGCCGCGTCACGTTGGCGAGCCCTGCCTCGGCCCGCGCGGCGCTGGTCCGCCCGGCCGGATGCACCGACAGCGCGTACGAGTCGAGCCGCTGCCCCGGCCAGTCGATCGGCTTCAACCGCAGATTGCAGCGCGCGAATTTGACGCTGACGCCGTAGTCGAACGTCGTGACGTGGCGGATATCGTAGATCATGATCTGCTCCCTCTCCCCTCCGGGGAGAGGGCTGGGGTGAGGGGTAGCCAAGCAGTGCGGCGCCCGGAACAGCCCCTCACCCCGACCCTCTCCCCGGAGGGGAGAGGGAGTGTGTTGCCCACTATCACGCCACCCCTCACGCCAAGGTCAGCCCACTGGTCCGCAACGGCTCCGCTCCCTGCAAAAAATACCGCCGCGCCAACGCATCCGACACCGCACCGAGCCGCCGCTCGATATCCCCCAGCGTCTCCGCATCCAGCTCGGCCGCGGTCGCGGTCATCACGATCGCCTGCAATCCGGTCGCCTGCGCCTGTTGCGGCTCCGCCATCTCGTCGTCGCTGAGCACCGGCAATTCCGCCAACCGCGCCGCGATCCGCTCCGCCGAAAACGCCAACGAGCGCGGATTGCCCGGATCGAGCGCGACCAGATCCATCACCGGCACGCGTGCGATCCCGGTCGGATAGCGCTGGCGATAGCTGATCTGGCTGTCGGCCAGGTCGAGCAGCACCGACAGGTCGTCCGGCGACACCCCCGGCATCCCGAACAACCGGATCGCGCGCGCCATCGCCATCGCTCGCTCCACGCGCCGCCCGAGATCGTGGAACCGCCACGCCGCCGTCCGCCCCATATGCTCCGCCGATAGCCCCGCGATCGCCGCATAGCGCCGTTGCAGCGACCCTGCCCTCTCGAGCATCCCGCGATGCGTGGGGAAGGGCGCTTCGAGCAACCGCACCATGTCCGCCGACAACCGGTCGCGCGATCCCTCGCCGATTTCGCGCGCGTGCCGGTTGAGCGTCAGGATCGACTGCCACGCCTCGTCCTCCATCGCGGTGCGGGCGAGCGCGGTCAGGTCGGCGCGGCGCAGCGACGGCGGGTGCGGCGCGCTGCCCGCCCCGACGATCAGCCCCACCAGCTTGCCGACCGTGGCGGGGGACAGCACGGCGCCGCCGTCGACGTCGATCGAGTTGCCAAGCATCACGCGGATCGCGCCGAGCAGCGCTTCGCCGCGTTCCAGATAGCGCCCGAGCCAGTAGAAATTGTCCGCCACCCGGCTCGGCAACGTCCCCGGATTGCGGCGGACGTGGAGCGAATCGGGCGCGGTCAGCAGTGACACCGGCGCGACCGGCTCGGCGCCATAGACGCAGACGTCGGCGGACCAGATGCCTTCGCCCATGACGGCCGCCCGCGCGTCGGGGTGCTCGCCGATCCGCGCGAACCCGCCGGGGAGGACTGTCCATTCGCCGTCGCCACCGCGTGCTGCAAACACGCGCAGGGTGAAGGGGCGGGGGACCAGCGCGTCGCCGACCACGACCGGCATCGTCGAGAGCTGTACGAGCTCCTGCCCGACATAATCCTGCGGACGATTCGCCATGTCGGCGAGCAGGCGCGCCCGGTCTTCGCCGGTGATGTCGGCACCGGTGGTCGGCCCGCCGGTCATGCCGAGCGGGCGCGCGTGGAAAGCGGGCCCGATCAGCAGGCGGTCGAAATTGGCTTCGACCTGCGCGCGCGCGCCGTCCTGCCCGCACCACCACGTCGCGATGTTTGGCAGGATCAGGTCCTCGCCTAGCAACGATTTCGCCAGCTGCGGCAGGAATGCGGAGAATGCGGGCGCCTCCAGCACGGCAGAGCCCGGCGCGTTCGACAGCACGACGTTGCCGGCCGCGTACGCGTCGATCAGGCCGGGCACGCCGATCTGCGAATGCGTGTCGAACGCCAGCGGATCGAGCAGTCGCGGGTCGAGCCGCCGCCACAGCGCATCGATCCGCTTGAGCCCGCCGATCGTGCGGACATACACCTTGTCCTCGAGCGCGGCGAGATCGGCCCCCTCGACCAGCAACAGCCCCAGATAGCGCGCGAGATGTGCTTGCTCGGGATAGCTCGGGTTGAACCGGCCGGGCGTCAGCAGCCCGATCCGCGGATCGGTCCGCTTGCACATCGCCGCGATTCCGGCGCGGAATGCGGCGAAGAACGGCGCGTGGCGCTGAACGTTCAACCGATCCTGCAACCCGCCGAGCGTCCGGCTGACGGCGATGCGGTTCTCCAGCGCGTAACCGGCGCCGGCGGGCGCGCGCAGGTGATCGGCCAGCACGCGCCATTCGCCGGTCGGCCCACGACCGAGGTCGATCGCGATGAAATCGAGGTGCCGGCCGCCGGGTGGATCGAGCCCGATCATCGGCCGCAGGAAGAACGGGCTGCCGGTGACGAGCGCCGCGGGGATGTGGCCGTCGGCGACCAATTTTCCCTCGCCGTAGAGGTCGGCGACCACCGTCTCCATCAGCGTCGCGCGCTGTATCACGCCGCGCTCGATGCCGGCCCATTCGCCGGCCTCGATCAGCAGCGGGACGGGGGAGACGGGCCAGGGGCGCTCGTCGGGTTCGTCGGCGATCCGGAAGCCCGTGCCGATATCGACCGCGTGGCGCTGGACGCGTTCGCGGATGTGGCCGAGATCGTCCGAGGCGACCGTGGCCAGCTCTGCGAACATCGCGGCCCAGGCGGGGTCGGCGCTACCGTCTTCAGCGGGGCAGAGCACGTCGGCGCGGGTGCTGCGCGCGCAATAGTCGGCGATCCAGCGCTCGGCATGGACCGTCGCGTCGAACGCCGTATTGGCGGCGGGGGTCGCCGGTTGCGTCGCGGTTTCCAATGTTTCGAGCCCCTGAATACTGGCGGCGGTGTTTCACCTTTCAACGCGGCGGTGCAACATAAATTGTCACGTACGCCATGCCTTACTCCTGTTCCCTCGCGAACGCGGGGGTCCAGGAATCACAGACGCTGCGTGCAGTTACCCTGGACCCCCGCGTTCGCGAGGGAACGGTGAGAGGGAGCCACCGTCTCCTCAACAACACCACCACCCCGGCGAAGGCCGGGGCCCAATTGGGGGACGTTGCTAATTGAGGGCATCGCGCGGTTACGACCACCTTTCCAATTGGGCCCCGGCCTTCGCCGGGGTGGTGGCTTGGGTGGGGCGCTCACAAATCCGGCAGCACCTGATCCGCCACGCCCCAGCCCGCCAACGCCCGCGACCCGGAACGCGCGATCAACTCCGCCCCGTCCCGCACACCCCAGCGCGCCGCCGTCTCAATATCCCGCAACTCGCTCCACGACACCGGTGCCGCCACCGGCGCCCCAGCTCTCGCACGCGCCGAATACGGCATCACCGCGGTGCTCCCGCGCTGATTGCGCAGCCAGTCGATGAAGATCCGCCCCTTGCGCTTGGCCTTCGCCATCGTCGCGACGAACCGCTCGGGCTCGGCCCCCGCCATCGCTCGCGCGAACCGATCCGCGAAATCCTTCACCGCCGGCCACTCGGCTTCAGGCGTGAGCGGCACGACGACGTGCACGCCCTTGCCCCCCGACAGCATCGGGAAGCTGACCAGCCCCAGTTCGGCGAGCTGGTTCTTCAGATGCTCGGCCGCCTTCTTCGTGTCGCCAAAGTCCAGCCCCTCGTCGGGATCGAGATCGAACACGAGGCGGTCGGGCTTCTCCAAGGTCGCGTTCGACGAACCCCAGCCGTGGAACTCGATCGTCCCCATTTGCACGCACGCGACCAGCCCGTCCGCATCGTCGACATAGAGATAGTCTTCGGTCGAGCCGTCCTTCTCGCGGATCGGCACCTGGTGGACAGCGTCGCCGAAGCTCCCCGCGTCGTGTTTCTGGAAGAAGCACGCGCGCGAGCGGCCTTGCGGGCAGCGGACGAGGCTGATCGGGCGGTTGGCGGCGAACGGCAGCATGATGCCGGACACCGCGACGTAATAATCGGCCAGATCGCCCTTGGTGACCTCCGACTTGTCGAAGATCACGCGGTCGCGGCTGCTGACCTTGATGCTCGTCGTGGGTGCGGCGTCCGGCAGCGGGGCAGGGGTTTCGGCGACGACGTCCTTCGCCGCCTTGTCCTCGCGTAGGCCGATGAAGCTCGAATGGCGGAGCACGCCGTCGGGGGTGACTTCGGCGAAGGCGACCTCGGCGACCAGTTTCGGCGTCACCCACTTCGCGCCGCGGACCGCTGCCTTGGGCGCCTCGACCGTCGGCGTCTTGCGATCGAGCGCGTCGAGCTTGTCGCGGATGTCGTCCATCAGCGCCTGGTCGAACCCGGTGCCGACTTTCCCCGCATAGCGATAGCCTTTGCCCTCGCGCACCCCGAGCAATAGCGACTTGAAGCCGCGCTTCTTGTCCGAGGGCAGCCAGCCGACGATCACGAACTCCTGGCGGTGCGTGCATTTGACCTTGAGCCACGCCTTGGTCCGCTTGCCCGCATAGGGTGCGTCGGCGCGTTTCGAGACGATGCCTTCGAGGCCTTCGCGGCACATCGTTTCGAACAGTTGCTCGCCTGCGCCGATGACGTGGTCGGAGTAGCGGAGGCGGTCCTCGTCCTCCGGGATCAACGGTTGCAGGCGCGCCTTGCGGTCTAGGTTCGAGAGGCCGGTGAGGTCTTCGCCGTCGATGGCGAGCAGGTCGAACGCGAAGAGTGTCATGTCGCCGCCGGCGGAGATGGCGTCCTTCAAGGTCGAGAAATCGGGGCGGCCGTCCTTGAACGCGACGATCTCGCCGTCGATCAGCGCCGATTTGACCGGGAGTTTGGCGGCGGCGTCGGCGATCGCGGCGAACTTGTCGGTCCAGTCGAGGCCGGTGCGGGTGAAGACCTTTGCCTTGCCGTTGGCGATCGAGACGAGCGCGCGGTAGCCGTCGTATTTTACCTCGTGGAGCCACGCGGAGCCGGTGGGGACGGTGTCTACCAAAGTGCAGAGTTGGAGCTCGTGGAACTCGGGTAGCTTGACGGCGCCGCGCCCCGCCAAGTTCGTCACCCCAGCGGAAGCTGGGGTCTCCCGCGGCTCCTGTCCCGTTTTTGCCGCTTGAGATCCCAGCTTTCGCTGGGATGACGGGTGGGGGGAGCGTGCCGGTTTTTTGCCCTCTTCGATCTCTACCATCGTTCGGCCGGTCGCGACGCTGGTGAGCGCTTCCTCGACCAGCGTGTCCGTGCCGCCCGCCGCCGCATCGTCGATCTTGCGGAGAAGCCAGTTCTCGCGCTTCTCCTTTGCGCGCGGCTTGAGCCGGATCAGCAGCCATTCGCCCTTCATCCGCTCGCCATCGAGGACGAAATGGAGGTGGCCCTTGTCGAGATCCTTCGCGGACTTGCCCTTGATCGGCGACCATGTGCCGCGGTCCCATAGCATCACCGTGCCGCCGCCATATTCGCCCGCGGGGATCGTGCCTTCGAAGGTCGCGTAGCTCAGCGGGTGGTCCTCGGTACGGACCGCGAGGCGCTTTTCGTCGGGGTCGAGGCTGGGGCCGCGGGTGACGGCCCAGCTTTTGAGGACGCCGTCGATCTCCAGGCGGAAGTCCCAGTGGAGGCGCGTGGCGTCGTGCTTCTGGACCATGAAGCTGTTGCCGTTGCCGGGGGCTAGCGTGCCGGCGGGCTCGGCGGTCTTGGAGAAGTTCCGCTTCGAATTGTAGAGCGCGAGGGGATCGTCGACCATCTTTCACCCCTCCCTGGAAGGGAGGGGCCGGGGGTGGGTCGGCCGCTTGGCGGGCGGGGCGCTGATCCGGTGGGCGACCCACCCCCAACCCCTCCCTTCCAGGGAGGGGAGTTTAGGCACGTTTCTTCGCCGGGGTTTTCGCTGCAGTCTTCGCCGGCGCGCGCTTGGCGGGAGCCTTCTTCGCCGGTGCCTTCTCCGCACTCCCCCCACTCTTCTCCATCGACTTCTTCAACGCCGCCATCAGGTCGACCACGTTCGAGCCGGTCTTCGTCCCCGTGTCCTTGTCCTCGATGATCTTCTTCCCGTTCGCCTTGCGCTTGCGTTCGATCAGGTCCTTCAGCGCGTCGACATAGCGATCGTGGAACTCCTGCGGGTGGAAGTCGCCGCTGCGCTTCCCGATCAACGCCTCGGCCAGTTCCAGCAGTTCCTCGGACGGCTTGTCGTCGGGAATATCGCGGAAATAGCCCTGCGCCTTGTGCACCTCGTCGGCGTAGCGCAGCGTCTCCAGCACCATCCCGCGCCCGCACGGCTTCAGGCTGACGACATATTCGCGCCCGCGCATGGCCAGTTGTCCGAGCCCAACCTTCTTCGTCCGCTTCAACGCCTCGCGCAGCACGATGAACGCCTCCTCCGCCAGATCATCGGCGGGCACCACGAAATACGGCTTCTCGTAATACAGCACGTCGATCTCGCTCGCGTCGACGAACTGGGTCAGCTCCAGCGTCTTCTTCGATTCGAGCTTCACCGCATCGATCTCGTCCTGCTCCAGCAGCACGTATTCGCCTTTCGAGACCTCATAGCCCTTCATGATCTCGTCGGCATCGACCGGGCCCACGCCGGTGACGACCTTGTCGTAATGGATCGGCTGGCCGGACGGCTCGTGGATCTGCTTGAACGACACCGCCGCGCCGGACTTGGTCGCGGAATAGATCTCGACCGGGATCGAGACGAGGGCCAGCCGGATCTGCCCCTGCCAATACGCGCGCGCTGCCACCTTGGGTGTTCCTTCGTTGCGGAAACGATTCGAGTCCGTAATCAATCATCGGCGAGGCGGAGTCGTTCCCTCGCGCGGTTTCGCTCGGGCCGAAGTTTCGCTATGGCGCAGCCATGTCCGAAGATCCGATCGCCCTGTTCGACGCCTGGTATGCCGAGGCGCGGGAAACAGAAATCAACGACTCCAACGCGGTAGCGCTCGCCACCGCGGATGCGGAGGGCCGTCCGTCGGTGCGGATGGTGCTGTTGAAAGGGCACGGCCCCGACGGTTTCGTGATCTACACCAACCGCGAAAGTCGCAAGGCGGGCAACCTCGCCGTCAACCGCTATGCCGCCTTGCTCTTCCACTGGAAGTCGCTGCGCCGGCAGGTCCGGATCGAAGGCCCCGTGAGCCTGGTGAGCGATGCCGAGTCGGACGCCTATTTCGCCTCGCGCGGTCGCGATTCGCAGCTTGGCGCCTGGGCGTCGGACCAGTCGCGCCCGCTCGATTCGCGCGAGACGTTCGAGCAGCGGTTCGCCGAGATGCAGGCGAGGTTCGAGGGCAGCGACGTGCCGCGCCCGCCGCATTGGGGCGGCTACCGGATCGCCCCCGACCGTATCGAGCTGTGGCAGGACCGCGAACACCGCCTCCATGAGCGCCGGCTGTTCGTGCGCGAAGACGGCGGCTGGAGCGCAGGGCTGCTGTTCCCATGACGCAGGACGAACGCCGCAGGGTCATACCCCTCGCAACTCGCGCGGCGCTCGCCAGCGTCGCGATGGCGTGTTTCCTGCTGCTGCTGAAGGGCTTTGCGGCGTGGTCGACGGGCTCGGTGGCGATGCTCGGCTCGCTCGCCGACACCGCGCTCGATCTGCTCGCATCGCTCGTCACGCTGTACGGCGTGCGCCTCGCGGCGACGCCCGCGGATCACGACCACCGCTTCGGCCACGGCAAGGCGGAGGCGCTCGCGGCGCTGTTCCAGGTCATGCTGATCACCGCCTCGGCGGTCGGCATCGCCTGGCGCGCGATCCTCGCCTTCGCCGATCCGCAGCCGACCACCGGCGCCGAGTTCGGTATCGGCGTGTCGGTGATCGCGATCGTCGCGACGGTGTTCCTGCTCGCCTATCAGCGCCGCATCATCCGCCAGACCGGCTCGGTCGCGATCCTCGCGGACAACGTCCATTACCAGTCCGACGTCCTGCTCAACGGCTCGGTGATCGTCGCGCTGGTGCTCGATCAATATGTCGGGTGGAGCGGCGCGGATCCGATCTTCGGCATCGTCATCGCGCTGTGGCTCGCCTGGGGTGCGTTCCAGGCATCGTCGAACGCGATCGACCAGCTGATGGACAAGGAATGGCCCGAGGATCTGCGCACGCAGTTCCTCGACGTGGCGGCGCGCCAGCCGGGGATTCGCGGCATCCACGATTTTCGCACGCGGCGCTCGGGCAGCCACGACTTCGCGCAGTTCCACATGGAGGTCGCGCGCGACCTGACGGTGGCCAATGCGCACGACATCGTCGAGGCGGTCGAGCGAAATTTGCGCACCGCCTTCCCCAAGGTCGAGGTGCTGATCCATCTCGATCCCGAGGGGCATGTCGATACCGACAATCCGCTGGTCGAAGCGGACGTGACGCCGCATTGGTTCGGCAAGCGCGTCTGACCCGTACGGGGTTCCGCAAGCGTGTCTAAGGAGCCCAGGGCATGAGAATACCGTTCGCGCAGATCGATGCGTTTTCCGACACGCCGTTCGGCGGCAACCAGGCGGCCGTGATGCCGCTGTCGGCCTGGCTCGACGACGCCGTGCTGCTGAACATCGCGCAGGAGAACAACCTGAGCGAGACGGCGTTCATCGTCGCATCCGATGACGAGGGCGTGGATTTCGACCTGCGCTGGTTCACGCCCGGGGCGGAGGTCGCGCTGTGCGGCCACGCGACGCTGGCGAGCGGGCATTTTGTGTTGTCGTCGGACACCGCGCTCAACCGGGTGCGGTTCCGGACGCGGCAGGCGGGGATGCTGGAGGTCGCGCGGGCGGACAGCGGCTACACGCTGGAGTTGCCGGCCTGGGGTCCGAGCCCGAAGGCGATCCCGGAGATCGTCGCGGCGCTGAACGTCGCAGCGCCGGTCGAGACGTTGTGGCACGAGAAGGGCTATGCGCTGGTGATCGTCGATGACGAGGCGGTGGTGCGCGACCTGAAACCCGACTTCGCCGCGCTGGCGAAATTCCCGATCGTGGCCATCGTCGCCGCGCGCGGGAAGGCGACCGACATCGTCAGCCGCGTCTTCACGCCCTATTACGCGATTAACGAGGATCCGGTGACGGGCTCGGCGCATGCGGTGATGGTGCCGTATTGGGCGCAGACTTTGGGCGACAGCTTCACCGCGTATCAGGCGAGCGCGCGGGGCGGGAAGCTGTCGTGCCGGCTCGAGGGTGATCGCGTGGTGCTGGGCGGCGCGTGCGTGACGACGATCGAGGGTACGTTCCTGCTGCCTTGATTGGAAGGGCAGCGCGAGCGGTGATCGCTGGCCAATCCGTCACAATCTTCACCCCTCCCTGAAAGGGAGGGGTCGGGGGTGGGTCGGCCGCTTGGCGGGCGTGACACCCGCCCCAAACCGACCCACCCCCAGCCCCTCCCTTCCAGGGAGGGGGGCTAAGAAATGCTACCGCTTGCGCCCCTTGGTCATCGGATCGGGCTTTTTCGGTTTCACCCAGCCCGGCGGTGGCGTCATGCGTTGCTGGCTCGTGCCAAGCCCCATCGCGCCGGGCTGTTGCCGCGTGAGTCCGGCGGTGTCCGCCACCTCGCCACCACCGCGCAACACGCTGATCTGATCGCGCAGGCGACCCGCGGTCTCGAAATCCATCGCGGCGGCGGCGGCTTCCATCTGGCGGCGCAAGGTTTCGATATCCATGCCGCCCCAACGCGTCAGGCGGCGGCGAGTGCCGCTTCGGTGTCCGCGATCCAGCCGCCGCCGAGCACGCGCTCGCCCGCATACAGCACCGCTGCTTGGCCAGGCGCCACGCCATATTCGGGCGCATCGAACACCACGCGGTCGCCGACCAGACGGGCAGGGACAGGCTTGGCCATCGAGCGCACCTTCGCCGTCAAAGGCCCGGCGAAATCGCCACCCAGCCAGTTGATATCCGTCATCCGCGCCGCCTCGACCGCGAGCGCACGCCGCGGACCGACCACGACCCGCTTCGTCTCCGGCTCGACCCGCACGACATAGAGTGGCTCGGGACTGCCGCCGATCTCCAGCCCTCGCCGCTGGCCGACGGTGAAGTGGATCAGCCCGCGATGCTCGCCGAGCTTGGCGCCGCCGAGATCGACGATATCGCCCGCGGTCTCCGCCGCCTCGGGTCGCAGCTTCTTCACCAGCCCCGCATAATCGCCGTCGGGCACGAAGCAGATGTCCTGGCTGTCGGGCTTGGCCGCGACTCCGAGCCCCAGCTCCGCCGCGATCTCGCGCACCCGCGCCTTGGGCAAACCACCGAGCGGAAACCGTAAGTAATCAAGCTGCGTCTGCGTGGTCGCGAACAGGAAATAGCTCTGGTCGCGCGCCGGATCGGCCCCGCGGTGGAGTTCTGCACCGTCCACCCCCTCGACCCGGCGCACGTAATGTCCGGTGGCGAGGCAATCCGCGCCGAGATCGCGCGCGAGCTTCAGCAGGTCGGTGAACTTCGGCCCCATGTTGCACTGGACGCACGGGATCGGCGTCCGCCCGGCAAGATATTCGTCGGCAAACTTGTCGACCACCTGTTCGCGGAAACTCGTCTCGTGATCGAACACGTAATGCGCGATGCCGAGTCGGTCGCACACCGCGCGGGCATCGCGAATATCGCGGCCCGCGCAGCACGAGCCGGCGCGGCCGATCGCCTCGCCGTGGTCGTAGAGCTGCAGCGTCACGCCGATCGTCTCGGCGCCGGTGGCGTGCGCGAGCGCGGCGACGACCGAGCTGTCGACGCCGCCGGACATCGCCACGACGATGCGCTTTCCGGCCGTATCGGGCCCGAGCTGAAAATCGGATTGTTCCATGATCGCTACATAAGCGTCTGCGGCGCCCGTTGCAAAAAGATGCACCGTTTGATCTGGATCAGGACGAGCGGAGGGAAAAACGGGACCAGTGATTGGAAAATTCCGACACTTTCGCAAAACTCGGGTCGCGGCTTTACCGTCCCTTCACCCCCTCGCGATATACAGGTCGTCCCAGACGTTGCCGCGAGTATCCCGTTGGACCTGAGTTTTCCTCGTTTCGATCGTGACACCGAACTCACCGTTCTTCCCGGTGATCTCGCTGTCCTGATCGTCGGAGTCGCTGCCCGGCAGGCGGCAAGCCCGACGGCGGTCGTGCAGGCGAGCTTTGCTCGGGCGACGCTTGATCCGAAATTGTTCGCGCCGCTTCATGGCGCGTTCAACGGGCCGATGGCAGCGGCCTTAACCCGGTGGAAGGGCGAATGAAGATGCTGTTTACCGCGGCGTTTCAGCCGATCTTCAGGGCCTGCGATTACAGGTCGTGTGTGCGTATCGAGAGGGGGCCCCCCGCCCCGACCAGAGGTTTCAAATGATCGAGAACCAGAAAATCCGTCCCGGCAAGGTCATCGGGCCCTTGGGCGAACAACTGACGCTGGAGACGCTGCCGCCGCCCAGCACCACGCGGTGGGTGGTGCGTCGCAAGGCCGAAGTGGTCGCGGCGGTGAATGGCGGGTTGCTCAGCGTCGACGACGTCTGCGCCCGCTATGGCCTGACCGTCGAGGAGTTCGCCAGTTGGCAGCGCGCGATCGACCGGTCGGGCATGCCGGGACTTCGCGTCACCCGCATCCAGCACTATAAGTCGTTGTACGAGCGCCAGCAAAAGTACTGAGGCCTAAAACTCAAAACGCGGGCGGAACAAAAATCCCCGCTCGCTCGTCTTTCCGCCATCGCCCGGATACGGGTTCAACGGAGGGAAAATATCATGGGTCTCATTCTTTGGCTGATCGTCGGCGGTGTCATTGGCTGGATCGCTAGCATGATCATGCGCACCGACGCGCAGCAGGGCATTTTCCTGAACATCGTCGTCGGCATCGTCGGCGCCTTCATCGGCGGCCTGATCCTGTCGGGTGGTTCGATCAACAACCAGCCGCTTACGCTGACGTCGTTCCTGGTGTCGCTGCTGGGTGCGATCATCCTGCTCGCGATCGTGAACCTCGTGCGTCGCGGTAGCGTCCGCTAAGCTTCGCATCGTCACGCGAAATCGAAGGGCCGTCCGGGGCAACTGGGCGGCCCTTTTTTCGTGCGTGGGCGTGTGGGATGGCGCTGTAATCCTCCCCCGCAAGGGGGGTGGCTGGCCCTTGCCAGACGGAGGGGGAGGAAAGGGAAACCTACGTTTCGTGTCCGCCCCCTCCGTCACCTTCGGCGCCACCTCCCCCTTGCGGGGGAGGATCGAAGATGCAGGGAGGATCGTGATGCGGGTCAGTTCAGCAGGAACCGCACCGACACCGTGACCGTCACGTCCTTCTCGCCCGATCCTCCCCCGCCAGGGGGAGGTGGCTGGCCCTTGCCAGACGGAGGGGGAGGAAAGGGAAACCTACGTTTCGTGTCCGCCCCCCCTCCGCCCCCTTCGGCGCCACCTCCCCCTTGCGGGGGAGGATCGAAGATGGATCGTCACGCGAAATAGAGAGGGCCGTCCGGGCAACCGGGCGGCCCATTATTTCGTGCGTGGAGACTGGGCACGATCTGCAAATCTTCTCCCCGCCCTGGAAGGGAGGGGTCGGGGGTGGGTCGGGTTCCATGTGTTCGAACGCTCGCGGCACGAGCGAGCCTACCCACCCCAGCCCCCCCCTTTCGGGGAGGGGAGCAGTTGGACGTCAGTTCAGCAGGAACCGCACCGATACCGTGACCGTCACGTCCTTCTCGCCCGGTGCGATCTGCGTGCTGTCCTTGGCCATCGCGCCGCGCGCCATCATCATCATCGGCTGCGGCGAACCGCCGGTATCCTGACCCGATTCGGCGATCGAGACGATCCGCGACACCCGTAGCCCCGCCGCCTTCGCGTAGAGATCCGCGCGACGCTTGGCCTGCGCAATCGCATCGGCCCGCGCTTCGTCGAGCGCCGCCTCGGGCTTGTCGATCGACAGGTTCGGCCCGTCGATCTGGTTCGCGCCCTCCGCCACCAGCGCATCGAGGATCGCGCCGGACTTCGCCACGTCGCGGAAGCGGATCGAGACGGTGTTGGTCGCCTGGTAGCCGGTGATCGCCGGCGGCTGGTTGTCGGCATAGCGATATTGCGGCGAAAGCTGGACCGACGACGTCGCGATATCGCGTGGCGCCACGCCTGCCCGCTTCAGCGCCGCAAGCACCTTCGCCATCCGCTGCGCATTGTCGGTGAGCGCGGCTGCCGCGGTCGTCGATTGCGAGACGACGCCCGCACGGATCGTCGCGAGATCGGGCACGCGGGTCGTGCGGCCCTCCGCCGTCACGTCGAGCACGGTGCCCGCCGCCGGAACCATCGGCTCGACCGTGGTCGGCGGGGTCTGCGCGATGGCGGCAGTTCCCGGCAACGCGACGGCGACGCCGGCCAGCGTGGTAAGGAACGTTGCGATCTTCATGACTATGTCTCCCGTGTAGTAATATGTCGGCGTGTGGCGCCGAGCACGTCAACGCAAGCTGAACGTCGCCAAACTCTTCGAACGTCCCAAACTCTGCGAACGTCATTGCGGATAGATCGGATTCGAAGCATGTCTTCGAGCCCGTGCTCGTCGAGGGGCTTGAGCACGGTGACTTATTCAGATAACACAGCGTGCGAATGGCGAAGCGGGTCGAGACAAGACCGGTCGGAATTGGGATTGTGACGCGCATGAATTACGAGACGAAGATGATCGGTGGCGAGAGCGAAGAGCCACTGGCGTTGCCGGACTATAGTGCACCCTCGCATCGCCGTCGCAACATCATCATCCTGATCATCGTCGTGCTGGCGATCGCGGTCGCGGTCTATGCCTTCAAGTCCGGCAAGAAGGACGTCGCGGCCGCGA
Organism: Sphingomonas faeni; assembly: GCF_024273235.1. Lineage (GTDB taxonomy): Bacteria > Pseudomonadota > Alphaproteobacteria > Sphingomonadales > Sphingomonadaceae > Sphingomonas > Sphingomonas faeni_A. The sequence continues at coordinate 146,257 of NZ_JANBVH010000001.1, read as the reverse complement.
CTCCGGGCGCGCAATTGCCGACCGTGTCGGTGGTCGTGCCGGGCCGGCAGGCGGTCGACCGGACGATCTCCGCGACGGGCACGCTGGCGGCGCGACGCGAGATGCCGGTCGGCGTCGCGGGCGAGGGCGGCATGATCACGCGCGTGCTGGTCGAACCCGGCACCTGGGTCGCGGCGGGCCAGGTGCTCGCGACGGTCGATCGCTCGGTCCAGAACGAGACCGCGGCGTCGCTCGCCGCCTCGGTCAGCGTCGCGCGCTCGGACGAGACGATCGCGCAGGCCGAACTCGACCGGGCGAAGCAGCTCGTCGATCGCGGTTTCATCTCGAAGGCCGATCTGCAGCGCAAGGCGGCGACCCGCGATGCGGCGGCGGCGCGGGTGAAGGTGGCGCAGGCGACGCTCGGCGAGGCGCGCGCGCGCAACGGCCGGCTCGATATCCGCGCCCCCGCCGCCGGCCTGGTGCTGACCCGCGGCGTCGAGGCCGGCCAGATCGTCGGACCATCGGCGGGCGTCCTGTTCCGCATGGCGATGGGCGGCCAGATGGAGATGCGCGCGCAGTTGAGCGAAGCGGACCTGACCGGCCTGCACGTCGGCGCGCGCGCGACGGTCGTGCCGGTCGGCACCACGCAGGGCTATCCCGGCGAAGTATGGCAGGTCTCGCCCGTCATCGATCCGCAGACCCGCCAGGGCATCGCGCGCATCGCGGTCAAATATGATCCCGCCCTGCGCCCCGGCGGGTTCGCCGCGGCGACCATCGTCGGCGGCGTGACGCAGGCGCCTCTGCTTCCCGATTCCGCGCTGCAGAGCGACGAAAAGGGCAATTACGTCTATATCGTCGGCCCGGGCGACAAGATCGTCCGGCGCAACGTGAAGATCGGCCAGGTCTCCGATGCCGGCGTGACGATCGTCGGCGGCCTCGACGGCTCGGAGCGCGTCGTACAGTCCGCGGGCGGCTTCCTCGCACCCGGCCAGACGGTCAAGCCGATCATCAAGAAGGCGAGCTGAGAGCCATGAACTTCCGCAACATCTCGGCCTGGTCGATCCGCAACCCGGTTCCGCCGATCGTCCTGTTCCTGGCCCTGATGCTTGCGGGCGTCGTCAGCTTCATGCGGATGGACGTGAACCGCGATCCCGACATCGACTTCCCGATCGCGGTCGTCGTCGTCAACCAGCCGGGCGCGGCGCCGACCGAGATGGAGACGCAGGTCACGCAGCGCGTCGAGGCGGCGGTGCGCTCGCTCCAGGGCATCGACGAGATCAACTCGACCGTTACCGAAGGCAATTCTGAAACGGTGATCCAGCTCACCATCGGGACCCCGATCGACCGCGCGGTGAACGACGTCCGCGATGCGATCGCACAGATCCGCAGCGACCTGCCCGAGGGGATCCTCGAGCCGCAGGTGTACCGCGCGAATACCAGCGGCAACGACGTCGCGAGCTTCGCGGCGATCACCACCGACATGACCGTCGAACAGCTCTCCTGGTACATCGACGACACCGTTACCAAGGAGCTGCTGTCGATCCCCGGCATGGCGACGATCAGCCGCAATGGCGGCGTGAGCCGTGAGATTCGCGTCATCCTCGATCCGCTCAAGCTGCAGAGCCAGGGGCTGACCGCAAGCCAGGTCAATTTGCAGTTGCGTCAGGTCAATTTGAACGCGGCGGGCGGGCGTGCCGAAATCGCCGGGTCCGAACAGTCGATCCGCGTGCTCGGCAACGCGCGCGACGCGAGCGACCTCGGTCAGACGCAGATCAACGTTGGCAATGGCCGCACCGTCCGTTTGGCGGACATCGCGCAGGTCCGCGATCTCTATGCCGAGCAGCGCAGCCGCGCGACGGTCGACGGACGCCAGGCGATCACCTTCGATTTCCAGCGTGCCAAGGGCGCGTCCGACGTCACTGTCTATCACGCCGCGGTCGAGAAGCTGCGCGCGCTCGAAAAGCGCAACCCGTCGGTCAAGTTCGTCCAGCGCTACACCAGCACCGACTATACCGAAGCGCAGTACGAAAGCGCGATTCACGCGATGATCGAGGGCGCGATCCTCGCCGTCATCGTCGTGTTCATCTTCCTGCGCGACTGGCGCGCGACCGCGATCTCCGCGCTCGCGATCCCTCTATCGGCGATCCCCGCCTTCTGGTTCATGGACCTGCTCGGCTTCGACCTGAACGGCATGACTTTGCTCGCGCTCAGCCTGGTCGCGGGTGTGCTGGTCGATGATGCGATCGTCGAGATCGAGAATATCGTCCGGCATATGCGCATGGGCAAGTCCGCCTATCAGGCGTCGATCGATGCCGCCGACGAGATAGGTCTCGCCGTGCTTGCGACGACGATGGCGATCGTCGCGGTGTTCCTGCCGGTCGCGCTGATGCCGGGTATCGCGGGGCAGTTCTTCAAGAATTTCGGCCTGACGGTGGTCGCGGCCGTGCTGATGAGCCTCGCGGTGGCACGTCTCGTGACGCCGATGATCGCGGCGTATTTCCTCAAGTCGTTCGGCCATGCCAGCCACGGCGAGGGCAAGATCATGGACTGGTACGTCCGCACGCTCCACTGGACGCTCGACAGCCGCAAGGCCGCGGCATGGCGCGCGCGCGGCGGCACGCGGAAGATGTTCAACCGCGTGATGGATCACCGGATGTGGGCGATCGGCGCGGGCGTGGTCGCCTTCGCGCTGACACTGTTCATGTTCACCGTCATCCCCTCGCAGTTCCAGCCGACCCGCGACGAGGACGATGCGACCGCGCAGATCGAGATGGTGCCCGGCACCACGCTGGCGCAGACCGATGCGGTGGTCGCACGGGTCAGCGCCCTGCTCGGCCAGCAGCCCGCGGTCAGCACGGTGTATGCCCGCACCCGCGTCGGCAGCGGCACCGTGACCGCCAACCTGCGCGAGGATCGCAAGGAGAAGTCGGTCGATTTCGAACGCCGCCTGGCGCCGCAACTCACCGCGATCCCCGATGCACGCGTGTCGTTCCGGTCTCAGTCCGGCTGGGGTGGCAGCGGTCGTGACGTGACGATCGTCCTTGGCGGCAGCGATCCCGCCAAGCTGCAACAGGCGGCGGACAAGATCGTCGCCGAGATGGGCTCGCTCAAGTCGCTGACCGCGCCGCGCGTGTCGGGCGGGATGCAGCGCCCGGAAATCGTCATCCGTCCCCGCTTCGATCTCGCCGCCAATCTCGGCGTGACCACGCAGGCGCTGTCGTCGGCGATCCGGATCGCGACGCTCGGCGATATCGACCAGAACTCGGCGCGCTTCTCGCTCTCCGATCGCCAGATCCCGATTCGCGTCGCGCTCGATCAGTCGGCGCGGACCAGCCTGTCGACGATCCAGAACCTGCCCGTGTCGACCGCATCGGGTGGCTCGGTGCCGCTCAACCTGGTCGCGGATATCGGCCTCGGCTCGGGCCCGACCAAGATCGACCGCGTCAACCAGCAGCGCCAGATCACGCTCGGCGCCGATCTCGCACCCGGCGTCGTGATCTCGAACGCGATGAAGCAGGTTCACGCGCTGCCCTCGATGAAGAACCTGCCGGTCGGCGTCAGCGAACTCACGCTCGGCCAGAGCAAGTGGCAGGCCGAGATGATCACCAACTTCATCACCGCGGTGATCGCGGGCACCTTCCTCGTGTTCGCGGTGCTGGTGCTGCTGTACCGCCGCGTGCTGCCGCCGTTCGTCAACATGGGGTCGTTGCTGCTCGCACCGCTTGGCGGGCTGCTCGCGCTGTGGGCGACCGGGCAGCCGTTGTCGCTGCCGGTGTATATCGGCCTGCTGATGCTGCTCGGCATCGTCGCCAAGAACTCGATCCTGCTGATCGACTTCGCGCTGGACGAGATGAGCAAGGGCGTCGACGCGTTCACCGCGATCATCGATGCCGGCCACAAGCGTGCACAGCCGATCGTGATGACGACGGTCGCGATGGTCGCGGGCATGGTGCCGACCGCGATGTCGCTCAGCGGCGATTCGTCGTCGCGCGCGCCGATGGGCACGGTCGTGATCGGCGGCCTCGCGCTGTCGACGCTGCTGACCCTGCTGATCATCCCCGCGGCGTTCAGCCTGGCGGTCGGGATCGAGCGCTATGTCGGGCCGCGGCTGAGCCGTCGCCTGCTCACCTATCGTCCGGGCGACAATGGCGACGACGTGATCGAGATCGCCGGACCCCATCCGGGGCCGCTGCTCGGGCCGGCGACCGGCAAGCTCGGGCATGGCGAACGGGGTGACGGCACGCAACCCGCCGAGTGATCGACCTACGGCACGCCCTTCTGCACCCGGGCACCCGAACCGCCGCAGCGGCGTGAACATTCGGGGCGCCCGGGGATTGTTACGGGCATGACGCTTTTACCCCGTATGCGCCCGGCCGGCGAAGCACCTCCACCGGCGCTCGTCCGCATGCGGATCGTCGCCACCGGCCTGCTCGTGCTCATGGCCGCGACGTTCTTCGCCAGCCGCGCGCTCGTCCCCGTCCACCCGGCGTTCGGGTTCGTCCGCGCGTTTGCCGAGGCGGCGATGGTCGGCGGTCTGGCGGACTGGTTCGCGGTCACCGCGCTGTTCCGCCACCCGCTCGGCCTGCCGATACCCCACACCGCGATCGTGCCGCGCAACAAGGATCGGATCGGCGATACGCTCGCGCAGTTCCTCCGGGCGAACTTCCTGATCCCGGTCGTCATCGCGCGACGCACCCGCCGGCTCGACGTGGCGGGGGCGATCGCCCGCTGGCTCACCGATCCGCCGGAGGGGGCAGGGGGCCGCTTCCGGCAGGGTGCGTCGAAGCTGGTCGCGCAAATCCTCGAAGGCCTCGATCCGGCGCGGCTCGGCGGGATGGTCAAGGCAGGGATCGGCGCCCGCCTGCGGGAAACCGAAGTCTCGCCGATCCTCGGTCAATTGCTCAAGGCCGCGATCGCCGAGCGCCGCCACGCGCCGCTGCTCGAAAGCGCGATCCGCTGGGCGGCCAAGACGCTGGCGGCGAACGATCATCTCGTCCGCGCGATGGTCCATGACAAGGCGGGCTCGATCCTGCGCTGGACCGGGCTGGATACGACGGTTGCCGACAAACTCATCAGCGGCTTCGACAAGCTGCTCGCCGAGATGGCCGAGGACCCCGAGCATCCGCTCAGGCTGAAGGCGGAGGAGGGGCTCGATCGCCTCGCCTGGGATCTCCAATATGATCGCCGCATGCGCGAGCGGGTCGAGACGATGAAGAGCGACCTGCTCGACAATCCGGCGATGCAACGCTGGTTGGACGGTCTGTGGGAACAGGCGCGCGGTGCGCTCCTGGCGATCGCCCGCGACCCCGAGCGCGCGATGGCCGGCAAGCTCGGCGACGTCCTCCGCCAGCTTGGCGAGACGCTGCAGCACGACCCCCGCATGTCGCGCACGATCAACCGCTTCGTGCGGAGGGCGGCAGTCGGCGCGGCGGCGGACTACGGCGACGGCATCGTCAAGCTTGTGTCCGAAACGGTCCGCAGCTGGGACGCCGACACGATCACCAGCCGCCTGGAAAACGCGGTCGGGCGCGACTTGCAGTATATCCGGGTGAACGGCACGATCGTCGGCGGTCTGGTCGGGCTGGTGATCCACAGCGTCGATGTTTTGCTGTAGGATCGCGGCGAGCGGAGATGGTCGAGCCGCTCTCCCTCTCCCCCTCGGGGAGAGGGAAGGAGGAGCCGCAGGCGACGGGAGGGTGAGGGGTTTTGGGGCGGACGTTCCGGGCCTCACGCCCCTCACCCTCCCACGCGCAAGAGCGCGCGGGCCCCTCCCTCTCCCCGGAGGGGCGAGGGTAATAAGCACCGCAGTTTGTTGGACGTGTTGGACGGTTTTGCACGGCGATACCGCCTCAGCGCCGTCTCGCGCGCTCTTCGCGTCACGACTGTCATGAGCGCCCGCGCTTTTCCCCCAGCCGAGCCTGCCGCTGCCACCCCGGCGGAGGCCGGGGCCCAATTGGCAAGGTCGCGGTAACGGCGCACAGCGGGACTCAGCAACGTTCCCCAATTGGGCCCCGGCCTCCGCCGGGGTGGTAGGTAGGGAAAGGGGTGGTGAGTGGGGTAATGCCTCGAGCCTGCAAAACTACCTTCCTGCCCCTCTCTCTGAACGCCAGCGCTACCGCTCCCAATCCGGCATGGGCCAGCCCTTCGCCGTCGCCAGCAACCGCAACGGCCCGTGCGCATTCACTGCGAACGGCTCGTCCGCCCAGTCGAACGTCGGCGCGTCGGAGACGTGGTCCGAATAAAACCGCACATGCGCGTCCTCCCGTGCGATTCCCTCGCGCGCCATCCAAGCCTCGATCATCCGCAGTTTCGCCGGGCCGTAGCAATTCTCGCCGTCGATCCCCGCGAGCAGATTGCCGTTTGCATCGCGCAAGCTTTCGGTGCCGATCACCGCGTCGAAGCCCAGTCGCTGCGCGATCGCCTCGACATAGAATCGATACGATGCGGTCGCCATCACCAGCCTGTAGCCCGCCGCCCGATCCGCCTCGAGTCGCGCGCGTGCGCTCGCGAACACGCCGTCGCGCACCACCCGGTCGGCGAACGCCTCGGCGCTGCGGCGTTCCTGCGCGGGCGTCATGCGCTTGCCGAGCATCATCCGCTGCATCACGTATTTCAACCGACCCCGGCTGATGAGGCGCCCGACATAACCAAGCGCCGCCACGCCCGCGAACGGCACCAGCGCCAGCCGCCACGGCGCCCCGCTCTTCCGCGCAGTGTGGAGCAGGAACGGCGTCCAGGTCGGCATGTGGGTGATCGTCTTGTCCATGTCGTAGATGGCGAGGTGGACGCTTGGCCGGGCGGACGGCTCGGAGGCCGGCGGGCCGGATGGGCGGGCAGGAGGCAATTCGGTCATCGTCGCGACTTACGCCGCATTCATCTTGCCGATCCAGTCACTTTGCCGCAAAGGTGCCCCCGATGAGCGCGATGGCCGATTTCCAGCAGGACGGTGCCGATACCGGCACGCTTCGCTTTACCGGCGATCTGTCGCTCGCGAAGATCGGCAATCTGCCCGATCGGCTCGAGGCGGTCGATGCGTCGTCGGTCAAGCGTGTTGACCTGAGTGGGGTCGACCGGATCGACACGATCGGTGCCTGGATCGTCCACCGCTTTGCCGCCCGCAGCGATGCGACGATCGACGGGCTCGACGCCAACGACCAAGCGTTGTTCGATCAGGTCGTCGCCTCCGACCAGCCGCTCGCCGCCAGGCCCGCCAAGGTCAGCGCGGTCAGCCGCGTGCTCGGCGAGATCGGCGACGCGGTCGTGCTGTCGGGCAAGACGATGCTCGGGTTGCTCGGGTTTCTCGGTGCGACCACGGTCGCGTTCGGCAGCGTCATCCGTCATCCGCAGCGCTTCCGCTTCAACGCGGTCGTCCAGCGCTTCGAAGTGGTCGGCGTCGCCGCGCTCGGCATCGTCGGGCTGATGAGCTTCCTGATCGGCATGGTCATCGCCCAGCAGGGCGCGGTCCAGCTCCGCCAGTTCGGTGCCGAAGTCTTCACGATCAACCTCGTCGGCCGCCTGACGATCCGCGAACTCGGTTTGCTGATGACCGCGATCATGGTCGCCGGTCGCTCGGGCTCGGCGTTCGCCGCCCAGCTCGGCACGATGAAATTGACCGAAGAGATCGACGCGATGCGCACCATCGGCGTGTCGCCGATGGAGGCGCTGGTGCTGCCCCGCGTGCTGGCCGCGATCGTGATGATGCCGCTGCTCGGCTTCTACGCGTCGGTGATCGCGATCATCGGCGGTGGCCTGCTGTGCTGGGTCCAGCTCGGCATTCCGCCGGTCACCTTCATCGCGCGTATCCGCGAAGTCGTGCCGATCACCGATCTCTACATCTCGCTGATCAAGGCGCCCGTCTTCGGCGCGATCATCGCGATCGCGGGCTGTTTCCAGGGCATGCAGGTCGAATCGGACGCCGAACAGGTCGGCCTGCGCACTACGTCGGCGGTCGTCCAGGGCATTTTCCTGGTGATCGTCCTCGACGCGTTCTTCGCGGTCTTCTTCACCTGGCTGGGTTGGGACTGATGGCCCGCAACACTGACGATACCAGCGACAACATCATCTCCGTCCGGGGATTGAAGAACGCATTCGGCGACTCGGTCGTGCATGAGGGACTCGACCTCGACGTTAGGCGCGGCGAGATCCTCGGCGTGGTCGGCGGCTCGGGCACCGGCAAGTCGGTGCTGATGCGCTCGATCATCGGTCTCCAGACCCCGGTCGCGGGCGAGGTCACGGTGTTCGGCGAGCCCAATATCGGCCGCGAGGAAACCGAGGCGACCGAGATCCGCAAGCGCTGGGGCGTGCTGTTCCAGGGCGGTGCACTGTTCTCGACGCTGACCGTCGCCGAGAACGTCGAAGTGCCGTTGCGCGAATTCTACCCCGATCTGTCGCCCGCGCTGCTCGCGGAGATTGCATCGTACAAGGTGGTGATGACCGGCTTGCCGGCAGACGCCGCGAACAAGTTTCCCGCCGAGCTGTCGGGCGGCATGAAGAAGCGTGCCGGCCTCGCCCGTGCGCTGGCGCTCGATCCCGAACTGCTGTTCCTCGACGAGCCGACTGCGGGGCTCGACCCGATCGGTGCGGCGGCGTTCGACGATCTTACCCAGTCGTTGCAGAAGACGCTCGGGCTGACGGTGTTCCTGATCACGCACGATCTCGATACGCTGTATGCGATCTGCGACCGGGTCGCGGTGCTCGCCGACAAGAAGGTCATCGCGGTCGGCACGATCGACGAACTGATCGCGCTCGATCACCCGTGGATCGAGGAATATTTCAAGGGGCCCCGCGGCCGTGCCGCGGTCGCGACGCAGGAGGCGCACGAGCGCGCCGACGAGCAAGCAGCCCGACACCCTACTGAAGTCCAGTCCAAGCAGTCCGCGCCGGACGACGCCGACGCGACATACGCCGAGAAAGAAGCAAGGACGCGCTGATGGAAACCCGTTCGAACCACGTCCTAGTCGGCGCCGTCGTGCTGATCCTGCTGGCGCTGCTGGCGCTGTTCACCGTGTGGATCGCGCGGCTGGGCGGCAAGGAAGAGAAGGAATACGACATCTTCTTCCGCCAGTCGGTCGACGGGCTCGCGCGCGGCTCTGCCGTCGTGTTCTCGGGCGTGCCGTCGGGGCAGGTGAAGACGATCTCGCTGTGGAAGAACGATCCGCAGTTCGTCCGCGTCCGGATCAGCGTCAACGACGAGACGCCGGTGCTGCAGGGCACGACCGCGTCGATCTCGGGCGTCGGTTTCACCGGCGTCAGCCAGGTCTCGCTCGATGGTGCGCGCAAGGGTGCGCCGCCGGTCTCGTGCCCCGACGTCAACGGCCAGCCTTGCCCGTACGGCGTGCCGGTCATCCCGACCAAGCAGGGTGGCCTGGGCGCGATCCTGAACTCGGCACCGCAGTTGCTCGAGCGCCTGTCGACGCTGACCGAGCGTCTTACGGGCTTGCTGACCGACCGCAACCAGGCGTCGATCGCCGGCATCCTCGAGAATACCAACCGGCTGACCGATGCGCTCGCCGATCGTGGTCCCGAGATCGCCGCGACGCTCGCGCAGACCCGCGTCGCGATCCAGCAGGCGGGCGATGCCGCGCAGCAGTTCGGCGTGCTCGCCAAGACCACCAACGGCGTCCTGTCCGAGGAGGTCAAGCCGGCGATGGCGAACCTGAACAAGGCGATCACCTCCGCGCAGCAGAGCGCCGACACGCTCAACGCCGCGATCGGCGATGCGCGGCCGGGCTTGCAGGCGTTCTCGAAGACGACCATCCCCGAGGCCAACCGTCTGGTCCACGACCTGCGGACGACTGCGGCGGCATTGTCGTCGGTCGCCGAGAAGGTCGATCAGCAGGGTGCGAGTTCGCTGATCGGGCAGCAGAAGCTCCCGGATTACAAGGGTAAGTGAGGCACGCCATGAAGACACCGCTCATCCTGATCGCGATGCTGCCACTCGCCGGGTGCATCAGCTTCGGCGCGAAACCGCCGCCCACGCTGCTGACTCTGACGAGCGTTTCGTCGGTGCCGGTCGGCCAGAACCAGGATTCGGCGACCGCCAAGTCGATCACGATTCAGACGCCGGTCGTGCCGCAGTCGCTCGCGACCGCGCGCGTGCCCGTGCAGGCGACGCCGACCTCGATCGCGTACGTCACCGATGCGCAATGGGCGGAGCCGCCGGCGCGCCTGTTCGCACGGCTGGTGTCGGATACGGTCTCGTCGCGGACCGGGCTGGTCGTGCTGTCGACGGCGCAGTCGATCGGCGACCCGGGCGGTCTGCTCGGCGGCGAGCTGCGGTCGTTCGGGCTCGATGCGACGACTCGCGAGGCGGTCGTGACGTACGACGCGTCGCTGATGCGCGCGGGCAAGACGTCGGTCGAGAAGCGCCGCTTCGAGGCGCGGGTGCCGGTGTCGGCGATCGATGCGACGTCGGCTGCGGCCGGGATCAACCAGGCGGCCAATCAGGTCGCAACCGAAGTGGCGGACTGGATCGGCCGCTGAACGACCCGTTGCTTTGAGCGTTGACGCTCTCTGACGAGGAGAGCGGCGATGCCACAGGGCGACAAGGACGCGTACACCGACAAGCAGAAGCGCAAGGCCGCGCATATCGCGGACGGCTATGCGGCTAAGGGTGTTCCGGAGCCTGAAGCCGAAGCACGGGCCTGGGCTACGGTGAACAAGGATTCGGGCGGGGGTAACAAGTCCGGCTCGGGTCGCGGCAAGCCCGATATGCAGGCGTCTGCGCGGAGTGGCGGGAAGCAGGCGGCGGGGCGTAGCGATGCGGCGAAGTCCGCTGCGGCGAAGAAGGGTTGGGAGACCCGACGGAAGAAGGCAAACGGCTAGCCAAGACTTCGATCCTCCCCTGCAAGGGGAGGTGGCAGTCCGCAGGACTGACGGAGGGGTATCGCGCTGTCGACAGGGTTTCACCCCTCCGTCTGGCAAGCGCCAGCCACCTCCCCTTGCAGGGGAGGATCGAAGTCTCCCTCAGCGGGTCAGCACCGCTTCCGCCTCGGCCAGATGCAGCCGCTCGACCATTTGGCCATCCAGCCGGATCGCGCCCTTGTCGGCATTCTCCGGCCTGGCAAATGCCGCCACGATCGCCCGCGCCCACGCCAGTTCGTCCTCGCTGGGACCGAAACCCGCGTTCGCCGCGTCGATCTGCGACGGATGGATCAGCGTCTTCCCCTCGAACCCCAGCATCGCCCCCTGCGCGCATTCCGCGCCAAACCGCGCCGGGTCGTCGAGCGCGTTGCACACGCCGTCCAGCGCCACGATCCCCGCTGCCCGCGCGGCCATGACGGTTGCCGTGAGCGCGGGGATCAGCGGCATGCGATCCGGCCCGAGACGACACCGCATGTCCTTGGCCAGATCGTTGGTACCCGCGATCAGCGCCGTCAGCCGCGACCCCCAAGCCGCTTGCGACAGCGCAGGGAGTGACAGGATCGCGGCACAGGTCTCGATCATCGCCCAGATCGGCGGGCCCGCTTCGCCCAGCGACGTGCGGATTGCCTCCAGATCGGACGGGTAGGCCACTTTGGGTACGAGCACGGCGTCGACGCCCATGCCGCGGACCGCAGCGACGTCGTCCGCGTACCACGGCGTGCCGAGGCCGTTGATCCGCACGACAAGCTCACGCGCGCCGAACCCGCCTTCGCGCACTGCGTCGATGACCCGGTCACGCGCAGCGGCCTTCTCGTCCGGCGCGACCGCATCCTCCAGGTCGAGAATGACGACGTCGCAATCGAGCGTCCGTGCCTTGGCGATCGCCCGACCATTCGACGCGGGCATGTACAGCGCGCTGCGGCGGCGCCGCGTCACGGGCGATCCGCCATCAGCGCGCGCGTGACCCCATTGGTCCAGCCGAAGCCATCCTGGTTGGGATATTCGCCGCCGCCGCCGGGCTTGCGCTCGACCACGTCGTATTTCTCCAGCAGCTTGCCGCTCGCCTGATATTCGCGATCGACCGAGGCGAGCCAGGCCTTGGTGATCCGGTCCGCAAGCGCGGTCTCGCCGTAGCCGCGCAAGCCCTGGATCGCGATCCATTGGAGTGGTGCCCAGCCGTTCGGGTCGTCCCATTGCTGGCCGCTGCCGATCAGCGTCGTGCGCAGGCCGCCTTCGCCGACGGCCGGGCGGAGTGCGGTGGCGGTCGCCTTGGCCTGATCGGGCGTGGCGACCTTGGCGAACAGCGGGAACGCCATCGCGGCGCTGGCGAAGTCGTTCGCGCGGTTGGTGTCGAGGTCGTAGTCGGCGAAGAAGCGGCCGTTCCACAGATGCTGGCGGATCGCGGCAGCGCGCGCGGTCGCTCGGGCGGTGTAAGACGTTGCGCATGCGGTGTCGCCGAGCGTGCGGCAGTTGGCGGCGATCGCCTGCTCCATGCCGACCATCAGGCTGTTGAGATCGACCGGTGCGAACCGGGTGGTGCGGATCGTCGCGAGCGTGCGCCCGTCGGCCAGCCAGCGCGACGAGAAGTCCCAGCCGCTTTCCGCCGCCGCCCTCAGGTCGCGGAAGAGCTCGCCGCGGTTGCGCGACGGCGTGCGGTCGGCGAGCTCGGCGTCCTCGCGATAACTCTCGTCGCGGGGATCGTCGCGGTCGTCCCAGTAGCGGTTGAGCAGCGCCCCGTCGGGCAGGCGGACGGCGCGGCGCGATTGCTGGCCGGGCTTCAGCGTCTCGGCGCCGGCCATCCAGAATGCGTGTTCGGCGCGAAGCTGGCGGTTACGGGTTGCGAGCGTCCTGGGATCGCGCGACAGGCCGGCGATCAGGTAGAAGAACGGCGGTTGCGAGCGGCTGAGATAGTAGGTGCGCGTGCCGTTGGGGATATGGCCGTAGCGGTCGATCAGGCTGCCGAAATCGACCACCATGTCCTCGACCAGATCCTGCCGTCCGGAGCGCTGGACGCCGAGCAGCGTGAAATAGCTGTCCCAGTAATACATCTCGCGGAAACGGCCGCCGGGGACGACGTAGCGCCTCGGCAGGGTCAGCGCGGAGGAGCCGGCGGGGACGCTCGTCTGCGTGCGCGTCAATTGCGGCCAGAGCGCGTCGATGTGCGCCTTCAGCGTCAGCCGCTCGGCCGATGGCGGCGCGGCGGGCGTGGTCGGGATCGTGAAATTCGCCGCGACAAACCGGCGCAGCGCGGGCTCTGCGTCGCAGCGGCATTTCGCATAGTCGGCGAGGATCGCCTTCGCCGGCCGCTTGGGCGTCGCGTCGGCGAAGGTCTTCGAATCCGGGAACAGCCCGCGCATCTGCACCGCCTTGTAGAGCGGGCCGAACATCTGCGCAGGCGATTGCGGCGCGGGCGATGCCGCGACCAGCAGGGTCGATAGCGCGAGCAGGCCGTACCGCATCAGGTAACGACGTCCGGTGCGGTGCGGCCGGTGTGCTGGGCGATTCCCGCGATCGACTCCGCCGCGGCGACGATGCTGGCGAGCATCTCGCCGGTGTCGCGGTCGAGGTCGCCGCCGACGGGTTCGTAGCGTTCGAGGTACACGCGCAAGGTCGCGCCGGTGGTGCCGGTGCCCGAGAGGCGGAACACCACGCGGCTGCCGCCCGCGAACAGGATGCGGACGCCCTGGTTGCGGCTGATCGAGCCGTCGGTCGGGTCGGTATAGGCGAACTCGTCCGCGGTCTCGACGGTCAGGTCGCCAAACTGCTGGCCGGGGAGGGTGGCGAGGCTCGCGCGCAAGGCCGCCATCAACGCGTCGGCGCGCGGTGTCTCGATGCCTTCGTAATCGTAGCGGGCATAATAGTTGCGGCCGAACTTCGCCCAGTGATCGCGCGCGATCGCGTCGACGCTTTCACCGCGGACGGCGAGGATGTTGAGCCATAGGAGCACCGCCCACAGGCCGTCCTTCTCGCGGACGTGATCGGAGCCGGTACCGGCGCTCTCCTCGCCGCAGATCGTCGCCATGCCGGCGTCGAGCAGGTTGCCGAAGAATTTCCACCCGGTCGGCGTTTCGTAGGCGGGGATGCCGAGCGCTTCGGCCACGCGGTCGGCGGCGGCGCTGGTTGGCATCGAGCGGGCGATGCCCTTGAGCCCGCCTGCGTAACCGGGCGCGAGGTGCGCGTTGGCGGCCAGCATGGCGAGGCTGTCGGAGGGGGTGACGAAGCGATGCTTGCCGATGATCAGGTTGCGGTCGCCGTCGCCGTCCGACGCCGCGCCGAAATCGGGCGCGTCGGGGGCCATCATCGTCTCGTAGAGTTCGTGCGCGTGGACGAGGTTGGGGTCGGGGTGGTGGCCGCCGAAATCGGGGAGGGGCTCGCCGTTGCGGACGGTGCCGGGCGCGAAGCCGAGGCGACGTTCGAGGATCTCGGTCGCGTAGGGACCGGTGACTGCGCTCATCGCGTCGAATGCCATCGTCAGCTTGGCGGCACGGATCGCGTCGAAGTCGAACAGCGTCTCCATGAGGGCGGCGTAGTCCTCGACCGGGTCGACGACCTCGACCGGCATCGTACCGACCGTGACTTCGCCGTCGGTGTCGAGGTCGATGTCTTCGGCGTCGACGGTCAGCCAGCGGTCGATCTCGAGTGTCCGCGCGTTGATCGCGTCGGTGACGCCCTCGGGCGCGGGGCCGCCATTGGCGATGTTGTACTTGATCCCGAAATCCTCGTCGGGACCGCCGGGGTTGTGGCTGGCCGAGAGGACCAACCCGCCGATCGCGCCGCGCTTGCGGATCATGTGGCTCGCGGCAGGCGTCGACAGGATACCGCCGCGACCGACGATCACCCGCCCGAAGCCGTTCGCCGCCGCCATGCGGATCGCGACCTGGATGACTTCGCGGTTGAGGAAGCGGCCATCGCCACCGATCACCAGCGTCGCACCGGCCTTGTCCGCCACCACGTCGAACACGCTCTGGACGAAATTCTCGGCGTAATTCGGCTGCTGGAAGACCTTCACCTTCTTGCGCAGGCCCGACGTGCCGGGTTTCTGGTCGGTGTAGGGCGTGGTCGGTACTGTGCGGATCATGCGGGCTCCAGGAGCTTGGCGTAAAGGTTTGCGTAGCGGCGGCCGCTCTCGTCCCACGAGAAGTCCGCGCGCATCGCGTTGCGCTGCAACATGGCCCAGCGATCGGGGCGTGCATAGAGGGCGAGCGTTCGGCGCAGCGCGTGGCTGAGCGCTTCCGGCGTGACGCCGTCGTGCTGCACGCCGGTGGCGACGCCCGCGGCGATCGCGGCTTCGTTCGCGTCGATCACGGTGTCGGCGAGACCACCGGTGCGCGCGACGACGGGGATGCAGCCGTAAGCGAGGCCATAGAGCTGGGTCAGGCCGCACGGTTCGAACCGCGACGGGATCAGGATCGCGTCGGCGCCACCTTGCAGCAGGTGCGAGACGGGTTCGTCATAGCCGATGCGGACGCCGATCCGGCCGGGGTGGCGTTCGGCGGCGGCGAGGAACGCGCGCTCGAGGTCCGCGTCGCCCGAGCCGAGCAATGCGAGACGACCGCCGAGCGCGACGAGTTCGTCGAGCGCGCCGGCGAGCACGTCCATGCCCTTTTGCCCGGTAAGGCGGCTGACGACGGTGAAGAGCGGACCGTCGTCGGTGTCGAGGCCGAACAACGTCTCGATCGCGCGCTTGTTGGTGCGGCGGCGGGCGAGCGTGCGCGCGGTGTAGCGGGCGGGCAGGGCCGCGTCGGTCTCGGGGTTCCAGACGGCGGGGTCGATGCCGTTGACGATCCCGACGACGCGGCCGGCGCGATCGTTGATCAGGCCTTCGAGGCCCATGCCGAATTCGGCGCGGCGGATTTCGGCGGCGTAGGTCGGGCTGACGGTGGTGATCGCATCGGCGGCCTCGAGCCCCGCCTTAAGATAGCCGACGCCGCCATAATATTCGACGCCGTCGAGCGCGAAGGCGATGTCAGGCAGCGCGAGGTCGGCGAAGATATCGTAGCCGTAGCGGCCCTGGAACGCGATGTTGTGGATCGTCACGACGGTTTTCGCCGGCTTGGCCGGGCCGGGGGCGTAGCGGAGATAGGCGGGGGCCATCGCCGCCTGCCAGTCGTGCGCGTGGAGGATGTCGAAGTCGTAACCGGGGACAGCACCCGAGGCGAGATCGGCGGCGGCGCGGCTGAAGGCGGCGAAGCGGCGCCAGTTGTCGGGCCAGTCTGCGCCGGTCGCGTCGCCGTAGGGGCCGCCGCCGCGTGCGAAGAGCGCCGGCGCGTCGAGGACGAGGAGCGGGTGGTCGCCGATCTTCGCTTTAAGGATGCGGGCTTCGGTGCCGAGCAGGTCGGTGTAGCGGTGGACGACTTTCGCACGCTTGGTGACGGCGGCGAGCGCGGGGTAGCCGGGGAGGAAGGTGGTCAGCGCCACGCCATGTGGCGCGAGCGCGGCCGGCAGCGCGCCGACGACGTCCGCAAGACCGCCGGTCTTGATGATGGGGTAGGCTTCGGAAGCGACGGAGAGGACGCGCATTATCGAGGCGATCCGGTTGATATGGGGCAACTGCTCCCCTCCCTGGAAGGGAGGGGCCGGGGGTGGGTCGGTGTGGGGCGGGCGAACCGACTGCCAATGGGCCGACCCACCCCCAACCCCTCCCTTCCAGGGAGGGGGGCAGATATCGCCAAGCAAATCACGCGGTCAGCCGGTCGATCATGGACTTGGTCACCAGCACCACGCCGCTGTCCGTCCTCCGGAAGCGTTGAGCGTCCGCCTCGGCATCTTCCCCGACGATCAGGCCGTCGGGAATTTCCACGCCACGATCCACCACCACCTTCGACAGGCGCGCACCGCGACCGATTACGCAATGCGGGAGGATCACCGCCTGATCGAGCACCGAATAACTATGCGCCCGCGTGCCGGTGAAGATCAGGCTGCGGTGGATCGACGAGCCCGAGATGATGCAGTCGCCCGAGACCAGCGACGACACCGCCTCGCCGCGACGACCATCGTCCGCGTGGACGAATTTCGCCGGCGGCGTGACCTCCGAATAGGTCCAGAGCGGCCAGCTGCGGTCGTACAGATCGAGCTTCGGCACGACGTCGGTGAGATCGATGTTCGCCTCCCAATACGCATCCACCGTACCGACGTCGCGCCAATAGGCCTCGACCTCGAGCCCCGACCGCACGCAGCTGTCGGAGAAGCGGTGCGCGACCGCCTTGCCGTGCTTGACGAGGTACGGGATGATATCCTTGCCGAAATCGCGCGCGGAACCGGGCGTTTCGGCGTCGCGGCGCAGTTCGTCGAACAGCAATTTGGTATGGAAGACGTAGATCCCCATCGATGCCAGGGCGATGTCCGGGTTGCCGGGCACGGCGGGCGGATCGGCGGGTTTCTCGACGAAGTCGGTGACGTTGTCATGCTCGTCGACCGCCATCACGCCGAACGCGACCGCCTCCATCCGCGGCACTTCGAGGCAGGCGATGGTGACGTCCGCGCCGGTCTCGCAATGCTGTTGGAGGATCAGCTCGTAATCCATCTTGTAGATGTGATCGCCCGCCAGGATGACCATGTATTCGGGTGCGTGGCTCTCGATGATGTCGATGTTCTGGTAGACCGCGTCGGCGGTGCCCTCGTACCATTGGAACTCGCTGATGCGCTGCGAGGCGGGGAGGATGTCGAAGCTCTCGTTGCGTTCGGAGCGCAGGAAGTTCCAGCCGCTCTGGAGGTGGCGGATCAGCGAATGCGCCTTGTACTGCGTCGCGACGCCGATCCGTCGGATGCCGGAATTGATCGCGTTGGACAGCGCGAAATCGATGATCCGCGCCTTGCCGCCGAAATACACCGCGGGTTTCGCGCGCGTATCGGTCAGTTCCATCAAACGGCTACCACGGCCGCCTGCCAGCACGTACGCCATTGCGTCGCGCGCGAGAGGCTGTCCTCGCCGTTCTACCATTTTCGCTCTCCAGTCTCTGTTATCAGGTCGTATTAATAACGTCCGGTAACCCCGATCTGGTTCCGATGCCTGCCAGATCGCGTTACTCTTCGAACTCCAGCATGATCGTCGCGAGCGGGGGCAAGGTGACCCAAGCCGCACCGTCCTGCGCGACGACGCCGCCGAGATTGCCGAGGCCACTGCCCCAATATTCATGCGCGTCGCTGTTGATGATCTCGCACCAGCGGCCGTCGAGCGGCAGCGGTATGCGGTAGGGCGCGCGGGCGATCGGCGTCATGTTGGCGATGATCGCGACCGGCTTTGCGCCGGGGGCCTTGCGCAGCCAGGCGAACACCGAGTTGGCGGCGTCGTCGGCGATCAGCCATTCGAACCCTTCCGCCTCGCAGTCGCGCGCGTGGAGCGCGGGCTTCTCGCGGTAGACGGTGTTGAGGTCGCGGACGAGATTGCGGATGCCTTCGTGGCTGCGCGCGTTGCGCAGGTCCCAGTCGAGCGCGCGGTCCTCGGACCACTCGCGACGTTGCGCGAATTCCTGCCCCATGAAGAGCAGCTTCTTGCCCGGATAGCCCCACATGAACGTGTAATAGGCGCGCAAGTTTGCGAATTGCTGCCAGTCGTCGCCGGGCATCTTGGTCAGCAGCGAACCCTTGCCGTGGACGACCTCGTCATGGCTGAGCGGCAGCACGAAATTCTCGCTGAACGCATAGACGAGGCCGAAATTGATCTCGCCGTGATGGTGTTTCCGGTGCAGGGGATCGCGCGCCATGTACTGGAGCGTGTCGTGCATGAAGCCCATGTTCCACTTGAACCCGAAGCCCAGTCCGCCGCTCCTGCCGTCGTCGCCGACCGGTGCCGACACGCCGGGCCATGAGGTCGATTCCTCGGCGATAGTGAAGACGCCGGGATGCTGGCCGTAGATTTCGCGGTTCATGTCGCGGAGGAACGCGACGGCCTCCCAATTCTCGCGGCCGCCTTGCTCGTTGGGAATCCATTCGCCGGCCTTGCGCGAGTAATCGCGGTACAGCATCGACGCGACCGCATCCACGCGGAGGCCGTCGATATGATAGCGCTCGGCCCAGAACAGCGCGTTGTTGACGAGGAACGACGCGACCTCGCGCCGGCCGAAATTGTAGATCGCGGTGTTCCAGTCGGGGTGGAAGCCGAGCCGCGGGTCCTCGTGTTCGTACAGCGCGGTGCCATCGAAATGCGCGAGCCCGAACGCGTCGGTCGGGAAATGCGCGGGCACCCAGTCGAGCAGCACGCCGATCCCCGCCAGATGCGCGCCGTCGACGAACCGCGCGAACCCATCGACGTCGCCGAAGCGGGCTGACGGCGCGTAGAGCCCGGTGGTCTGGTAGCCCCAGCTCGGGTCGTACGGGTGTTCGCTGATCGGCAGGAATTCGATGTGCGTGAAGCCCATCTCGACGACGTAGGGAATCAGTCGGTCGGCGAGCGCGTCCCAGGTCAGGAACCAGCCATCGGCGTCGCGGTCCCACGATCCGGCGTGGACTTCGTAGATGCTGACCGGCACGCGGCGGGGATCGACCGAGGACCAATGCTTGCGGTGATCGGTGTCGGCCCACTCGTGCCCGAGTTTCCGCGTGATCGAGGCGTTGGCAGGGCGGAGTTCGCTCGCGAACGCGAACGGGTCGGCCTTGAGTGGTTGTAGCTTGCCGTCGGGGCCGACGATCTCGAACTTGTACGCGCGGTATTCGGCGATGTCGGGGATGAAGATTTCCCACACGCCGACGTCGCCGCGCTTGCGCATCGCGTGGCGGCGGCCGTCCCAGTCGTTGAAGTCGCCGACCACCGACACGCGCTGCGCATTGGGGGCCCAGAGCGCGAAATGGACGCCGTGCGCGCCCTCATGCTCGATGAGGTGCGCGCCCATCTTGTCGTGGAGGCGGTGATGCGTCCCCTCCGCCATCAGCAGGTCGTCGATCGGGCCGAGGACGGGGCCAAAGCTGTACGGGTCGGTGACCCACCACGAGGTATCGCCCGCCTCGGCATGGTATTTCACCGGTTGCGGGTCACCTTCGATCGGCCCTTCGAACAGGCCGCGGTCGTCGATCCGGGGGAGAGTGCCGAGCGTCGTGCCGTCGAGCGCGTGTGCCTCCGCCTTGTCCGCGCCGGGCAGCCAGACGCGCGCGAACACACCGGTCGGGCCTTTGTGGACGCCGAGCAGCGAGAAAGGGTCGTCGTGACGCCCTTCGAGGAGGGCAACAATGGCGCCTTCGGGTGGCTTCACATCACCGTCCAGATCTCGCGCGCATATTCGCGGATCGTGCGGTCGGACGAGAACCAGCCGACGCGCGCGACGTTGCGGACGGTCGAGGCGACCCACGCATCGCGGTCGTTCCAGCGCGCGTCGACGGCACGCTGGGCGTTGGCATAGCTGTCGAAATCGGCGGCGAGCATGAACCAGTCGCCCTCGTACAGCCCGCCCATCAAGCCGGCGTAGCGCGTCTTGTCGTCGGGCGAAAACACGCCGGACGCGATCGCCGACACCGCCTGGCGCAGTTCGTTCGAGCCGTCGATTACGGCGCGCGGATCGTAGCCGTTGGCGCGCTTCGCCTCGACCTCGTCCGCGGTCATGCCGAAAATGAAGATGTTGTCGTCGCCGACGCGGTCCTTGATCTCGATGTTCGCGCCGTCGAGCGTGCCGATCGTCAGCGCGCCGTTCATCGCGAACTTCATGTTGCCCGTGCCCGACGCTTCGAGTCCGGCAGTCGAGATCTGTTCGCTCAGGTCGGCGGCGGGGATGATCTTCTCCGCCAGCGACACGTTGTAATTGGGCAGGAACGCGACCTTCAGCAGGCCACCGACCGACGGATCCGCGTTGATCCGGCGCGCGACGTCGTTCGCCAGTTTTATGACGAGCTTCGCGTTGTGGTAGCTCGACGCAGCCTTGCCCGCGAACAGTTTCACGCGCGGCGTCCAGTTGCGTTCGGGATGGCTGCGGATCTGGTCGTAGAGCGCGACCGTCTCGATGATGTTGAGCAGCTGGCGCTTATATTCGTGGATGCGCTTGATTTGCACGTCGAACATCGCGTCCGGGTCGACGCGGAGCCCCATGCTCTCCTTGATGTGATTTGCCAGTGCCACCTTGTTCGAACGCTTCACCACCGCAAACCGCTCCCTGAACGCGGAATCCTCGGCAAAAACATCGAGATCGACGAGCTTTTCGGCATCGTCGAGGAAGCCGTCGCCGATCGCGTCGCGGATCAGCGCGGTCAGGCCTGGGTTGCATTGCTGGAGCCAGCGGCGCGGCGTGATGCCATTCGTTTTGTTGTTGATCCGGGTTGGATACAGCCTGTGGAGATCGGCGAAGACCGTCTTCTTCATCAGCTGCGTGTGGAGCGCGGCGACGCCGTTGACGCTGTGCGAGCCGGCAAAGGCGAGATTCGCCATCCGCACGCGCCGCTCGCCGCCCTCGTCGATCAGGCTGATCGCGGCGATCGCGCGGTCGTCGATACCGTCCGTGCTGCGCGCCTCGCGCAACAGTTTGGCGTTGATCGCGTAGACGATCTGCATGTGCCGCGGGAGCAGGCGTTCGAACAGCGGCAGCGGCCAGCTCTCCAGCGCCTCGGGGAGCAATGTGTGGTTGGTGTAGCCGAAGGTGGCGCGGGTGATCTTCCACGCCTCGTCGAAGTCGAACTCGTGGTGGTCGATCAGCAGCCGCATGAGTTCGGCGACCGACACCGCGGGGTGCGTGTCGTTGAGCTGGATCGCGGCCTTGTCGGGCAGCGTGCGGATGTCGCCGAAATACTGGATGTGGCGGCGGACGATGTCCTGGATCGACGCGGACGAGAAGAAATACTCCTGACGCAGGCGGAGTTCCTGGCCGGCGGCGGTGGAGTCGTTGGGGTAGAGGACGCGGGTGAGCGTTTCCGCGCGCAACTGATCCGCCAGCGCGCCGGTGAAATCGCCGGCGTTGAAGCGGTCTAGCTTGATCGGATCGAACGCGCGGGCGGTCCACAGGCGGAGCGTATTGACGTGCTTGCCGCGCCAGCCGACGACGGGGGTGTCGACGGCGGTCGCCTCGACCGCCTCGGACGGGCTCCAGTGGATTTGGCCGCTGTCAGATGCCGTTACTTCACCGCCGAAGCCGACGAAATAGGCGCTCTCGCGGCGTTCGAACTCCCAGGGGTTGCCGTGCGCGAGCCAGTTCTCGGGCATCTCGACCTGCCAGCCATCGTCGATCCGCTGGCGGAACATGCCGTTCACGTAGCGGATGCCATAGCCGTAAGCCGGCAGCGCGAGGCTCGCCATGCTTTCCATGAAGCACGCGGCCAAACGGCCAAGCCCGCCATTGCCGAGCGCCGCGTCGGGTTCGATCTCCTCCAGTTCGGCGAGGTCGACGCCGTGCAAGGCGAGGGCGCGCGTGACCTCGTCGTTGCGCTGGAGGTTGGTCACTGCGTCGCGCAGCAGCCGGCCGATCAGGAATTCGAGGCTGAGATAATAGACGCGCTTGGCGCCGGCCGCGTGCGCCGCCTTGGTCGATGCCATCCAGCGTTCGACGATGTCGTTGCGCACTGTCAGGATCGTCGCCGCCAGCCAGTCGTGCGGCCGCGCGGCTTGCGCATCCTTGCCGATGCGGTGGACGAGCGTGTCGAGGATCGAATCGGCGAGATCTTGGATGGCGGGCAGCTGTACGGCAGGATCTGAGGTCACGCGGCTTCCGAAATCGTTACGGTCGCCGTGATCCTAGCCGTCCATGCGCGGTTGTCACGCGGACTTCCTTCCGCGATCGGAAGAACTCGCCCTGCTAATGCTGTTGAGCTCATGCTGTAGGATTTTGTGCATCACCGCGCTGGGGCGGTGGTGGACAGGGTAGGGTTCGAACCTACGTAGGAGAAACTCCGGCAGATTTACAGTCTGCTGCCTTTAACCACTCGGCCACCTGTCCAGGCCGCTCTTGCGAACGTCGCTCTCTCAAGCGAGGCGGCTCAATGGCGAAGCGCGCCCGGTGTGTCAACGCAGCTTTTGCGAAGTTTCGCGCTTCGGTGTTGCCGCGCAGGCCGAATGCCGACAAGGACGCCCCATACACAGACACGATAGAGAGCGAATATGGCACGCAAGGGACACAGGCCGAGCAAGGCACCGGCAGGCCGCCCCCGCTTCTGGGGTAAGCACGCGGTGGGCGCTGCGCTCGCCAATCCGGAGCGCACGGTGCGCAAAATACTCGGCACGCGCGAGGCGCTGGCCGGGTTCGACCTGCCCGCCGACGTGCCGGTGACCTATGCCGAGGCGATGGATCTGGCGCGATTGGTGCCGGGCGATGCGCCGCACCAGGGCGTGGTGATCGAGGTCGAGCCGCTCGAGGACATGTGGTTGGCCGACCTGCTCGAGCACGGCAAGGACGACAATCGCCCGCTCGTGATCCTCGACGGCGTGACCGATCCGCATAATGTCGGCGCGATTTTGCGCTCGGCGGCGGCGTTCGATGCGCTGGGGATCGTGACGCCGGATCGGAATGCGCCGCCGGAATCGGGGACGATCGCGCGGGCTGCGTCTGGTGCGCTTGAGAGCGTGCCGTGGATCCGGGTCGTGAACCTCGCGCGCGCTTTGGAAGAGATTGCGGCGGCGGGGTTCTGGCGGATCGGGCTGACCGGCCACGCGACGCAAACGCTGGGCGAGGCCATGGGCACGCAGCGCGTCGCGATCGTGCTCGGCGCCGAGGGCGAGGGCATGCGCCAGAATACCGAGCAGCATTGCGACGAACTGGCGAAACTGCCGATCTCGGACAAGGTCGAGAGCCTCAACGTCTCGAACGCCGCGGCGATCGCGCTGTACGCGATCACGACGCGGTAAAATTCGCTCCCTCGCCCCTGCGGGGAGAGGGAAGGGGCCCGCCGCGCTTGCGGTGGGAAGGGAGAGGGGCGTGAGGCTCGGGACCTGGATCCCAACGCCCCTCTCCCTTCCGTCGCCTACGGCTCCTCCCTCCCTCTCCCCGGAGGGGCGAGGGACAGGGGAATCAGTCCTCCGCTGCGATCCGGACCTTCAGGCCGTCCAAGCCCTCGGTCAGCTCGATCTGGCACGACAGGCGCGAGAACTCATCCCGATCGTTCGTCGAATCGAGCAGATCATCCTCGTCCGGCCCCATCGGCTTCAGTTTGCCCGCAAACTCCGGATCGACATGGACGTGGCACGTGGCGCACGAGCAACAGCCGCCGCACAGCGCCAAAATCTCGTCGATCCCGGCGTCGCGGATGACTTCCATCACCGAAAGGCCGGATTCGCCCATGATCTCGCGTTCTTCCCCTTCGCGCGTCACGACGATAAGCTTGGGCATGCTGTCCTCCGAAAAACTTTCGCCGATCCATGGCGTTACCGCCGCGCGCGATCAAGCGTCTTGGCGCCCGGCATGGGCCTGAGCGCAGACCAACTCGAAACCGCGATGGCGGCCCTGTGCGCGATCGAGCCCGCGTTCGCGGTCGCGATCGGCAATGCGGGCCACCCCGCGCCGCGCATTAGCGAGCGCGGCTTCGCGACGCTGCTGCGCACGATCGTCGGGCAGCAGGTGAGCGTGGCGTCGGCCGCGGCGGTGTGGACCAAGCTCGACGCGGTCGTCGGCGGCGCGGGTGATCCGACGAAGATCGCCGCGGCCAGCGACGAGACGCTGCGCAGCGCCGGCCTCTCGCGCCAGAAGCTCGGCTACGCGCGCAGCCTCGCCGATGAGGTGACGAGCGGCCGGCTTGACCTGGCCAACCTGCCCGAAGACGACGAAGAGGCGATAGCGGCGCTGGTTCGCGTGAAGGGGATCGGCCGCTGGTCGGCGGAAATCTACCTGCTGTTCGCGGAAGGGCGGACGGACATCTGGCCGGCGGGCGATCTCGCCATCCAGATCGAGATCGGGCGTATCCTCGGCCACGAAACCCGCCCGAGCGAGAAACTGACGCGCGAAGTGGCGGAGGCCTGGCGCCCACACCGCGGCGCCGCGGCGATCTTCGCGTGGCATCATTACCAGGCGGACATGAAGGTGATCTGACCTCCTTCTCCGTTTCTGTTCCCCGCCCACCCGTCATCCCAGCGAAAGCTGGGATCTCCCCGTTCGGGTCGTGACACCCGCCAACCAGGATACCCCAGCTTTCGCTGGGGTGACGGGGATTAGGCGGGGTGACGGATGGGGCGGGATGACGGAACAGGAGAGGGCGGCTTTGGCGGTTAGTAAGGACACGGGCGCTTGTCCCCTCCCCCCCGTTCCGGCAAAGCAGCCTCCGATGTCAGCCCCCAATCTCCCCGCGTCCGACTTCGCCAACTCGCTCGCCGAGAGCCACCGCACCGTGGTCATCCCCGAAGGCGCATCCTTCTGGCGGCGCCTGTTCGCGTTCGTCGGGCCGGGCTACCTCGTCGCGGTCGGGTATATGGATCCCGGCAACTGGGCGACCGACATCGCCGGCGGATCCGCCTTCGGCTACACGCTGTTATCCGTCGTATTGCTGTCGAACCTCATGGCGATGGTCCTCCAGGCCCTGTCCGCCCGCCTCGGCATCGTCGCCGGCCTCGACCTCGCCCAGGCCTGCCGCGCGCACTATTCGAAGCCGGTCTCGCTTGTGCTCTGGTTCCTCTGCGAGATCGCGATCATCGCCTGCGATCTCGCCGAAGTGCTCGGCACCGCAATCGCGCTGAAGCTCCTGTTCGGCCTGCCGCTCGTCTACGGCGTCGTCCTCACCGCGCTCGACGTGTTCCTGATCCTCGCGCTGCAACGCTTCGGGTTCCGCAAGCTGGAGGCGTTCGTCGTCGCGCTGCTGGTGATCATCGCCGGCTGCTTCATCTTCGAGCTGTTCCTCGCGCAGCCCGAATGGGCGGGCGTGCTCGGCGGCCTGGCGCCGACCACCGAGATCGTGACCAACCCGGCGATGCTCTACATCGCGATCGGCATCCTCGGCGCGACCGTGATGCCGCACAACCTCTACCTCCACTCGTCGATCGTCCAGACCCGCGCGTTCGCCAAGGACGCGGCTGGCAAGCGCGACGCGATCACGATGGCGACGATCGACGGCACCGTCGCGCTCGGCCTGGCCTTCTTCATCAACGCCTCGATCCTGATCCTCGCTGCCGCGACCTTCCACGTCGCAGGCCGCACCGACGTCGCCGAGATCGACCAGGCCTATGAATTGCTGGCGCCGATGCTCGGCATGGGCGCGGCAAGCGTGCTGTTCGCGGTCGCGCTGCTCGCGTCGGGCCAGAACTCGACGGTGACCGGCACGCTTGCGGGCCAGATCGTGATGGAGGGCTTCCTCAACCTGCGCATGCCGGTCTGGGCGCGGCGGCTGGTGACGCGGTTGCTGGCGATCGTCCCCGCCGTGATCGTCGTCGGGGCGACCGGCGATTCGGGCGCGACGAAGCTGTTGGTGCTGAGCCAGGTCGTGCTCAGCCTCCAACTCCCGTTCGCGGTCGTACCGCTCGTCAAGTTCACCGGCGACCGCACGATCATGGGCGATCTGGTCAGCCCGGTCTGGCTGAAGACGCTCGCCTGGGTGATCGCCGCAGTGATCATCGGCCTGAACGGCACGCTGCTCTACGGCATGCTCTGAACACGCAAACGGCGGATACGAAAACGGCGGCCGATCGCTCGGCCGCCGCTTCGTCATTCGCGCAAGCTTCGGTCGAAGCTCAGCGGCACTTCACGTTGCCGCGGTCGACCGACCGGCCGAGCAACGCGCCGCCACCGGCACCCGCCAGCGTGCCGAGCGTGCCGCCACCGATCAGGTTGGCTAGCACGCCGCCGCCGAGCGCACCGATCACCAGACCGGTCGTGCCGTCGTTGCGCTTGCAGTATGCGCGGCCATCCTTGCCACGATAGATGCGATCGTTGCGGCCCAGGCGGCGCTCGCGATAGTTACCGTTCTGATAGCTGCGCGACGGATCCCAGTTACGGTCGTTGTCGCCGCGCCAGTTACGATCGACGCGTCGGTTGTCGTCTCGGCGGTCGTCCCGGCGGTCGTCACGGCGCTGGGCGGTGGCTTCGACGGGAATCATGGCGGGGGCGACGACGGCGACCGACATCAAGGCGGCGATGAAATGCTTCTTCATGGGTAAGTGCTCCTGATCTATGCCAGCTAAACCCCCGCCTTCTCCTAAAAGTTCAAACCGCCTTTGCGTCCGCCATCGAACAGTCGTGGCCGGCACCGGTCTCGACCTGTAGGGTCGCGTGGCCGATCCCGAACTTCTCGTGCAGCATCGTCCTGGCATCGCTCAGGAAATCGTCGCCGGGGTGGCCGCCGGGCATCACCAGATGTGCGGTCAGCACAGGCTCGGTGGTGCTCATCGGCCAGATGTGGAGATCGTGGAT
The DNA here is from genome assembly GCF_024273235.1 of Sphingomonas faeni. Classification (GTDB taxonomy): domain Bacteria; phylum Pseudomonadota; class Alphaproteobacteria; order Sphingomonadales; family Sphingomonadaceae; genus Sphingomonas; species Sphingomonas faeni_A. Next base: position 119,180 of record NZ_JANBVH010000001.1, on the reverse strand, counting down.
TTCGCGCACGCCGGGCAGGCCGCACAATGCCTCGTCGACATGGTCGAACTCGATCCCGCGGGGGACCGCCGACAGTGCCATCTCGACGGTTTCGCGGAGCAGGCCCCAGGTCTGCCAGAAGATCAGACACGCGATCACGATGCTGACCGCCGGGTCTATCCAGGTCAGCCCGGTCCGCCAGATCACCAGCCCGGCGATTACCACGCCCGCGGAAACGAGCGCGTCGGCGGCCATGTGGAGATACGCGCCGCGGATGTTGACGTCGCCCTTGCGGCCGCGCGCGAACATCCATGCGGTGAGTGCGTTGACGGCGATGCCGATGCCCGCGACCATCGACACGGTGAGGCCGGGGGTCGGCGCGGGATCGGAGAAGCGCTGGGACGCTTCCAGCACGATCGCGCCGAGTGCGACCAGCAGCAGCAGCGCATTGGCCAGCGCTGCGAGGATCGTCGAGCCCTTCAGCCCGTAGGTGTAGCGCTTGGTCGGCGCGGTGCGCGCGAGCATCGTGCCGCCCCAGGCGACGACGAGGCCGAGCACGTCGCACAGATTGTGACCGGCGTCGGCGAGCAGCGCGACCGAGTCGATCCGCAGGCCGACGATCGCCTCGACCGCGACGAACACGATGTTTAGGCCGATACCGATCGCGAACGCGCGGTCGAACGAGGCCGGCGCGTGGCTGTGGCCCCCGTGGCCATGACCCGCGTGCGAGTGGGCTCCGGAATGGCCATGGCCATGTGAATGCCCGTGATGATGTCCGCCCAAAGCCCGCGCTCCGCTAATCCGGCCGCCGCCTAGCATCGCCGCATAATGAGATACTAGGACGCGGGAGAGCATTCTGGCGCAACGGACTCCCCTCCCTGGAAGGGAGGGGCAGGGGGTGGGTAGGCCTGCTCGTGCCACCACGTCAGGGATATGCGGAACCCGACCCACCCCCAACCCCTCCCTTGCAGGGAGGGGAGCAACCACCCTGCCACCAACCCATCCCGTCACCCCGGCGGAGGCCGGGGCCCACCGTCCCGCGTACCCAATTCTCTCGACCATGCGGAACAGTGGATGCCGGAACGATGCTCTCCTGAGCGAAGCCGAAGGGCCCGGCATGACGAAGGGCTAGCCCTCGTTCGCCAGCGCCTTCAACCGGTACAGCGCGTCCAGCGCCTCCCGCGGGCTCATCGCGTCGACATCGAGCTTGGCCAGATCCTCGCGCAATACGTCGCACGCCACCTCCTCGACCTGCGCCGCCGCCGCGAACAACGGCAGGTCGTCCAGCCCCGCCGCGAGCCCGCCCGTCTTCGCCCGCCCGGCCTCGAGCTTCGCCAGCACCGCCTTCGCCCGCGCCACCGTCGCCGGCGACATCCCGGCGAGCCGCGCGACCGCCAGCCCGTAACTCCGATCCGCCGGCCCATCCGCGAGCTCGTGGAGCAGCACCAGCTCCCCCTTCCACTCGCGCGCACGCACATGATGCAGCGACAGCGCCTCGCAGCGCTCCGCCAGCCGCGTCAGTTCGTGGTAATGCGTCGCGAACAGGCAGCGGCAGCGATTGTCCTCATGGATCGCCTCGACCACCGCCCACGCGATCGCCAGCCCGTCATACGTCGAAGTCCCGCGCCCGACCTCGTCGAGGATCACGAACGATCGCGGCGTCGCCTGTGCGAGGATCGCCGCGGTCTCGACCATCTCGACCATGAAGGTGGAGCGGCCGCGCGCGAGGTTGTCCGACGCGCCGACGCGACTGAACAGGCGATCGACCAGACCCAGGGTGGCCTTGGTCGCGGGCACGTACGACCCCGCCTGCGCGAGGACTGCGATCAGCGCGTTCTGGCGCAGGAAGGTCGACTTACCGCCCATGTTCGGCCCGGTGACGAGCCACAGCCGCGACGACTCCGACAGGTTGCAGTCGTTCGCCACGAACCGGTCGCCGGACTTCGCCACCGCCGCCTCGACCACCGGATGCCGCCCGCCCTCGATCTCGAAGCACGCGTGATCCACAAGCGAAGGCCGCGCCCACGCGCCTTCCGCCGCCCGCTCGGCCAGCCCAGCCGCAACGTCGAGCCGAGCCAACGCATCCGCGGTTGCCGCAATCGCCTCGCGCCCCGCCAGGGCCTGGGCGGTCAACTCCTCCAGATGCGCCGCTTCCGCCGCCAACGCATGCGCGCCCGACTGCGACACCTTCGCCGCGACCTCGTGCAGCGCAGGCGTATTGAATCGCACCACGCCCGCGAGAGTCTGGCGATGCGTGAACCCACTGTCCGCCTTCATCAACGGATCAGCCGCCCGCGCCGGGACCTCCACATGATACCCAAGCACGCCATTATGCCGGATCTTCAACGCCGTAACGCCGGTGGAAGTCCGAAACTCCGCCTCCAGCGCCGCGATCGCCCGCCGCCCGCCAGCGCCCGCATCGCGCAGATCGTCGAGCGCCGCATCATAGCCCGCCGCGATATACCCGCCGTCCGACGCCTCGATCGGCGGCGACGGCACCAGCGCGCGCTTGAGCAGGTCGATCAGCGCGCCATGTCCGCGCAACCTTGGCGCTATATCTCGCAGCAAAACCGGCGGATCGACGATCGCGTCCATCCGCTCGCCAAGGCTCCACGCCCCGTCCAGCCCATCGCGCAACTGCCCCAGATCGCGTGGCCCGCCACGCCCCGCCGCGAGCCGCCCGAGCGCCCGCCCGATGTCCGGCAACGCGCGCAACGTCGACCGCAACCGCTCCCGCGCCCCCTGATCGTCATGGAACAACCGCACCAGATCGAGCCGCGCATCGATCGCGGCCTTGTCCATCAACGGCGCACCGAGATCCGCCCCCAGCAACCGCGCGCCGGCCCCCGTCACGGTCCGGTCGACCGCATCGAGCAGGCTCCCCTTCCGCACGCCACCGGTCGTGCACGTCAGTTCCAGGCTCTCCCGCGTCGCCGCATCGATCGCCATCGTCTCCGCCGCCCGACCGATCCGCGGCGGGCGGAGGAAGGGCATCGCGCCCTTCGCATTATGCTCCAGATACGCGACCAGCCCGCCCGCCGCGGCCAGCCCCGCGCGCCCGAACTGCCCGAACCCGTCGAGCGTCGCCACGCCGTACACCCGTTTCAGCCGCGCCTCGCCAGCCCCACTGTCGAAGTCGATCTTCGGCCGCAGGGTGGTCGCGAATTGCTCGAACGCGCTGGCCTCCGACGCCACGACCTCGGCCCCGCCAAGCCGCGCGAGTTCGGCCTCAACCGCGTCCCCCGCAACCTCGACGATCTCGAACCGCCCGGTCGACACGTCCGCCGCGGCGATCGCCACCGACCCGCCAGCCTCGCCGATCGCCACGCACCAATTGTCCGCGCGTGCGTCGAGCAACGCCTCCTCGGTCAACGTCCCAGCCGTCACCACCCGCACGATCGCCCGCGCCACCAGCGCCTTCGACCCGCCGCGCGCCTTCGCCTCTGCCGGGCTCTCGACCTGCTCGGCGATCGCCACGCGGTGCCCCGCCTTGATCAGCCGCTGCAGATACACCGTCGCCGCATGCACCGGCACGCCGCACATCGGGATCGGCTTGCCCTCATGCTCGCCGCGCGCGGTCAGCGCGATGTCGAGCACCCCCGCCGCGACCCGTGCATCGTCCATGAACAGCTCGAAGAAATCGCCCATCCGGTAGAACAACAGGCAATCCTGCGCCTCCGCCTTCAGGCCGAGATACTGCGTCATCATTGGGGTAGGGGCGGGATGCGACATGATGGGCGGGTAGCGAAAAGCCCGGCGTCATAAAACCCCTCTCCCCCAGGGGGAGAGGGAGGGGCCCGCGCGAAGCGTGGGAGGGTGAGGGGGAGTGAGGCTCGGGTGCTCGCCCCAACCGCCCCTCATCCGTCGCTGCGCGCCACCTTCTCCCCGAGGGGGAGAAGGAATTTGAGGGCACCACCCCGCACCGGCATCACCACCCCGGCGGAGGCCGGGGTGGTGATGGTACGCGGCGGCCCAGGCTAGGGCGAAGTGTCCGGGGTGACGAACGGCGGCCACCTGCCTAGAAGGTCCTCCAAACCCAACGACCGTGCGAGGCCCCCGCCCATGTCCGACGAAACGCTCCAATTCTCCGAACGCGAAGCCTTGCTCTTCCATTCGGAAGGCCGTCCGGGGAAGATCGAGATCATCGCGTCGAAGCCGATGGCGACGCAGCGCGATCTCGCGCTCGCCTATTCGCCCGGCGTCGCGGTGCCGGTGCAGGCGATCTACGACGATCCCGCCACCGTCTACGACTATACCGCCAAGGGTAACCTCGTCGCGGTCATCTCGAACGGCACCGCGATCCTCGGCATGGGTAATCTGGGCCCGCTCGCCAGCAAGCCGGTGATGGAAGGCAAGGCAGTCCTCTTCAAGCGCTTCGCCGACGTCGACGCGATCGATATCGAGCTGAAGACCGAGGACGTGAACCGCTTCATCGACGCGGTCGAGCTGATGGAGCCGACCTTCGGCGGCATCAACCTCGAGGACATCAAGGCGCCCGAATGCTTCATCATCGAGCAGGCCCTGCGCGAGCGGATGAACATCCCGGTTTTCCATGACGACCAGCACGGCACCGCGATCATCACCGCCGCGGGGCTGATCAACGCGTGCCTGCTGACGGGCCGCAAGCTGTCCGAGGTGAAGATCGTCGTCAACGGCGCCGGCGCCGCGGCGATCGCCTGCACCGAGCTCGTCAAGGCGATGGGCGTGCGCGGCGACAACGTCATCCTCTGCGATCGCAAGGGCGTGATCTACCAGGGCCGCGACGGCGTCGACCAGTGGAAGTCCGCGCACGCCGCGATCACCGAGACGCGCACGCTGACCGAGGCGCTGGTCGGCGCCGACGTGTTCCTGGGGCTCTCCGCGGCGGGCTCGCTGACGCCGGAGATGGTCAAGGACATGGCCCCCGCGCCGATCATCTTCGCGATGGCCAACCCCGAGCCCGAAATCCGCCCCGAACTGGCGATGGCCGCGCGCCCCGACGCGATCGTCGCGACCGGCCGCTCGGACTATCCGAACCAGGTCAACAACGTGCTGGGCTTCCCGTTCATCTTCCGCGGTGCGCTCGACGTCCGCGCGACCGGCATCAACGACGCGATGAAGATCGCCGCCGCCAACGCGATCGCCGAACTCGCCCGCGAACGCGTGCCCGAGGAAGTCGCCGCGGCCTACGGAGTCAGCCACAGCTTCGGCCCGACCTACATCATCCCCGCGCCCTTCGATCCGCGCCTGATGGAAGTCGTCCCCGTCGCGGTCGCCAAGGCGGCGATGGCCTCGGGCGTCGCGACCAAGCCGATTCTCGACATCGAAGCGTATCGCCATTCGCTGCGTGCCCGCCTCAACCCAACCACCTCGGTGCTGTCTATGGCGTACGAAGGCGCCCGCGCGCACCCGAAGCGCGTGATCTTCGCGGAAGGCGAGGAAGAGGTCGTCCTCCGCGCCGCCATCGCCTTCAAGGAGGGCGGCTACGGCACGCCGGTGCTGGTCGGCCGCGACGACGTGCCCGACCGGTTGCGCGCGCTCGGCGTCACCGATCCCGAAAGCTTCGAATTGCACAACAGCCGCGTCTCGCCGCTGGTGCCGCGGATGGTCGACTTCCTGTATTCGCGGCTCCAGCGTCGCGGATACCTGCGCCGCGATTGCGAGCGGATGGTCAACCAGGACCGCAACATCTTCGGCGCTCTGCTGCTCCAGCTCGGCGAAGGCGACGCGATGATCACCGGCATCACGCGCACCTACGGCGAGACGATGCGCCAGATCCGGCGCGTGATCGATCCCGTCGCGGGCAAGACCCCGTTCGGCATCCACCTGCTGGTCGGCCAGAGCCACACGGTGTTCATCGCCGACACGACGGTCAACGAGCGGCCCACCGCCGAGCAACTCGCGGACTTCGCCGAACAGACCGCAGCGGTCGCGCGGCGGATGGGCCACGAGCCTCGCGTGGCGTTCCTCAGCTATTCGAATTTCGGCAACCCGAAGGGCGAATGGCTCGACAACATCCGCGATGCGGTGACGGTGCTGGATGGCCGGCAGGTAGGTTTCGAGTACGAGGGCGAGATGGCGCCTGACGTGGCGCTCAACCCGAAGCAGCTGGCCAACTACCCCTTTGCGCGGCTGTCCGGGCCGGCGAACGTGCTGATCATGCCGGGGCTCCAGTCGGCGCATATCTCGGCCAAGCTGCTCCGCGAACTAGGCGGGGATTCGGTAATCGGCCCAATGCTCATCGGCATGGAAAAGCCCGTCCAGGTGGCCCCGATGACGAGCACGGCCAGCGAACTGGTTACGCTGGCCGTCCTCGCAGCAGGCGGCATAGCGAGGTAAATTTCCCTCGCCCCTCCGGGGAGAGGGAAGGGGCCCGCGGCGCTTGCCGTGGGAAGGGAGAGGGGAGTTGGGACGTGGGCGGCTAGTCCCAACCGCCCCTCTCCCTTCCGCAGCCAAGAGGCCGCTCCCTCCCTCTCCCCGGAGGGGCGAGGGAATCAGTTCAGGCGTCGATGCTCGTCCCCAGCGACGCATGCACCAGCCCGCCATCCACGGTAATCGTCTCCCCGATCACATAATCCCCAGCCCGGCTCGCCAGATAAATTGCCGCCCCAGCCATATCCTCGTCCACCCCGACCCGCTTCGCCGGAATCCCCTGCGCCACAGCGTCCCCATGATCCCGCGCCGCCTTGTTCATGTCGCTCGCGAACGCCCCCGGCGCGATCGAGGTCACGTTGATCGAATCCGTCACCAGCCGCGCCGCCATCCGCTTCGTCAGATAGATCAGCGCCGATTTCGACGCATGATAGCTATACGTCTCCCACGGGTTCAGCCGCTGCCCGTCGATCGACGTGATGTTGATCACCTTCGCCGGCTTTGCGCGCGATCCCGACGCCTTCAGCGCCGCATGCAGCGCCTGCGTCAGGAAGAACGGCGACTTCACGTTCAGGTCCATGACCTTGTCCCAGCCGATCTCCGAGAACTCCTCGAACGGCACGCCCCACGCCGCCCCCGCATTGTTCACGAGGATATCGAGCTGGGTCTCATGCTCGGCGAACTGCGCGGCCAGCGCCTTGCACCCCGCCACCGTCGAGACGTCCTGCGGCAACGCGATGCAGTTCGGCCCCAGTTCCGCCGCCGCCGCCTCGCACACATCGGCCTTGCGCGACGAGATATACACCTTGGCCCCCTGCGCGATGAAGCCGGTGGCGATCATCTTGCCGATCCCGCGGCTGCCGCCGGTGATCAGCGCGACGCGCCCGTCGAGCCGGAACAGGTTGGTCGTATCCATCACGCATCCTCCGAATGTTTGCCCGCTTGGTATCGCCGAGTGCCGTCCGCCGCAAACCCGTTTTTCGAACGCGGCATCATTGACGAGTGCACAAGCCATACTATGCTCGCAAAAAAGAGCAGGAGAGTGCGTGTGAGGTTTTCAGGCAAGCGTGCCGTCGTGACCGGCGGCGCGTCCGGCATCGGCCGGGCGACCGCGCTCCGACTCGCCGACGAAGGCGCCACCGTCCTGATCGGCGACATCGACGAGGCCGGTGGCCACGCGCTCGCCGACGCATCCGGCGGCCGCATCCTGTTCCAGCGCACCGACGTCCTCCAGGCCGGCGATATCGAGGCGCTGATGCAGACCGCCGACGACGCAGGCGGGCTCGACATCCTGTTCAACAATGCCGGCGCCGGCGGCTCGCGCGATCCGATCGGCGAGATTTCCCCGGAGGATTGGGACCGAACCCAGGCACTCCTCCTTCGCTCGGTCGCGCTCGGCATCCGCTACGCAGCACCCCTCATGGCGAAACGTGGCGGCGGCGCGATCGTCAATACCTCGTCGGTGTCCGCGCTCGGCACCGGCTACGCGCCGACCGCTTACTCCACCGCCAAGGCCGGCGTGCTCCACCTCACCAAACAGGCCGCCGCGGATCTCGCGCAGCACAGGATCCGCGTGAACGCGGTCGTCCCCGGCTTCATCGTCACCAACATCTTCACGCGGGCGCTCGAGCTGGACGAGGACAAGACCAGCAAGGCCGACGCGATGATCACGCACATCGCCGCCGATGCGCAGCCGATCCGCCGCCCCGGTACTGGCGACGACATCGCCGCCGCGGTCGCGTTCCTCGCCAGCGACGACGCGAGCTTCATCACCGGCACGCACATCCTCGTCGACGGCGGCATGACGATCGGCACGCGGCCAAGCTGGGACCCGGCGCAACCCTCGCTGTTCGCACTTCTCGACAAACTGAAATGACCGCTCCGGGTCGCCGCCTCTCGAACGGCACGATGGCGAGCTACGGCTTCGGCGCGGTCGCCTACGGGGTGAAGGACGCCGGGTTCGGCACGTTCCTGCTGTTGTTCTACAACCAGGTCGTCGGGTTGCCCTCCGCCACCGTCGGCCTCGTCATCATGATGGCGCTGCTGATCGACGCGTTCGTCGATCCCGCGGTCGGCTTCTTCTCCGATCGCACGCGGACGAAGTGGGGCAGGCGGCATCCCTGGATGTATGCGTCCGCACTGCCGATCATGGTCGGCTGGCTGCTGCTGTGGAACCCGCCCTCGGTCATGTCGCAGCCGCAGACGCTGGTCTGGCTGTTCGCGATGGCGGTGCTCGTGCGCACCGCGGTGAGTTGCTACGAGGTCCCCTCGGTCGCGCTGACCCCCGAACTCACCTCCGGCTATGACGAGCGCACGCGGATCATGGCGTATCGTTATCTGTTCGGCTGGGTCGGCGGGCTGCTGATGCTGCTGTCCGCGTATAAATATTTCCTCGCGCCCACCGCCGCGTTCCCCAACGGCTTGCTCAACCGCGCCGGTTACAGCGGCTTCGCGCTCGCGGGCGCGCTGCTCATCGGCGTCGCGATCCTCGTGTCGGCGCTCGGCACGCACCACGAGATCAAGCATCTCCCCAACGCCCCGATCGCCCGCCAGACTCTGCGCGATTCCTTCGCCGAACTGCGCGAAACGGTGAAGAACCGCGCCTTTGCGATCCTGATGGCGGCGGGCGTCTGCGCCTACACGATCCAGGGCATCAGCTACGCGATGTCGAATTACCTCTATATCTACGTATGGGGCTTCAAGGGCCCGACCTTCGTGTATCTGACCATCGCATTGTTTTCGGGTGTCTTTCTCGCGTTCCTCGCGGCACCCCGGCTCGGAAAATCCGCCAGCAAGCCCAAGGCTGCGATGACCGCGGTCTTATGCGGTGCGGCGCTCAACACCACGCCCTATTGGCTGCGCATGCTCGGCGTGTTTCCGGAGGTCGGCGAGTCCACGCTGCTGCCGATGCTGTTCGGGTTCTTCATCCTCGGCACCGCGTCGAACGTCACCGGGTTCATCCTCGGCGCGTCGATGATGGCGGACGTGGTCGAGGATTCGGAGGCGAAGACGGGCCGGCGCTCCGAAGGCGTGTTCTTCGCCGGCTCGTTCTTCGTCCAGAAATGCACGAGCGGGATCGGGATATTCTTCGCCGGCATGATCCTCGCGGTGGCGGGCTTCCCTGCCAAGGCGACGCCGGGCACGGTTCCTGTCGCCACGATCGACCGCCTCACGCTGATCTACGCGGGCCTCTACATCGCACTTGCCTGCGTGTCGGCGTTCTTCTTCTCGCGCTTTCCGTTCGGGCGGGTGGAGCATGAGGCGAGGTTGGCGAGACTGGCCGGCGCGCCCAGCATCGACGCCGCCCCACGCGAACCCTAATCTTCCCCCCTCCCTTCCAGGGAGGGGAGCAAAACAGGGGGCTGTCACCCTTCCAGCAAGCGGACCCGCACGGTAGGACCTAAGCTTGGCCTTCCCCCCTCTAGGAACGGCACCATCGGAGTTCCCATGCGCATCCCCGCACTAGCCACCGCCCTGACGCTCGTCCTCGCCAGCCCCGCCGTCGCCCAGACGATCGCCCCGATCCTCACCACCCCCGACGCCCGCGACCCGCACAGCTACGCCCGCCCGACCGAAGCCCGCGTCACGCACGTCGCGCTGGATCTAGCCGCCGACTTCGACACCCACGTCATCCGCGGCATCGCCACCCTCGACATCCTCGCGGCCCCCGGTGCCAAGCAAGTCGTACTCGACGACAACGGCCTGAAGATCGTCAACATCAACTACATGGCCGGCAAACCGCTCCCCTACTCGGTCGGCGCGGTCGACAAGATCCACGGCGCGCCGCTCACCGTCACGCTCAACGGCGCCAAGAAAATCCGCATCGCCTACGCCTCTTCCCCCGACGCGAACGCGCTGCAATGGCTCACCCCCGCGCAGACCGCGGGCAAGAAGCAGCCCTTCCTGTTCAGCCAGGGCGAGGCGATCCTCAATCGCAGCTGGATCCCGACGCAGGACTCCCCCGGCATCCGCCATACCTGGGAAGCGAAGATCGCCGTTCCCAAGCAACTCACCGCGGTGATGAGCGGGGACCGTGCCGCCGATGCTGCGGGTAAAACCTGCACCGCCGATCGCTGCACGTTCGAATACAAGATGGACAAGCCCGTCGCGCCCTATCTGATCGCGCTCGCGGTCGGCGACATCGCGTTCAAGTCGACCGGCCCGCGCACCGGCATATGGGCCGAACCCGCGACCCTGCCCAAGGCCGCCTATGAATTCGGCGAGCTCGAGAAGTTCGTCGCCGCCGCCGAGGGGCTGTACGGCCCATATCGCTGGGGCCGCTACGACGTGCTGGTCCTGCCGCCGTCGTTCCCGTTCGGCGGCATGGAGAACCCGACGCTCACCTTCGCCACGCCGACCGCGATCGCCGGCGACCGCAGCCTCGTCTCGCTGATCGCGCATGAACTCGCACACAGCTGGTCCGGCAACCTCGTGACGAACGCCACCTGGGACGATTTCTGGCTCAACGAAGGCTTCACCAGCTATTTCGAGAACCGGATCATGGAGGCGCTACACGGCAAGCGCCGCGCCGACATGGAGGCCGACCTCGCCTGGACCGACATGCTCGCCGCGGTGAAGGAGGCCGGCGGCCCCTCCGCGAAGGACACGCAACTCCACCTTGAACTCGACGCATCGCGCGACCCCGACGACGGGATGACGCAGATCGCCTACGACAAGGGCGCGGCCTTCCTCCGCACGATCGAGAAGCAGGTCGGCCGCGCGCGGTGGGACGCGTATCTCCGCAGCTATTTCGACCGCCACGCCTTCCAGCCGCAGACCAGCGCCGGCTTCCTCGCCGACCTCAAGTCGAAGCTGCTGACCCCCGCCGAAGCCAAGACGATCGGCGTCGACACCTGGGTCTACCAACCCGGTATCCCGGCGAACGCGGTGCATGTGACGTCCGCCGCGTTCCCCGCGGTCGATGCGGCGGCCAAGGCATACGCAGCAGGCGGTCCGGTGTCCGCCGTTCCGGGCAAGGCGACCACGCAGGAGATCACGCGCTTCATCACGCAATTGCCGCGCAAACTCCCGGCCGAGCGGTTGAAGACACTCGACGCCACGTTCGGCTGGAACACGACGGGCAATTCGGAGATCCGCTTCGCCTGGCTGCAACTTGCGCTCGCCAACCACTATGCGCCCGCCGACGCCTCGGCCGAGCAGTTCCTGACCTCGCAGGGGAGGCGCAAGTTCGTCGCGCCGCTGTTCCAGCAGATGATGGACTCGGGCGACTGGGGCCACAAGCTGGCGATGGACATCTACGGCAAGGCGCGGCCGGGCTATCATGCGGTCACGCAGGTCACCGTGGACCGCATAACCGGCTGGAAACTGATGAACTGAGCCTGGCGGGGCCATGTTTTGGGCGTTGGTCGGCGCGGTAACACGCTTCGTCGGATATGGTTCCGCCACGTATTTCAATTAATTCGAACCTCCCGTAGCCAGACTGTGACGAACGGGTTTTGGCCGGGGGGTCTCGATGAATTTCAAGGCGTTAGCAGCGCGTTTTGCGCTGGTGGTATCGTGCGGCCTGATGACGGCCACACCGGCAGCAGCCCAGTTTTGGCAGTGTGTCACGTTCGCCCGCTCGGTTTCGGGGATCGAAATCCGCGGCAACGCAAACACTTGGTGGGATCAGGCCGCTGGCCGCTACGAGCGTGGCCATGCTCCGAAGGCAGGCGCGGTTCTCGCTTTCTCGCCGACCTCGCGGATGCGCGTCGGCCATGTCGCGATGGTGTCTAAGGTCGTCAGCGATCGTGAAGTCCTCCTCACCCACGCCAACTGGTCGCGTCGCGGCGCGATCGAGACCAACGTCCGCGCGATCGACGTCTCGGACGCCGGCGACTGGAGCAAGGTCAAGGTCTGGTACGGTCCGCAGGGCGACCTCGGCACCTCGGTCTACCCGACCAAGGGCTTCATCTATTCGGGCCACGCGCCCGCCGGCGACACGATCGATGCGCCTGCACAGCCCACGTACCAGATGGCCAGCGCCACCCGCACCATCACCGCAACGCAGCGCGCCAACGCCGCGCAGCTTGCCACGATCCAGCACGGCCCGACCGACCCCCGCGGCATCTTCACGCTGGTGAACGAGGCGAACTGAGGTTTGTTTTTGCGGTTGGGTGCGAGGCTCGCTGCGGCACTCCCGGCCGGCTCTGACATCAGCAGTCGAGTGTTTCGCTACTGATCGCCTCCAATTAGTTCAGCACTCCAACCGTCCCCCAAAAGGCACCACCCCGGCGAAGGCCGGGGCCCAATTGGTGAGGTCGCAGTAACGAGTCGCAGCCCTCAATGAGCAACGTTTCCCAATTGGACCCCGGCCTTCGCCGGGGGGGAACAGTGTGTCGGGTAGCTTATCTCGCTTGTTCTCCCGCGAAGGCGGGAGCCCAGTCTGGATCCCCGCCTTCGCGGGGAAACAAGCTTTACGTGCTCAGGAACGATACGCACCGAACAAGCTCACGGCGCTCCCCCTCAAGCCGCCTTGAACGTCAGCGCATCGCCATTCATGCAGTACCGCTTGCCCGTAGGCTTGGGCCCATCGTCGAACACGTGCCCGAGATGCCCCCCGCACCGCCGGCAATGCACCTCGGTCCGCGCCATCCCAAGCGTCGAATCCACCCGCGTCCGCACCGCGTTAGGCAGCGGTTGCCAGAAGCTCGGCCACCCGGTCCCGCTTTCGAACTTGGTCTTCGACGAGAAGTTCGGCAACGCGCACCCGCCGCACGAGAAGATCCCCGCACGATGCTCGCCATTCAGCGGGCTCGAATAGGGGCGCTCGGTACCTTCCTTGCGCAGCGTATTATACGCATCCGGCGAGAGCTTCTTGCGCCACTGCGCGTCGGTCAGCGTAACCTCGAACCGCTCCGCCGCCTGCGCAGGCTGCGACGAGCACCCCCACAAGGCAAAGCCGGCGGCGCCCGCCCCGGCAAGCGTGAGAAAAGCGCGGCGGTCCTGGGTCATATCGGTCTCCATGGTTCGGGATATAGGTACGCGCGAACCGACCGATAAGGTGACGCCAAGCCTCAGTATTTGCTGATTTCCACCGGCAGCGTGCGATACCCGTGGACGAAGCACGCCGCGACCCGCGTAGGCTCGGCCAGCACGTTGATCCGCATGCGGCGGGCGGCCATCTCCTCCAGCAGGATCGCGATCTGCATTTCCGCCAGCCGCGCACCGACGCACCGGTGGATGCCGTGCCCGAACGCCAGATGCCGCCGCGCGTTCGGCCGATCCACCACGATCGCGTCCGCATCGTCCCCGAACACGCTCTCGTCGCGGTTCGCCGAGATATACCAGAGCGCCAGCTTGTCGCCCGCCTTGATCTGCTGTCCCATCAGTTCCGCGTCGGCCGTTGCGGTCCGCCGCATGTGCGCGAGCGGCGTCTGCCAGCGGAGGATCTCGCTCACCGCATTGGGGATCAGCCCCGGATCCGCCTCCAGCTTCGCGCGCGCCTCCGGAAACTTGTCCAGCCCATACGCCAGCGCCGACATCGAATTGCGCGTCGTGTCGTTGCCGCCGACGATCAGCAGGATGAGGTTCCCGATGAATTCGTTGTGATCCATGTGGCTCATCGCGTCCGAATGGATCATCATCGAGATCAGGTCGGGCGTCGGATCCTTGCCGAGCTTCGCATCCCACAGGTTTTTGAAATACGATCCGCATTCGAACATGTGGACGAGGCGCTGCTGGCGCAGTTCCTCGGTCTTCACCAGCTCGATATCCCCCGCCCAGTCCGACCAGAACGTAAGTTTCCGCCGGTCCGCCCAGGGAAAATCGAACAGGATAGCCAGCATCTGCGTGGTCAGTTCGATCGCCACCGTATCCACCCAGTCGAACGGCGTGTTCCACGGCAGGCTGTCGAGCATGTCCGCTGTCCGCCGCCGGATATCGCCCGACATCCGCGTCATCTCGCTCGGCGTGAAGGCCGGCGCGACGGTCCGCCGCTGGCCGGTATGCACGGGCCGGTCGCGCGCGATGAACATCGGCATGCGGACGTCACGCTCGGCGACGAAATCCGCGATCGTGATCCCGCCCGCCTCGGAGGAATAGAGATCGGGGAGCGACTCGACCTCGACGATGCCCTTGTAGGTGGAGACGGACCAGTACGGCCCATAGTCGGAATGCTCGACATAATGGACCGGCGACTCGGCCCGCAGCTTGGCGAACGGCGCCTGCCACACATCGTCGCGGTACAGCTCGGCGCGGCTCACATCGAGCGGATCGACCGCATGCTGCGCCACGTCTCTCACCAGAGTCGCCATCGTCTCTCTCCCGTGTTTTGCCACAGGAAAGGCCTAGCTGACACTTATGTCAACAGGCTCCTCCGGATTGTGCCTAAGCGATCCTCCCCCGCCAGGGGGAGGTGGCTGGCACTTGCCAGACGGAGGGGGAGGACACGGAACAGGTGTGGCGCCTGCCTCCCCCTCCGTCGCCTTCGGCGCCACCTCCCCCTGGCGGGGGAGGAATCCAAAATCCTAAGCGGCCGCCTTCGCCTTCCGCCGCCAGAAAGGCCGCGCGCTCCCGGATTGCAGCACGCCCCGCCGGAACAGCCGCGCCCCGACCGAGATAAAGATCGTCACCCACAACGCCTGCCACGCCAGCGCCGCGACATGCGGCCACAGTTCGGCCGAGTTCGCCGCCCGCCCGGCCATCGCGAACGGCGAGGACAGCGGAAACAGCTCGGCGACCGTCGCGATCCAGGTGCCGGGATGCGAGACCGCCGCCGACGATAGCCCGAACATCGCCACCTGCAGGATCGTGATCGGCAGCGACAGCATCTGGATCTCGCGCATCGTCGACGCCTGCGCCCCCACGCCCAGGAACACCGATCCGAGCAGCAGATACGCCATGCTGAAATACGCCGCGAACAGCAGCGCGAACATCGGACCACCGATCGCCGGCGTCAGGTCGCCCAGCGCCGCCGCCGCACCCGCGGGCATCAGCGTCGTGATCTGCGTGACGACGGTGCCCCAGAACGCGACGAACAGCACCGCCACGCCGAACATCCCGATCAGCTTGCCGAAGAACACCGATTCCAAGGGCACAGCAGCGGCCAGCACCTCGATCACCTTGTTGTTGCGCTCCTCGGCCATCGTGCCGACGACCTGCCCCGACAGGAACAAGGTCAGGAAAAAGATCCCGAACACCGCGAAGAACGCCGACTGGTGCTGCCCCCCGACCGAGGTGGTCGATCGCGTGATCCGCGTCTTGGTCGCCGCGATCGTCGGCAGCGTACCGCCGAGCTTCTCCGCCGCCAGCGTCGTCTGCGCGAGCAACCCGAGATAATCCGCCGATCGCTTCCCGCGCGGTCCGTACAGGATCTGCGGCGCGTCGAGCGGACCATAGATCACGGCCGACGCATCGATATCCTTCGTCTCGAAGGCCGCGCGCGCCTGCGCCGCCGGATCGGCCAACGGTGCGACAATGGTCAGCGCCGGCGGGGCTTCGTCCTCGCGGAACACCCCGCGCAATCGCGTATCGGCCTCGGCGATCGGCCGCGATGTCGCCGCGGGGACGATCGCGATGATCCGCGTCTTGTCCTGCGCGCCGCCGCTGACGCTCGCCGCGCCCAGCCCACCGATCGCGCCGAACGATCCCATGATCAGCGGCGCGAACAGGAACAGCAGGAAGATCGGCGTGAACACCGTGGCGATGAAATCACGGCGTGCGATCGTCATGGTCTGGCGGAGCGTTCGACGGAAGCGCGTCATGCCGCCTGCTCCTGCGCGACGTCGCCATGCTGGCCGACGATCCGGACGAACGCCTCGTGCAGCCCGGGCCGCTCGATCGACAGCCCCGAAATCCCGTACCCCGCGTCGATCAACCTCACGAGCAAACTCTCGATCCCCTCGTTCGGCAGCTCGAACCGCCAGCTATCCCCGTCCGCCACCGCATCCGCAGGCAACACGCCGCGAACCGCCGGGTCCGGCCGATGCGGCGTATAATGCACCCGTTGCGGCAGGATTCCCCGCGCGTCGGCCACCGTCCCCTCGAACCGCCGCTTGCCGCCGGCGATGATCGCCAGCCGGTCGCACAGCCGCTCGGCATGGCTCATGATGTGCGTCGAGAACAGGATCGTCGCACCGCGGTCCCGCTCTGCAAGGATCAGCGCCTCGAGCCGCTCCTGGTTGACCGGATCGAGCCCGGAAAACGGCTCGTCGAGCACGAGCAGGTCGGGCTGGTGCACCACCGACCCAAGCAGCTGCACCAGCTGCGCCATGCCCTTCGACAGTTTCCGGATCTTCTCGTCGACCGCATGGCCGAGCCCGGCGGCCTCCATCAGCACCACCGCGCGCTCGCGCCCGGTCTTCCAGTCGAGCCCGCGCAGCGCCCCCAGGAACGCGATCGCCTCGCGCGCCTTCATCGCCGGATACAGCCCGCGCTCCTCGGGCAGATAGCCGACCCGGTCGCTCGCATCGCGCGGATTGTCATAGCCGAGCAGTGTCCGCGATCCCTCGTCGGGCTCGATGATCCCGAGCAGCATGCGCAGGGTGGTCGTCTTGCCGGCGCCATTGGGCCCGAGCACGCCGTACACCGAGCCGCGCGGCACCATGATGTCCACCCCGTCGACCACGCGCCGGTCGCCGAACCGCTTCACGATCCCGCTCGCGGCGACTGCCCATTCATCGTTCACGCGCAATCTTCCTCCCGAGGGTGACGTCGTGGTAGCGGGCGTACGTGGCGCAAGACAAGCTGGAACACCGACTTAAGGCCAAAGCGGCCGAATTGGGTTTTGCCGCCTGCGGAATCGCGCACGCCGATGCAGCACCACGTGCCGGCGAACGCCTCCACCAATGGCTCGCGGACGGCCGCCACGGCGACATGATCTGGATGGAGGAGCGCAAGCACCACCGCGAGAGCCCAGCCGGATTGTGGCCCGAAGTCCGCAGCGTGATCGCGCTCGGGATGAGCTACGCACCGAAGGACGATCCGTTGCGGCTGGCGGACGAGGGCGGGGTAGGGCGCATCTCGGTCTATGCGCAGGGCCCGGATTATCACGACGTCGTGAAGCGCCAGTTGAAGGCGCTCGGCCGCTGGCTTGCGCAGGAAGCGGGCCGCGACATGCCGCCGTTCGATCTAAAAGTGTTCGTCGACACCGCGCCGGTCATGGAAAAGCCGCTCGCCGAAGCCGCCGGCCTCGGCTGGCAGGGCAAACACACCAACCTCGTCAGTCGCGACCACGGAAGCTGGCTGTTCCTCGGCGCGATCTACACGACGCTGGACCTGGAACCGGACCGCGGCGGCGTCGACACCTGCGGCAGTTGCGACGCGTGCCAGACCGCCTGCCCGACCGACGCCTTCCCGCGGCCATACCAGCTCGACGCCCGCCGCTGCATTTCCTACCTCACGATCGAGCATGCCGGCCCGATCCCACACGAATTCCGCGCCGCGATCGGCAACCGCATCTACGGCTGCGACGACTGCCTCGCCGTCTGCCCCTGGAACAAGTTCGCCGCCGCGGCCAACGCCAACCTCGCCTTTCATCCTCGCGCGGAACTGGTCGCGCCGGAGTTGGCCGACATCCTCGCGCTGGACGACCCCACCTTCCGCACGGTGTTCGCCGGCTCCCCCATCAAGCGCATCGGCCGCGACCGCATGATCCGCAACGCCCTGATCGCAGCGGGCAACAGCGGCGACCTGGAACTGGCGCCCCTCGTGCAACACTTGCTCTCGGACGAAAACGCCGTGGTCCGCGAAGCCGCCGGTTGGGCGCTTCAACGGCTTGGTACACTCGCCGCATGATGGCGCTCTTACCGGGTTCGTAACATCTCCACTGCTACCGGGTAGCGACAAGGGGAGGTTGCATGCGCGTGAATATCGTATCGTTCGCCCGGTTGGAGCCATTGTCGCGACCGATCATGACGAACGGAGCGGCCCCCGCCTATGCGATGGTCGCGATCGCGTGGATCGTTGCGCTGCTTGGCATGGTCGCCCGCCACCTGACGATCGCCGTGGACGAATTCGCCATGGCAGTGGCGATCATCGGTACGCCGATCTTGATGGGCCTATGCCTCCGTGGCCGTGGATTCGACCGGCTCGCGACGATCGCGCAAGGGTGCGGTTTGTTCATGACTGGATGTGTCGGTGTCACGCTGCTGACGTTCGTTCTGGCAACGGGCGATCGGCCGCTGGTCGACCCGATGCTGGCGGCAATCGATCATGTGGCGGTCCCGACGCTCGATTGGCGGGCAGCAATGCTGTGGCTGTCGCATCGACGCGCGCTGATGGGCGCCGCGAACTGGGTGTATGAAAGCATCGGCTGGCAACCCGTGGTTCTGATCGCGATGCTTGGTTTGTCGGGTCGAACGGACCGGGTGTGGGCGTTCTTGACGGCATGGCTGGTGACGTTGTCCGTCACTTGCCTGCTCTTCGCGCTGTTTCCCGGGGTCGGCGCCTATGCCTATTTCGGTCTGGCGGCGGCGGATGTCCCTGCGATGCGCGATCCCACGCCATGGCACCAGGCGGCACTGCTCGCCGAATTGCGCGCCGGAACGCTGCATCATATCGGCTTTGTCGATCTTGACGGGATCGTTACCTTTCCCAGCTTCCATGCCGCCGCGGCGGTCATCCTCGCCTGGGGTGCGTGGCCGGTGCGTGCGATCCGCTGGCCTGCGATCCTGCTCAACGGCGCCATGCTCCTGTCCGCGGTTCCTATCGGCGGGCATTATTTGATCGACATTGCCGCCGGCTGCGTGATCGCGGTGATCGGGATATCGATAGCGCGCAAAAATGGCGAGCCAGCGACCGAGACGGGTAAGGCCTACCGTCCCCCCTCGCGCCGGGTCAGCGCCGCGACGCAACTGGCGCGGTCGATGGTGCTGCCGTCGGGTTCGCGGGCGTCGATATAGGTGACGCGGGGGGCTTCCGAGCCCTTGGGATAGAGATACGCGTCGAGCACGCAGATGCCGCTCTGGAACTGGAGCTTGCGCGCCGAGCCTTCCCGGACATCGGCGTCGGGCTGGCCGAACAGCTTGGTCAGGCCGGCGGCGTCCTGCCCCAGCACGCGCTCCAGGCCGACGCTCGTATACGGGATCGCCGGACGCCCGACCGCGGGCTTGGCGACCGGTGCCGCGCAACCCGCGAGGCCGCCGCCGAGTGCCAGCGCGATGCCGATAGTTGTCAGTCGCGTCATGATCGGCCTTTGAGTGAATACCGGGTGTGGAAATAATGCGTCGCCATCGCCGCGCCGAGAACCGGGGCGGCGATGTTGAGGATCGGAACCACGAACAGCCCGGTGTTCGCAAGCCCCAGCACGAACCGCCCGCCCTTCGTCGTCGCACGCCAGCCCCGCATCGCCGCCGCATCCATATGCCGTGCCGCCACCATGTCGCCGAGATCGCGCCCGAGCAGCCAGCCATTGACGACGAAGAACGCGGCCGCGGTACCGACTCCGGTGACGAGCAGCGCGATGTAGACGGGCAACATCAGCAGGTTGACGAGCACCACACGGCCCGCCGACCGGAGCCCCATCGCGACGCTCCGGGCGAACGGCACCGGCCGCGCGGTCTTCAGCGCGTCGGGGTAATGCCGAGCCTCGACCGCCGCGACGACCTCGTCCGCGAACACCCCGACGACCGCGATCGCGACCGCGCGGAACAGCAGCCACAGCGCCAGGATCGTGACGAATAGCGCGAACGCCGCCGCCAGCCCGTCCGCATCCCACCCAAGCCACGCCGCCAGCGCCGCCTGCGTCCCCCACCATGTGCCGACGCCCGCCACGGCGAACACGAGCAACGTCACCGCCATCGACTTCACGAACACGCGGAGAATCGGGGGATCGGTGAGCTGCCGGAGCGAGAGGAGGAAGGCGCGGATCATGTGGACGGGATGACGCGGGGGCGGCGCAAGGTCAACGAAGCTCCGAGTTTTGTAGGTGCGCGATATCTGAGAGCGCGATCCCCGAAAGCGCGATCTCTGAAAGAACGCATAACATAACCCGTTCCCCCGCGGACGCGGGGGCCCAGCTAAACCACGAACACCGCCCGAGACCCTGGACCCCCGCGTTCGCGAGGGAACAGAGGGGCGCGCGGCTGCAACGGGCGCATGGATCGACCAACACCTGCTGCACAGGCGTCACCGCCGTCACCGCCGTGACCGGGGTGATCGTCGTGATCGCTAGAATCGAGTAGGTCGCGGAAGCCAGCAACAAAGGCTACCACCCCGGCGGAGGCCGGGGCCCAATTGGGGGACGCCGATGACGTGACGCGGTGCTCCGTTACTACCACCTTTCCAATTGGGCCCCGGCCTCCGCCGGGGTGGTGGCCTGTTCCAGCTCCAACGGTCCCGATGGCGTCGGCCACGTCCCCCGCGTCCGCACGCACCACCCCCCACGCCGGTTGCACCAATCCCCCCCGCCATTTACGGCAAGGCTTTCCCGCATCCCCGGAGTTCCCCCTTGAGCACACCCACTTACGACGTCGTCGCGATCGGCAACGCCATCGTCGACATCCTCAGCACCGCCGACGACGCGTTCATCGCGGAGATCGGCGTCGCCAAGGGCTCGATGCAGCTCATGTTCTCGTCCGAGGAAGCCGACGCGCTCTACGCCAAGATGGGCCCGGGCATGGAAATCTCCGGCGGGTCGGCTGCCAACACGGTCGCCGGCATCGCTGCGCTCGGCGGCAAATGCGGGTTCATCGGCCAGGTCGCTGACGACCAGCTCGGCCAGGTCTTCGCGCACGACGTCCGCAGCATCGGCATCGAGTTCGCGACGCCCGTCCGCGCCGGCGACCCGACCACCGGCCGCTGCCTGATCTTCGTCACCCCCGACGGCCAGCGCACGATGAACACCTTCCTCGGCGCAGGGCAGTTCCTCCCCGCCGCGGCGATCGACACCGCGATGATCGCCGACAGCGCGATCCTGTACCTCGAAGGCTATCTCTGGGATCCCGAGGAGCCGCGCGCCGCGATGCGCGCCGCGATCGATTGCGCGCGCGACGCCGGCCGGAAAGTCGCCTTCACGCTCAGCGACGTGTTCTGCATCTCGCGCCACGGCGGCGATTTCCGCCAGCTGCTCAGCGACGGCCTGGTCGACATCCTGTTCGCCAACGAGAGCGAACTCGCCGCGCTCGCCGAGACGGACGACTTCGACGCAGCCGTCGCCAAGATCTCCGCGCAGGTCCCGACTTTGGTTGTCACCCGCGGCGAGCACGGCGCCTGCGCGCTCCAGAACGGCAATCGCGCCGAGGTGAAGGCCGAGCCGATCGCCAAGGTCGTCGACACCACCGGCGCCGGCGACCTGTTTGCGGCCGGCTTCCTCCACGGCCAGGCGCAGGGCTACGACCTGCACGCCTCGCTGAAGCTCGGCGCGGTCTGCGCGGCCGAGATCATCAGCCATGTCGGCGCCCGCCCGATGGTCGACATGAAGGCGCTCGCCGCCAAACACATCGGCTGACTCGCACCTCCGTCACCCCGGACTTGTTCCGGGGTCCACCGTCCCGCAAATTCACGGGCTGTGGGTACGCGGAACGGTGGATGCCGGAACGAGCCCGGCATGACGGAAGCAAGAAAAAGGGCCGCGGGAGTTTCCTCCCGCGGCCCTTTTCGCGTCGGGTCTCAGTGCGAGCCCGGCGGCGCCATGTCGATCGGCTCGCCGCCATCGGCCATCCCGCGACCCAGATAGCTCTTCCGGTAGCCGTACAGGAAGTAGATCACGAGCCCGACCGCGCCCCAGATCGGCAGCACCGCCATCGCCTCGTACGGCAGCGAGAAGTACAGCCCGATGCAGCCGACGATCGTCAGCGGCGCGACGATCCACGCGGCCGGCGTGCGGAATGGACGATGCCGGTTCGGCTCGCGCTTGCGCAGGATCAGCAGCGCGATCGCGACCATCATGAACGCGTACAGCGTGCCCGCATTGGCGATGTCCGCCAGCTGGCCGACCGGCAGGAACGCCGCGGCGAACGCCACGAACAGCCCGGTGATCGCGGTCACGATATAGGGCGTCTTCCACTTCGGATGCACGCGGCTCAGCACTTCCGGCAACAGGCCGTCGCGGCTCATCACGAAGAAGATGCGGGTCTGGCCGAACATCAGGATCAGGATCACCGACGGCAGCGCGAGCCCCGCCGCATAGCCCATCCAGTTGCCGACATTCGCATAGCCGATCTGGCGCAGCACGTGTGCCAGCGCTTCGTTCGAACACACCAGCGCCTGCGCATTGGCAGGGATCAGGCAGGCACGCGCCAGTTCGGGCGAACCGGTCGTGAAGGGCACCCCGTCAGGCCCGAACAGCGGCTGGCCACCGATCGTCCCGATCGCGCCTGCCGCGACCAGCATGTAGAACACGGTGCAGATGCCAAGCGACGCGATCAGGCCGATCGGCACATTTCGCTGCGGATCCTTGGTTTCCTCGGCGGCGGTCGAGACCGCGTCGAACCCGACATAGGCGAAGAAGATCGTCGCCGCCGCACCGACCACGCCGAGGCCGTTGCTGCCGAGGATGCCGGTGGGAAGGAACGGCTCGAAATTACCGCCATGCGTCTTCGGCAGCGTGAGCGCGACGAAGGCGGTCAGCGCGACGACCTTGATCGTCACCAGCACCGCGTTGACGCGTGCGCTCTCGGTCGTGCCGATCATCAGCAGCCAGGTGACGAGCAGCGAGATGACGACCGCGGGCAGGTTGATGAAACCGCCCGGCACGTACGGCCCCGCGGCCAGCCAGAGCGGCAGGTCTATCCCGAACGTTTCTCGCAGGATCGAGCCCGAGAAATAGCCGGACCACCCGACCGACACGGCGCTGGCGGCCACTGCATATTCGAGGATCAGGGCCCAGCCGACGGTCCAGGCGAGCAACTCGCCCATCACCGAATAGGTATAGGTGTAGGCGGAGCCGGCGACCGGGGCCATCGCCGCGATCTCGGCATAGCAGAGCGCCGCCACGACGCAGACCGCGCCGGCGACGATGAAGCTCAGGATCATGCCCGGCCCGGCCTTCTGCGCGGCGGCGGACGTCAGCACGAAGATGCCCGTCCCGATCACGCAGCCGATGCCGAGCATGGTAAGCTGGAACGCACCCAGCGATCGGTGGAGCGATTTCTTCTCCGCCGTCGCCAGAATGGCGTCCAGCGATTTTACGCGACCAAAAATCAATTCGGTACCCCCCGGGGATGACGAGGGCCGGGTCAACATGGCCCCCTTGCTCAAGCCGGCGAGCCTAATGGCAATTTTATTACGTGCAATCCTTTAGTGGCGGAAAGCTGCGCTATTGCGCGAGCATCGGCCCGAGCGGGCGCCCGCCGAAGACATGAACATGCAGGTGCGGCACCTCCTGGTGCCCGTCCCGGCCGATGTTGGCGAGCAGGCGATAGCCCGGTTCGACCAGTCCCGCGGTCCGCGCGACAGCGCCGACCGCGCGGACGAACCCGGCGATCTCGGCATCGGGCGCCCGCGCGGAGAAGTCGTCCCAGGATACGTACGCGCCCTTGGGGATCACGAGCAGGTGCGTCGGCGCCTGCGGGTTGATGTCGTGGAAGGCGATTGCGAAGTCGTCCTCGTAGACGCGCTTCGACGGGATCTCGCCGCGCAGGATCTTCGCGAAGATGTTCTGGTCGTCATAGGGCTGGGTGGCGTCGATCGGCATAAATCCCCCTTCCGCTTGCGGGAGGGGTTAGGGGAGGGGCGTGCCTTCCCGATCCCGGCGGAGCGTGTGGGTCATGCCCTCCCCCGACCCCTCCCGCAAGCGGAAGGGGAGCAGATTACGCCGTCCGCCCCGCCTTCTCGACCAACCCACCGACACCCTCGCGCCGCTCCAGTTCCGCGCGCACGTCGTCCAGGCTCAGCCCCGCATCGGCCAGCAACACCGCCAGATGGAACATCAGGTCCGCTGCTTCGGGCACGATGCTGGCCTCGTCGCCCGAGCACGCGGCGATCACCGTCTCGACGGCTTCCTCGCCAAGCTTCTGCGCGATCTTCGGCCGCCCCTTCGCGAACAGGCTCGCGGTATAGCTGGTATCGGCGGGCGCATCGCGGCGCGCGCGGATGGTCGCTTCGAGGCGGTCGAATACAGGGTCTGCCATGCGCGGCGTGCTGACGCAGCCGGGCAGGCGGGTCAATCCTTCTTGGGCTGTCCGGCTGCTTCACGATCGGCAAGGTTGCGGCGACGGGCCTCGATGAACCGCTTCCGCAACGCCCGGCGCACGAGCCAAACGCCGATCGCCGCGAACACGAACAGCGCGACGTCCGACATCGCCAGCCCGGTCGGCGGATGCGCGACGCCGCTATGCCCCGATTCGACCGCGAGTATGGCGAGCGCCGACACGCCCGTCAGGCGCCTAGGGGAAGCGCAGCGCCAACCGGCGTCCGCACCGGAATCCCCGCCGCCGCCAGCGCAGCATGCGCGTCGCCGATCGACGCCTGCCCGAAGTGAAAGATCGACGCGGCGAGCACCGCGCTCGCATGCCCGTCGCGGATGCCCGCCACCAGATCGTCGAGCCCACCGACTCCGCCGCTCGCGACCACCGGCACGCCGACGCGGTCCGAAATCGCGCGGATCAGGTCGAGGTCGTAACCGCTGCGGGTCCCGTCGCGGTCCATCGACGTGA
The DNA here is from genome assembly GCF_024273235.1 of Sphingomonas faeni. Taxonomy (GTDB): domain Bacteria; phylum Pseudomonadota; class Alphaproteobacteria; order Sphingomonadales; family Sphingomonadaceae; genus Sphingomonas; species Sphingomonas faeni_A. The sequence continues at coordinate 94,314 of NZ_JANBVH010000001.1, read as the reverse complement.
CCAGCAACTCGCCCGCGCCTAGCTCGGCGAGCCGCAAGGCATGCGCGATCGCATCGATTCCCGTCGCGCGTCGGCCGCCATGCGTGAACACTTCCCAGCCCTCACCAGATCGCCGCGCATCGACGCTCGCGACACAGCACTGGCTGCCGAACCGCTCGGCGATATCCGCGACCAGCTCCGGCCGCTCGACCGCCGCGGAATTGACCGCCACCTTGTCCGCCCCCGCCAGCAACAGCGCGCGCGCATCGTCCGCCGTCCGTACGCCGCCGCCGACCGTCAACGGCATGAAGCACACCGCCGCCGTCCGTCGCACCACGTCGAGGATCGTACCCCGGCCTTCGTGAGAGGCCCCGATATCGAGGAAGCACAGTTCGTCCGCCCCGGCGGCATCATACGCCCGCGCCTGCTCGACCGGATCACCCGCATCGCGCAGTTCGACGAAGTTCACGCCCTTCACGACACGCCCATCGGCGACGTCGAGACACGGAATCACACGTGCACGAACCGTCATGCGTTGCGCCGTAGAATTGGTTCACGCGGAGACGCGGAGACGCGGAGACGCGGCAAAGCCGCTAAGAATTTTTCGCGCAGAGGCGCAGAGGACGCAGAGAAGAAGGAGCGCGCCGGGGCGGGCGGGGTTCTGTCGCCAGTGAGGAAACAATGAATGCTGCCGCGCACTGCCTCCGCGCTCTCTGCGCCTCTGCGCGAAAAGCTCTCACTTCCTCCGCGTCTCCGCGTCTCCGCGTGAATCATCCTGCTGCCTTCGCCACACTCAAGGCCGCCGCAAGATCGAGCCGGCCATCGTACAGAGCGCGCCCCGTGATGACCCCCTCGACCCCGTCCCGAACATGCAAGGCCAGCACATGGATCTCGGCGATCCCCTTCACGCCACCGCTAGCGATCACCGGAATGTCCACCGCCCGCGCCAGATCGACCGTCGCGTCGACATTGCACCCCTTCAGCATCCCGTCGCGCCCGACATCGGTGAACAGCAACGACGCCACCCCCGCATCCTCGAACCGCCGCGCGAGATCGACCGCGCTCGTGGCCGAAACGTCCGCCCAGCCCTTGGTCGCGACCATGCCGTCCTTCGCGTCGACCGCGACGACGATCCCGCCGGGAAAGTCCTTCGCCACGCCGCGCACGAACTCGGGGTCCTCCAGCGCCGCGGTTCCGATCACGACGCGGGACACGCCCAGGTCGAACCAGCCCTCGACGCTGGCCCGCGTCCTGATCCCGCCGCCAAGCTGCACATGCCCCGGAAACTGCGCGACGATCGCCCGCACCGCATCGCCGTTGACCGAAGCCCCAGCGAACGCGCCATCGAGATCGACCACGTGCAGATGCTCCGCGCCCGCCTCGGCGAACAGCATCGCCTGCGCCGCGGGATCGTCGCCGTAGACGGTCGCCCGGTCCATATCGCCTTCGGCAAGACGCACGACCTGACCCGCCTTGAGGTCGATTGCGGGGAAAATGATGAGACTCATGCGCGGCAATCCTGTTCGATAATCAATCCCGGCCCGCCGTCGCAACCCAGCCCGCAACCCAAGCCCGTCACCCCAGCGAAAGCTGGGGTCTCGTGCGGCAAGGGCGCGCTAGCGATCGTGGGATACCCCAGCTTCCGCTGGGGTGACGGATTGGGGCTGGATGACGGGGTAGAGCAGAGTTGGAACGCTGCGAGGGTCACGGCCGCCACTCCAGGAATCGTTCGAGCAACGCCAGGCCGTAGCGCTGGCTCTTCTCGGGGTGAAACTGCACGCCGATCATCGTGTCGCGGCCGATCGCCGCGGTGACCGCACCGGCATGGTCGGTCGTCGCGAGCACGTCCGAGCCCTCGAAGGCGAAACTGTGCAGGAAATACGCCTCGCCCGGCTCGATCAGCGGATGCGCGACGGTCGGGACAACGTCGTTCCACCCCATATGCGGCACCTTCGCTTCCATCGTACCCGGCTCGAGCCGTCGCACGCGCCCCGGCACCCATCCGAGCCCGGCATGAGTCCCCATCTCCTCACCCGCATCGGCCATCAGTTGCATGCCGACGCAGATCCCGAGAAACGGCATGCCTTCATCGCGCACCCGCCGGTTCAAAGCCTCGACCATCCCCGGCACCGCGCGCAAAGCCGCTGAACAAGCACCATACGCGCCGACACCCGGCAGCACGATCCGCTCGGCCTTGGCGACCACGTCGGCGTCCGAAGTCACGACCAGATCGACACACCCGGCCGTCCGCAACGCGTTTTCGACCGAATGCAGGTTCCCCGCGCCGTAGTCGATGAGCGCTAACATAACCCCCCTCCCTGGAAGGGAGGGGCAGGGGGTGGGTCGGCCGGTTGGCAGGCGTCGTGCTTCCCTAGCAGCCGACCCACCCCCGGCCCCTCCCTTCCAGGGAGGGGGGAAGTCACAAGATTCCCTTGGTCGACGGAATCGCGTCGGCCTTGCGCGGATCGATCTCGATCGCGGTCCGCAGCGCCCGCGCGACACCCTTGAACGCCGCCTCGGCGATATGGTGGTTGTTCGTCCCGTACAAAGTCTCGACGTGCAGCGTGATCCCCGCCGCCTGCGCGAAGCTGTGGAAGAAATGCTCGAACATCTCGGTATCCATGCCACCGAGGCGTTTCTGCGAGAACAGGTCCTTCCACACCAGCCAGGGCCGCCCGGAAATATCCAGAGCCACCCGCGTCAGCGTCTCGTCCATCGGCGACAGCGCATCGCCGTACCGCGCGATGCCCCTCTTGTCGCCGAGCGCCTGCGCGAACGCCTGCCCGATCGCGATGCCGGTGTCCTCCACCGTATGGTGCTCGTCGATGTGCAGATCGCCCTTGGTCCGCACGCGCAGATCGATCAGCGAGTGACGCGAGAGTTGCTCGAGCATGTGGTCGAAGAAACCGACCCCGGTCTCGACGTCGTACACGCCGGTCCCATCGAGGTTCACGGTGACGTCGATCGCCGTCTCGGCGGTGGAGCGGGTGATCGTGGCGGTGCGCATGCCACCTCCCATAACGTGCGCCGCGACGCATGCAATCTTGACCGCCAATCGAATGACGCTACCCAAGGGGAATGACCGATGGACTGCCCGATAGCCTGATTCCGTACGACGAGATCGTGCAAGAAGCCCTGCGTGCCGTCGTCGGCCGCGTGCTGGGTTCCGTCGCGGAGGCCGGCGGGCTGCCCGGCGAGCATCATTTCTACATCACCTTCAAGACGCAGGCCCCCGGCGTCGACATCCCCAAGCGCCTGATCGAGCGCTTCCCGGACGAGATGACGATCGTCATGCAGAACCGCTATTGGGACCTGATCGTCGACGACGAGCGCTTCTCGATCGGGCTCAGCTTCAACCAGGTCCCCTCGAAGCTGGTCATCCCCTACTCGGCGATCACCGCGTTCCAGGATCCCGCGGTAAGCTTCGAACTCCGCTTCCAGGCACAGGAAGGTGCGGAAGACGCGCTCGGCGACCATGACGAAGCGGAAAACGACGGCCCGACCGCGGTCCCGATCGAGGATGGCTCGAATGTCGTGGCGGTGGATTTCAAACGGAAGAAGTAACCCGAACTCCCTCGCCCCTACGGGGAGAGGGAAGGGGCCCGCCGCACTTGCGGTGGGAAGGGAGAGGGGAGTGAGGCTCGGGACGGTTCATCCCAACGCCCCTCTCCCTTCCGTCGCAAGCGCTCCTCCCTCCCTCTCCCCGGAGGGGCGAGGGACCCACGCAAGCCCGGAAGGTTCTTTCCCCATGACCACCCGCACAGAAACCGACACGATCGGCCCAATCGAAGTCCCCGCAGCCGCCTATTGGGGCGCACAGACCGAACGCTCGATCGAGAACTTCCCCTTCGCCACCCGCGAACGCATGCCGATCGAGATCGTCCACGCGCTCGCGCTCGTCAAACAGGCCGCCGCCCGCGTCAATCGCGCCCACGGCCTCGACCCGAAAATCGCCGACGCGATCGACTCCGCCGCGCAGGAAATCATTGACGGCAAGCTCGACGACCAGTTCCCCCTCGTCATCTGGCAGACCGGCAGCGGCACGCAGTCGAACATGAACGTCAACGAGGTCATCGCCGGCCGCGCCAACGAGGTCCTCACCGGCACCCGCGGCGGCAAGTCACCGGTCCACCCCAACGACCACGTCAACATGAGCCAGTCGTCGAACGACAGCTTCCCCACCGCGCTCCACATCGCCGCCGCCATCGCCACGACCCACCGCCTGATTCCCGCACTCGACAAGCTGCATGCCGCGCTCGACGCCAAGGCCAATGCCTGGGACGACATCGTCAAGATCGGCCGCACGCACCTGCAGGACGCAACGCCGCTGACACTGGGCCAGGAGTTTTCCGGCTATGCGAACCAGCTCTACCGCTGCCGTCATCGTATCGAGCCCGCGATCAGCCACGGCATGGTCATCCTCGCGCAGGGCGGCACCGCGGTAGGCACAGGCCTCAACGCGCCCACCGGCTTCGGCGACGCGATCGCGCACGAACTCGCCGAAATCACCGGCCTCCCGTTCGTTAGCGCACGCAACAAGTTCGAGGCGCTGGCGTCGAACGACCCGCTCGTCCACCTCTCGGGCACGCTCAACACGCTAGCGGTCGCGCTGACCAAGATCGCCAACGATATCCGCCTGCTCGGCTCGGGCCCCCGTTGCGGCTTCGGCGAGATCGACCTTCCCGCCAACGAGCCCGGCAGCTCGATCATGCCGGGGAAAGTGAACCCCACGCAGTGCGAGATGCTCACGATGGTCGCCGGGCAGGTAATGGGCAATCACGTCGCGGTCACCGTCGGCGGGATGCAGGGCCATCTCGAACTGAACGTCTTTAAGCCGCTGATCGGCGCCAACGTGCTGCGCTCGATCGACCTGCTCGCGACCGCGATGGAAGGGTTCGCGGAACGCTGCGTCGACGGCATCGAACCGAACCGCGGCCGCATCGCCGAACTGCTCGACCGTTCGCTGATGCTGGTCACCGCGCTCGCCCCGGAGATCGGCTACGACGCGGCGGCGAAGATCGCCAAATACGCCCACGCCGAAGGCCTGACGCTCAAGGAAGCCGGCCTGGCGCTCGGCCTGGTCGACGCCGAAACCTTCGACCGAGTCGTCAAACCCGAATCGATGCTCGGCCGCTGACCGTTCTCCTGCGCACGCAGGAGTCCAGGGTCACGGACGGCGCGCTTGGTACCCTGGGCTCCTGCGTGCGCAGGAGAACACGAGGCAGGGAACCCAAACGCCTTTCGCGCGCTAACCCGCCACACGGGCAGGAGAAAATTACGTGGGCGCAACGACCATAGGCGCGCTGATCGGCGCAGGCATCGACTCGCTGAGCGGCGACGACGGCAACGCGGACGGCGCGATCATCGGTGCGATCACCGCCAACGTACTCAAGATCGTCGTGCCCATGGCCGTGACCTACGCGATCGGCTGGGCAGTGCTGCGCGGTGCAGCGGAACTCAAGGACCAGGTTTTCGGAGAGGTAAAAGCATGATCGGACGTATTATCAGCGCATTGGTCGGCCGCGAGATGGGCCGTCGCAACGGCACGGGCGGCGCTTCGGGCGCAGTGAAGGGCGTGGTGGCGATGGGCCTGATGCGCCGCATGGGCCCGCTCGGCATGATCCTCGGCGGCGGCTACGCGGCCAAGAAGGCGTATGACCGCAACAAGGCGCGCAAGACGGGCTACTGATCCGCTCCCGGAATTCGCCCCCGGAATTCGGGCGCCAGAATGACACGCGCGGACTGCGGATGGGTTGACGCCCATGCGCAGTCCGCGGCAAGGGCGCGCATGCCCCACACACTTCCGTCCGACCCGCATGGTTTCCGTCGCCGCGGAGTCCTGTTCGTCCTGTCCTCGCCGTCCGGCGCCGGCAAATCGACCATCGCGCGCCGATTGCTCGCGGACGAGCACGAACTGGAGATGTCGGTCTCGGTGACCACCCGGCCGATGCGGCCAGGCGAAGTCGACGGCAAAGATTACCATTTCACCGACCTCGAGGGCTTTCGCGACATGGTCGCGAAGGACGAATTCCTCGAATGGGCGCACGTCTTCAATCACCGCTACGGCACCCCGCGCGCGCAGGTCGAGGAGCTGCTGGCCGCGGGCAAGGACGTGCTGTTCGATATCGACTGGCAGGGCGCGCAACAGCTGTTCCAGATCGCCGGCGGCGACGTCGTCCGCGTCTTCATCTTCCCGCCGTCGATGGAGGAACTCCACCGGAGACTCACCAGCCGCGGCACCGACTCGACCGAGGTCATCGACGCCCGCATGTCGCGCGCGGCGAACGAGGTCAGCCATTGGGACGGCTATGACTATGTGCTGGTCAACGACGACGTCGACAGCTGCATCCGCGGCGTGAAGACGATTTTGGCGGCGGAACGGTTGAAACGCTCGCGCCAGACCGGCCTGATCGGCTTCATCCGCCGCCTGACCCGCTAGTTATCCCAACCCGTCATCCCAGCGAAAGCTGGGATCTCCCCGTTCCGGGGCGCAGCGTTCGCCAACCGGGATACCCCAGCTTCCGCTGGGGTGACAGGTCTTTGAAGCACTTCCGGCGACTGGCACTGACTGGCCTCACACCCGCCTGACCCGCTGATCTTCCCCCCCTCCCTGAAAGGGAGGGGCCGGGGGTGGGTCGGCTGCTTGGGGATCGAAGCCTCAGCCAACCGGCTGACCCACCCCCAACCCCTCCCTTCCAGGGAGGGGAGCAAGTTACAGCAGTCCCAGAAACTCGACCCCGACCCCGAACTCCTTGCGCTTCAACTCGCGCAACTGGGTCGCCTGCCAGTCCTCGCCCCACATCTCGACCGACCAGTCCTCGTCGATCCCCGCCGCCGCCCAGGCCGCATCCGCATCGATCTCCCCCTCGATCAGCGCCAGCCCGATCACCAGCGATCCGGTCAGCGTCACCACCGGCGACAACCCCGCCAGCCGGAAATCGTCATATGCCGCGACCGCCTCGTGCAGCCGCGCGATCGTCGCATCTGGCTGAGCAACGTGCATCACCCCCGCCGTCACCGCGAACGTCACGTCATACCGCCCGCGCGCCCACGCCAGCAGCGGATCCCACGCCGCCGCCTGCCGCTCGACCAGCAGCGGCGGCCCATCGGCGCGATAACAGAGCAGGTCGCTCTCGCCATACGCCGCCAGCCGCGCAGCGAACTGCGCCGGATCGTTCGCGATCGGATCGGTCGCCGCGTTCGCCAAGCCCGTCAGCGGCATCGTCCGCGGATCTATCGTCTCGCCGACCGCGCGCCATTCCTCCGCGACCGCCTCGGCCAGCGCATCGCTCGGCAACGCCAGCGGCCGCCGCCCGGGCGTCCGCACCGGCTTGCCGTCGAGCGTCACCACCCGGTCCGCATCGATCGCGACGTCTTTCCAGAAGCGTTTCATTCGCCCATTCCGTTCATTCGGGCGTCCGCCAGCGATGTGCCAGGCTGCGCGGGACGAGTCCGATCATCACCAGCGCCGACAATATGATCGCCACGCCCAGGATTTTCGGTGCGAAGTCATGCGCGCGCGCCACCAAAATCAGCCCGAGCAATGCCCCGGCCACACCCGCCAGCCGGATCCCGACCAGCACCATCCAGCGCCGCTGCGCCAATTTGTCGGCTTCGGTCATGGCCGCGCCACCATGTGCAGCAAGTCCGGCACCGCGGTCGCGACGACGTCCGCCCCCGCGTCGGAAAGCTCGTGCACGTCGTGATACCCCCAAGCGACCCCGACCGCCCGCACCCGCGCCGCGCGCGCCATCGCCATGTCGAAGCTCGTGTCGCCGATCATCGCCGTCGTCTCCGCGGTCGCGCCCGCCTCCGCAATCGCCGCGAACAGCATCGCCGGATCGGGCTTCGACGGATGGCGGTCCGCGGTCTGCAACGTCACGAACCGCTCGGTGATCCCGTGCGCGGCAAGGATATGCGCGAGCCCACGATCGGACTTGCCCGTCGCCACGCCGAGCACCCAGCCGTCGTCGGCCAGCGTCCCGAGCACCTCGGCGATCCCCTCGAACAACGGCTCGTCGGCCAGTTCGCCGCTCGCCCGCATCGCATGGAACGCGTTCTTGTAATCGGTGGCGAGCGACCGGTGCAGCGCCTCGTCCGCTTGCGGCAGCAACACCTGCATCGCCTCGACGAGACTGAGCCCGACGATCCGCCGAATTTTCGCGCGCGGGGGCGGGATCAGTTTGGCGCCCTCGAACGCACGCTCGCATGCGACGCAGATATTCGCCTGGCTGTCGACGAGCGTCCCGTCGCAATCGAACACGGCAAGACGGATCATGAGATTTTCCGGAAAGACATGGGTGGCGTCGTAGATCACGAGGTGCGGAAGGGGAACGTCAAACCGGGGGGCTAGGAGCCATGGACCATGAGCTACGCGCTAGATGCATAGCGTTAGCGCAACCGCACCACCCATGTTCCCCCGCGGACGCGTGGGCCCAGCTAAACACCGACAGCCCCCCCGACTCCTGGACCCCCGCCTTCGCGGGGGAACGGGGATGGGCGAGGGGTGTTTTCAACCAGCGGCCCCACCCCGGCGAAGGCCGGGGCCCAGTTGGAGAGGTGGCAATGATGGAGCGCCGCCCTTCGCTAGCGACGTCCCCCAACTGGGCCCCGGCCTTCGCCGGGGTGGAGTGAGATTAGACTCGACCCCACCCCGAGACGCCTCCGGAGGCTCTCCCTCTCCCCTCGGGGGAGAGGGAAGGGGCCCGCGGCCGCTTGGCCGTGGGAAGGGTGAGGGCACGTTAGTCGGCAGGCATCACCTACCGGGTCCCAGGACCACTCCGAGGCCCAGGCTTCCCAGCGCCACCCGAGCGACCCCGCCCGGCAGGCTTGGCCCCCTCGACCCGAGGCCCATTCCGCGGTGCCCCAAACTTGGACCCGGCTCCAGTCCGAGGCCCACCCGTCTTCGGCGCAGGCTTGCCCGGCTTCTTCTCCTCGACAACCCCACGCCCACGCCGCTCACCCTTGCGGTCTTTCCGAACAGACTTCGCATGCGCCTTCGCCCGCGACTTCATCTGCTCGCGCGTCGGCGCGGTCTTCTCGTCGAGCACCAGGTCGTCGCCCAGCTTCTCCTCGAAACCCAATTGTTTGAGGCTTTCAGCGAAATGCGTCGGCAACTCAGCCGTCACGTCGATCGACCCGCCATCCGGATGATCCACCTTGATCCGCCGCGCATGCAGATGCATTTTCCGCGAGATCCCGCCGGTCAAGAACGCCGCCGCGCCACCGTATTTGCCGTCACCGACGATCGGATGCCCGATCGCCGCCATGTGCACGCGCAACTGATGCGTCCGCCCGGTAAACGGCTGCAACTCGACCCACGCTGCCCGGTTGCCAGCGCGCTCGATCACGCGGTAGCGCGTCCGCGCCGGTGCGCCCTCGGCCTCGTCGATGTGCATCTTCTCGCCACCGGTGCCCGGCTGTTTCGCGATCGGCAGCTCGATCATGCCGTCCTCGATCGACGGCACGTCGACCACCAGCGCCCAATACACCTTACGCGCGGTCCGCCCCGAAAACGCCTTCGCGAAGAACGCCGCCGCGCGCGACGTCCGCGCCACCAGCAGTGCGCCGGACGTATCCTTGTCGAGCCGGTGGACCAGCTTCGGCCGACCCTCATTGTCGTACTGGAGCGCATCGAGCAGCCCGTCGACATGCTGCGTCGTCTTGGTCCCGCCCTGCGTGGCGAGACCCGGCGGCTTGTTCAGCACGAACGCCTGGAAATCCTTGTGGATGACCATGCCTTGCGCGAGTTCGGTCTCCTCGTCGGACAGGATCACGCGTTCGCGGACGCGCTGGGGCTTGTCCGGGTCGGCGGTGGCCTTGTCGGCCTCGGGCGGGGGAACGCGGAGCATCTGGCCCGCCGTGATCCGGTCGCCCGGCGTCGCGCGCGCGCCGTCGACGCGGAGCTGCCCGGTGCGCGCCCACATCGCCACCGTGGTGTAGCTCGTATCGGGCAGATGCCGCTTGAACCACCGGTCGAGCCGGATGCCGTCATCGTCGAACCCGACGTTGAACTCGCGGAAACCCATATCGCTATCGCTTTTGCCCGCAGTCATGCGACGGCCCTTACTGCGGAGAGACCCGCGAACAACGCGGCGACCGAACCGATCACCGACACCAAAACATAGCCGAACGCGACGCCGAATGCGCCGCGTTCGATCATCGTGACGACCTCCAGCGAGAACGCCGAAAAGGTCGTGAATCCCCCAAGCACGCCGACCGCGAGCAGCAGGCGCCAGGTCTCCGACGCGCTGTTCTGCGCCAGCACGCCGACCAGCACGCCCATCAGCAACCCGCCGACGATGTTCACCGCGAGCGTCCCGAAGGGATAGTCCGGCCCGAGCAGCGCCGTCACCGCGCTACCCGTCAGATAGCGCGCGCCGGAACCGACCGCACCACCGACCATGACGTAGAGAAGGGGAAGCATCCCCGCGCCCTAGCGTGAATCGGGGAAAACGGAAAGGTGCGGTTGGGAGGGCGCGTTCGCCTGCGCTCTCATGCACAATAGGCGCGGCATCTCCCCCAAAATTGTTTCCCCGCGAAGGCGGGGACCCAGACTGGGCTCCCGCCTTCGCGGGAGAACAAGGAGGAGTGACGCCATCCTCGATCACCACCACCCCGGCGGAGGCCGGGGCCCAATTGGAAAGGTCGCAGTAACGAAGGACCGCGCTCAGTTAGCGACGTTTCCCAAATGGGCCCCGGCCTCCGCCGGGGTGGTGCACTCTTAGAATGGCTTCAGCTTGGAACTCACCGCCCGGCGTTGGAAACCATATCCACATCGCTCCCGCCACCAGCCCGCGCCGTCACATACACCACATACGCGTCGTTCCCCCGGACCCCGCCCAGCACATGCTGCTTGCCGTCCGTGCTGTGCCCGGCCGAATACCCCGCCGCGGTCGCCTTCGTGAAATACCAGTCGAGCATCTTCTGCATCGGCGCAGCGCTCGCGAAACTCACCACCCGCAGCCGACACCCGTCGCGGTCCGCCCCCGCCGCCTCGGTCAACCGCGCCGCCGGATACAGCGGCAGGTCCGCCGGCAACCGGTTCGCCCACCCCGCCGAATAGCCGATCTTCTGCGCACACGCCCCCGCGTCCGGCGTCTTCTGTCGCTTCGCCAGCGCCCCCAGCGTCAGCGCGCCGTTCGCCGTCTTGCACTCGGGGCAATCGTTCGACGGCGCCGGCGCGCGCTGCAACGTCTTCGGGTCGACCGGATCGGCCTTCAGCGGACCCTCGGGCGGCACCGCGCCGCCCTCCGGCCGCGTCGGCGGCCGCACCGCATCGGTGTTGGACGATTGGGTCAACCGGGGGTCGACCATGATCTGCCCGCCCAGCGCCGACGTCAGCGCCGGATCGCGCACCGTGCCGTTAGTCAGCTCGGCATCCAGGCTGTTGAGATCCTGCTGGTCGGTCGAGGACCGGTTGCAGGCGGCCAGCGCGAGCGGGAGGAGAAGGGCGGAGCGCAGGGGGAAAGTCATCACCCGCATCCTATGCGCGAAAGACGGTGAAGAAAGCGTTTTCCGCTCCCCTCCGATCCTCCCCCGCCAGGGGGAGGTGGCTGGCACTCGCCAGACGGAGGGGGAGGACACGGAACCCACGTGGTCGCGTGCCTCCCCCTCCGTCACCTCCGGCGCCACCTCCCCCTGGCGGGGGAGGATCGCAAGCATCCGGCAAGCCTTGCTCGAACCGATCCGACCCGCCATGTTCCACCCATGCTGAACATCGTCTCGATCCTCATCGGCCTCGTCACCCTGGTGCTCGGCCTCGTCGCTTTCATCCCGCTGCTCGGCTGGATGAACTGGCTCGTCATCCCGATCGGCATCGTCGGCGCTGCGGTCGGCGCGCTCTCGTCGAGCAGCGGCGGCCGCAACCTCAACATCGTCCTGATCATCATCTTCGCGCTCCGCCTGAGCCTCGGCGGCGGCATCATCTGACGCGAAAAGGGCCCGGCGTTCCCACCAGGCCCTGTTCAATCCTAAATCCTCCCCCGCCAGGGGGAGGTGGCACCGCAGGTGACGGAGGGGGAGGACACGTAACGGCCGTTACCCGTTCCTCCCCCTCCGTCTGGCAAGTGCCAGCCACCTCCCCCTTGCGGGGGAGGATTGTAATCTAACCCTCAACGGCAGCGCACGTTGCCCCGGTCGATCGACGACCCCAGCACGGCGCCACCGCCCGCACCGATCAACGTGCCGAGCAACTGCGAACCACCGCTCGAGATGATGTTGCCGAGCGCACCGCCGGCCAGGCCACCAACGATCAGCCCCGTCGTCCCGTCGTTGCGACGGCAGTAATAGCGCCCGTTGCCGCCGCGATAGATGCGGTCGTTCCGGCCCAGGCGACGCTCCTGGTAATAGCGCCCATCACGGTAATAGCGGTCGGCGAAATACCCGCGCTGCCCGCGCTCGTAGCGGTTATAGTCATAGCCGCGATACTGCTGCCAGTTGCGCCCGTCGTTCCGGCGGTCCTGCCGGATGTCGCGAACGTCCCCGCGGCGGTCCTGCCGTGCATCCCGCACCTCTTCACGATATTCGCGGCGCGCATCGCGGACGTCACCGCGCGAATCCGCGTCGCGGACGTCGCGGCGATAGTCGCGCTGCGCGTCGCGGACCTCGTTGTTATATTCGCGATTGGCGCCCCGGATCGTCGACTGCGCAGCGACGGGCATCGCACTGAACGCGGTAGCGGCAAGGGCCGCCGACAATATAGCAATACGCATTATCTCTCTCCCAAATGCTGTGCGTACTGAACGGCCGGCCGATGCGGGGGTTGCGTGAACCGCAAACTACGTCGCATTCAGCCGGCCGACAGGTCTTTGAGATCAGGCGATTTTAAGCGGCCAGTGTGTGCTCCAGCGTGATCTCGGCGTTGAGCACCTTCGACACCGGGCAGTTCGCCTTGGCGTCCGCGGCGATCACCTCGAACTCTTCCTTCGAGACGCCGTCGACCTTGGCGTTCAGCGTCAGCGCCGACTTGGTGATCTTGAAACCGTCGCCATCCTTGTCGAGCGTCACCTTCGCTGACGTCTCCAGCGTACCCGCCTCATAGCCCTTGCCTGCGAGTGCGAAGCTCAGCGCCATCGTGAAGCACGACGCATGCGCCGCCGCGATCAGCTCCTCGGGGTTGGTGCCGGGCTCGTTCTCGAACCGCGTGTTGAAGCCGTAGGGGCTGTCGGACAACACGCCCGACTGAGTCGAGACATGGCCCTTGCCGCTCTTGCCGAGACCTTCATATTTTGCCGAACCGCTGCGTGTGGTCATGATGGGTCCTTTCGGGAAATGAAAAAAGGCGCCGTGGTTCCCCACGACGCCCGTCTTCAACGCACCACCGGCAAAATGGCGGCGCGGTTTTTTTTAGCGGCGTTTCTTTAGCGGCAACGACGATTGTTGTTGCTCGTGCTCTTGTCGATCGCGCGGCCGGCGAGGCCACCCAGGACTGCACCACCGAGCGTGCCGACCGTGCGGTCGCCGCGGGTGTCGACCGTGCGGCCGAGCAGGGCGCCGCCGACGCCGCCGATGATCGTGCCGGTCGTGCCGTTGCTCTTCTTGCAATAGACGCGGCCGTCACGACCACGCCATTCGCGACGATCGCGGGCATCTGCGGCCGAAACCGGGATGAGGACGGTCGGCAGGACCATGGCGCTGCAGCCGAGTGCGAGGATGAACTTACGCATGTTTAACTCCCTAGTGAATTGATCTGGTGGTGTAACGATGTGACTATACGGCGAGTTGCATGAACCGAAAACAACATCGCGTTCATGTTCGTTCAGGGTATTCGCCCGCCGGTGTTGCGACGTCGCGCGCCGCTTCTGCTTTACCGCTCCAGGCGCGCCGGTTACGCCGCCCCGATGTTGCCCGTCCCCTTGCCCGTCGAGATCCTGCCCGTCGCCGCGCCGTGGTTCGACCTCGCCGGTCTCGCGGTGTTCGCCGCCTCGGGCGCGCTGGCGGCGGCGAAGCGCGGCCAGACGTTCGTGACGCTCGTCTTCTTCGGGCTGATCACCGGGGTCGGCGGCGGCACGGTGCGGGACCTGCTGATCGACGCGCCGGTCTTCTGGGTGCACGACGCGCGGGCGGCGAGCGTGTGCCTCGGTGTGGCGCTGCTGATCTGGGTGACGCCGCAGCGCTGGTGGAAGGACGAGGCGCTCGGCTGGTTCGATGCGGTAGGGCTCGCGGCGTACGCAGTGTATGGCGCGGCCAAGGCGCTCGGCTACGGCGTGCCGCCGGTGCCGGCCGCGCTGATGGGCGTGATGACCGCCTGCGTCGGCGGCATCATCCGCGACGTACTGGCGGGCGAACCGTCGATCCTGATGCGACCCGAGCTGTACGTGACCGCGGCGGCGCTGGCGGCGGCGAGCTATGTGGGGCTGGTGCTGCTGGGGGTCCCGCTGAGCTGGTCCGCGGTGATCGCCGCCAGCGCCGGGTTCACGCTGCGTGCCGCGGCGATCCGCTTCCATCTGGCGCTGCCGGCCTATGGCGGCCGACGCTAGCGTACCGCAGGCGCGACTGTTCTCCCGCGAAGGCGGGGACCCAGACTGGACTCCCGCCTTCGCGGGAGAACAAGGAGGAGAGGGCCGGCGTGCGGACTGAAGTCGACGGTCCGATCGTTATACGTTGGGCTGATCTCTACTCGTCGGCGAGACATCTCCCCCCACCTCTACCACCCCGGCGAAGGCCGGGGTCCAATTGGGGGACGTTGCTAACGACGGACTGCGCTAAGTTACTATAACCTCACCAATTGGGCCCCGGCCTCCGCCGGGGTGGTATAGGTGTTTATGCCGGGGCTCAGGCGATCACCGGCTGCCGATCATCTGCCCCGGCCGCGGTTCGCACGAAGAGCAGTGATAAGACGCAAAGGCACCCGAGACCCCAAACCGCTCCCCTCCCTGAAAGGGAGGGGCCGGGGGTGGGTAGGCCCGCTTGTGTCGCCACCGTCGAGACACAAGGAAACCAACCCACCCCCAACCCCTCCCTTCCAGGGAGGGGCGAAGAAGAAGCCGCGCTGCTCTTCAACGAGGGACTGCGCTTCGAGGAGGAACTGCTCAGGCAGGGTTGGTCAGGTAGAAACCGCTACGTCAGGCTCCGCGCGCTCCCAAAATCCTGTCGCGTCTCCGCGACCAAGAACCAGTCGACCAACGACAAAAACCACATCACCCGCGCCAAACCAAACCCCAGCGCCTACCCCCGCACAACCCCAACATCCGCAAACCGCTTCGGCTCGACCGGCGGCACCGCAGGCTCGTTCAGTTCGCACTGCCAATGCCCGACATCGATCCACTGCCCGTTCTTGTACCCGACCTCGCGGTACACCCCCGCGCGCCGAAACCCGACCGCCTCGTGCAGCTTGATCGACGAATCGTTCGGCAACGCGATCGCCCCGATCGCCTGCGTGAACCCCTGGGCCCGCAGCGTATCGATCAGCGCCTCGTACAACAGCCGCCCCGCGCCCTGCCGCTGCGCCGCATCCGCGACATACACCGTGGTCTCGCACGCGAACCGGTACGCCTCGCGCTTGTGGAACGGCGCGGCATAGGCATAGGCCAGCACACCACCTTCGGGGCCGATCGTCGCGACCAGCCACGGGTACAGCCCGTCCGACGCCGCCATCCGCGCCCGCATCTGCCGCGCATCCGGGGCCTCGGTCTCGAACGACACCGTCCCGACCAGCACGTGCGGCGCATAGATCGCCGCGATCGACGCGGCATCCTCGGGGACCGCGGCCCGGATCACGATCCCGCCCCCGTTGCCCGAAGCTGGCCGAGACGCGGGAACCATCAGAAGCCGATCCGCGCCAGCAACAGGTCGAGCAGCTTCGCATCGCCGATGCCCGCCGTCGTCGGTCCCATCCCGCCGCACTCCAGGCAGCGCGCCTGGATCGAGCCCGACGTCGCCAGCCGCTTCATGTCGCCGACCGCCTGCGCGAGCATCTGGCGACGATCCGCCGCGACATGCGCGAACGCATCGCCGCCGCCCGCGTCATCATCGGAGCCGTCGTTGCCGAAGTCCTGCGCGATCGTCGCGAGGAAGCCCGGCTTCTTCTCCAGATACTCGGCATGCACCTTGGCCGGATCGAGCTTGGCGCGCTTGGCTGCCTCGTCGATCGCGTCCTTGAGCGTCCCGAACCGGTCGACCAGCCCGATCTGCCGCGCCGTGCCGCCATCCCAGACGCGTCCCTGGCCGATCTCGTCCACCCGCGCCGGCGTCATCTTCCGCGACGCGGCGACGCGGGCGATGAACTCGCGATAGCCGTTCTCGATGCCGGCCTGCGCGATCGCGTCGAACATCGGCGTGGTGCCGCCGACGATATCGGGCTGGCCCGACAGCGGCGTCGTCTTCACGCCGTCGCTGGTCACGCCGATCTTGGCGAGCGCGTTCTCGAAGGTCGGGATCACGCCGAAGATGCCGATCGAGCCGGTGATCGTGCCCGGCTCGGCGAAGATCACGTCGGCGGGCGTCGACACCCAGTAACCGCCGCTCGCCGCCAGACCGCCCATCGACACCACGATCGGCAGCTTCTGCCGCTTGGCCTCGAGGATCGCGAGCCGGATCTGCTCCGACGCCAGCACCGAGCCACCGGGCGAATCGACGCGGACCACGAGGGCCTTCAGATCCTTCTTGGCGAGCCCATCGAGCACTGCCTTCTCGATCGTCTTGCCCGCCGCCTTGCCGGGGCCGCTCTCGCCGTCGACGATCTCGCCGGCGATCGTCAGCACGCCGATCGCGTCGCCTGCCGTCGGCAGCGGGTTCGCCTTCACCCAGGCATCGTATTTGATCGTGTTGAAATTGCCCGCCGGCTTCTTGTCGTCGGACCCGGCGATCTCCGCGACGCGGCGCCCGAACGCGGTCCGGTCGCCGAGCTTGTCGACGATGCCGGCGCGCAGATTGGCCTGCGCGATGTTGCCGTTCGCGGCGATGATCACCTTGTCGGGCGCGCTCATGAACTGCGCGATCTGTGCCTTGGGTCGCGCCTTGGCGACCGCCTCGCGCCACTGCGAGAACAGCGTGCCGTACAGCGCGGTGCTCGCCGCCTTCGCGTCCTCGCTCTGGTCCGCCCGCGTGTAGGGCTCGACGAACGACTTGTAGCGGCCGACGCGGTACACGTGCGCGTTGACGCCGAGCTTGTCGATCAGGCCCTTGTAATAGAGCTGGTTACCGCCCGGCCCCATGAAGATCGTGCCGCCCAGCGGGTTGACCCAGATCTCGCTCGCATTCGCCGCCAGCCGGTATCCGCCATCGGTGTACGCGGTCGCATAGGCGAGGACAGGCTTGCCGCTCGCCCGCACCCGCGCCAACGCATCGCCGACTTCGCCCAGCGCCGCGGGATAGGCGCCACCGAAGCTGTCGAGATCGAGCACGACGACCTTCACGCGCGCATCGGTTCTTGCCGTGTCGATCGAGCGGACCACGTCGCGCAGGCGGAACTGGCGAGTCGTGTTCTGCCCCGACAGTGCGGCGAACGCGGCCTGCTCCTCGGGTTGCTCGACGATCGAGCCATTGAGGTCGAGCACCAGCGCGCCGTCCTTGATCGCCGTGGTGCTCTGCCGCGCATTGAGCGCCGCGAAAATAAGCCCGAAGAACAACAGCATCGCGATCAGGACGAGCGCATCCTTGATCGCCACGAGGAACTTCCACACGCCCCGCACCAGCCGCCATTTGCGGCGAGGCCGCGTCGGGTCGGTATAGGACGGGGGAGGGGCGTAGGACGGCGCTGCGGTATCGGTCATGGGACGAGAGCTAGAGCATGCGCGGACCGAGGTAAATGGCCTGTGTTACCGTGCCAACACAGGGGCGTTGTAGCCACGCACATCCGTCCGAACGCCACAGCATCCCCCTTCCGCTTGCGGGAGGGGTTAGGGGAGGGGCGTCCCCCAAACGCGCCGCCTCGGAAAAGCCCCTCCCCCGACCCCTCCCGCAAGCGGAAGGGGAGCAGAAGTAAAGGTTCGCCCCACTCGCGTTCTCCTGCGAACGCAGGAGCCCAGGATCACAAGCGCCGCTCTCCGTTACCCTGGACTCCTGCGTGCGCAGGAGAACGGCAGCGCGTTACCAGTGCGGTTACCCCACCCCCTTCCGCCACGACGCGCGAAACCCAAGCCCGCCCGAAAAAATTTCACCCGCGCAACCTTTGACATGCCGCACCCCGAGGCACATATGCCGTCCGTTGGCACTCGGGTCCCCTGAGTGCCAGAAATCTGTCACAATCCCAAAAGGACATGGACCCCATGAACTTTCGTCCGTTGCATGATCGCGTGCTGGTGAAGCGCCTCGAAGCCGAAGAGAAGACGGCTGGCGGCATCATCATCCCCGACACCGCCAAGGAAAAGCCGCAGGAAGGCGAAGTCGTCGCCGTCGGCACCGGGACCCGCGCCGAGAACGGCACGATCACGCCGCTCGACGTCAAGGCCGGCGACAAGATCCTGTTCGGCAAATGGTCGGGCACCGAGGTCAAGGTCGACGGTGAGGACCTCCTCATCATGAAGGAATCGGACATTCTCGGTATCGTCGGTTGACCCGACGGGCTCGGGATCGTCGGCGTCTGCTGACGTGAACGGGCCGAGAAAGGCTGGCAGCGAACTCTGCGCCAGCGTCTGCACTTCCTATACTTCACTCAATCGAAAGGGCAGCTGACATGGCTTCCAAGGACGTAAAATTCGGTCGTGACGCGCGTGAGCGCATCCTCCGCGGCGTCGACATCCTCGCCGACGCGGTCAAGGTGACCTTGGGCCCCAAGGGCCGCAACGTCGTGATCGACAAGAGCTTCGGCGCACCGCGCATCACCAAGGACGGCGTCACCGTCGCCAAGGAGATCGAGCTCAAGGACAAGTTCGAGAACATGGGTGCGCAGATGCTGCGCGAAGTGGCCTCGAAGACCAACGACATCGCCGGCGACGGCACCACCACGGCGACGGTTCTGGCGCAGGCCATCGTCCGCGAGGGCATGAAGTCGGTTGCAGCGGGCATGAACCCGATGGACCTGAAGCGCGGCATCGATCTCGCCGTCGTCAAGGTCGTCGAGGACGTCAAGGCGCGTTCGAAGCCGGTTTCGGGTTCGAAGGAAGTGGCGCAGGTCGGCATCATCTCGGCCAATGGCGACCGTGAAGTCGGCGAGAAGATCGCCGAAGCCATGGAGAAGGTCGGCAAGGAAGGCGTGATCACCGTCGAGGAAGCGAAGGGTCTCGAGTTCGAGCTCGACGTCGTCGAAGGCATGCAGTTCGATCGCGGCTATCTGTCGCCCTACTTCATCACTAACCCCGAGAAGATGACCGTCGAGCTTCAGGATCCCTACATCCTGATCCACGAGAAGAAGCTGTCGAACCTGCAGGCGATGCTCCCGATCCTGGAAGCCGTCGTCCAGTCGGGTCGTCCGCTGCTGATCATCGCCGAGGACATCGAGGGTGAGGCTCTGGCCACGCTCGTCGTCAACAAGCTGCGCGGCGGCCTGAAGGTCGCAGCGGTCAAGGCACCGGGCTTCGGCGATCGTCGCAAGGCGATGCTCGAGGACATCGCGATCCTGACCAAGGGCGAGATGATCTCGGAAGACCTCGGCATCAAGCTCGAGACCGTCACGCTCGGCATGCTCGGCACCGCCAAGCGCGTCACGATCGACAAGGACAACACCGTCATCGTCGACGGTGCCGGCGATCACGACGCGATCAAGGGCCGCACCGAGGCGATCCGTCAGCAGATCGAGAACACGACCAGCGACTACGACAAGGAGAAGCTCCAGGAGCGTCTCGCCAAGCTTGCCGGCGGCGTTGCCGTGATCAAGGTCGGTGGTTCGTCCGAGGTTGAGGTCAAGGAGCGCAAGGACCGCGTCGACGACGCGCTGCACGCAACCCGCGCAGCCGTCGAAGAGGGCATCGTCCCCGGTGGTGGTACGGCGCTGCTGTACGCGACCAAGGCCCTCGACGGCCTGACCGGTGCGAACGAGGACCAGACGCGCGGTATCGACATCGTGCGCAAGTCGCTGACCGCTCTGGTTCGCCAGATCGCTCAGAATGCGGGTCATGACGGTGCGGTGGTTTCGGGCAAGCTGCTTGACGGTAACGACACGTCGATCGGCTTCAACGCCGCGACCGACACCTACGAGAACCTGGTGGAAGCCGGCGTGATCGATCCGACCAAGGTCGTCCGCACCGCGCTGCAGAACGCAGCATCGGTCGCAGGCCTCCTGATCACGACCGAAGCGGCCGTGAGCGAAATGGCCGAAGACAAGCCCGCCATGCCCATGGGCGGCGGCGGCATGGGCGGCATGGGCGGCATGGACTTCTGATCTTGGACCGGACCAGCGAGAGCTGGCCCGGACACAAGATCAGAACGGCCGGCGGGTCGGCGGCGCAAGCCACCGATCCCGTACGACGAAAGCAGCGGCTTCGCCGCTGCTCGGTTCCAAGCCAAACCGACCAAAGCAAAGGGTCGGGGAGCAATCCCCGGCCCTTTGTTTGTCCACCGACAAGTGGTAAAACCCACCCATGCGGCACGATCCCCTCTACAAGAAGATCACGGTCGACGAGTTCCTCGCAATCGACTTCGGCACGGACCGCAAGTTCGAGCTGGTCGATGGCGTCATCCGCATGATGACCGGCGGCACCCCCGCTCATTCTCGCGTG
Organism: Sphingomonas faeni; assembly: GCF_024273235.1. GTDB lineage: Bacteria > Pseudomonadota > Alphaproteobacteria > Sphingomonadales > Sphingomonadaceae > Sphingomonas > Sphingomonas faeni_A. The sequence continues at coordinate 73,738 of NZ_JANBVH010000001.1, read as the reverse complement.
GCGAGTAACATCCTCATTTACCTGGGCATGAAGCTCCGCGGCACAGGCTGCCGCGCTTACAACTCCGACATGGGCGTCCGCGTCAACGACACCGACCTGCGCTACCCCGACGTCAGCGTCTTCTGTGGCAACCCCGCGACCCGCGAGCGCGAAGAGCAACGCGCATTCACCGATCCGACGGTAATCTTCGAAGTCCTCTCCGGCTCGACCGCAAAGATCGACCAGGGCAGCAAGCTAGCCGAATATCGCGAACTCGCCTCGGTCGACACGATCGTCTTTGCCGACCCCGAGAACGAACTCACCCGCGTCGTTCAACGGCTCGGGCCGACCACCTGGCGCGACGACATGTTCGCGCAGCCGCACGACGTCGCGCTCCCCTCGCTCGATCTCGTCATCCCGCACACGGAAATCTTCGCCCGAGACTGAAACCCGTCGGGCCGCCCCGTCCTCGACCGCGTTCGCGTCCGGTGCCTCCAGCCCCACTTGGCCCGCCAACGTTTCCCGCGCCGATATCTCGAACGTGACAGGTGCAACCGTCGCGCGTTCGCGCTACCACCGTATTATGACCGCAGGACGCATCGATCAGTTGACCGAAGCCCAGCGCGCCTGTCTCCGACTCGTGCTGACCCACCATAATTCGAAGGAGATCGCTGCGATCTTCGGCGTGTCCCCGTCGGCGATCGACAAGCGGATCGAGCGTGCCATCCAGGTCCTCGGCGTCGGCACGCGGTTCGAAGCGGCTAGGCGGCTCCAGGAGCACGAGCGCGGCACGGCAATCGACGCCGTGCCGAGCCGCAAGGCAGCCCCGCCCGACGAGCCCGTGGCCACATACGAACGGCTACCATCCGAACCAATCGACGTTCCCATTCCCGCTCCCAAGCCCTCAAACGATACGCAGATCGAGCCTTGGGGGTTTGTTCGCCGCTTCCTCGGCCTGGCCGGAGACAGCGGATCGGTGGGGGCGGCGCGCAATCGGTTTTCGATGGGCGACCGGCTCGTCAGATTGATCGCTCTCATGGGCCTGATCGCCATCACCTCGATGGCGCTCGTGAACCTGGCGATGACGCTGACCAGCCTGTTGCGATCGAACCGGGATAGCACCGCCCCCATACATGGCACCGCGACGACGACGCCGATGGGGAGAACGACGATGCTGAAACAACGACGCGACGCGACCGACACGGTCACCACCGAATTCCTGAAGGCCGAGGCGGCGATCGATCACGCCGCGATGCTGGCCGCGTCGTGCGTATCGACGCTGTTGCAGCAGCGGGTCGCCGCCAATCTGCCGCTCGGCACCGGGGCCGCGGCACTGCAGATGGTCTCGCAGGCCTCCTTCGACATGATCAACGCACGCCAGCGTTTCGTCGAGGCGCACCGCGCGCTGGTCGACGTCCGCCACGAGATCGGGCTCGGCCAGTTCTACGGCTATGGCGATACCGCGCAATGCCCGCCCAACGAAGGCGCGTTGCCGGCCGCTACGTCGGTCCGTCTCGCGGCGGTCGCCTGAACGGCCCTTCGCGGTCCTGCTTTGGAGGTAAGAGTTGGACCGGGTCTGGTTGTTCTACACGATACAGGTGGCGGCGTCCGGCTATGCGCTCCTGCGGGGCGGCGCGCCGGAGCGGCTGACGGGGTTGGCGCTGCTGCTCGCAGCGGTGTCGACCGGGATCGTCCAGCGCAACATCCCGATCCTGTTCGCAGGGCTGGAGGCGGGCGTGATGATCGTCGATCTTCTCCTGCTGGTCGTGATGATCGTGATCACGCTCAAGGCCGATCGGTTCTGGCCGGCATGGGCCACCGCCCTCCACGCATTGGGGACGGGGGCCCATCTGATCCGGGCGATCAGCCCCGACGTGATCCGCCTCGTCAACGCCGTTCTATCCGCGGCGTGGAGCTACCCCATCGTTCTGCTTCTCGTGATCGGGACGGTCAGGCACTCGAGACGGATCCGGGCACGGGGCTGGGATCTCGACTGGAGCCGCCAGGACCCGACCCTGCGCTGAAGCATTTTCGGAAGACGTATATGACATACGCAATCGCCATGCTGCCTACCGCCGCTGCCAAGTGCGCGACGTACCTGACCATCGCCGACGTGCCGCTCGTCGGCGTGTCGCCGCCCGCGGTCACCGAGGCGTTGATCGACGTCGCCCGGCGGCTTTATGCCCTGAGAAAGGTTCGCGACGAGCTGCTCGGCGACGCACTGTTCTCGGAACCCGCGTGGAACATGCTGCTCGATCTGTTCATCTCGGGGTACGAGCGTCGACGGCTCAGCGTCTCGGCGGTCTGCATCGGTGCGCGTGCCCCGTCCGCCACCGCACTCCGCTATCTGACGATGCTGCAGGACGCCGATCTGGTCGAGCGGACGCGCGATGAGCGGGACGCACGCCGTTCGCACGTGCAACTGACAGCGCTCGGACAACGCCGGATGGTAGCCCTTCTCAGCCGACTATAAGGCCGAGGCCGGCGCTAGCGGTCTCGCCTGCTGAGAGTTGGTAGCCGCGGCGGCGGCGGCGATAGACTTCACCCGTTGCTTACCAATCCGCGCTAGACGGCCACCATGGATCACGACCCACCGCCCCCCGATCATGTCGCGCCCGACCCGCGCCCACGATCCGCGGTCAGCCATGGGGCGGGGCTTGCGGGGCTCGCCGGCGTACTCGCCTGGATCGGCATCGCGCGGCATTTCGGCATGGACGGGCCATATTCGGCACTGATCAACGTCGCTGCGTGTGGCGCCCCCATGGTTATCTGGTCGCTGCTCGTCGACAAGGTCCATCGGAGCCCCAGCACCGGGATCGACTGGTCTGCGGGGAAGCAGTTGCGAGAGACGCTGGATCTCAGCCTTACCAAGCTGGCCGGACTATGGGCGACCTGGGCGGCGATTGCGGTGATCTATGGCGCCGGGCGTTTCTATTGGCAGGGTAATTTCGCGTTCGCGATGTGGTGTTTCACCAATGCCGCGCCGATCCTGTTCGTCGCGTCGATCCCGTACGTCCTCTGGATCGACCGCTATCTGGTCGAGCCGCGCGACGGCGCCTGGCATCTCGGCGCGTGGCTAACGGGGCAGGCGGGTGTCGACCGTGAGGCGATCTATGGCCATCTCCGCGCCTGGGGGGTGAAGACGTTCTTCCTCGCCTTCATGCTTGCGATCGTGCCGCCGGGATTCGGCGATTTTGTCCGTGGCGATGTCTCGGTCGTTCTCCGCGATCCGGTCGCACTGGCGAGCTGGCTGGTGACGCTGATGTTCCTGATCGACGTGGCTTTCGCGACGGTCGGCTATCTGCTGACCTTCCGCCCGCTCGATTCACACATCCGCAGCGCCAACCCCTTCGCGGCAGCCTGGATGCCCGCGCTGATGTGCTACCCGCCCTTCATCCTGATGACCCCCGGCGGACCGCTCGATTACCACCCCGGCACGTCGGACTGGGCGTACTGGTTCCAGGGGCACCCGGTTCTGCTCGCGCTGATCGGTGCGGTACTGGTCGGGCTGACCGCGATCTATGCCTGGGCGACGATGGCGTTCGGCTTCCGCTTTTCGAACCTCACCAACCGCGGGATCCTGACGCACGGGCCCTACGCAGTGTCGCGTCACCCCGCCTATCTGTCGAAAAACCTGTTCTGGTGGATTTCGACGATCCCCGTCCTGACGCTCGGCAGCGTCGTCGACGCCGCACGTGCGACTCTGCTGATGGCAGCGGTCAGCGGCGTCTATTACTGGCGCGCGAAAACCGAGGAGCGGCATCTGAAGCTCGACCCCGACTACCGCGCCTATTTCGACTGGATGACCCGCAACGGCTGGGTCCCGCGGCTGTTCGCGAAGTTGCGCGGCTAATTCCCCTCCCGCTTGCGGGAGGGGTTAGGGGAGGGGCTGACCTGTGCCGGGGACCGGATCGCTCGCGGGCAAGCCCTCCCCCGACCCCTCCCGTAAACGGGAGGGGAGCATTCAGAAGCTCGATTCGTCGTACACCCTCGAGACGTCGCCGCCCCAGACGCCGTGATACTTCTCCAGCAGCACTTCCGCCGGCACCTTGCCGCTGCGGACGATCTCGCGCAGCGGATCGAGAAAGCCGCTCTCGTTGTCGCCCGCCCGGTTGAACCGCGCCCGCGCCGTCAGCCCGGCCCCGGCGATGTCGAGCGCCTGTGCCGCAATATCGCGCAGCGTGCCGCCGCCCGCGATCGGCGCGTCCAGCCCCAGCTTGGGCACCGCGTCGCGCAGAGCCTGGCGCTCGTCGATCGACCAGTCCTTGACGAGATCCCACGCCGCATCGAGCGCACCCTGATCGTACAGCAGCCCGACCCACAACGCCGGCAGCGCGCAAATCCGGTTCCACGGTCCGCCATCGGCGCCACGCATCTCGAGGAAAGTCTTCAGCCGCACCTCGGGGAACGCGGTCGACAGATGATCCGTCCAGTCGTCGAGCGTCGGCTTCTCGCCCGGCAGCACCGACAATTCGCCCTTCAGGAAATCGCGGAACGAAAGCCCGGCGGCGTCGATATACTTGCCCTCGCGGTAGACGAAGTACATCGGCACATCGAGCGCATACTCGGCGTAGCGCTCATACCCGAAGCCATCCTCGAACACGAACGGCAGCATGCCGGTGCGGTGCGGATCGGTATCCGACCAGATATGGCTGCGATACGACAGCATGCCGTTCGGCCGCCCTTCCGTGAACGGCGAGTTCGCGAACAGCGCGGTCGCGAGCGGCTGGAGCGCCAGCCCCACGCGGAATTTCTTCACCATGTCCGCCTCGGACGCATAATCCAGGTTCACCTGGATCGTGCAGGTCCGCAGCATCATGTCGAGCCCCATGCTGCCGACGCGCGGCATATGCCGGAGCATGATCGCATAGCGCCCCTTCGGCATGATCGGCAGTTCGGCCCGCGTCTTGTCCGGCCACATGCCGAGCCCGAGGAAGCCGATGCCGAGCTTCTCGCCCGCGGCCTTCACCTGTTCCAGGTGACGTCCGGTCTCGGCACACGTCTCGTGCAGCGAGTCGAGCGGCGCGCCCGACAGCTCGAACTGGCCTGCGGGTTCCAGGCTGATGCTGCCGTCGGGACCCGACATGGCGATCGCGTTGCCACCCTCCATGACCGGCTTCCAGCCATATTGCTCCAGCTCGCCGAGCAGCGCGCGGATGCCGCTCGGCTCGTCATAGGACGGCGCATGGTGATCGCCGTTCGTATAGACGAACTTCTCGTGCTCGGTGCCGATCCGCCACGCGTCCTTCGGTTTTTCGCCGCGCGCGAAGCTGGCGATCAACTGGTCGCGCGACTCGATCGTCGGGCTGGTCTTTTTCGGAGCGTAATCGGTCGTCATCATCGCGCCTTACGCGCCGATGAACGAGGGGGCTAGAGGGGATTCGGACCAATCGGTAGGTATTACGCGCCAGCCCCGCCGCCTTCCGGGTTTTCGCCACCGTGCCAGTCGCCCGCCGCCGCCATCCACACGGCAATCGCAGCCCCCGCCGCGGTTTCAGCCCGCAGGATGCGCGGACCGAGCCCGATCCCCACCGCCTGCGGATGCGCGCGGATCGCCTCGCGCTCGTCCGCATCGAAGCCGCCCTCGGGCCCGATCAGGATTGCCGCCGGACCCGGCCGCGATCGCATCGCCTCCAGCGCAGGCACGCCGCCAGTCTCGTCGGCAAAGAACAGCGCGCGATCCTCGGGCCACTCGCGCAGCAGCGCGGCCAGCTTCACCGGCTCGGTAACTTGGGGCAGCGCCGTGCGCCCGCATTGCTCGGCGGCCTCGATCATCTGCGTGCGCAGGCGATCGGTATTGGGCTTGTCGACGATCGTCCGCCGCGTGACGACGGGTTGCAGTCGCGCGACGCCCAGCTCGCATGCCTTCTCCGCCATCCAGTCGACCCGTCCCTTCTTCAGCGGCGCGGCGCAGAGCCACAGGTCGGGAACGTCCTCGCGCGGCCGCAGCAATGCGGTGACGTCGAGCACCAGATCGCGCTTGCCGACGCTGGACGCGACGCCGAGCCACTCGCCGGTCCGATCGTCGAACAGCTTCACCGGATCGCCGACCTTCATCCGCATCACCCCGACGAGATAATGCGCCGCCGGGCCATCGACGTGGAGCGGGCCGAGCGCGAGGGGGCTGTCGACGAAGAGGCGCGGCGTGGATTGCGGCGGCCAGGCGGGAGTTGCAGGCATGGGGGCATCCTAGCAAATCCTCTTCCGCACGGGGAGAGGCCGCGATGATGATGCTCGCGGTTCCAGGGTTCGGGCCCGATCGATCCTCCCCCGCAAGGGGGAGGTGGCTGGCGCTTACCAGACGGAGGGGGAGGTAAGCGAAACGACTGCTCCGTGTCCTCCCCCTCCGTCACCTTCGGCGACACCTCCCCCTGACGGGGAGGATCAAGGGAGCAGCTAAATCCTCCCCCGGACGGGGAGGGGGACCGTTCGCCATCGGCGAAGGGTGGAGGGGGATCGCACCGGGCGTAACGCTGCAATGAAGATCTCAGCGGGAGCGTCGAGACTTCAAGGCCGGACGCGAGTGTGACGCTCGCGGAAGCCCCCCCTCCACCAGCTGTGCTGGTCCCCCTCCCCGTGCCGGGGAGGATTTTCGCGCCCTTCTAGCTCCCCTCCCTGGAAGGGAGGGGCTGGGGGTGGGTCGGCCTGTGATTGCCGACACGCCCGCCAAGCAGCCGACCCACCCCCGCCCCCTCCCTTCCAGGGAGGGGGGAATATCCGCGCTCCCTTGCGCCCACATATCCAGATCAGCGCTTCCGCCGCGCCCACATCTTCCGCGCCACCACCCACGCGACAACCAGAACCACGACGCCGAGAATCAAAACCCCAGCCACCGCCCCGGCGACCCGGAAAATCCCCCAGAACAACGCCTCGACGAATCGCCCGACCGCGACCGAAAGGCCGATCACAAAAGAGGCTCCACACGCGACACGGCCCACCGGTAGCCGTCAAAGGCTTGCGCGCCAAACCCCGTCTTCCTACGCCTCCGCCATGCAGACCAAGCCGAGCCACGCGGAAATCGTCCCCGACAGCGAACACCGAGGTCTCGTTGGCCGCCTCCCGCCAACCCTCCGCGGTCTCGCGCTGCTCGCCCGCTTCGATCGTCCGATCGGCTGGTGGCTGCTGTTCTGGCCCGGCGCCTGGGGCGTCGCGCTCGCCGGCGGGGCGCTCGAACGCTGGGATCTGATCCTCTGGCTCCTCCTCGGCAGCATCGCGATGCGCGGCGCGGGCTGCGTGTTCAACGACATCGTCGACCGCGACCTCGACGCGCAGGTCGCGCGCACCCGCGCCCGGCCGATCCCGAGCGGGCTCGTCTCGATCAAGCTCGCCTGGATCTGGCTCGTCGCGCTCTGCCTGATCGGGCTCGTCGTCCTCCTCCAGCTCACCCCCTTCGCCGGACTCGTCGCGCTCGCCAGCCTCGCCCCCGTCGCCGCCTACCCGTTCATGAAGCGCATCACCTGGTGGCCGCAGGCGTGGCTCGGCATCGTCTTCTCCTGGGCGCTCCTAGTTGGCTGGAGCGACATCGCAGGCGCGCTCGATGCGCCGATGTGGCTGCTCTACGCGGGTTCGATCGCCTGGGTGATCGGCTACGACACGATCTACGCGCTGCAGGACCGCGAGGACGACGCGATGATCGGCATCCGCTCGTCCGCGCTCCGCATGGGCGCGCACGTCAAGACCGGCGTCGGTACCTTCTATATCGCCGCCGTCGCCCTATGGGCCGCCGCCTTCTGGCAAATCCGCCCCGATCCGCTCGCGATCTCCGCGCTCGTCCCCGTCGCGCTCCACCTCGCCTGGCAGGTCGCGACCCTCAAACCCGACACGCACGAGGGCGCCGGCACCGCCGCACTCGCCCGCTTCCGCGCGAACCGTTTCGCCGGACTGCTCATGTTCCTCGCCTGCGTGGTTGTCGGGACCAGCCTGCATCCTTAAGTCGCTGCTATGCTGACCCCAGACCAAGCCCGCGACCGCGCCCACGACATCGTCCAGCGCGCGAGGGCAGCCGGCGCCGACGCCGCCGACGCGGTCTTCGCCGCCGACGCCGCGCTCGACGTGTCGATCCGCCTCGGCAAGCTCGAGGATATCGGCCGCTCCGAAAGCGAGGATCTCGGCCTGCGCGTGTTCGTCGGCCAGCGCTCCGCCAGCGTCTCCACCTCCGATTTGTCGACCGCCGCGATGGACGCGCTGGTCGACCGCGCGGTGGCGATGGCGCGCGAAGCCCCCGAAGATCCCTGGGCAGGGCTCGCCCCCGCCGACCGCCTTCTCCACGGCATCGTCCCGATGCTGGGCCTCGACGACGGCGGCGAAGCCAGCCCCGAGCAACTCCGCGACGCCGCCCTCGAAGCCGAGGACGCCGCCCGCGCGGTCCCCGGCGTCTCGAACAGCGAAGGCGGCGGCGCCAGCGCCTCGCGCAGCGTCTGGGCACTCGCCACCAGCCACGGTTTCGCCGGCGCCTATGCCGCAACCGGCTACGGCGTCTCGGCCAGCGTCCTGGCAGGCGAGGGCGGCAATATGCAGCGCGATTACGCGCACCACAGCGCTCGCCTCCGCGCGCATCTCGAATCGCCCGAAGCGATCGGCCGCCGCGCCGGCGAACAGGCGGTCGCGAGGCTCAACCCCGGTCGCCTCGTCAGCGGGCCCACCACGATCGTCTACGACCGTCGCGTCGGCGGATCGCTGGTCGGCCACATGCTCGGCGCGATCTCCGGCCAGGCGATCACGCGGAAGACCAGCTTCCTGCTCGATTCGCTCGGCAGCCAGGTTTTCGCGCACGGCATCACCATTCGCGACGATCCGCACCGCCCGCACGGCCTGCGCTCGCGCCCGTTCGACGGCGAGGGCCTGCCCGTCTCGCCGAGCGACATCATCGAGGACGGCATGTTGGAACGCTGGCTGCTCGACTCCGCCTCGGCACGCCAGCTCGGCCTCGAGCCGACCGGCCACGCCGCCCGCGGTGTCGGCGGCGGCCCCGGCGTGGCGACCAGCAACGTGTTCATGGAGCCGGGCCATGTCCCGCTCGAAACGCTGATCGCCGACATCACGTCGGGCGTCTACGTCACCGAATTGATGGGCGGCGGCGCGAACGGCGTGACCGGCGACTACAGCCGTGGCGCGGCCGGCTTCCGCATCGAGAACGGCCAGATCACCACGCCGGTCGCGGAGTTCACGATCGCCGGCAACGTGAAGGACATGTTCCTCGCGATGACGCCCGCCAACGACCTCGAGTTCCGCTACGGCGTCAACGTGCCGACCCTCCGCGTGGAGGGCATGACGGTGGCGAGTGGCTGACCGCCGCCGCCGCGGGCCGGAACGGTCGCCGGAATGGCTGCGCGCGATGGCCGACGCGGTCGCGAAGATCGCCATGGAGGCCGGCGCGATGGCGTACGACCGCTTCGACACCGATTTCCAGCGCTGGGAAAAGACCCCCGGCAGCCCGGTCTGCGAACTCGACATCGCGATCGACCGGATGCTCAAGTCCCGCCTGTCGACGCTGCTGCCCGAAGCCGGCTGGCTCTCCGAGGAAACCGCCGACAACGCCGACCGCCTCGCGCACGACCTGCTCTGGGTGGTCGACCCGATCGACGGAACGCGGGACTATATCCGAGCCCGTCCCGGCTGGTGCGTCTCGATCGCGCTGGTCGACCGCGGCCGCCCGGTGATCGGCATCCTCGACGCTCCCACGCGCGGCGAACATTGGCGCGCCGTCGCCGGGCAGGGCGCCACCCGCAACGGCGTGACGCTCCGGACCGGCACCCGCACGGAATTCGCCGGCAGCCGCACCCCCGTCGACGCCCTCCCCAAAGCCGACCGCGACCTCGTCATGGTCCACAAGCCCAACTCGATCGCCCTACGCATAGCAATGGTCGCCGCCGACGAAGCCGACCTCGTCGCGACGCTCCGCTGGGGCAACGAATGGGACATCGCCGCGGCCGTGCTGGTCGCGAGCGAAGCGGGGGCGACGGTGAGCGATGCGCTCGGCGTGCCGCTGGTGTTCAACAAGCCGCGACCGCAGGCATTTGGTGTGTTGGCGTCTACGCCTGGAATCCACAAGTCGGCAGTAGGCCGCTTGGCCGATCGCGCGCGTAATCTACTGACTTGAAATTGCTGTCTTTGGTGCAAAAGCACTTCGCTCAAGCGCCTTAGGTGATAGAAATGGCGGAATTGGATTGGTTCCGAAATGCTTATTTATAAAGAAGTCCTGCGCTTTATTTCGTGCAATTACGCAGTGCTGAGCTCGTTGGACCACAAGTTTGTTCATTATTCGAACCGTCAATTTCGGTTGTAGAGAATCTGCGATAGCTTTTATTCGATCGTTAGCTGCGGCAATCAGTAGCTTTGTAGGGCTGAGTGGCATTGCAATGTGGCCATCATTCGTTTCAAGTGGAACAAGCACCACAGGATGATCTGAAAGCAGGAGACCGTGATCCGCTGTTGAGCAGTCGAATATCTTCCAAGGCAATTTCATGATGTGCCGCGTTGTTCGGTCACTCCCGATTGCGTCAGCAAACATTCGGAAAGCGCTCTCTTTCGCTTCATCCGGGTTGAGCATTTCAAGAAACTCGGTAGCAGTCTCAGGCATCCCAGGTTTGCGCATAGAAGCGTACTTTTGAGAAATATCGGTGTTTCGCCATATCTGTTCGAGAGAAGCCAGCACACCGGTCATTTGGTATGGCGTGCGCATTAGCATGGTCCGCAGGAACACAGCCCAATTACTACGGACAACATTGTCACGGAGCGCCGCTTGATCCGATATCAGCGCTTCGAGTGCGCTTGCGCCGGCATCGTCAATTTTTTTGAAGATAGCCCACTCAAGCGCCTGCGCGTCCCACTCATCCATCTCAGCTCTCGGGTGCCGGTATAAATCTTCTTGAAAACCGGCTGCGCTTGGGAAAACACGGCGGCGGATCACGGCGCCATTGATGCGTTCGTACCTCTCCACCTGCTTGTCCTCTCCAATCCATTTCCGTTGATAGAACTCCGGTATGTAATGATGACGACGGGGAGGATTTTGCATCATCAGCCTTTAGTAGCTTACTAAATCTGGTCACCTGCATCAGGTTGCCAGTGCTTTACTGGATCGGCTCAAGCGGTAGTGCTGAAATTATGTCAATCATTGAGAACGCTGTGCATACCGTCGCTGCGCATAATGAATGATCTATACATCTACTGGAAGCAATAATCGGGATTGCAATAAGCGCTTGCCCTTCGTCCGGCTGGTCAGGTGGAAATGCAGGCATCGGTCGCAGCGATAGGCCCTGAGAGGGACGCGGCCGGCTTGCGCTACGGTGAGCGCGTCGCGTTCGGACACGAACCGTGCCTTGCGACGGCATACGCTGAGCCGGGTGCGTTTCACCCGCTCACTCCTTGTACTTCATCTCCAGGAAACGCCCTCGAGTCGACAGATTGTCGAGGTCGCTCTGCGCCAGCCGCGCGGTCATTTCGCCGATTTCCTGTTCGATCAGCTTCAGCCCGTCGACCAGTTCGGCGTCGGGCGTGCGGCCGTTGCGCGGGGTGGTGCGCAGCGACGCCGGGACCTTTTCGTAATCCTTGACGAAGGCGGGCAATTGTTCGCCGATCAGTTTGCGCACGTCGACCGCTTCCTGCGTGTTCGCGTCGAGCGTCGCGAGTTGCGGCGTCAGCGTTTCGAGCCGCAGGCCGATCCGGTCGACCAGCGTCATCGCCGGCGCGGGGAGGGCGGGGCGTTGCGCCTCCAGCCAGCGTTCGGTCTGCGCCGGCAGCGCGCGGATATCGACCGCGGCGAGCCGCTCGGGCGTCGGCGCGCGTTCCGCGGGCCAGACCGCGAACAACACCGTAGCGGCGACCAGCAGCGCCATCACCAGCATCGCCCCGCCGATCCCGAGCGGCAAGATCCAGCCGATCACCATCGCCGCGATCACGATCGACACGTCGGCGATCGCGATCCGGGTCAGCCGCTTGCCGATCGCCTGCGTCTGCCGCGCCCGTCCCCGCGACGGCACGCGCCCGATGACGGTGCCCGTCCGGTCGTCGGAAATGCGCGACCAGGAGGCGCGGGCGCTGGCGATGGCGTCGTCGACTTCGCTCACGAGGGTTACATCGCCTCCAGCTTGAACGGACTGGCCGACGGTCCGCCCAACTGACCCTGCGTGGCCCCCTCGGCACGCGCGATATAGCCACGAGATTTGTCGACCTCGTTCGACAGCGCGCCGACCGTCACCTTCATCGAATCGAGCGCCTTCAGCTTGAACACGTCGATCGCGTCCATCGTGTCGTAGATATTCTGGAACGCGCGTTGCAGCGTCTCCAGCGGGATCGTCGCCGACGCCGCCTGCTCGTGAATTTGCGCGGTCTGCGACTTCAGCAGCTTGCCGGTCGAATCGATGATGTTCGCGGTCGTCGTGTTGAGCGCGGTGATCTGCTCCAGCACCAGCTTCTGGTTGGTCAGCGCCTGCGCCACCGTCACCGCGGTGCGCAGCGCCGAGACGGTCGTGGTCGAGGCGCGATCGACGCCCTTCACCAGCTCGACATTGTTCTTCTTGACCAGATCGAGCGCGAGATACCCCTGCACGGTCACCGCCATCTGCGTCAGCAGGTCCTGCGTCCTCTGGCGCGTGTAGAACAACGCCGTCTCGCGGATCGCCTTAGCCTTGGCGGGATCGGAGTGATCGAGGTCGTTCGCGACGTCCTCGAGCTTTGCGTCCATCGTCTTCGACAGATGGATCATCTGCTCGAGCCGACCCATTGCCGCCCACAGGTTCGCGCGCTCGGTATCGATCGCGGCGTTGTCCATCAGCAGCTCGTCCTTGCCCGAGCCGAGGCTCTTCAGGATCTGCGCGATATGCGTCTGCGACGATTTATAGCCGTCGAAATAATTGCGCATCTTGCCACCGAACGGGATGATCCCGAACAGCTTCTGCGGCGCGGTCAGATTGCCCTTCTTGCCGGGATCGAGATCCTCGACGACGCGGCGCAGCTCGGCGAGGTCCTTGCCGACGCCGGTCTCCTGATCCATCGCCTTGACCGGGCGATCGAGGAAGCGGTTCGACTGGCCGGCGGCCTCGCGGATTTCCTTCGCGCCCATCGCGGTGATCGCATCGACCCGCTTGCCGAACTCCGGTGAATTGACGTCCTGCGCAACGAGATCGGTGACGAACCCCGACACGCGCTCCTCGAGTTGCGACTTCACGCCGGCATCGACCGGCACCAGTCCGGCGGCCTTTGAGGCGGCCACGGTCGGCACCGGATCGGGCGGGGTCAGCACCAGGCCCGGCTCTTCGTTCAGCGTCTCGGGTGTCGTGGCCATGCGTAATCTCCGTTCGTTGGGACATGGTGGCTGCAACCCGCCCCGCGTTCAAGTGGCGTATATAGATAACACACCCGACTTGCCAACCTCGCCTTGAAACCAAGGGACGGCGTCGACAGCTTGGGGCCGACATCACAGGAGTTCCAGCATGCGCGCCATCGGCTACACCCAGTCGCTCCCGATCGACGATCCGCAGTCGCTCGTCGATCTCGACATCGCCAAGCCCGAGGCGACCGGCCGCGACCTGCTGGTCGAGGTGAAGGCGGTGTCGGTCAACCCGGTCGACACCAAGATCCGCCAGCGCCGCGCGGATCCCGACGGCAAGCCGCAAGTGCTGGGCTGGGACGCATCGGGCGTCGTCGTTGGGGTCGGTTCGGACGTGACGGGCTTCGCGGTCGGCGACGAGGTGTTCTACGCAGGCGCGATCGACCGGCCCGGTACCAATGCCGAATATCATCTCGTCGACGAGCGTATCGTCGGCCACAAGCCGCAGTCGCTCGACTGGGCGCAGGCGGCGGCATTGCCGCTGACGTCGGTCACCGCATGGGAGACGCTGTTCGACCGGCTCGACGTGCGCAAACCCGTTGCCGGTGCGGCGAACGCGATCCTGATCATCGGCGGGGCAGGCGGGGTCGGCTCGATCACGATCCAGCTCGCGCGGCAGCTCACCGACCTGACCGTGATCGCCACCGCCTCGCGCGACGAGACTCGGCGGTGGGTCGAGGAGCTCGGCGCGCATCACGTGATCGATCACCGCAGGCCTCTCGCCGCGCAGGTCGAGGCGCTCGGGCTGGGGGCTCCGGGGTTCGTGTTCTCGACGACGCATACCGACGAGCACATCGCCGAGATCGCGACGTTGATCGCGCCACAGGGCCGCCTCGCGCTGATCGACGACCCCAAGACGCTCGACATCGTGCCGCTCAAGCAGAAGTCGATCTCGGTGCATTGGGAGCTGATGTACACGCGCTCGCTGTTCCAGACCGCGGACATGGGCGAGCAGGGGGTGTTGCTCGACGAGGTCGCGCGGCTGGTGGATGCCGGCACGATCCGGACGACGCTTGCGGAGAATTTCGGGAAGATCGACGCGGCGAATTTGCGGCGGGCGCACGAGCGGATCGAGAGCCATACGGCCAAGGGTAAGATCGTGCTGGACGGGTTCTGAGCCTTAGACACCACCCAGGCGAAGGCCGGGGCCCAATTGGGGAACGTCACTAACGGATGGCAGCACGTCATTGTTACCACCTTCCCAATTGGGCCCCGGCCTCCGCCGGGGTGGAGAGTACGTGGGCTTTCCTATTACCGCACCTCACGATCCTCCCCCGCAAGGGGGAGGTGGCAGGCGTCAGCCTGACGGAGGGGGAGGTAGGCGACCACGCCGGTTCCGTGTCCTCCCCCTCCGTCACCTTCGGCGACACCTCCCCCTGGCGGGGAGGATTGCGATATCCCCTCTGGCGCCCCGGCAAACACGCGATACTCTACATCATGCTCCGCCCGCTGATCCTCGCGCTCGCCCTGCTCCCCGCCGCGGCCGCCACGAATCGTCCCCCGCCTGCCGACCCGCTCACCGTCACCCTCCACACCGAAGACGCCGACCGCTTCGCGACCCTTTTCGCCAAGACCAAGGGCAAACCCACCGCCGCGCAACTGAAGCGCGACTATCTCGACAAGGGCAGCTTCGGGATCGGCGTCTTCACCCCTGGCCGGATCGTCGACGCCGACAATCTCGCGCGCGCCATCGCCGCCAACCCTGCCCGCTACACGCAGGCGATCAAGACCTGCCTCCCCGCCGCCAAGACCGCCACCGCCGATCTCCGCGCGATCTATCTCGGCCTCCACGGCGCACTCCCCGACGTGAAGCTTCCCCAAGTCTATATAGTCTTCGGCGCGAACACCTCCGGCGGTACGGCGAAGCCCGGCGCACAGGTGCTCGGCCTCGAAGTCCTCTGCCGCATGTCGCCGACGCCCGAGAAACTCCGCCAGACGCTCCGCCATTTCTTCGCACACGAGACGGTGCATTCCTTCCAGCAGGACGCCGGGATGACGCTCGCCCGCGACCCCCTGCTCACCGCGATCCTCGTCGAGGGCGCGGCCGACTTCATCGCGCAGCTCGTCACCGGCGAGGAACCCGACGCCGTCCGCGCCGCCTGGGCCACGCCACGCGAGGCCGAACTCTGGCGCCAGATGCAGGCCGACATCGCGCTCACCCGCAAGCTCACCGACAAGGACGACCCGGAGGAAGGCTCACTCGAAGCCAAGGCGTATGCCCGCTGGATCGGCAACTACTCCACCCCGCCCGCCGGCTGGCCGCCCGAACTCGGCTACTGGATGGGGCTGCGGATCTGGCAGCGCTACTACGCCGCCACGCCCGACAAGCACGCCGCGCTGAGGGCAATGCTGGCGGTCCGCGATCCTCGTGCCATTCTCGCCGCCGGAACATACAAGCGCCGCGGAGGTTCCCTCTAAAGGCGACGAAATCCCGCTGCGTCTTCCCGCGGCGCAACAATTACGCTATGGCGCGCGCCAACCCCGTTCCTCGATTAAGAGAATACATTCATGAGCCTCCGCAACGTGGCGATCATTGCGCACGTCGATCACGGCAAGACGACGCTGGTCGACCAGCTCTTCCGCCAGTCCGGCACCTTCCGCGACAACCAGCGCGTCGAAGAGCGCGCAATGGATTCGAACGACCTCGAAAAAGAGCGTGGCATCACCATTCTCGCCAAGCCGACCTCGGTCGACTGGACCCCTCCCGGCGAGTCCGAGAGCATCCGCATCAACATCGTCGACACGCCCGGCCACGCCGATTTCGGCGGCGAAGTCGAGCGCATCCTGTCGATGGTCGACGGCGTCGTCCTGCTGGTCGATTCGTCGGAAGGCGCGATGCCGCAGACCAAGTTCGTCACCGGCAAGGCGCTCGCGCTCGGCCTGAAGCCGATCGTCGTCGTCAACAAGGTCGATCGTAACGACGCGCGCATCCAGGAAGTGCTCGACGAAGTGTTCGACCTGTTCGTGTCGCTCGACGCGAACGACGACCAGCTCGACTTCCCCGTGCTCTACGCATCGGGTCGCAACGGCTATGCCTCGACCGACATGGACGCGCGCGAAGGCACGCTGATCCCGATGTTCGAGACGATCGTGAAGCACGTGCCGCCGCCCGCCGTGGAAGTCGCCGGCGTGCCGTTCACCTTCCTCGTCACGCTGCTCGACCGCGATCCGTTCCTCGGCCGCGTCCTCACCGGTCGCGTCAATTCGGGTACCGTGAAGACCAACCAGCCGATCCACGCGCTGAACAACGACGGCAAGATCATCGAGACCGGGCGCGCCTCCAAGATCATGTCGTTCCGCGGTCTCGACCGCGTGCCGGTCGACGAAGCCAAGGCCGGCGACATCATCTCGCTCGCAGGGCTTTCGGTTGCGACCGTGGCCGACACGATCGCCGACATCACGGTGACCGAGCCGCTGCATGCGCAGCCGATCGATCCCCCCACGCTGTCGATGCGGTTTGCCGTGAACGATTCGCCGATGGCAGGCCGCGAGGGCACCAAGGTGACGAGCCGCATGATCCGCGAGCGCCTGTTCCGCGAAGCCGAGTCGAACGTCGCCGTGAAGGTGACCGAGGCGGCCGACAAGGACAGCTTCGAAGTCGCCGGCCGCGGCGAGCTTCAGCTGGGCGTGCTGATCGAGACGATGCGCCGCGAGGGCTTCGAGCTGGGCATCTCGCGTCCGCGCGTGCTGTTCGGCGAGGACGAGAACGGCAAGAAGACCGAGCCGTACGAGACCGTCATCATCGACGTCGACGAGGAGCATTCGGGCACCGTCGTCGAGAAGATGAACACCCGTAAGGCCGAGATGACCGACATGCGTCCGTCGACCGGCGGCAAGACCCGCATCACCTTCTCGGCGCCGTCGCGCGGGATGATCGGCTATCATGGCGAATTCCTGTCCGACACGCGCGGCACGGGCATCATGAACCGGCTGTTCGAGAAGTATGGCCCGCACAAGGGTCCGATCGAGGGTCGCAAGAACGGCGTGCTGATCTCGAACGGTTCGGGCGAGGCGAACAACTACGCGCTGGGTCCGCTCGAAGAGCGCGGCATCCTGTTCGTGGGCCACGGCGAGGCTCTCTATGAGGGCATGATCGTCGGCGAGAACGCCAAGCCGGACGACCTCGAGGTCAACCCGATGAAGACCAAGGCGCTGACCAACTTCCGCGCGAGCGGCGGCAAGGACGACCAGGTCCGCCTGTCCCCACCGAAGCGCGCGACGCTGGAGCAGGCGATCGCGTACATCGACGACGACGAGATGGTCGAAGTCACGCCGAAGTCGATCCGCCTGCGCAAGCGCTTCCTGGACGCCAACGAGCGCAAGCGCGCGAGCCGGGCTAAGCAGAGCGCGTAAGCCTGGCACGGCGAAGCCGGCCAAGCTTACAAGCTCGGCCGGCCTCGCTCAGGCGAGGTCCGACGACGCGGCTTTGCCGCGGCGCGCTGGCTAGGAAATGCAGAAGGGCCGGGGGGAAACCTCCGGCCCTTTTCGTTCGTGCGTGAAGATATGACCAGCCCAGCTTTTCCCCCTCCCTGGAAGGGAGGGGCCGGGGGTGGGTCGGCTTCCGCATTATCGAACGCCAGTGGCTAAAGCCGACCGACCCACCCCCAACCCCTACCTTCCAGGGAGGGGGGAGCGGCGCCCTCCACGGTGACGTGGCGAATCAAATCTAGTCTAGGAAACTAAAGGTTCCTCACCCACCGATAGAGGAAGAGACGCCGAAGGCGGCGAAGGTGAGGGCAAGGCGCGCCACCGCCCGAAACAGCGCGCAATCAGGCAGCAGTAATCCGCCCGCCCCGCTCCAACATCTCGCCACTCGTCACGATCACCCGATCCCCCAGCTTAACCTGCCCGAAGATCAGTTTCGCAAACGCGGTCGGCACGCCCACGCAGCCATGCGTCGCATATTTCCCCTCCATAAGCTTGCTGCCATGGATCGAAATCCCGTCATTGGTCAGCCGCAGCATGTACGGCATCGGCGCGCCGTACAGGTTCGACACATGATGCGCGTCCTTCTGCGTGACCGTGAACACCCCCAGCGGCGTCGGCTTCTCGTCCGCGCCGTAGATCACCGCCGCCGTCCCGATCTCGTACCCCGCGCGAAAGATCGACAAGGTCTGCGCGACGAGGTCGACGGTGATCACGATCGGCCCCTCGGGCACGCCCTCCGTATCCCAGTAATAGGCGCCATGTCGCAGCGGCTCGGGCACATCCAGCACCCGCTTCACGACATACCCCTCGTCCGGCTCCGCCGCGGCCATTATCGGCGCGGGCTTCGGCACGGCTTTCGGGGCAGGCGGCGCGACCTGCGCCCTGGCCACCCGCGCCGGCGCTTCCGCCGCCCGCACCTTTACCGGCGATCCCGACAAGGCCAGCCCGCCGATCAGCACGGCACTACCCCCTAGAACGGCAAAGGCGATCGATCGCATCGTCATGGTTTTGCGCATGGCGCCACCCTATCCCAAAATCGTGAACGAAGCCCAGACGTGCGCCGCCACCGGGTGTCCCTGCGCGGGACCACACAGTTATACCGTGGGTTAACAGCCCGTTCCGGCGCAGTTCAGACCGAATCGCCTAGAGCCTGAAACACGGTCGGACACTTATGCGTTTGTCTCAGGCGGACCGGGCGTAACTAGTAACGGAGTTCGGATGATGAACGGATTTTTGAAGAAGGCAGGTTTGGGCGTGGCCCTCGCAGCGACCGCGCTGACGGCGGCGGTACCGGCCGATGCGCAGCGTTGGGGCCGTGGCGGCTATGGCCGCGGCTGGCATGGTCATCGTGGCGGCGGCAATGCAGCCGGTGCGGCAGTGCTCGGCGGCATCCTCGGCTTGGGTGTCGGCGCAGCGATCGCGAGCAGCAACAATCGCAACCGCTATTACGACCGCGGCTATTACAATGGCGGCTATTACGCGCCACCGCCCGTGGCCTATTACAACCCGCCGGTGCGAACCTATTACCGCGAGGATTATCGTCCGCGGTGCTGGAACGAGTGGCGCGTCGATCCCTATTACGGCGACCGGGTATCGGTGCAGGTCTGCAGCTGATCCCAACACACCAATCGCAAGGAGGCGTCGGGAGCAATCCCGGCGCCTCTTTTGCGTTCCATGCTTATTCCTGGCGCGTGCTTTTTTCTGGCGCGGGGCAGGCGCTTGCCGCTAGACGCGCGACCATGACCGACACGCCCAACACGCCCGAGACCGAAGCCGCCGTCACCCCGGCCGCAACCGGCGACACGCCCCCCGATCGCCTCTCGATCAACCAGCGCAGCCCGTTCTTCCAGCAGGACCTGCTCGAACGCGGCATCGGCATCCGCTTCAAGGACAAGGTGCGCCACGACGTCGAGGAATATTGCATCTCGGAAGGCTGGATCCGCGTCGCGCTCGGCAAGAAGGTGGATCGCAACGGCAATCCCCTGACGTTGAAGCTGGTAGGGCCTGTAGAGGCCTGGTTCGAACGGCCGGCAGCTACGGACGAAGCTGAGGGCTAACCTGATCTTCCCCCCTCCCTGAAAGGGAGGGGCCGGGGGTGGGTATGCCGCTTGTGCCGCAACCGCCTGAACACGCGGAACCCGACCCACCCCCAACCCCTCCCTTCCAGGGAGGGGAGCAAGCACGTCCCGACGCTCGGTCGGGACTTCTCAACAGCGGATAGCTGAACCCGTCATTCAGCCAAATCCGCTCACCCGCCAAATCCCGTAGTTGTGGCCCGATGCCGGCATCCTGACCAAATCCCGTCGCCCTGACCCAATCCCGCCGCCACAGCCAAGTCCCGTCACCCCAGCCAAGTCCCGTCACCCCAGCGAAAGCTGGGGTATCCCGTTTGGCGGATGCTGCAACCCGAACGGGGAGATCCCGGCTTTCGCCGGGACGACGGATGGAGAAACGGAAGTTGGCCGGTGCACCAAATCCCGTCACCCCAGCGAAAGCTGGGGTATCCCGTTTGGCGGATGCCGCGACCCGAACGGGGAGATCCCGGCTTTCGCCGGGACGACGGATGGGGAAACGGAAGTTGGCCGGTGCACCAAATCCCGTCACCCCAGCGAAAGCTGGGGTATCCCAATTGGCGAACGCAGCGACCCGAATGGGGAGATCCCAGTTTTCGCTGGGATGACGGCGGGGTGGTGACGAAGGCGAGAGCGAGAACTGGACGTAGAGGCTTAAGCCTCCACCCCCTCCAGCGCCTCGCTAGCCTCAAGCCACTTCGCCTCGCTGGCCTCCAGCTTCGCGTTCACCTCTGCGCGACGCTTGCTCAGATCCCCCATCGTCATCCGCGAAAACCGCGGCTCCGCATTCGCCGGATCGACCATCGCACGATCGAGCGCGTTCCGCTCCTTGGTGAACTTCGCGGTCTGCTCCTCGATCTCGCGCAAAGCCTTCCGCAACGCCGCGTCGTTGCTCTTCGCATCCGCCGCAGCCTTCTTCCCCGCCTTCTTGTCGGCCTTCGACGCCGCATCGCCCTTGCCGCTGTCGCCCTTCAGGACGAACGCGATGTAATCGTCGAGGCTGCCGTCGAATTCCTTCGCCGTCCCGTCATCGACCAGCACCAGCCGGTCCGCAGTCAGTTCCAGCATGTGCCGGTCATGGCTGACCAGCACGACCGCGCCGGTATAGGCGTTGAGCGCCTGCACCAGCGCCTCGCGGGCATCGACGTCCAGATGGTTGGTCGGCTCATCGAGGATCAGCAGATGCGGCGCATCGCGCGTGATCAGCGCCAGCGCGAGGCGTGCCCGCTCGCCGCCGGACAGCTTGCCGACCTTGGTCGTCGCCTTATCGCCCGAGAAGCCGAATCGCCCAAGCTGAGCCCGCACTGCGGCCGGCGTCGCGCCCTTCATCAGGTGCGACATGTGCTCGATCGGCGAATCGGTCGGATCGAGTTCCTCGACCTGATACTGGGTGAAATACCCGACCTTCATCTTGCCCGATGACGACATCTCGCCGTCCATCGGCGTCAGCTGCGCCGCCAGCAGCCGCGCAAGCGTGGTCTTGCCGTTGCCGTTGCGCCCGAGCAGCGCGACCCGGTCGTCGGGATCGAGCCGCATGTTGAGCCGCTTCAAAATCGGCACGTCGGCATAGCCAACCGTCGCCATGTCCAGCGTGATCAACGGCGGACGCAGCTCGGTCGGGTTGGGGAAGCCGAACGACAGCGTCGGATCGTTATAGCTCTCGGCGATCGGCTGCATCTTCGACAGCATCTTCTGCCGCGACTGTGCCTGCTTCGCGGTCGAAGCGCGCGCGGAATTCTTCGCGATATATTCCTGCAGCTTCTCGCGCTGCACCGCTTGGTTCGCCCGCGCCGCCTCGATCTGCGCGAGACGCTCGGCACGCTGCCGCTCGAACGCGTCGTAGCCGCCGGGATACAGCGTGATCTTGCCGCCCTGCAGATGCAGGATGTGATCGACCACGTTGTTGAGGAAATCGCGCTCGTGGCTCACCACCACGATCGTCGCCTTGTAGCCCTTGAGGAAGTCCTCCAGCCACATCACCGCTTCGAGATCGAGATGGTTCGAAGGCTCGTCGAGCAGCAGCAGGTCCGGCTGCGAGAACAGCAGCGCGGCCAGCGCCACGCGCATCTTCCAGCCACCCGAAAAGCTGTCGAGCGTGCGCGCCTGCATATCCTCGTCGAACCCGAGCCCGAGCAGGATCTGCGCGGCGCGCGCGGGCGCGGTATAGGCGTCGATCGCGATCAGCCGCTCGTACACGTCGCCGAGCCGGTCGGGATCCTCACTCGTCTCGCTCTCGATCATCAGCGCGGCGCGCTCCAGATCGGCTTCGAGCACGGTCTCGAACGGCGTCTTCACACCGTGCGGCGCTTCCTGCGCGAGGTAGCCGATCCGCGCGCCCCGCGGCATGTCCGCCGAGCCGTCGTCTGGCTCCAATTGCCCTGCGATCACGCGCACCATCGTCGACTTGCCCGCGCCGTTGCGCCCGATCAGCCCGACGCGCGAGCCCGGCGGCAACGCGGCGGTGGCGCCATCGAGGATAACGCGTCCGCCCAGGCGCACCGTGATATTGTTCAGGTTCAGCATGCGCGAGCCGTTAGCAGATGCAGCATGGTTTTGCGAGGGTCGGGGGAAGGGCGCGCGCAAGCCCGCCAAGGTCGAGCCGCGCCCCCCTCCCTGAAAGGGAGGGGTAGGGGGTGGGTAGGCCGGTGTGAGCCACGACGGACGGACCACGCGGAACCCGACCCACCCCCGGCCCCTCCCTTCCAGGGAGGGGAGAAGACGTTCCAGCCAACCGGGGTGTCACCCTGCCGGACGTAGCTTGAACGGGCTTCCGGAGGGTTGCGCAGCGTTTGCGCGGGAGCAACAAGAAGGAGAGTTTCCCTCCTACCACCACCCCGGCGAAGGCCGGGGCCCAAGTGGAAAGGCCGTCGTGATGAGGCGCGGTCCGCCGTTGACGCCGTCCCCCAACTGGGCCCCGGCCTCCGCCGGGGTGGTGCTGTGGGTAGGTTAGGTCTCGTCAGAAACGATCGCGTCCGCGCCTTCACCGCCGCCAAGCAGCGCCGAAGCCCGGCCACCAACGTGAACCCGGACCCCCGAAACCAGCCGCGTAGGCACAATCGCCGCACCCGCCATCGTCGAGCCAGCGCGCGGCACCCCCCGGTGTACCGTCACCCCATGCACCGCATCGTCCGGCCCCGCACCCAAGTCCGCGGCGATCTCCCGATTGCCATAATGCACCGAAACGCCGGCAACCTGCGCCGCCACCGTCGCCACGCCACCACCCGCAAAACCACTCCGAACTCCAGGCTCCACCCCAGCATAAGCCTGCCGAAACGTGAGCGCCTGCTCCAGCGCCCCCTGCCAGCGGTAAAACACGTGCGCCCCGACTGTCGTGATCCGCGCCAGACTCGACGCCCACCACGGCAAAATGCTCGTCGTATGAAACGACGTAGCCGCCCCGACCGGCGCATACACGCTCCCGCCAAGCGCCGCCGCCGCAACCGCGCGCGCGCGGTCCCAAGCCCCCAATTCCCGCGGCCGGTTCATCGAACCATCGCACGTAAAGCTGAACTGGCACCCCGTTCGCCGCTTGGCCCCCTGATACACGACCCCGCAAACGCTGTTCGGAAAGGCCCGGTCGCGCACCCGGTTCAACACGACCTGCGCGACCGCCCGCTGCCCCTCCACCGACTGCGACCGCGCCTCATAATACACCGCCGCGGTCAGGCACTCCGCCGCCCGGCTTGCGTCGTCTACGGAGGTCGAAGTCACAAAGGGCGGCGCAACGAACGCCGCCGCGACCGCAAAAGGAGCATCAGGCGCGGCGGTCGCGATTTTCGCCGAAATATCATCCGGCACATGCAGCGCCATCCGTTGCAACAGAGCGCGTGAATTGCGCTCCGGCTGAACCCGGGCGACCGCCGCAGGCCGCTCGGCCGGCACGCACGATGTCGCCATCACCAACGCGGGCAGGCTAATCAGCGCGTGGCGGTAAAGGCCGAAACCCGAGTTCTTCATTCCCCCGCCCTAGGACGCGGGGGTTTAGGGACTGGTTAATGCGCTCCCTCAATCCTCCCCTGCAAGGGGAGGTGGCAGCCCGCAGGGCTGACGGAGGGGTATCACGCTATCGAGAGGTCGATACCCCTGCGTCTGGCTTCGGCATCCACCTCCCCTTCCAGGGGAGGATCAAAATCAATGAACGAACCGCGCCACCACATCGCGATACGACCGCGAAACCTTCACGCTCGCGCCCGAATTCAGCACCAGGAAGCATTCGCCGTTGGTATGCGGCTTGACCTGCTTCACCAGATCCAAATTCACGATCGTAGACCGATGCACCCGCTGGAACCTGCGCGGATCGAGCCGCTTCTCCAGATCCTTCATCGTCTCGCGCAGGATCAGCGTATTATCGCCAGTATAGATGCACATGTAATCGCCCGCGGCATCGATCCGCTCGATCGTATCCACATCGACACGGAAGATCTGCCCGCGATCCTTGATGTTGATGAGCTTCTCGAACCGGTTCGCCGACACCGCGTCGCCATCCGGCATGTCGGCCGCCGCATCCGGCGCGACATCGGCGAGCACTTCGCGCAACCGATCGACTTCCTCGACGCCGCGCTTTTCGGACAGACGCTGCCGAACCCGCTCGATCGTGTCCGCCAGCCGCGACTCCTCGACCGGCTTCATCAGGTAATCGACCGCCTGCGCCTCGAACGCGCGCAAGGCGTGGTCCGAATAGGCGGTGACGAACACGAACAGCGGCGGCTCGACCTCCATCAGGCCCTGCACGACGGAGAACCCGTCGAAGCCCGGCATCTGGATGTCGAGGAAGACGAGGTCGGGCTTGTGCGTCTTGATCGCGCGGATGGCCTCGCGGCCGTTCGAGCATTTTTCGATGATCTCGACGTCTTCATGGGCCTGGAGTCGGAGTTCCAGCCCCTGGATCGCCAGCGGCTCGTCGTCGACGAGAATGGTACGGATGGTCATGCGGCCTCTCTGTTCACGTCTTCCAGCTGATACGGGATCTCGATTTCCACCGAGAAGCCTCCAGCCGGCGTGGAGCGGGTTTCGAAACGGTGGTCGGGGCCATATGCCTGCACCAACCTGTCTCTAATATTAGCGAGCCCCACGCCGGTCGAATGGCTTGAACCGATCCGGCCCTCGATCAAGCCCGGACCGGTATCGGATACGGCGA
Source organism: Sphingomonas faeni (assembly GCF_024273235.1). Classification (GTDB taxonomy): domain Bacteria; phylum Pseudomonadota; class Alphaproteobacteria; order Sphingomonadales; family Sphingomonadaceae; genus Sphingomonas; species Sphingomonas faeni_A. The sequence goes on along the minus strand of NZ_JANBVH010000001.1, from coordinate 48,795 downwards.
TCTGCACCCGTTCCCCGGCAAGACGCACTTCGACGTGGATATCGGCGCCTTCTTCCTGCGGGGTGACGGCGTATTTGATCGCGTTTTCGACGAGGGGTTGCAGCAGCAGCGAGGGCAATCTCGCCCGTTCGGCGCGCGGATCGATGTCGAACTTCGGCCGCATCCGATCCTCGAAGCGCATCTTCTCGATCTCCAGATACAGCTTCAACTGGTCCACCTCCTGCGCGACGGTGACATGCGCGGTCGGTTCGTTGGCCAGCGTATAGCGCAGGAACGACGACAGCCGCGACAACATCGCATTCGCCCGCTCGGTCTGCTTGAGCAGCACCAGCGTCGAGATCGAGTTCAGCGTGTTGAACAGGAAATGCGGGTTGAGCTGGTACCGCAGCATCGCCAGCTGCGCCGACGACGCCTGGTTCTCCAGATGCTCCATCTGGTCGATCTGCGCCTCGACGATCAGGTAGAAATTGATCCCGAAATACAGCGCCGACCAGCCGAACAGCACGGTGAAGGTGACATACACCGACCCCAGCAACCGCGTCAGCGTCACCCCCGGCGTCGACGTCGCGATGAACGAGAAGGTGAACGCATCGAGCACCGCATACAGGAAGGTCGCCGCGGCGAGCGTCGCGATCGTCAGGAAGATGCCGACCAGCCGGTTCATCTGGCGATACTGGCCGTACATCGTCGAGAGCAGCAGCGTGATGCAGTATCCGACGATCGCCTCGACGATCACCGGGATCACCCCGTCGAGCGACAGCCCGTTCGAGATCGAGACGACTCCGCGCAGCAGTAGGTAACCGCTCCACCCGACCGCCTGCAAAATCCAGAACGCCCGCGCCTTGTTCTCGAAGAACGGCCGCGCAGTGAAGGGCAGGCGCCGGGCCGAGTTCAGCGCGGACGAGTTGACCGCGGACGAGCCGGGAGACGAGACGGAAGGGGTAGCCATTGGCCCGCGGTCTTACACGCCGCGACGGAGACACGCAAAAGCTGCGGTGTTTGGGGGTCGTGAGGTTCGGAACATGGCTCCCAGCCGTTCTCAGGCGAAGACAAGAACGAATGCGCCAGAACACCAGCCGCCACCAATCTTCCCCCCTCCCTGAAAGGGAGGGGCCGGGGGTGGGTAGGCGTCCGCAAATCCGATCCCGCGCGGCTCAAGCGGGCCAACCCACCCCCCAACCCCTCCCTTCCAGGGAGGGGAGAAGGTCAGCCCGCCCCAAAAGCGCGCGAACCGCACATCGGTCTGCGAGCCCGCCCGGCTCGCCCCCTCATCGGCATCGTCGCCTAACCTTATTCCCCCCTCCCTGAAAGGGAGGGGCCGGGGGTGGGTAGGCTTCCGCAAATCCGATCCCACGCGGCTCAAGCGGGCCGACCCACCCCCGACCCCTCCCTTCCAGGGAGGGGAGAAGGTCAGCCCGCCCGGCTCGCCTCCATTATCCGCATCGTTCTCCTACTTTATCCCCCCTCCCTGAAAGGGAGGGGCCGGGGGTGGGTAGGCGTCCGCAAATCCAATCCCACGCGGCACAAGCGGGCCGACCCACCCCCGACCCCTCCCTTCCAGGGAGGGGAGAAGAGCGGCCCGTCCCCGAATGCGCGACGGATGGAACGCGCAGCGCAGCATCGCCTCACGCCCCAAACCCCCAAACCCCCAAACCCCCAAACCCCCAAACCCCCAAACCCCCAAACCCCCAAACCCCCGGACCAAACCCCCACACCCCCGGACCAAACGCCCACTTGCCGCGCGCGGCCGCCCGGCGCAAACCGCCGCAAGCATGGCCGCCCTTCGCACCCTGACCGCGACGCATCGCCGTTGGCTGTTGCTGCTGTTCGCCTGCGCCATGCTCGTCCGCGCGCTGATCCCGACCGGGTGGATGCCGGTCGCCGATGCGCAGGGCTTCCGCATCGTGCTCTGCTCCGGCACCGGCCCGGCGATGCCCTCGGCCAAGGCACCGATGGATCATGCCATGGCCGGCATGCATCACGAGAAATCGTCCGATCACCACAGCCAGGGTCCCGAACATCCGTGCGCGTTCGCTGGCGTCACGCCCGCGATCGACACGCCGCCGCTCGCCGCCCCGCTGCCCCCCGTCCGCATCCGCGCGACGCCGGCGCTCGCTCGCGCGCTCGTCACGATCGGCCACGGCCTTGCTGCCCCGCCGCCGCCACAGACCGGGCCGCCCACCTTCGCCTGACGCCGCGCGCCGCTCTCCAGCGACGCCGCAACGCCCAGTATCGAAGGACATTCCATGCCAACGCTCCACAGCGCGCGAGCCCGCGGGTTCGCCTGCGCATCGCTGATTGCGCTCGCCGCCACCCCGGCTGCCGCCAGACCCGCCGAAGACGACCCCACGCCACAGACCGACATCCTGATCCTCGCGCGCAAACAGGCGCAGTCGATCGAGAACGCCCCCGCCACGCAGGCCAGCGTCGATGCCGCGACGATCGCCACCACCACCAACGCGATGAACGCCGAGGACAGCCTCAAATACCTGCCGAGCCTGCTCGTCCGCAAACGCCACATCGGCGACACGCAGGCCCCGCTTGCGACCCGCACCACCGGGGTCGGCGCCAGCGCCCGCAGCCTCGTCTACGCCGACGGCGCGCTGCTCTCCGCACTCATCGGCAACAACAACACCAACGCCTCCCCGCGCTGGGGCCTCGTCAGCCCGCAGGAGATCGCCCGCGTCGATGTCCTCTACGGCCCGTTTTCGGCGGCCTATCCCGGCAACGCGATCGGCGCGGTCGTCAACATCACCACGCGCCTGCCGGACCAACTCGAAGCCACGATAACTGCCGGCACCAACGTCCAGCGCTACGATCAATACGGCACGCACGACACGTTGCCCGCCTACCAGGTCGGCGCGACGCTCGGCGATCGCTTCGGCCCGCTGAGCCTGTTCGCGAGCTACGACCACGTCACCAGCAACAGCCAGCCGGCCCTGTTCGTCACCGCCCCGCGCCCGACCACGACCAGCGCCACGGGGACGCCCGTCACCGGCGGTTATGACGCCGTCAACCGCACCAACGCCCCGATCCGCGTGCTCGGGGCGAGCGGCATCGAGCACCAGCAACAGGATCGCTTCAAGCTGAAGGCCGCGCTCGACGTCACCTCCGGCATCCGCCTCACCTATGTCGGCGCGCTGTTCCTCAACGACACCGACGCGGTCGCACAGACCTATCTGACCGACACGACCACCGGCCAGCCCGCTTATGCCGGGGCATTCACCATCGACGGCCGCGCCTACACGGTCGCGTCGAGCGCCTTCTCGGGCGGCACCTACGCGCAGGACCAGCGCCACTGGAGCCATTCGCTTTCCGCGACCGGCGCGTCCGAAGCGGTCGACTGGCAAGTCATCGGCACGCTCTACGACTACGCCCACGACGTCCAGCGCGTCCCGACCACCGCGCTCCCGACCGCACGCGCTGGCGGGGCAGGGACGATCGCCCGGCTCGACGGCACCGGCTGGACGACGCTCGACGCCAAGGCCGCATGGCATGGCGGCAACCACGTCGTCAGCGCCGGCGCGCACTTCGATCGCTTCGTCCTGAACAGCAACCGCTATGCGACCACCGACTGGATGACCGGGGACGACGGCGCGCTCAACCTCCAGTCGAAGGGCAAGACCCGCACCGCCGCCTTATGGGCGCAGGATGCCTGGACGCCGATTCCCGACGTCACGCTGACGCTCGGCGGCCGCTACGAATGGTGGCGCGCCTATGACGGCCGCAACTATTCGCTGTCCCCCGCGATCGCCGCCACCCAGCCCGAGCTGACCGCCGCGCGCTTCTCGCCGAAGGCGTCGCTGGCGTGGACCGCGACCGCCAATTGGACCGCCCGAGCCTCGTTCGGAACGGCATGGCGCTTCCCCACCGTCGGCGAGCTTTACCAGATCGTCACCACGCCCGTCGCCGCGGTCCCCAACCCGAACCTGCGCCCCGAACGCGCGCTTTCGGAGGAGATCAGCCTCGAACATCACGACGACCATGGCCTCGTCCGCGTCTCGCTGTTCAACGAATCGGTGAAGGACGCGCTGATCTCGCAGACCGGTCCGCTCAACGGCACGACCACGCTCGCCACCTTCGTCCAGAACGTCGACCGCACCCGCGCGAGAGGGATCGAGGCCGTCGTCCAGCGCATCGACATCGTCGACCGGTTCGACCTCTCCGCCAGCGTCACCTATGCCGACGCGACCACGCGGGCGAACCCTGCGTTCCCCGCTTCGGTCGGCAAGCGCTTGCCGCAGGTCCCCCGATGGAAGGCGACCCTGGTCGGCACCTGGCGCCCCGCCGACGGCATCGCGCTCACCGCCGCCGGCCGCTACGCCAGCCGCTTCTACGGCACGCTCGACAACAGCGACGTCGTCGGCAACACCTATCAGGGCTTCTACAAATACCTCGTCGTCGATCTCCGCGCGCAGTTCCGCGTCGGCGATCACTACACGCTCGGGCTCGGCGTCGATAACGTCGGCAACGACCGGTATTTCCTGTTCCACCCCTTCCCACAGCGCAGCTTCCAGGCGGACCTCACATGGAAACTGTGACGCGCAAGGCGCCCGGCACCTCCTGGTACAACGCGGTCTGGCGCTGGCATTTCTATGCCGGGCTGTTCTGCCTGCCGTTCATCCTGTGGCTGTCGGTCACCGGCACGATCTACCTATGGAAGCCACAGATCGAGGCCTGGCAGGAGCGCGCCTATGACAGCCTCCCGATAACCGCCACGCGAGCCACCCCCGAGCAGATCGTCGCCACCGCACTCGCCGCGCAACCGGGCGCGCACCTGAGCAAATACGAACGCCCCGAAACGCCCGCCCAGGCGGTCCGCGTCCTGATCGCCAGGGACGGCGTCGAGACGCGCGTCTATGTCGATCCCTACCGTTCGCGTGTCCTCGGCAGCGTTCGCGAAGACGCGCGCCTGATGAAGACCATCTCCGCACTCCACGGCACGCTGCTCGCCGGAAAACCCGGCAGCTGGCTGGTCGAGATCGCCGCCTGCTGGACGATCACGATGCTGCTCACCGGCCTCTATCTCTGGTGGCCGAGGGGGCGGAAGGGCCTCGCCGGTGTCCTCTACCCCCGCTGGCGAAGCGGCCGGCGCCTCTTCTGGCGCGACACGCACGCGGTCGCCGGCATCTGGGTAAGCCTCGCGGCGGTGTTCCTGATCGCCACCGGCCTGCCCTGGGCGAATGCCTGGGGCAGTTACCTCGCCGCGGTCCGCACCGCGACCGGCACCACCGACGGCCCAGTCGACTGGATGATCGCCGGCAAGCCCGCCGCCAGATCCGGGGCCAAGCCCGCCGAAAGCTCCGGGGCCAATGCCGACGAACACGCCGGGCACCGCGGCATGGCAATGCCCCCGCCATCGGCCGTATCGACAACGCCGCGCCCCGGCGACCTCGACCGCATGGTCGCGGTGGCCGAGCGCCTCCCGCTCGCCGCCCCGGTCCTCATCGCCCCCAAGCCCGGCACCGCGAACTGGACGATAGGCTCCGAATCCGCCAACCGCCCCCAGCGCACCCGCCTGACCCTGGACGGCACGACCGGCCAGATCCTCGACCGCCGCGACTTCGCCCAACGCCAATGGATCGACCGCGCGATAGGCTATGGCATAGCCATCCACGAAGGCGCGTTCTTCGGCCTCGCGAACCAGATCCTCGGCACGCTGGTAACGACGTTGCTCGCCACCCTCGCAATCTCCGGCACCGTCATGTGGTGGCGCCGCCGCAAGCCCGGCACGCTCGGCGCCCCGCTCAAACTGACCCGCCCCCGCTATGGGGCCGTACTGATCGGCAGCATCGCCACGCTCGCCGTGGCCATGCCGATGTTCGGCGCCACCCTCCTCACGGTCCTCGCCATCGACCGCCTCCGCCCCCGCTAGAAACGAAAAAGGCCGCCGCTCCCCGAAAGGGAACGGCGGCCTTTCAAGCTGCGGTATCGAAGGCTCAGAAGCCGACGATGAGCGACCCGCTGATTGCCCGCGGCGAACCGAAGTTCACGTTGGTCGAGTTTGCGGTGGTCAGGCCGCCGCTGAACGAACCGATGTAGAACTTGTCGAACAGGTTCGTCAGGTTCAGCTGGATCGCCGTCTTCGGCAGGCCGAACGATGCCAGCGAGTAGCGAACGTCGAGATCGACGACCGTGTAGCCGGCGAACTTCTGGGTGTTGATGTCGTTCAGGAAGCGCGAACCGGTATACTTGACCTGACCGCCGACATCGAGGTTGCCGATCGAACCCTGCAGACGCCCACCATACATGAACTTCGGCGTGGCGCGCTCACGCTTGCCGGCCGTGGCGACGATCGCGCCATTGGCACCGGCAACATTGTCCTCGATCTCGGAGTGGATGTACGAACCGAAGACATAGGCCAGGACCTGCGGGATCGGACGGACCGACACGCTGCCGTCGATGCCGTACTTCTTGACCGCACCCAGGTTGGTGTCGACGCTGCACTGGCAATCGTCGTTGAATGCCGACACGATGCGGTTGACGTACTTCGAATACCAGCCGGTGATACCCGCCTGGACGATGCTGCGCTGATACCGGAGGCTCAGGTCGTAGCTGTCCGACGTTTCCGCATTCGGCTGCGAGGCATCGCTGCTCAGCGGCACGTACACTGCATTGTACAGCGTATCCGTGCTGGGGACCGAGATGTTCTTGGCATAGTTGGCGGCGACGCTGGTGGTCGGCGTCAGGTGGAAGGTCGCACCGATGTTCGGCAGCAGCTTGTCATACTTGTAGTTGCGTACCTGTGGTGCTGCATAGCCGGTGATGGCACCGGTCGTTGCGTTGACGACATAGGGGTTTGCCGCGACGTACGTCGCCAGCGAACCGCTCGAAGGGCAGTCCACGTTGCCGTTCGACGCAGTGGTAAAGCAGTTCTGGTTGAGCTCGCGCTTGAAGAACGGCGCCCGCACGCCGAGCAGCACGGTCAGCTTCTCTTCGAGGAACTGGCCGCGATATTCGCCTGCGACCTGGTTCAGCGTCGCGAAGGACTTGCGGTCGCGCTTCTGCACGATGACGCCGTTCACGTCGAGGATCGGCTCGTTGACCGGGAACACGTCGAACGGCTCGCCACCGGCGTCGATGAAGTCGAGTTCACCCGTCTGGCGATGCTTGGCACGATCGAACGTGTACGACAGGCGGACACGGTTCTGGTCGTTCAGCTGGTAGCTCAGGTTGGCGACTGCCGTGTAGCGGTCCGTCTTCGTCTGGCTGGGATTGGCCAGGGTGACGCGGTCGAGAATGTCGCCATCGCCGTTCAGGTCGCGACCGAAATAATAGCCGCCGCTGTAGAAACCGTAGAGGTTCTGGCCGTTCAGCACATACGCGCCTTCGCGTGCGTTGCCGGTGATGGCACCCGTCGTCGAATTGACGCTGGTCGTAACACCGCCGCCATTGGCCTTGGTGGTCTGGTACGCGGCGTCAACCGAGAAGATCAGGCCCTCTGCCAAGGTGAAGCGCGAGTTGAAGCGTGCGTTGCCGGTGTTCGACGGGTTGTAGCGGCGCTCGAACGAAGTGCCGCAAGCGTTCGGCAAATCTGCAACGCGCGGGCGTGCTGCTGCCGTGTTGCACGGAGCGCCGCCGGTGGCTGCGCCTGCACCGGTGGCATAGCCGATGTCATAGAAACGACGGCTCTTGTCGACTACGATGTTACCGTTTGCGTCGACGAACCCGGCTGCGGTCAGCGGCGAGCCACCGAAGTTGTTGCGGTTGACGTTGTAGTGGCCGGCAATCGAGACGAAGTCGCCGTTGCTGCCGATGTCCTGCCAGAGCTTGGCGTTGAACTGCGACTTCTGGACCCCGCCATAGTTCGCGAAAGCCGGCTCGTTATGCAGGTTCGACGCAGCGAGCCAGGCCTTCGTGCCACGGCCCGTGAAGTCGCCGGTCTGGATCATGCCGAAGACACGCGTATAGGGGCGATCGCCCGCGCCCGGTGCGATGATGTTGCCGTACGAACCGGTCACCAGTGCGCCCATCGTGTCGCTCGGCTTGAGCGAGTTGATGTTGACGGTGCCGCCGACGGCCGATGCGGTCGGGCTGTCGACGTCGGTCGAACCCAGGTTGACGTTGACGTTCTCGATCAGCTCGCTGTCGAGCTGCTGGTTCGTATAGACCGCATAGTTACCCGAATCGTTGAGCGGGACACCGTCGAACGTCTGCGAGATACGGTCCGAGTTGAAGCCGCGGATCGAGAACGAACCGCCCGACGAACCCCAGGGATCGTTGTTGGTAAAGCTGACGCCGGGGACGAGGTTCAGGACCTCGTTGATCGACTGTCCGACGCGCTGGCGCTGGATCAGCTCGCTCGTGATGACAACCTTTGCCTTGGGCGAGTCGGGAATCTCGACGCCGCCGACAGCTTTGTCCTTCTTGCCGCTGACGACGATTTCGCTCGATTCATCGAACGACTGGGATCCGGTCGACTGAGCAAAGGCCGCGGCCGGAATCATGAGCGCGGCGAATGCAACGCCGCAAGCAAGCATGGTACGCATCTGAATAATGTCCCCTTAGAGCCCGTAGCTCTGGATGTCGGCTTTTCCACCGCACACCCGTGCCCCTGCACTTGGGATATTTCGGTTATGTGACATTGGCGAGTCGTGAATTGTCACAGATGCACTCGGTCATATTGCGTTGCAAAAAAGCCACGCAGTGAAACCGTTTCGGCCGTAGTGTTGCCGGCGCGGAACCGGACGGCGCTTCAGCTGTTCGCGACGATCTCCGCCCACTCGGCTTCGGTGATGACGCGGATGCCGAGTTCGGTGGCCTTCTTCAGTTTCGATCCCGCGCCGGGGCCCGCGATCACCAGCCCGGTCTTGCTCGACACCGACGCCGCGACGCGCGCGCCGAGTGATTCCGCCTGCGCCTTGGCCTCGTCACGGCTGAGCGTTTCCAGGCTGCCGGTGAAGACCAGGATCTGCCCGGTCACCGGCGACTCGCGGGTTTCGTGGACGACGTCCTCAGGCTTCACTTCGCGCAACAGGTCGAACACGACTCGGCGGTTGTGCGGCTCGGCGCAGAAGCCGACCAGCGCGCTGGCGACCTCGGGGCCGATCCCCGCGGTCTCGATCGCACCGACCAGCAGCTTGTCGCGACGAAGGACGAACTTCCGCTCGGGTTCGCCGATCACCGGTTCGATCCGGCCGCGCAGGAACACCGCGTGACGCAGTACCGAGCCTAGCGCGCGCGCCGACACATAGCGCCGCGCAAGGTCTCGCGCGGTAATCTCGCCGAGGTGGCGGATGCCGAGCGAGAACAGGAAGCGGTCGAGCGGGATCGTCCGCTTCTGCTCGATCGCCGCGATCACCTTGGCCGCCCAGACGCGCCCGTCCTTCTTGCGCGCGGCGAGCTGCTCCTCGGTCAGGCGGAAGATGTCGGCGGGGGACTCGATCAACCCATCGCGGAAGAATGCCTCGATCAGCGTCTGGCCGAGCCCGCCGATGTCGAACGCGTGGCGCGACGCGAAGTGGATCAGCCGCTCGACTCGTTGTGCCGGGCAGATCAGCCCGCCGGTGCAGCGATAGACGACCTCGCCTTCCTCGCGCTCGGCGGCCGACCCGCATTCGGGGCAAGTGTGGGGGAAGACGTACGCCTCGCGCTCGGCGTCGGGCGTCAGGTTCTCGACGATCTGCGGGATCACGTCGCCGGCGCGCTGGACCAGCACGCGGTCGCCCGGCCGTACGCCGAGCCGCTCGATCTCGTCGGCATTGTGCAAAGTCGCGTTGGTCACGACGACGCCGCCGACGGTGACGGGCGACAGCCGCGCCACGGGGGTCATCGCGCCGGTCCGCCCGACCTGGATGTCGATCCGTTCGAGCAGGGTCTGCGCGCGCTCGGCGGGAAACTTGTGCGCGATCGCCCAGCGCGGCGCCTTGGCGACCTGACCGAGTCGCGCCTGCCAGTCGAGCCGGTCGACCTTGTAGACCACGCCGTCGATGTCGAACGGCAGGTCGGCGCGCGCGGCTTCGATCCGCCGATACACGTCGAGCGCGGCTTCGGTCCCCTCGACCCGCGCGAATCCGTCGGCGATCGGGAAGCCCCAACCGCGCAACGTATCGACCACGTCGGTCTGCGTTTCCCCCGACACCACGCTCGCCTCGCCCCAACCGTGCGCAAGGAACCGCAGCGTCCGGCTCGCGGTGACGCTCGCATCCTTCTGGCGCAACGACCCGGCGGCGGCGTTGCGCGGATTGGCGAACTGCCGCGCCTCCTTGCCCGTCTCTTCGGCTTCGGCGAGCAGGCGCGCGTTGAGCGCGGCAAAGTCGTCCTTCGCCATATACACCTCGCCGCGAACCTCGAAGATCGCCGGGATGCTCCCTCTCTCGTGTTCCCCCGCGAAGGCGGGGGCCCAGTCTGGACCCCCGCCTTCGCGGGGGAACAAGGTCTGGGGAATGTCGCTAATGGTGCGAACATTGGCGGTAACATCCTCGCCGACCTGCCCATCACCCCGCGTCAGCGCCTGGACCAGTCGCCCGTCCTCATACCGCAGCGAACATGACAGCCCGTCGATCTTCGGCTCCGCGGTCAGCGCCACCGGCGCATCGTCCGCCAGCTTCAAAAAACGGCGCACGCGCGCGACGAACTCCTCGACCTCCTCGTCCGCGAACGCATTGTCGAGGCTCATCATCGCCTTGGCATGCGCGACCTTCGCCAGATGCCCCGCAGGCGCCGCACCCACCGTCCGACTCGGCGAATCGCTCCGCACCGCCCCCGGAAACGCCGCCTCGATCGCCGCATTCCGCCGCACCAGCGCGTCATACTCGGCATCGCTGATCTCGGGCGCGTCGTCGGTATGATAGCGGGCGTTATGATACGCGATCTGCGCGGCGAGCGTCTCCAGCTCGGCGGCGGCTTCGGTCTCGGTTGCGGGAAGGTCGGGCATCGCGCCGGGTTAGGGGAGGGCGCCACCTTTCGACAAGACCTGGATCAACATGGCGTGAACATTCGCCCGACTTGCGCGCTGACATCGCAAGACATTTTTCGCAGGACCCATGATCATGACAGACACCAGCCGCCGAGACCTCTTCAAGGGCGCCGCCGTCACCGGCCTCGCCGCCGCCGCCGCCCCCGCCTTCGCGCAAGGGCAGGGGGCGGGGCAGGCGCAACTCGCCGATCCGCAGACGCGCTTCGTCTCGACGCCCTTCCCCGAACAGCGCCAGAAATGGCCCGCCCTCCAGCGCGACATGCGCCCCGTCCCCGATTGCGGCGAGACCAGCTACCGCGGTTCCGGTCGTCTCCAGGGTCGCAAGGCGCTGGTCACCGGCGGCGACTCAGGGATCGGCCGCGCGGCGGTGATCGCGTTCTCGCGCGAGGGCGCCGACGTCGCGATCAATTATTACCCGACCGAGGAACCCGACGCGCAGGACGTCGCCAAGCTGCTCCGCGCGGAGGGGCGCAAGGTCGTCCTGATCCCCGGCGACCTGACCGACGCCAAGTTCTGCACCGACCTGATCGCGCGCGCCGCGCGTGAACTCGGCGGGCTCGACATCCTCGTCAACAACGCCGCGTACCAGCAGTCGAAGGCGACGATCGCCGAGATCAGCTTCGAGCAGTTCGACCGGACGATGAAGACCAACGTCTATGCGATGTTCCACCTGTGCAAGGCGGCGATCCCGCTGATGAAGCCGGGCGCGTCGATCATCAACACGGGGTCGGTCAACTCCGTCGATCCGGGCGAGGAACTGCTCGATTATGCGACCACCAAGGGCGCGATCCTGATCTTCACCAAGGGGCTGGCGAAGCAGCTCGGCAAGAAGGGCATTCGCGTCAACATGGTCGCGCCGGGCCCGGTCTGGACGCCGCTCCAGGTCGCCGGCGGGCAGCTGCCGGGCAAGATGGGCGAGTTCGGCCAGGACACCCCGCTCGGCCGCGCGGGCCAGCCGGCCGAGCTGGCGTCGCTGTTCGTCACGCTCGCGGAGACGGGCACGAGCTTCACCAGTGGCAGCGCCTTCGCGGCGACCGGCGGCAGCGGGGTGCTGTAACGCGCCCGGCAGCATCCATCCCGGCCCGGCACCTCGCGCCACCCCGGCGAAGGCCGGGGCCCAATTGGCAAGGCTGTTGTAACGGAGCACCGCGTTCACCAATTGCTGTTCCCCAACTGGGCCCCGGCCTTCGCCGGGGTGGATATGGGGAGGGTGCGATGAAAACAGCAGTTACACTGTTCGTGATGCTCTGCTCGGTCCCCGCCACGGCGCAGCGCATCTCCCCCGCACCGGCCCCGGCGATCGGCTACGACTGGAACGACGATTCCTCGGCAGACGACCGTGTCCAGCAATCGCTATGGCCCCGCTCCGACGCCAGCGCGGCCGGGCTCGACGACATGATCCACACCGAACAGGCACCCGTCCGCGCCGCGATCCACGAAGACGGCGATTTCGGCAGTCGAGCGCTCCACGGCCTGCGGAAGGCCGGCGGCGATTACATCGTCGTGCCGGTGCTGAAGATCCACCTAGGCCACCCGCGAGAGGCGATGCCCTGATTGAGAGGGGAGCCGAACGAGAGCGAGTCGAAACATAGCTGACCCCGCCCCGGGAAATGTCAGCTCCCCTCCCTGGAAGGGAGGGGTTGGGGTGGGTAGGTCGGCTTGTGCCGCAGACGTCCGAATATGCGGAAGCCGACCCACCCCCGCCCCCTCCCTTTCAGGGAGGGGGGAGAAGTTGTCGAAACGTAGCGACTTCAAGCCCGCTCCAGCAACCGCTCCGCCTGAGCCCGCGCCTCGTCCGTGATCTGCGCCCCCGACAGCATCCGTGCGATCTCTTCCCGCCGCTCCTCCTCCGACAGCGCCCGCACGCCAGTCCGCGTGACCGTCCCGTCGCTGCTCTTCGCGATCAGCAGATGCTTCGCCCCGCGCGCCGCGACCTGCGGGCTGTGCGTCACCACCAGCAGCTGCGTGCTCTGCGCCAGCCGCGCGAGTCGCTCGCCGATCGCACTCGCCACCGCGCCGCCGACGCCGCGGTCGATCTCGTCGAACACCATCGTCGACGCGCCGCCCTCTTCCGCCAGCGCCACCTTCAACGCGAGGATGAACCGCGACAATTCGCCACCGCTAGCGATCTTGGTCAGCGCAGCAAACGGCGCGCCCGGATTGGTCGAGATCTCGAACTCGACGCGATCCTTGCCCGCCGCCGACCAGCCCTCTTCACCGAGCGGCGCGACCACGGTCTGGAACCGCGCCGCATCCAGCTTCAACGGCGCCAACTCGCCCGCCACCGCCACATCAAGACGTTTCGCCGCCGCCAGCCGCCGCTTCGTCAGCGCATCCGAGGCAACGTCGAACGCCTTCCGCGCCGCCGCGACCCGAGCCTCGATCACCGCAATCCCGCCTTCGCCCGCATCCAGCCGCTCCAGCCGCGCGCGCATCTCGTCCGCCAGCGCGGCAAGGTCATCCGGCTGCACGCGGTGCTTGCGCGCCATCGCCCGCAGCTCGAACAACCGCGCCTCGTCATCCTCCAGCGCGCGCGGATCATACGCCATGTCCGCCCGCGCATCGCGCAGGCTTTCCTCCGCCACCGACGCCTCGATCACCGCGCGATCGACCGCCGCCAGCGCATTGCCCAGCGCGACATGATCCTCCGCGATCCGCTCCAGCACCCGCGCGGCCTGGCGCAACTTCGCCATCCCGCCGTCCTTCCCCTCAAGGAAGTCGTCGATCGCCGCCAGGTCGTCCGCGATCTTCTCCGCGCGCTGCATAGAGCGCCGCGTATCCGCCAGCGTCTCTTCCTCGCCCGCGACCGGCGCCAGCGCGGTCAGCTCGGCAACGGTATGCTCCAGCCACTCGCGATCCCGCGCCGCCGTCTCGATATCCGCGCGCGCCGCCGCCAACTCAGCCTCGGCCGCGCGAAACGCCGCATACGCTTTCCCGGTAGCCCCAGGCTCGGTCCGCCCGAAAATATCCAGCAGCGCCCGATGCCCTCGCGCATTGAGCAGCCCGCGCTCGTCATGCTGGCCGTGGATCTCGACCAGGTGCGGCGCCATCTCACGCAGCAGCCCCGCTGACGCCGGCTGGTCGTTGACGAAGCCGCGACTGCCGCCGTCCGCCTTGACGATCCGCCGCACGATCAGCGGCTCGCCGCGCTCGATCTCCAGCCCGTTCTCGTCGAACAGCAGCGCGAGCGGCGACTCGGGGGCAGGGGCATCGAACGTCGCGGTCACCACCGCCTGCGCAGCCCCATGCCGCACCAGCCCGCTGTCGCCACGACCACCGAGCGCCAGCCCCAGCGCATCGAGCAGGATCGACTTCCCCGCGCCGGTCTCGCCGGTGAGCACGCCGAGTCCCTCGCCGAATCCCAGATCCAGCGCCTCGATCAGCACCACGTCGCGAATGGAAAGTTCGGTCAGCATAGTATGTCCGCCTTAGACGAACGGGCGCGCAATGCGATCCCCCTATGTTCCAACCCGACGACCCGCGCCTTTATCGCCCGACGACGCGCGTCAGCTTCCGGTGTTGGACGGCTGCCCGGCCGACCGCGGCGCCGGCGCGCGCTCGGCCGGGCCGGTCGGGGTCGAACCCGGCTCGTCCAGCTCGACCATCACCGACGGCGTACCCTTGGTTCCGACCGGCACCACCTGCTCGCCAGGCTTCAGCGGCGGCACGGCCGGCACCTGGTTCTTCTTCAGCAGGTCGTACGCATGCTGATACCAGTCGGTGCCGGGATAGTTGCGCCCGAGCACCGCACCGGCCTTCTCGGCCTCGACGGGCACGCCGAGCGCCAGATACGTCTCGGTCAGCCGCATCAGCGCCTCGGGCGTGTGCGTCGTCTGCTGGAACTTGTCGATAACGGTGCGGAACCGACCGTTCGCGGCGAGCCACTGGCCGCGCGTCTCGTAGAACCGCCCGATCTCCATCTCCTTGCCCGCGAGATGGTCGTTGACCAGATCGATCTTCAGCCGCGCATCCGACGCATAGCGCGTGTTCGGATAGCGCCGCATCAGCTCGCCGAGCGAATCGAGCGCCTGGCGCGTGATCTTCTGGTCGCGCGTCACGTCGGTGATCTGCTCGTAATAGCCGAGCGCGATCAGATAATAGGCATAGGGCGCATCGCGGTTGCCCGGATGCACCGCGAGGAAGCGCTGCGCCGAGCTGATCGACGCGGTGTAATCCTTGGCGAGGTAATAGCTGAACGCCGACATGATCTGCGCGCGGCGCGCCCAGATCGAATAGGGATGCTGGCGCTCGACCTCGTCGAACAGCTGGGCTGCTTCCTTGTAGCGTCCCTGGTCGAGCCGCGCCTTGGCGGTCGAATACAGCGTGCCCACGTCACGCGCGACATAGGGCAGGTCGCCCTTGGACGCGCGACCGCTCGCACAACCGGCCATGGGGAGCGCAAGCGCGGCGATGAGCGTGACCGCGAGGGCACGAGACTGGGGGATACGCATTGGCGTTGTCCTTAGCGTATGCGGGGCTTGGCGAACAATCCCTTTCGCCATACCCGCATTGGGCCTTTCCGTCGGCCGGATCACACGGCAATAGTCGTGCGTTGGCGCCCCATTCCCATTGCGTCATTCACGTCGAGGATCATGTCATGCCGGCCACATTGTTGCACACCCACCGCGTCGAGAAGCCTTGGGGTCGCGACACGCTCTGGCCCGGTTTCGAAGACCCGGCCGCCGGCTCGCCGCCGATCGGCGAAGTCTGGTTCCAGGAGCCCGGCAACACCACGCCCGACCTGCTGATCAAATACCTGTTCACGTCGCAGAAGCTGTCGGTCCAGGTCCATCCCGACGACAACCAGGCGCACGCGCGCGGCCTGCCGCGCGGCAAGGACGAGTGCTGGACGATCCTCGCCGCCGAGCCCACATCGACGATCGCGGTCGGCACGAAGCAGCCGATGTCCAAGGACGAACTGCGCGCCTCGGCGATTGACGGCACGATCGAGGACAAGCTCGACTGGAAGCCGGTGAAGCCGGGCGACTTCATGTATTGCGCGTCCGACACGATCCACGCGATCGGCGGCGGCCTGACCGTGATCGAGGTCCAGCAGAATTCCGAGACCACCTATCGCCTGTACGACTACGGCAGCGACCGCGAACTGCATCTCGACGACGGTGTCGACGTCGCGGACCCCACGCCCTACGTCCCCGTTGCACCGCCGATCGAGATCGAGACCGGCCGCACGATCATGGTCGAGGGGCCGAAATTCGTTCTGGAGCGCTGGAAGGGCGGCGACCACGTCGTCAACCTGCCCGAGGGCACGACCGGCTGGGTGATCCCGATCACCGGCTCGGGCGACGTCGCCGGCGTCGCATTCAAGGCCGGCGAATGCGCCACGATGACCGGCAGCGAGACGGTCTCGACGAGCCCCGACGCAGACGTGCTGTTTGCATACCCGGGCACGAAGCGGATCTGACTGAGGATCGGCGGCAGGGCAAGAAAGCTCCGCCGCTCCTGGGAGAGCACCACCCCGGCGGAGGCCGGGGCCCAGTTGGAAAGGTGGCCATAATGGCGCGCGGCGTTCCGTTATTCAGGTCCCCGACTGGACCCCGGCCTCCGCCGGGGAGGTGACCCCTTCGGCAGCCGCCGGCCAAAAGCAAAACGCCGCCCGTCCTTGTTCTCCCGCGAAGGCGGGAGCCCAGTCTGGATCCCCGCCCTCGCGGGGAAACAAGGTTTTCGAGGGTAACGTCCCCTCGCAGACCCTACCTCACCACCCCTCCAGCATCTCCACCACCCCGGCGAAGACCGGGGCCCATTGGGGACGTCGCTAAAGGATGGCAGCAAGCTGTTATTGCCACCTTTCCAGTTGGGCCCCGGCCTCCGCCGGGGTGGAAAGCCAGGGGGGAACGCCCCCAAACTCACGCCCAATTAACCCGCGCCCCGCTATACCCCCGCCACCATGCTCCGCATTCTCACCCTCTCCACGCTGTTCCCCGACGCGACCCGCCCCAATTTCGGCGTCTTCGTCGAACGCCAGACGCTCGGCCTCGCCGCGCACCCCGACGTGTCGCTGGTGGCAATAGCACCGGTCGGCCTCCCCCCAGGCCCACTCCGCCGCATCGGCCACTATGCCAGCCTCGCCACCCTGCCGACGCGCGAAACCTGGAAGGGCGTCGACGTCCACCGCCCGCGTTTCACCGCGCTCCCGTTCACCAGGGGCCGCTACCACGCCGCCGCCCTCGAACGCGCGCTCGTGCCCCTGCTCGACGCGATCCGCGCGGACTTTGCCTTCGACGTGATCGACGCGTCGTTCTTCTTCCCCGACGGCCCCGCCGCGATCGCGCTCGGCAAGCGCTACGGCGTCCCCGTCTCGATCAAGGCGCGCGGCTCCGACATCCACCATTGGGGCGAGGCACCCGCCACCGCCGCGCAGGTCCGCAACGCAGGGCAGGGCGCCGCCGGCGTGCTCGCGGTCAGCAAGGCGATGAAGGAGGACATGGTAGCGCTCGGCATGCCGGCCGAGCGGATCACGGTGCATCACACCGGCGTCGACCAGGATCGCTTCCGCCCCGCAGCCGACCGCATAGCGGCCAAGGCCAGGCTCGGCGTCCGCGGTCCGTTGGTCATCGCCATCGGTGGACTCCTGCCCCGCAAGGGCCACGACATCGTCATCGAGGCGGTCGCCGCATTGCCGGGAGTCACGCTCCTGATCGCCGGCCACGGACCCGCGCGCGCCGACCTGGAGGCGTTGATCGCGCGACTCGGCGTCGGCGACCGCATCCGCCTGCTGGGCGCCGTCCCGCACGCCGAACTGCCCGAGCTGATCGCCGCCGCAGACGTCAGCGCGCTCGCCTCCCATTCGGAAGGCCTCGCCAACGCCTGGGTCGAATCACTCGCCTGCGGCACGCCGATCGTGATCACCGATGCCGGCGGCGCGCACGAGGTGGTGACATCGCCCGACGCCGGCAGGGTCACGATCCGCGACGGCCTGGCGTTCGCAGCCGCGATCGCCACACTGCTCGCAGAC
Source organism: Sphingomonas faeni (assembly GCF_024273235.1). Lineage (GTDB taxonomy): Bacteria > Pseudomonadota > Alphaproteobacteria > Sphingomonadales > Sphingomonadaceae > Sphingomonas > Sphingomonas faeni_A. The sequence continues at coordinate 30,904 of NZ_JANBVH010000001.1, read as the reverse complement.
CCGCCGACCCAGCAAGCAACGCGCGCCGTCGCCGCCCCCTTCACGTGGGAAGCCAACACCGCCGCGCTCTACGAGCACCTCGCGAGGCTGGTCGCCGATAACCGATAAATAATCGATCCTCCCCCGCCAGGGGGAGGTGTCAGGCGCTTGCCTGACGGAGGGGGAGGTAAGAGGCACGCCTGTTCCGTGTCCTCCCCCTCCGTCACCTTCGGTGCCACCTCCCCCTTGCGGGGGAGGATAGGGAGTTCACCCCTCGAGCGGGTACAACGCCGCCACGATCCAGCGACCTTCACCGCGCAGAACCGCCCAGGCCCGAGCCGCGGCGCGGCTGTCCATCGCCTCGATCCCGAACCCCCGAGCCTCGACCGCGCGCTTGAACGCAAGCGGCGGCTGGCGAAGCGCGGAACCCGTCCCCAGCAACAGGAACTCCGGCGGCGGATCGAGCGCCAGCAACGCCGCCACGTCCGCCTCGCCGAGCGCCTCGAACGCCGGTGGTTCCCAGCCATCCGCCCGCTCGGGACTGATCGACAACGCGGTATAATAGCCGTCGTCGACCTTGAACCCGGCCCGACCGATCGCCGAGATCATCGGCCCATCGGTCTTCTCGCGGTCCATCCTCATTTAACGCTCGACCTTCGGACCCACCCGCTCGGCACCGTCCTGCACGCCGCCCTTGCGCGGTGCAGGATCGGCGCGCAGCCCCAGCGTGATCAGCAGCGACGACGACACGTAGATCGACGAATACGTCCCGACGACGATACCCAGGATCATCGCCGCGGTGAACCCGCGCAGCACATGGCCACCAAGGATCAGCATCGCGAACAGCGCGAGCAGGATCGTCACGGACGTCATCACCGTGCGCGGCAGCGTCTCGTTCACCGACAGGTCGATGATCTCGCGCATGTCCATCTTGCGGTACCGGCGCATGTTCTCACGGATGCGGTCGTCGATCACGATCTTGTCGTTGATCGAGTACGAGATGATCGTCAGCACCGCCGCGACGATGTTCAGGTCGACCTCGAAATAGTCCCGCATGAGCGCGAAGAAGCCAAGCGTCATCAGCAGATCATGGACGATCGCGACGATGGTCGACACGCCGAACTGCCATTCGAACCGCACCACCGCGAACAGCGCGATGCCCAGGATCGAGAGACCCACCGCAAGCAGCCCCTTGGTGATCAGCTCGTCGGAGACCTTGCCCGAGATCGTGTCGTATTTCGAGAAGGTCGAGCCCGGGAATTTCGTGACGATGTCGTCCGACACCTTCTTCACCAGTCGGTTGGTGGCGCCTTCGTCACCGCTTTCGGGCAAGGGCAACCGGATCGACAGCGTCTTGGGATCGCTGAACGACTGGATCGACGCCTCGCCGACGCCGAGCCGGTCGACCTCGGTCCGGACGGCCTCGATCGACGGCGGCGTCGCGAAGTTCTGTTCGATCAGCACGCCACCGACGAAATCGACGCCCATGTTCAGGCCGCGGAATGCGACGAGGCCGACCGCGAGCAGCGAAAGGATCAGGGTCAGCCCGAACGCCCATTTACGGAGCGAGACGAACTTGAGGTTGGTGTTGTCGGGTACGAGTTTCAGCAGGCGCATGGTTATCTCCCGCCTCAAATATTGATCGTGGTGGGGCGGTTCTTCCGCAGCCACAGGGCGACCATCATCCGCGTGAACGTGACGGCGGTGAACACCGACGTGCAGATCCCGATCAACAGCACGACCGCGAAGCCCTTCACCGGACCCGAGCCGAGCAGCAGCATGATCACGCCGGTGATGGCGTGGGTCACGTTCGCCTCGAAGATCGTGCGCGATGCTTCCTTGTAGCCGAGTTCGACCGACTGGACGACGCTACGCCCGCGTCGCCGCTCCTCGCGAATGCGCTCGTTGATCAGCACGTTGGCATCCACCGCGGTCCCGATCGTCAGCACGAACCCGGCGATACCGGGCAAGGTCAGCGTCGCGTTCAGCATCGCCATGACGGCGACGATGACCAGGATGTTGATGACCACCGCAAGGTTCGCATACAGGCCGAACCGCCCATAGGTGACGAACATGAATACGATCACGAGCAGCGCGGCGACGATCGACGCGAGCACGCCGGCACGGATCGAATCCTTGCCGAGATCGGGGCTGACGGTGCTCTCGGCGATCGTCTTCAGCGCGACCGGCAGCTTGCCTGATCGCAGCGTGATCGCCAGCGCGTTCGCCGACTCGACGGTGAAGTTGCCCGAGATCGACGCGCGACCGCCGAGGATCGGCTCATTGATGTTCGGTGCGGAGATCACCTGGTTGTCGAGGATGATCGCGAACGGCTTGCCCGTATTGTCCGTCGTGACCTTGGCGAAGCGACGCCCGCCGACCGCGTTGAACGTGATCGCCACCTGCGGCGCGTTGGTCTGCGGTTCGAACTCCTGGCGTGCATCGGCGAGTTGGTCGCCCGAGATGATCACCGAGCGCTTGACCGCGATGAACGGCACGCCCAGCGGATTGCCTGGGTAGGGCAGGACCTGGCTGCCGACCGGCGCGATGCCCTTGACCAGATCGGCCGGGTTCGCGGTCTCGTCGACCAGCTTGAACTCGAGCTTGGCGGTCTTGCCGAGCAGATCCTTCAGCGCCTGCGGGTTCTTCAACCCCGGCACCTGGACGACGATCCGCGTCGCGCCTTGGCGAACGATCGTCGGCTCCCTCGTACCGAGTTCGTCGATGCGGCGGCGGACGACTTCGGTCGCATCGTTCATCGCCGTGTCGATCGCCTGTGTCAGGCCGGCTTCGGTCGGCTTGAGGACGAAGCGGCTCGTGTCGACGACGTTGATGTCCCACTCACGCTGGCCGCTCATCCCGGCGCCACCGCCGGTGATCGCCAGCAGCCGCTCGCGCGCCGCGTCGACCTGCGACGGGTCACGCAGCAGGAAGGTCAGCTGGCCGCCGCGCGTCGAAATGTCGCCGATCTCGATCCGCGGGCTTCCGTTGCGCATCGTTCCCGCCACGCTGTCGCGCATCGCCTCGATCCGCGTCGCGGCGAGGTCGGCTGTATCCGCCTCGAGCAGCAGGTAGCTGCCGCCGGCGAGATCGAGCCCGAGATTGATGTGCGGATGGGGAATGTTGCCCCATTTGCTCGTGGTGCTCTCGGGGAGGAAACTCGGGATCGCCAGCAGGCACAATGCCACCAGCAACCCGATGATCGACCCGACCTTCCAGCGCGGAAAATCCAGCATCAGTCGTTGGCCGGTTTCGTGTTCGGGCTGGTGATGTCGGTCAGCGTCGCCTTGACGACCCGCACGCGAACGTTCGGCGCGATCTCGACCTCGACGATATTATCCTCGACCTTGGTCACCTTGCCGAGGATCCCGCCCGACGTCACGACGCTGTCGTTCTTCCTCACCGCGGCGACCGACGCCTGCAGCGCCTTCATGCGCTTTTGCTGCGGGCGGATCATCAGGAAATAGAACACGACGAACACGAGGAAAAGCGGCGCGAGGCTCAGGAACGAGGCGATCCCGCCCCCGGCTGTGGCGCCGTCTGCGGCCTGGGCATATGCTGGTGAGATGAACATCGAGTTCCGTATCTGGCTGGCCGTCGCTGGCCGAGGGCCAAGTCCGGCTTGAAGGATGGGTCGGGCAGGACGTCGCGCATCGCGCCCGCATTGGTCCGCCCGCTATCATCGCTTGGAACCGCGCGCAACAGATCGCCACAGGATGAGACGTGGGCGTCATGCGACCGGGCGCATCTGGCTCCCCCGCTGACCCCGCCGCTGAAATCGCCGCGGTGTTCGCACTTGCATCCGGCGCGGACCCCGCGTAGTGCGCCCCCCTCGGGTCGCCTTGCGGCCCGTTCGGTCGGAGCGTAGCGCAGCCTGGTAGCGCACCACACTGGGGGTGTGGGGGTCGCAGGTTCGAATCCTGTCGCTCCGACCATTTTCTTACATTGATGAGAATACGCGGCGCTGCTCAAGGCAGCCAAGCCGTTGATGCGCGCCACGCTCGCCGCGTCCACAACCGCGCTCCCCTCCCTGAAAGGGAGGGGCTGGGGGTGGGTAGGCCGGTTCGAGCCCCAAGCGTTCGACTATGCGGAACCCGACCCACCCCCAACCCCTCCCTTCCAGGGAGGGGCGAAAGAAGAAGGGAAGGAGCCGTATAAGTCCCTACGCCGTCTCGCTCACCGTCGCCGCATGGCCCACCGCCACCGCGCTCAGATTCACGATCCCCCGCGCCGTCACGCTCGGCACCAGCATCTGCAGCGGTTTCGCAAGCCCCAGCAGCATCGGCCCCAGCGGCAGCGACTCGGTCGACGCCGACAGCAGCGACACCGCGATGTTCGCCGCATCGATGTTCGGCATCACCAGCAAATTCGCCGAGCCCGTCAGCGGGCTGTCCGCCACCAGCCGGCGCCGCAGCGCCTCCGACAGCGCCGCATCGCCGTGCATCTCGCCGTCGAACTCGAACTCCGGCGCCGCCGCCTTCAGCAACGCATGTCCCGCGCGCATCTTCTGCGCCGACGGTGACCGCGACGCACCGAAGCTCGAATGCGACAGCAACGCCGCCTTCGGCTCGATCGCGAACGCGCGCACCGCTTCGGCCGCCAGCAGCGTCATCTCGGCGATCTGCTCGGCAGTCGGATCAACCGTCACGTGCGTATCGCAGAAGAACAGACTGCCGGTCCGCAGGATCACCGCCGACATCGCGTACAGTCGCGAGACGCCCGGCATCCGCGGGATCAGCGGCATGATGTACGTCATCTGCGTCCACCAGTCGCCGATGCCGCCACACAGCGCCGCATCGACGCGCCCCTCGCGCAGCAGCATCGCTGCCGCCACGCTCGGCCGCGTCCGCAGTGCACGCTCGGCGCTGTCGGGCGGCGTGCCGCGACGGCCGACCAGCGCATTATAGCCGGCGAGCAACGGGTCGAACACCTCGCGGTCGGTACCCGGATCGAGCACCTCGACATCGCCGCCGATCGTCATGCGCAGGCCGCTCGCCTCGATCTTCTGGCCGATCACGTCGCGCCGCCCGATCAGCACCGGCCGCCCGATGCCCTCGTCGATCACCGTCTGCACCGCGCGCAGCGTCCGGTCGTCCTCGCCCTCGCCATACGCGATCGATCGCCCCGCCTGCTTGGCCCGCGCGAAGATCGGCCGCATCAGCTGGCCCGAACGGTACACGAACACTTCGAGATCGCGCAGATACGCATCGAAATCCTCGATCGGCCGGGTCGCCACGCCCGAATCCATCGCTGCCTTGGCCACCGCCGGCGCGACATGCAGGATCAGCCGCGGATCGAATGGCTTGGGGATGATGTAGGTCGGCCCGAACACCGGCGTCGCGCCGCCATAAGCGGTAACGACCACGTCGGATGCAGTGGCCCGTGCGAGCGCCGCGATCGCATCGACCGCCGCGACCTTCATCGCCTCGTTGATCTCGGTCGCGCCGACGTCGAGCGCGCCGCGAAAAATGAACGGGAAGCACAGCACGTTGTTGACCTGGTTTGGAAAATCCGAGCGGCCAGTGGCGATGATCGCGTCGGGCCGCGTCGCATGCACCAGCGCCGGCTGAATCTCCGGCTCGGGATTCGCCAGCGCCAGGATCAGCGGATCGGGCGCCAGCAGATGCAGCCACTCCTGTTTCAGCACGCGCGGCGCCGACAGGCCGAGGAAGATGTCCGCTCCCTCCAGCACGTCCGGCAAGGTCCGCGCATTCGTCTTGCGTGCATAGCGCGCCATGTTCGGCGGCATCACGTCGCCGCGATCGGCATGCGCGACGCCGGCGATATCGGTCAGCGTCACGTTCTCGGGGTTGAGCCCCATCGACACCAGCAAATCGACCGTCGCCAGCGCCGCCGCGCCTGCACCCGACGTCACCAGCTTCATCTGGTCGAGCCGCTTGCCGCGCAGTTCGAGCACGTTGCGCACCGCGGCGGCGCACACGATCGCGGTGCCGTGCTGGTCGTCGTGGAACACCGGGATGTTCATGACCTCGCGCAGCTTCGTCTCGATCTCGAAGCACTCAGGCGCCTTGATGTCCTCGAGATTGATCCCGCCGAAGGTCGGCTCGAGCACGCGGACCGCCTCGATGAACGCCTGCGGATCGAGCTGGTCGATCTCGATGTCGAAGCAATCGATGCCGGCGAATTTCTTGAAGAGCACCGCCTTGCCCTCCATCACCGGCTTCGACGCCAGCGCGCCGATCGCGCCGAGCCCGAGCACCGCGGTCCCGTTGGTGATCACGGCGACGAGGTTGCCGCGTGCGGTGTAATCGCGCGCCTTGTCCGGATCGGCGGCGATTTCCTCGCACGCAGCCGCCACGCCCGGCGAGTAAGCGAGCGCCAGATCGCGCTGCGTCGCCATCCGCTTGGTCGCCTCGACCGAGAGCTTACCGGGCTTGGGATAGCGGTGATAATCGAGCGCGGCCTTGCGGAAATCGTCTTCCATGGTCTTCCTAACCTGTCGGCCGCGGCGGCGACCGGGTTGAGCGCGCGGGCAAAGCTCGCGGCGACTGTTCAAGGCAGCGCATAGCCGCAGGGGAGGCGATCCGCCAACCCCGCGCGGACGTAGCGTCGGTTTGGGGGGGGCACCATACGCCACCACCCCGGCGAAGGCCGGGGCCCAATTGGAACGTCGGACCTAACGAAGCGCCGCCCCCAGCCAGCACCGCCCCCAACTGGACCCCGGCCTCCGCCGGGGCGGTTCAGAGGATGGAGAGGGTCGGGAAAGCACTTTGCCTTCCCCCCTCCCTGGAAGGGAGGGGCAGGGGGTGGGTCGGCTTCCGCATACGAACGCAAGAGGACCCAAGCAGGCCAATCCACCCCCAACCCCTCCCTTCCAGGGAGGGGAGCAAGGAGGGAGGCAAACACCAAAAATCCCTGTCCTACAACGAACCAATATGGTTCGCTCCCCGCCGACAAAACCGGGAGCCAGCCATGACCATCGACACCCTGATCGACGCCGTCATCGACCGCGAAGGCGGCTACACCAACCACCCGGCAGACCGAGGCGGCCCCACCCGCTACGGCATCACGCAAGGCGTAGCCCGCGCCAACGGCTACACCGGCGACATGCGCACTTTCCCCCGCGAGCAGGCGGAAACCATCTACCGCCGCCTCTACTGGACCCGCCCCGCCTTCGACCAGATCGCCTCCCGAGCGCCCAGAATCGCCGAAGAACTCTTCGACACCGGCGTCAACATGGGCCCCGCGGTGGCCGCCACCTTCCTCCAACGCGCGCTCAACGCGCTCAACCGAGGTGCCACCGACTATTCCGACATGACCCTCGACGGCCGCATCGGCCCGGCAACTTTAACCGCCCTCGACGCCTTCCTCGCCCGCCGCAAACCCGGCGGCGAAACCGTGCTCCTGAAAGCGATCGAGGCGCTGCAAGGCGAACGCTACGTCGCCCTCGCCGAGACCCGCCCCGCCAACGAAGCCTTCCTCTACGGCTGGCTAGCGAACCGCACCTGACGCCCCGGCGAAACGCTCCCAGCGTCTACACTTCCTGTACTTCACTTTTGCCGGAGGCAGCCAATGACCCCGCAACCCCTTGATCCAGCGCCAGACCCCTGGATCACCCGAGCCCGCCCCACGTTCCTCTACGTGATGTACACATTGCTGCTCGGCGCGATCCCCGCCGGCCTGATCGCCGCCGTCCGCCCGCAAATGGCGCAGGCGATCGCGGCCGGGATGGCGGCATATCTAAACGCAATCCCCGAACCGCTCTACGCGCTCTTCGGCACCGGCTATCTCGGCTACACGGTCGCGCGGGAATGGGGGAAGGGGCGGTGACGCGCACCCTTACCGCCACGGCCCTTACCGCCACTCCCATAACCGCGCGCGCATTACCGCCACCCCCTAACCGTTCGTGCCGAGTAGCGACCGAGTAGCCCGCTTGGGCGTATCGAGGGCGCGTATCGAGGTACAGGTGACGCGCGCAACCTCAATCCCTCGATACGCACTCTCGACAAGCTCGATCGCTACTCGGGACGAACGGCAGGAGGTAGCGTAAGCGGACATGGTCGGACCCCGTTGCACCCCCAAAACCAAACCCTACATCGCTGCCATGAGCAACGACCCCCACGCCATGCCGACCTGGCACGGCACCACCATCCTCTCGGTCCGCCGCGGCGGCAAGGTCGTCGTCATCGGCGACGGCCAGGTCTCGATGGGCCAGACCGTCATGAAACCCAACGCGCGGAAAGTCCGCCGCCTCGGTGACGGCAGCGTAATCGGCGGGTTCGCCGGCGCGACCGCCGACGCCTTCACCCTGTTCGAACGCCTCGAGCGGAAACTCGAGGCGCACCAGGGGCAGCTGCTGCGCGCCGCGGTCGAACTCGCCAAGGACTGGCGCACCGACAAGTTCCTCCGCAACCTCGAGGCGATGATGATCGTCGCCGACAAGGACGTGACGCTGATCCTCACCGGCAATGGCGACGTGCTCGAACCCGAGAACGGCGTCGCCGCGATCGGCTCCGGCGGCAACTACGCGCTCGCCGCCGCCCGAGCGCTGGTCGAATACGAGACCGACGCCGAGGTGTTGTGCCGCAAGGCAATGCACATCGCGTCCGAACTCTGCGTCTACACCAACGACCGCCTCACGGTCGAAACGATGGACAGCACGACCTGATCTGCCTTCACCCCTCCCTGGAAGGGAGGGGCCGGGGGTGGGTCGGCCCGAGAGGAAACGCCGTCCGCGCCCCATACCGACCCACCCCCAACCCCTCCCTTCCAGGGAGGGGAGCAGAGTAGCCCCATGAACGACCAGCTCACCCCCAAGGCCGCCTTGACGCCTAAACAAATCGTCGCCGCGCTCGACGCCCACATCATCGGTCAGGCCGCCGCCAAGCGCGCGGTCGCCGTCGCGATGCGCAACCGCTGGCGCCGCCAGCAGCTCAGCGAAGACCTCCGCGACGAGGTCACGCCCAAGAACATCCTGATGATCGGACCGACCGGCTGCGGCAAGACCGAGATCAGCCGCCGCCTCGCCAAGCTCGCCGACGCGCCGTTCGTGAAGGTCGAGGCGACCAAGTTCACCGAGGTCGGCTATGTCGGCCGCGATGTCGAACAGATCGCCCGCGACCTCGTCGAGGAAGCGATCCGCCTAGAGAAGGAACGCCGCCGCGTCGCCGTCAAGGACAAGGCGGAGGAGGCGGCAATGTCGCGCTTGCTCGACGCGCTCACCGGCAAGAACGCCAGCGAAGCGACGCGCGAAAGCTTCAAGCAGCGCTTCCTCGACGGTCATCTCAACAATGCCGAAGTCGAGATCGAGATCGAGCAGGCCCCGGCCATGCCGTTCGACATCCCCGGCGGCGCACCGCAGATGATCAACCTTGGCGAGATGATGAAGTCGTTCGGCGGCGGCCAGCAGCTCAAGCGGCGGAAACTGACGGTCCACGCTGCGTGGGACAAGCTCGTCGAGGAAGAGGCCGACAAGCGCCTCGACCAGGACGAGGTCAGCCGCGCCGCCTTGGCGGACGCGGAAGCCAACGGCATCGTATTCCTGGACGAGATCGACAAGATCGCCGTCTCGGACGGCCGCGGCGGTTCGATCAGCCGCGAAGGCGTGCAGCGCGACCTGCTACCCTTGATCGAAGGCACGACGGTGGCGACCAAATACGGCCCGATGAAGACCGACCACATCCTCTTCATCGCGTCGGGCGCGTTCCACGTCGCCAAGCCGAGCGACCTGCTCCCCGAGTTGCAGGGCCGCCTGCCGATCCGCGTCGAACTGAAGGGGCTCACCGAAGCCGATTTCGTCGCGATCCTGTCGGACACCAAGGCGTCGCTGCCGCTGCAATACAAGGCGCTGATCGCCACCGAAGGCGTCGGCATCGAATTCACCGAAGACGGCATCGCCGCGATCGCCCGCATCGCCGCCGAGGTGAATTCGGAGATCGAGAATATCGGCGCGCGGCGCTTGCAGACGGTGATGGAAAAGCTGCTGGAGGAGGTGAGCTACAACGCGGAGGACCGCGGCGGCTCGAACCTCGTCATCGACGGGGCGTACGTCGACAGCCAGCTAAAGGAAATCGCCCGCAACACCGACCTCAGCCGCTTCGTGCTGTAAAGGCCAAGCCTAACGTTTTCCTGCGAATGCAGGAATCCAGGATCCCAGGCGCTCCGTGCGTGAACCTGGGTTCCTGCGTTCGCAGGAAAACCGAAACGTGACGGAGAATGCCATGGACGTGACCGAAGCCATCGCCGCTCGCCGCTCCGTCCGAGGCTTCCTCGACACCCCCGTCGACGCAACTCTCCTCCACGACCTGGCCACAAAAGCATCCCGGGCCGCAACCGGCGGCAACCTCCAGCCCTGGCACATCGCCATAGTCCAAGGCGAACCCATGACCCGCCTCAAGACCATCATGGCCGAAAAGATCGCCACCGGCATTACCGAAACACCAGCCTACGACATCTATCCCAAGGAGTTAGTCGCCCCCTACCGCGACCGCCGCTACGCCGTCGGCGAAGCGATGTACGCGCACCTCGGCATCCCCCGCGACGACAAGCCCGCGCGGCAGAAATGGTTCGCCCGAAACTTCGAATTCTTCGGTGCGCCCGCCGCCTATTTCTGCACGGTCGACAGGCGAATGGGCCCACCGCAATGGTCGGACCTCGGCATGTACCTGCAAAACCTGATGCTGCTCGCGGTGGATGCCGGCCTCGCCACCTGCCCGCAGGAATGCTGGGCGATGTATCCGGAAACGATCGGATCGTTTCTCGGCATACCGGAAGACCGCATGCTCTTCTGCGGCATGGCGATCGGCCACGAAGACAAGAGCGCGCCTGCCAATGCGTTGCGCACGGGGCGTGCAGACGAAGCGAATTGGTTGACGACAATTGGCTGAGATCGGCCATCGTCGCCAACCAAAACACCACCCCGGCGAAGGCCGGGGCCCAATTGGGGAACGCTTATGGTGAAGCCGCGCACGGTCACGCCGGCTTTGCCAATTGGGCCCCGGCCTCCGCCGGGGTGGAGTGTGCGTGCCAAGTGTGCATACGACAAGTTTGTTCACCCGCGAAGGCGGGAACCCCGACCGGGTCCCCGCCTTCGCGGGGAAACAAGCTTTTTAGAGAACCACCGTCACCGGCTTCGCGCCCTTGATCCCAGCCAGGATCATCGCCTCCCAGACCGCAGGGTCACCCGCCGCGGCCATCGCCTTGTCAGGCTCGCGCAACGTCTTCAGCACCGCCAGCGCATCCGGCAGATAATCCGGCCACGCATCGTCGATCAGCCGCGACGCCGACTCGGCATCGCCACCTGCGTTGCAGCTGATCCGCTGTCCCGCCAGCACGCGCGCGACGCGTTCGGCAACGGGGGTCGTGGAAACGTCCATGAGCATTCTCCTCGCGGGACTGGTCTATACCAAACCCGCGAGGCGAACGAATGCTCCTTTTAGCGTGCCGGGCCCGAACCCGCGCCACGCGCAGGACCACGGCCGCCGCCGCCATTGCCGCCGCCAGCCGGACGACCACCGCCCTGACCGCCGGGACGACCGCCACCCTGCGGACGACCGCCGCCGCCTTGGCCGCCACCCTGGCCACCACGACTGGCACCCGCATAGTTGCGGCCGGTCGACCCGGTCGCCCTCGGCGAATGCGTCGCGCGCGGACGTGCCGGATCGCGCGGACGGTCGATCCGGACCTCGGGATCGGCGCCCATCGTCTTCACACGCGTCTGCTTGATCTGGTTGGACAGGTTGACGAAATCCTCAGGCAATGCGCGCACCTGGACCTTCTGGCGGGTGATCCGCTCGATGTCGCGCAGGTACGCCTTCTCGTCATCCGCGCAGAACGCGACGGCGATGCCGCTGGCACCCGCACGCGCGGTACGGCCGATGCGGTGGACATACTGCTCGGCGACGTTGGGCAGCTCGAAGTTGATGACGTGCGAAACGCCCGAGACGTCGATCCCTCGCGCGGCAATGTCGGTCGCGATCAGGACCTTGACCTTGCCCTGCTTGAACTCGCCGAGTGCCCGCTCGCGCTGGCCCTGGCTCTTGTTGCCGTGGATCGCGTTCGACGCGATGCCGTTGCCCGCGAGCAGCTTCACGACGCGGTCGGCGCCATGCTTGGTGCGCGTGAAGACGAGCGCGCGGTCGATTGCCGGATCGGCCAGCGTGATCGTCAGCAGCGCCTGCTTCTCCGACTGGTTGCAGAAGGTGACATACTGGTCGACGCGCTCGGCGGTGGTCGCGGCCGGCTTCACCGACACCGTCTTCGGGTCGAGCAGGAACTGGCTGGCCAACTCGCGGATCGCGACCGGCATCGTCGCCGAGAAGAACAAGGTCTGGCGCTTCTTCGGCAGCATGCGGACGATCTTCTTCAGCGCATGGATGAAGCCGAGATCCATCATCTGGTCGGCTTCGTCCAGCACGAGGATCTCGATCATCGACAGGTTCACGAAGCCCTGCTCGATCAGGTCGATCAGGCGGCCCGGCGTCGCGACGAGGATGTCGACGCCGCGGCTCATGTCCTGGCGGTTCTTGTTGATGCTGGTGCCGCCGAACACGGTCGTCACCGACATCTTGCTGAACTGGCCGTAGGCGCGGGCGCTGTCGGCGATCTGGCTGGCCAGTTCGCGCGTCGGTGCGAGCACCAGCATGCGGCAATGCGTCGGCAGGACGCGCTTCTGGTTCTCGGTCAGGCGCTGGATCGACGGCAGCACGAACGCCGCGGTCTTGCCGGTGCCGGTCTGCGCGATGCCGAGCAGATCGCCGCCCTCGAGCAGGATCGGGATCGACTGCGCCTGGATCGGCGTCGGTTCGGTATAGCCCTTGGCTTCGAGCGCGCGGACGAGCGGCTCGGCCAGGCCGAGGTTTGCAAATGACATGTAGAGTCTCTCAAATGTGCCGGGCTCGCGAATCCACACAGGGATGCGCGAGGGGCGGTGGTGTTTTGACACCCCGCGTGAAAAGGGAAGCCCGTTGGAAACGACCGAGGCGGAGCTAAGACCGTAAAGGTCCAATCACGCTGCATTACGCCTCGATGACGGCCATCTGGCGTATCATGGTCGAAAAGTCAAGTTCGACTCGTTTCGGCACCCTTTACGACCTCAGCTCCGGATCTGGCCGAGGTGCAGATAGCGCTCGTTGAATTCCGCGGCGTCGCGCAGCCGAGGCCAGTCGGTCACGCTCACCTGCCGCTTCTTGCGCGCGATCAGCCCGTCGTTTTCGAGCGATTTGAGCACGCGGTTGACGTGCACGGGGGTCAGCCCGAGCGCATCGCCGAGCTGCTCCTGCGTCATCGGCAGCTCGTACGCCATCGCATCCCCGAGCGTCGATTTCTTGAACCGCACCGAGAATTCGCAGAGCAGATGCGCCAGCCGGCTGCGCGCGTTGCGTCGGCCGACGTTGAGCAGCCACTCGCGGTGGATCGATGCCTCGACCAGCGCATCGATCCACAACGCCTGACCCGCGGCGGGACACGCCTCGATGAACTGGCGCAATGCCAGGATCGGCACCTCGGCCAGCGTCAGCCGGGTCAGTGCCTGGATGTCGTGATCGGATTCGTCGAGGAACAGGTTCTGCAGGTCGACGAACTCGCCGGGCATCAGGATCGACACGATCTCGCGCTCGCCGTTAGGAGTCAGCTTCTGTCGATAGGCGAGCCCGTCGAGGATGAACGCGCACCGTGTCGGGCGCTGGCCCTCGCGCAGCATATAGGTGGACGCGTCGATCGTCCGCATTTTGAATGGCAACGCTGCGATCTGGGCGCGGTCGTCCGCACTCATCGCCATCCGCGACTCGAACTTTCGTATAACTTGTTCAGTCACGGTGGACATATCCACGTGCACTCTCCGCATCCAGTGCAGGAGCACTCGTTTCTCGCTGTCACCCCTTCTTGGATAGCGCGTCGGCGCGGAACGCACCTTATCCCAGGATTGAGCGGACTGACAAAACCCATGTTATATTACAACGGGAACGTTCCGGCATGCTCGCCGATCGACGATGCTTGGCCATATCGGCTCAGAGATGCGGCGATCCGGGTGCGCCGGCGGGCGTGTCGCCGGGTTCGTCGGCCGGTTCGTCGCCCGGCTCGTCGATCGTTACGGCAACCGCGAGCAGCACGTTCCCCTGGTCGTTTCGCACCGTGACGCGGAAGCGTGCGCCGTGGCGTGCGATGGCCGGATGGTCGCTAAGGTAATCGCCCGCGAAGATGACCGCCTGGACGCGCGCTTCCTCGTCGTCCGCCAGATCGGTGCCGTCGTCGTCATTGACGTGTTTGTGGTTGTCGATGTCGAAGAAGTATCTGGGCATGCTCGACTTCCTCAACCGTTACGCAAGCCCGACGATAACAGGCCGACAATCGCTCCGCTCTTACCAAAATCAGTTTCTGCGCGCGCTGCGTGCTCGACTTGAACTGCGTCGCGAGCGTAGGATGCGTGCAAACAATAGAGGATCCGCCGCATGAAACTGGCCAGCCTTAAGCGCCCCGATGCCATCAAGGGACGAGCGCGCGGACGAGACGGCAAGCTCGTCGTCGTGTCGAACGATCTCGCCTGGTATGCCGATGCGAGCCACATCGCGCCGACGCTGCAGGCCGCGCTCGACGACTGGGACCGGCTGTCGCTCGATCTCAAGAATCTGTCGACCGATCTCGAACACGAGATGATCCCGATGCGGCGCTTCCACGAGCATGACGCCGAGTCGCCGTTGCCGCGTGCGTATCAATGGGCGGACGGGTCGGCCTATGTGAATCATGTGGCGCTGGTCCGTCAGGCACGGGCGGCGGAGATGTCCGACAGCTTCTGGCACGATCCGCTGATGTATCAGGGGGGCTCGGACGGCTTCCTGGGGCCGCGCGACCCGATCCCGCTCGGTGACGAGGCTTGGGGGTGCGACATGGAAGCCGAGGTGGTGGTCGTTACCGGCGACGTGCCGATGGGCGCGACCCGCGAAGAGGCGCTGGCCGCGATCCTGCTGGTCGGCCTGACCAACGACGTGTCCTTGCGCAACCTGATCCCCGGCGAACTCGGCAAGGGCTTCGGCTTCTTCCAGTCGAAGCCGGCGAGTGCCTTTTCGCCCGTGTTCGTGACCCCCGATGCGCTCGGCGACTGGTGGCAGGGCGGCAAGCTGCACCGCAAGCTCATGGTCGATCTCAACGGCCAGCCGCTCGGTCGCGCCGAGGCCGGAGAGGACATGACGTTCGACTTCGGCACGCTGGTCGCGCATGCCGCCAAGACGCGGAAACTCGGCGCGGGCACGATCGTCGGTTCGGGCACCGTATCGAACCGCGGCCCCGATGGCGGCCCCGGCAAGTCGATCGCCGAGGGTGGCGTCGGCTATTCCTGCCTCGCCGAAGTCCGCACGATCGAGACGATCACCGGCGGCAAGCCGGTCACGCCGTTCCTGAAAAAGGGCGATACCGTCCGCATCTGGGCCGAGGACGACAAGCGCCATCCGATCTTCGGCGTCATCGAACAGACCGTAGAATAGGCGTCACGCCCCCTCCTTGTTTCCCCGCGAAGGCGGGGACCCAGACTGGGCTCCCGCCTTCGCGGGAGAACAAGGAAGCGGAGCAGTTGATGTAGGTGTCTGACCTAGGCTGAAAAACCGGCCCGCTCGAAAATCCCCTCGCAATCGCCGTTGAAATTTAATAACAAGCCTCGGTAAGAGTGTTCCGCGGTCACAGCGGCCTCATGGAGATGGAATCACGATGGCAAGCGAGCATCCGCGCGCCAATTTGCAGCCCGGCCAGAATCTACCAAGATTGGCGCTGCATATCCCCGAGCCGAAGTTCCGCCCCGGCGACGCGGTGGACTTTGCGGAGGTCGACGTGCCCCCCGCCGGCGAGGCACGCCGTCCCGACACCGCGGACAAGGCGTCCGGCTTCACCGATCTCGCCTATACGCTGGTCCGCGTGCTCGACGACGACGGCAACGCGGTCGGCCCGTGGGATCCCAAGCTCTCGCCCGACGTGCTGCGCCGCATGCTGCGCAGCATGGCGCTGCTCCGCGCATTCGACGAACGCATGTTCCGCGCGCAGCGGCAGGGCAAGACCAGCTTCTACATGAAGGCGCTCGGCGAAGAGGCGGTCGCGGTCGCGGCGGCCTATGCGCTCGATTACGAGGACATGTGCTTCCCCTCGTACCGCCAGCAGGGCCTGCTGATCGCGCGGGGCTGGAGCCTCGTCGACATGATGAACCAGATCTACTCGAACACGGCGGACCGGCTCGGCGGCAAGCAGCTGCCGATCATGTATTCGGTCAAGGAAGCCGGGTTCTTCTCGATCTCGGGCAACCTCACGACGCAATACCCGCAGGCAGTAGGCTGGGCGATGGCGTCCGCCGCCAAGGGCGACACGCGGATCGCCGCGACGTGGTGCGGCGAAGGCTCGACCGCGGAGGGCGACTTCCACTCGGCGCTGACATTCGCGACGGTTTACCGCGCTCCGGTGATCTTCAACATCGTCAACAACCAGTGGGCGATCTCGAGCTTCTCCGGGTTCGCGGGTGCTGAGGCGACGACGTTCGCGGCGCGCGCGGTCGGCTACGGCATCGCCGGGCTCCGGGTCGACGGCAACGACGCGCTGGCGGTCTACGCCGCGACGCAGTGGGCCGCCGAGCGCGCACGCACCAACCAGGGCCCGACGCTGATCGAGCACTTCACCTACCGCGCGGAAGGCCATTCGACCTCCGACGATCCCGGCCAGTATCGCAGCGAAGGCGAGCCCAACGCCTGGCCGCTCGGCGACCCGATCAAGCGCCTCAAGGACCACCTCATCCAGATCGGCGAATGGGACGAGGAACGGCACGCCGCGCAGGACAAGGAACTCGCCGAGCAGGTCAAGGCCGCGCAGAAGGAAGCCGAGAAGAACGGCATCCTCGGCCACGGCCTCCACCAGCCGCTCGAGTCGCTGTTCGACGGCGTGTTCGAGGAGATGCCCTGGCATCTGAAGGAGCAACGCCAGCAGATGCTCGACGAGGAATCGGCATCCGGCCGTCCCTGGGATCGCAAGGCATGAGCGCACACATTGGCGTGGTGAGCGCCGGATCGCTCCCTCTCGTCGCCCCACCCCCATCCGTCATCCCAGCGAAAGCTGGGATATCCCGGTTATCGAGCGTGCCCTCGCGGCATGAGGCCCCAGCTTTCGCTGGGGTGACGAAGGTGTTTGTATGAGCGACGTGACAGAAGCACGTGGGTCGGACGCAACCGAGGAAGCGGCTGCGGCTGCGGGCTCGTCGAGCCAAGCGGGCACCGAGCCCACCACTCGCATGAACATGATCCAGGCGATCAATTCCGCCATGGACATCATGATGGCGCGCGATCCCGACGTGATCGTGATGGGCGAGGATGTAGGCTATTTCGGCGGCGTCTTCCGCGCGACCGCCGGGCTCCAGGCCAAGTACGGCAAGACCCGCGTGTTCGACACCCCGATCACCGAATGCGGCATCATCGGCGTCGCGGTCGGGATGGGCGCGTACGGCCTGCGCCCCGTCCCCGAGATCCAGTTCGCCGACTATATCTACCCCGCGCTCGACCAGCTCGTCTCCGAAGCCGCGCGACTCCGATACCGCTCCGCCGGCGAGTTCACCTCACCGATCACGGTCCGCTCGCCGTTCGGCGGCGGCATCTTCGGCGGCCAAACGCACAGCCAGTCGCCCGAAGGGCTCTTCACCCATATGTCCGGCATCAAGACGGTTATCCCGTCGACGCCCTATGACGCAAAGGGCCTGCTGATCGCCGCGATCGAGGACAACGACCCGACGCTCTTCTTCGAGCCCAAGCGCATCTATAACGGCCCGTTCGACGGCTATTGGGATCGCCCGTCGCAGAACTGGTCGAAGCATCCGGCCGGCGAAGTCCCGACCGGCTATTACAAGATCGAGCTCGGCAAGGCGAAGATCGTCCGCGCGGGCGAGGCGCTGACGATCCTCGCCTACGGCACGATGGTTCATGTCTGCACCGCCGTGGTCGCCGAGGCCGGGATCGACGCCGAGATCGTCGACCTGCGCACGCTCGTGCCGCTCGACATCGAGACGATCGAGGCATCGGTGAAGAAGACCGGGCGTTGCATGATCGTCCACGAGGCGACTCGCACCAGCGGCTTCGGCGCGGAGCTGTCGGCGATCGTCCAGGAACGCTGTTTCTACCATCTCGAGGCGCCGATCGAGCGCGTGACCGGGTTCGACACGCCGTACCCGCATAGCCTCGAATGGGCCTATTTCCCGGGGCCGGTCCGCATCGGCGAAGCCCTGAAAAAGATCATGAAGGACGCATAATGGCCCGCTTCACCTTCAAGCTGCCGGACATCGGCGAAGGCATCTCCGAGGCCGAGATCGTCGCGTGGCACGTCGCCATCGGCGACCGCGTCGAGGAGGATTCGCCGATCGCCGACATGATGACCGACAAGGCTACCGTCGAGATGGAATCGCCGGTGACCGGCGTCGTCGTCGAACTCGCGGGCGAGGTCGGCGACCAGGTCTCGATCGGCGCCGCGCTGGTGGTGATCGAGACGGATGCGGTTGAGGTTGCGGACGAGGTCGTCGCCGCGCCGCTGACGTCGGCGCAGGCGGAGACGGCCGAGCAATACGAAGCCGAAAACCCGGGCGTCGAAGAGGTGGTCGAGGCAACTCCCTCTCCCCGCCGGGGAGAGGGTCGGGGTGAGGGGCAGCCCCAGGCGGAAACGCCGGCAACTGCCCCAACCCCTCACCCCAGCCCTCTCCCCAATGGGGAGAGGGAGCAGCAAGGACGTGCTCTCCCCGCAGGGGAGAGGGAGCAGAAGGCGCACGCCGCTGCGACCGACATCGAGCATAAGGCCCACGCGCTTGCATCTCCGGCGGTCCGAGCCCGCGCGCGCGACCTCGGCATCGACCTGGCCTTGGTCAAGACCGACTCCGACCGAGTCCGCCACGCCGACCTCGACGCCTATCTCCGCTACGGCTCAGGCGAGGGCTATCACCCCCCGCACGCCAGCCGCGCCCGCGAAGACCAGCCCATCAAGGTCATCGGCATGCGCCGCCGCATCGCCGAGAACATGGCCGCATCGAAGCGCGCGATCCCGCATTTCACCTATGTCGACGAGATCGACGTCACCGCGCTGGAGGCGATGCGCGCCGACCTCAACGCCAACCGCGGCGGCCGTCCCAAGCTCACCATGCTCCCGCTGATGATCGTCGCGATCTGCAAGACGATCCCCGACTTCCCGATGCTCAACGCGCGCTACGACGACGAAGCCGGCGTGGTCACGCGCCACGGCGCCATCCACCTCGGCATGGCCGCGCAGACCGACGCCGGGCTCACCGTCCCCGTGATCCGCGACGCACAGGACCGCAACGTCTGGCAGCTCGCGACCGAGATCACGCGCCTCGCCGAAGCCGCCCGCGCCGGCAAGCTCGCCCCCAGCGAGATGGGCGGCGGCACGATCACCGTAACCTCGCTAGGCCCGCTCGGCGGCATCGCCACCACGCCGGTCATCAACCGCCCCGAAGTCGCGATCATCGGCCCCAACAAAATCGTCGAACGCCCCATCTTCAAGGGTGACGAAGTGGTGCGCGCGAAACTGATGAACCTGTCGATCAGCTGCGACCACCGCGTCGTCGACGGCTGGGATGCGGCAAGCTTCGTCCAGGGCCTGAAGAAGTACCTCGAAACCCCGGTCCTGCTCTTCGCCGACTAAGCCCGAAAACGCTTCTTCCCCCCTCCCTGAAAGGGAGGGGCCGGGGGTGGGTCGGCCAGCCTTGGTCGCGACGGTTCGACGATACGGAAGCCGACCCACCCCAACCCCTCCTTTCCAGGGAGGGGCGCAGAACCTCAAACGATCTCGAACAACCCCGCCGCGCCCATCCCGCCAGCGGTGCACATCGACACCACCACATAGCGCACGCCGCGCTTGCGCCCCTCGATCAGCGCATGTCCGACGAGCCGCGACCCCGTCATCCCGAACGGATGACCGACCGCGATCGCGCCGCCATTGACGTTATACTTCTCCGGATCGATCCCCAGAAAATCGCGGCAATACAGGCATTGCGACGCGAACGCCTCGTTCAACTCCCACAGCCCGATGTCGGCCACCGACAGACCCGCGCGCTCCAGCAGCTTCGGGATCGCGAACACCGGCCCGATCCCCATCTCCGCCGGGCTGCACCCCGCCGCCTGGAACCCGCGATAGATGCCGAGAATGTCCTTCCCCTCGGCCTCCGCAGTCCTGCGATCCATCAGCAACTGCGCCGAAGCCCCGTCCGACAACTGGCTCGCATTGCCGGCGGTAACGTTCGCCCCCGGCCCGGAGAACTCACCACCCGGCCACACCGTTTTCAACCCGCGCAGCCCCTCCAGCGTCGTGCCCGCGCGAATGCCCTCGTCCTGCGACAAGGTGACGCTCTCGATCCCGGCATGCGCGCCCTGCTTGTCGAACAGCGCCTTCTCCACCGTGATCGGCACGATTTCCTCGGCGAACGCCCCATTCGCAAGCCCAGCGGCAGCACGCTGCTGGCTCATCGCCGCGTAGGCATCCTGCGCCTCGCGGCTGATCCCGTATTTCTCCGCGACGATTTCCGCGGTCTCGATCATCGGGATATACGCCGCCGGCTCCTTCGCCACGACGCTCGCATTGACGTAGCGCGGCGCGTCCTTGGTCACGGTGTAGCTGATCGACTCCATCCCGCCCGCCAGCGCGACATCGGCCTCGTCGCAGATGATCGCCCGCGCGGCGAGCGCCACCGCGGTCAGGCCCGACCCACACTTCCGATCTAGCGTGAACGCCGGCACCGACTCCGGCAGCCCGCCGGCGAAGATCGCCATCCGCCCGGCGTTCCCCCCTTGCGTACCCCATTGATTGCCGACGCCCCAGAACACCTCGTCGATCCGCGCGGGATCGACCCCTGCACGCTCGACCACCGCGTTCATCACGTGCCCGGCAAGCACCGGTGCCTCGGTCGCATTGAAAGCGCCGCGATACGCTTTGCCGATGGCGGTACGGGCAGTCGAGACGATGGCGGCTTCACGCATGCTGGAACCTTTCGAGGATCGGGTATGTGCCCGATCTACCGCGTCGTTCCCGCAACGCAAAGCCCGAAGGCCTCACTTCATCAGGACAAGCTCTTCGGCCATCGTCGGATGCAGTGCGACCGTCGCGTCGAAATCGGCCTTGGTCAGCCCGGCCTTCACCGCCACCGCGGCCGATTGCAGGATTTCGGGGCAGTCCGGCCCGATCATGTGGATGCCGACGACGCGGTCGGTCTCGCCGTCGCAGATCATCTTGTACAGCGAGCGCTCGTTGCGGCCGGCCAGCACGTTCTTCATTGGCCGGAAGTCGGACGTATAGACCTTCACCGATCCCAGCGCCTGCTTCGCCTGCGACTCGGTCATGCCGACGCCGGCCATCGGCGGGTGGCTGAATACCGCGGCGGGGACGTTGGCGTAATCGACCCGCGTCGGCTTGTTGCCGAAGAACGTGTCCGCGAACGCCTGGCCCTCGCGGATCGCGACCGGGGTCAGCTGGATCCGGTTGGTGACGTCGCCGACCGCGAAGATCGAGTCGCAGCTCGACTTGTTGTCCTCGTCGACGATCACCGCGCCCGTCGCGTCCATCTCGACGCCCGCGGTTTCGAGCCCGAGGCCCTTGGTGTTGGGCAGGCGACCCGTGGCGAACATCACGAGGTCGACGACGATCGGTTCGTGCCCGCTCATGCGGACAGTGAGACACCCGTCTTCGTCCTTCTCGATGCTCTCGAACGCGGCATTGAAGCGGAAGTCGATGCCCTTGCTCATCGAGATCTGGAGCAGGCGGTCGCGAATCGATTCGTCATAGCCGCGCAGGATCACGTCGGTCCGGTTGACCAGCGTGACGTGCGCCCCGAACTGGTGGAAAATCCCGGCGAACTCGTTGGCGATATACCCCGCGCCGGCGATCAGCACGCGCTTCGGCACGTCGTCGAGGTGAAACACCTCGTTCGAGGTTATGCCGTGCTCTGCGCCCGGGAACTCGGGGGTCAACGGATGCGCACCGACCGCGATCAGGATCTTCGCGGCGCTCTTCACGCTACCGTCGGCGAGCGTCACTTCGTTCGGGCCGGACACAACTGCGCGCTGGTGGATGATCTCGACATGGTTGTTCTGGAGCGTGGTGGTATAGGCGCCGTTGATCCGGTCGACCTCTTCCATCACATTGTCGCGCAACACGCGCCAGTCGAACGCGCAGTCGTCGGGGACCTGCCAGCCGAAGCGCTTGGCGTCCTTCAGATCCTCGGCGAAATGCGCGCCGTAGATCAGCAGCTTCTTCGGCACGCAGCCGCGGATCACGCAGGTCCCGCCGACCCTGTATTCCTCGGCAACCGCGACGCGCGCGCCATGCGCGGCGGCGACGCGCGAGGCTCGCGTGCCGCCCGAGCCTGCGCCGATGACGAAGAGGTCATAGTCGAATTGGGTATCGGTCACAGGCAGTCCTCATGCGTCGCGCGCCGCTGGGGAGCGGCTTTGGATGCCATCTGGGGCAGGGGGGATGCGCGGACAACCCCGGCGCAGCGATCACGTTGATCGCTTTGGTCTATCGCTGACCCGCCCTGCGCATCGGCATAGCGTCGATCGTCTGCTCGAGAACGGCGGCGGCGAAGGGCTTGGCGCTGCGTAGTTTCGCGCCGCCATCCTTGCCAATGAGGATCGCGGTGAACGTGGCGGGGAGGCGATATTTGCGGCGGATCGTTGCAGCGGTGTCACCGGCGCCTTGGACCCGGTCGCCGATCACTTCGACAACGGTGAGGTCGCGGTCGTCGCTGTTTGCCTTCCAGTTGGCGAGGATGCGGCGCTGCTCAGCAAGCGCCGCGTCTTGCGAAGACGGCGCTGCCACTATCAAAACCCGCCGTTCCCACTTCATCTGCGCGAGGTTGGGGGAGGCGGCGAGCGCTACGGCAAGAACAAGGGGCATATAAGAGTAACGCGCAACCTTCTGTTGTTCTCCCGCGAGCTATTTGTTCTCCCGCGCAAGCGGGAGCCCAGGGTCACGGGCGCCACGCGTGGTATCCTGGGCCCCCGCGTTCGCGAGGGAACAGAAGATAGCGTCACGTTAACCAAACGCCCGCTCCCTCACTACCACCCCGGCCTTCGCCGGGGTGGCGGAGTGGGGTGGAGCGCACTCAGCAAGCCCCCACCCAAAAATCACCCAAACGCGCGCGTGATCAGATCGTCCGTCGAAGGATCGAACGTCTGCCCGCCCTTCTCCGCGGCCTTCGCCATTTCCTTCCCCAGCTCGACCCCGAACTGGTCGAACGAGTTGATCCCCAGCAAAACGCCGTTCACGAACACCCGGTGCTCGTAAAACGCGATCAGCGCGCCCAGCGTCCGCGCATCCAGGTCGTCGAGCAGCAGCGTCGATGACGGCCGGTCACCCGAATAGCTCCGCGCCGGATCCTCGACCTGCTTGCCCGCCATCAACGCCGCACCCTGCGCGAACGCATTGAGCAACAGCGCCTTGTGATGCTCCTCGGGCAACGTGTCGCCCGGTTCGATCGACGCGACGAACTCGACCGGCACCAGATGCGTGCCCTGGTGGAGCAGCTGGAACACCGCATGCTGCGCTTCCGTACCGACACCACCCCAAGTGATCGCCGCCGACGGCCGCCCGAGCGGCTCGCCTTCCGCGGTCACCGACTTGCCGTTCGACTCCATCTCCAACTGCTGGAGATAGCTCGGCAACAACCGCAGTCGCTCGTCATACGCGAAGGTCGCGCGCGTCTCGGCATGGCGGATCTGCGTGTAATACAGGTCGGCGAACGCCGCGAGCGCCGGCGCGTTCTCGTGCAGCGCGGCGAGGCGGAAATGCCGGTCCATCTCGGCCGCGCCCTCCAGCAATTCCTCGAACCGGTCCCAACCGAGCCCGATCGCCGCCGGAAACCCGATCGTCGACCACAGCGAATAGCGCCCGCCGACGCTTTCGGAGAACGGCAGGATGCGCGTCTCGTCGACGCCCCATTCCATCGCCTTTTCGGGCGCCGCGGTCAGCGCGATCACCCGGCCGTAAGGATCCTCGACATTATGCTCGGTCATCCACTGCAGCACCGCCTCGGCGTTCATCAGCGTCTCGGTCGTGGTGAAGGTCTTCGACGCGACCACCAGCAACGTCGCCGCCGGATCGAACTTGGCGAACACGTCCTCCAGCGCCACGCCGTCGACATTGGCGACGATCCCGACGTCATACCGCTTGTCGTCGCGCCCGAGCGAATCGACCAGCAATTGCGGCCCCAGCGCCGACCCGCCGATCCCGACATGCAGGATATGGCGCACCGGCCCCAGCGCATCCGCCTCGATCGCATCGATCAGCGTCCGCATCCGCGCGTGGCTCGCCTGCGCGATCGCGACGCTCTCGGGCTTGCCCTCGCCGCGCTCGGCGGTGTGCTCGACCGCGCGGCCCTCGGTGACGTTGACGATCTCGCCCGAGAACATCGCCTGGCGCTTGCCCGCCAGATCCTGCGCCTTCGCCATCTCCTCAAACGCCGCGATCATGTCGGTCGTCAGATGCGTCTTCGACCAGTCGAAATGAATGCCCGCGACGTCGAGGCTCAGCTTCGAGAGGCGCTCCGAATCCTGTGCGAACAGGTCGGTCAGCTTGGTGGCGGGCAGGGCTTCGAGTCTGGACCAGTCGGCGGTCATGCTTCTTCTCCGAATAGACGTGCGCGCCGGTCATGCTGCAAGCGCGAGACCGCGACAACGCTCTTTCGGTGACAGGTATCCCGCATACGCTTGACGACGCGCGCAGGTTGAGCAAACCCGCGAGCATGGCAAATGACGTGAAGACACCCGCGCGGTCCAAGGCGCCTCGTTCCGAAACGAGCGAGACCTTCCGCTTCCTGCTGAAGCTCGCGCTGGTCGTGCTGATCCTGCGCAGCTTCATCTTCGCGCCGTTCAGCATCCCGTCCGAATCGATGCTGCCCCGCCTCCTGATCGGCGACTATCTCTTCGTCTCGAAGTGGAACTACGGGTACTCACGCTGGTCGCTCCCCGGCGGCATCCCGCTGATCCCCGGCCGCATCTTCGGCAGCACGCCGACCCGCGGCGACGTCGTCGTCTTCCGCGCGCCCGAAGTGCTCGACCACGACGTCATCAAGCGCGTCATCGGCCTGCCCGGGGAGACGATCCAGATGCGCCAGGGAACCGTCTACCTCAATGGCAAGGCGATCCCGAAGCAGCGCATCGCCGACTTCACGATCCCGCTGACCGCCAATTTCAACGCCGAGAAATGCGGCGCGCCGTTCGTCGATGTCGTCGCCAACGTCCAGATCTGCCGCTACCCCCGCTTCCGCGAAACGCTGCCCAACGGCCGCAGCTACGAAGTGCTCGATCAGGCTCAACTCCCCGACCGCGACGACACCGGGCTCTACACCATCCCCGCCGGCCACATCTTCGTGATGGGCGACAACCGCGACGACAGCGGCGACAGCCGGTTCCCCGCACCGAACGGCATGGGCTACGTCCCGCTCGAAAACGTTGAGGGCAAGGCAGTCGTCAACTTCTTCTCGACCGACGGCGACGCCGAATGGCTCAAGCCCTGGACCTGGGTCAGTGCCGCGCGCTGGAGCCGCATCGGGGAAGGCTTTTGAGCGACCTCGCCGGCTGGCTGAAGACGCTCTTCGGCCGCGTCCCCACCGATCTCGCCCCCTATGAGCGCGCGCTGACCCACGGCAGCCAAGCCGCGGCGAACTATGAGCGCCTCGAATTCCTCGGCGACCGCGTCCTCGGCCTCATCATCGCCGAATGGCTCTACGAACTCTTCGCGACCGACCCGGAGGGCTCGCTCTCGAAGCGCCTCAACGCGCTGGTCACCGGCCCCGTCTGCGCCGACGTCGCCCGAGAACTCGGCGTCCGCGCGCACCTGAAGCTCGGCAAGCAGGCCCGCGACGACGGCGCCAGCGACAGCGACAACGTGCTCGGCGACGTGATGGAGGCGCTGATCGGCGCCTGGTACCAGGAAGCCGGCCTCGACGCCGCCCGCAAGTTCGTCCGCGGCGCCTGGGGGGACAGGGTGCAGGCCGGCGCCAAAGCCCCGCAACACCCCAAGTCCGCGCTCCAGGAATGGGCCGCCGCGCACAACCGCAAGCCCCCCGAATACACCATCGTAGAACGCACTGGCCCCGGCCACGCGCCTAAATTCACGATGCTGGTCTCGATCGGCAAACTCGCCGAAGCGACCGCCACCGGCTCCAGCAAACAAGAAGCCGAAACCGCAGCCGCCAAGGCGTTGCTGGAGAAGCTCGGCTAGGAAGAATTTCGTTCACGCGAAGGCGCAAAGGCGCGAAGGTGATGCGCTCAGCTAATCAGGTCTCGCCCCAAACGGCTCCGAGATATTCGGCGGCGTATAATTGAAGCGTGTGCGAGCCCCATCCACACCATCTTCGCGCCTTTGCGCCTTCGCGTGAACCAATCTGCCTTCGCACGACGCGATGACGAACAGCCGTTTTCCCTGTACAGCCGCAAGCAACACCAGTTCGAAAAGAGCCTATGACTGACACGAATACCCAGCCCGACACCAAGCCCGCCCCCAAGCATTGCGGCCTAGTCGCCATCGTCGGCGCGCCCAACGCGGGCAAGTCGACGCTCGTCAACGCGCTCGTCGGCCAGAAGGTCGCGATCGTCAGCCCCAAGGCGCAGACCACGCGCGCCAAGCTGATGGGCGTCGCGATCGAGGGCGACACGCAGATCCTGCTCGTCGACACCCCCGGCATTTTCGAGCCCAAGCGCCGCTTCGACCGCGCGATGGTTGCCGCCGCCTGGGGCGGCGCGGAGGGTTCCGACATCATCGCGCTGGTGGTCGATGCCAAGGGCGGGATCGGCGGCAAGGTCACCACGATCGTCGAATCGCTGGTCGGCCGCACCGAGCCGATCTGGCTGATCCTCAACAAGGTCGACCTCGCCGACAAGACCAAGCTGCTGATCCACGCCGAGAAACTCAACGCGCTGCTCCCGTTCGCCGAGACGTTCTTCATCAGCGCCGGCACCGGCGACGGCCTCGCGCACTTCAAGACCGAGCTGGCGAAAGCGATGCCCGAGGGGCCCTGGCACTACCCCGAGGACCAGGTCTCCGACTCGACCGAACGCGCGCTCGCGTCGGAGGTCACGCGCGAACAGCTCTATCTCCAGCTCCACGCCGAACTCCCCTACGCCAGCACGATCGAGACCGAGCAGTATATCGAACGCCAGGACGGGTCGTTGGAGATCCACCAGCAGATCCTCGTCGAGCGCCCCACCCAGCGCGCGATCGTCCTCGGCAAGGGCGGCGTCCGCATCAAGGAAATCGGCGCCCGCTCCCGCATCGAACTCGCCTCGATCACCGGCAAGCCCGTCCACCTATATCTGCACGTCAAGGTAAAACCCGGCTGGGACGAAGACCGCGAAGTCTACCGCGACATGGGCCTCGACTGGGTCGACTGACCCACCAGCCCGCTACCCTTAACAACTTGTTCCCCCGCGAAGGCGGGGGCCCAGCCTGGGCTCCCGCCTTCGCGGGAGAACAAGCTTGCTATCCGCAGTAAGCCGCAACCACACCCCCACTCAACACCACCCCGGCGAAGGCCGGGGCCCAATTGGAAAGGTTGGAGTGACTGAGCGCAGTCCGCCGTTAGAACCGTTTCCCAATTGGGCCCCGGCCTCCGCCGGGGTGGATTGAGAGGGAATCTCAGCGGTAACTAGGAAAGCACCTCCTCTACCCAATCCGGCACCAGCACCCCCGCCGCCCCGATCCGCGTTTCCCCAAAAAACACGCTCCCCATCGACGGCTCCAGGTTCAACTCCAGCGTCCGCGCGCCGTGATACGCCGCAGTCTGCACGAACCCCGCCGCCGGATACACCGCCCCCGAAGTCCCCACCGAAACGAACAGGTCGGCCTTCGCCAACGCCGCCTCGATCCGCTCCATCTGGTATGGCATCTCCCCAAAGAACACGATGTCGGGCCGCAACGCCGCCGCACCGCAAGCCCCACACACCGACCCCTCGGGCAAAGCCCCCGTCGTAGCCTCCCGCGCCCCACACACAGCACACAGCGCCGACAGCAACTCCCCATGCATATGGAGCATCCGCCCCCCACCGATTGGCGCCCCCGCGCGCTCATGCAGGTCATCGACATTCTGC
Source organism: Sphingomonas faeni (assembly GCF_024273235.1). Classification (GTDB taxonomy): domain Bacteria; phylum Pseudomonadota; class Alphaproteobacteria; order Sphingomonadales; family Sphingomonadaceae; genus Sphingomonas; species Sphingomonas faeni_A. The sequence goes on along the minus strand of NZ_JANBVH010000001.1, from coordinate 2,867 downwards.
GTCACGATCAGCAACTCGCCGTCCCAACCCGCATCCAGCCGCGCCAGCGCCCGGTGCGCCGCATTGGGCTCCACCCCCGCTAAAGCCGCCCGCCGCAGATCGTAAAACCGGTGCACCAACTCCGGATCCGCCGCGAGCGCCTCGGGCGTGCAAACATCTTCGACGCGATGTCCCTCCCAAAGCCCACCCGGCCCCCGAAACGTCGCGATCCCGCTCTCCGCCGAAATCCCGGCCCCGGTAAGAACGACGATGTTTCTGATATCCTGCATCGCCACAGGATAAGCCGCGTTCGCCAAGTCCGAAAGGGCGCGCAATGCAGTCGGAACCCGTCGCCGACCCACCGACGAGACGCCATCTCCCATTTCAGCGCGCCAAGCCTATGAAGGGCCATGCGCCGTTATGAAAAACGCCAGCGGCTGCTGGCAATCGGGCTCGCCGCGCTGGCGGGATTCGTCGATGCGCTGGGGTTTCTGAAGCTCGGCGGCCTGTTCGTTTCGTTCATGAGCGGCAATTCGACGCGGCTGGCGGCAGGTATCACCGGCGTCGTGCCGGGCAGCCTGTTCGCGGGTGCGCTGATCGCGGCGTTCGTCGGCGGGGTCATGGCTGGCGAAACCGTCGGGCGACTGGCGGGACGACGGCGGAAGCAGGCGGTACTGGCGTTCGTGCTGGTCGCGCTGGCGATCGCCTCTGCGACGGCGACGCGCGGTGGCGACCTCGTTCTGGCGCCGCTGCTGATGGCGGTGGCGATGGGATCGGCGAACGCGGTGTTCCAGCGCGACGGCGAGGTCAGCGTGGGCGTCACCTACATGACCGGCACGCTCGTCAAGATCGGCCAGCACCTCACGACCGCGTTCGCCGGCGGTCCCCGCTTTGCCTGGGTGCCCTATCTCCTCCTGTGGCTGGGGTTGATCGCGGGAGCGACCGCGGGCGCCGCAGTGTTCCCCATTCTGGATCTGAAGGCGCTGTGGATCGCAGTGGCGCTCGCCGCGCTGCTACTCGTGGGTGCCGCCACGCTGGGAACCTCGCACGAGGAATAAGGCGGTGAGCGGAATGGGAAGGATAGCGGCCGGCCCGCTTTCAAGCAGCAAGCGAGAAACAGATGTTCAAACTCAATGGCGCCACGCCGCCTAACCTTGGCTCAAGCGAGCCGCAGCCTGCGATAGACCGTGTCGAATGCCGTTATGCGCGGTCAAGTGAACGGAAGGTAAGGCACCGCGCTCCAGGTGCGGCGCACGGCGCCTCCCCGGCTCAGTAATTCCACTGCAATTGCGTACGGATCACGTCGCCTTCGGCGCGCCCCGCCAGCCGTTCGTCGCCTTCGCGCCGCTGCATATGGGCATAGGCAAGCGTCAGCTCGAGCTCGGGGTTCGGCTGGAACTCAATCCCCAATTCGATCTCGTCGGTCTCGAGCCGGGGCGCGTTGGTCAGTGCCTTCCAGCCGCCGCGGTAATATTGCCAGCGCGCATAGGGCATGAACGGCCCGACCGGCGAGCGCCGCACGCGTGCCATCGTCTGGACGTAGCCGCCGTTCAGCGGAAGAGAGCGGATCGCCTGGCGGGACACGTCGAATTCGGGACCACGCCCCCAGTTCCATTCCGCCTGGAAGCCCAACGGTTGCGGGTAGAGCACCGCATGGATCCCGCCGCGTTCCTCGCGGTAGACGGTGTCGCTCGTCCCGCCGCTGCGGATTTCAGGCTGTACGCCATTGCGCAACAGGGCACCGCCCAGTTCGAGCACCTGCCCGTCGAACGCCCCGCCCAGCCCGTCGAGCGCGAACGGCCAGGTCGCCATCGCGACCGTCATCACGCCGTCGTTGGTTTCGGTCCGGTTGATCCCTTGCCCGTTGAAGACGCCAACGCCGAACGCGCCGTAATTGCCGAACAGCTTCTGCCCGTCCTCCTCCAGCCTCTGCCAGATGCGTTCGACCTGGCGTGGGGTGTAATAGGCGATCACGCCGATATCGCGCTCCCCCGGCACCGCACTATTGATGCCGTCGCTGCGATCGAGCGTCAGGCGGTTGGACGAGGATTGCATGTTCTCCCACCCGAACGGCACCTTCGACTGACCGAAGCGCAGCCGGAACCGCTTGTCGCGGTCGAGGAAGGTATCGACGTACGCGTCGCGGAGCTGGACAAACCCTTCGCGGCGTTCACCGCCCGACTGATTGGCGACGCTGTTTGCGAAGTCAGGCTGGAAGTAGAAGGAGACGCGGTCGCTCAGATCGCCCTGCAGGATCAGGCGAATTCGGCGGAAGGTGAAGTTGGTATCGTCGCCGATCCCGCCGTCCCCGACCGAGCGCAACCGCGAGATTCCGTCCGGCGCGCGGCGGTCGCCGCTGATGATCTCGTTGAAGCGCAATTGCGTATAGCCGCGAATGGCGATGCGGTCGTACCATTGCTGTTTGGCGGGTTTCTCGACGGCAGCGATCGCGACCGTCGGTTGTTCCGCACGCGGCGCGGCCGGCGCGGTCGTCGCGGTCGGCGCGGTCGTTGGCGCCGCTGCGACGGCCACACTCGCGGGCGTCGTCGGCGCGGGGCCGGGCGACGCCTTACCCTTTTGCGCGGCTTTCATCTCGGCGATCGTCGCCTTCAGTTCATCGATCTGCGCCTGCAATTCCTGCACCGTCTGCGCCTGCGCGCCTTCTACGGGGAGGATCGCGAAGATTGCGCCGAACGAGGCCGATAAAAGTCGTCGTTGCACGGATCATACTCACGGATCGTCGACGCTGCAGGCGATACGGCACCGCCCCTGATCGTCGCTGCAACCCGAACAGGGGCCGCCGATCGGCCCGCCTATTGCCGCAGGATCAGGACCTCGGCAAGATCCCGTCGCAGTGCCGATACTGCTGCTGCCAACGTCCGCAAGTG